>NZ_JACBZS010000001.1:2096389-2795185 GCF_013408305.1 Naumannella cuiyingiana | reverse complement strand
GGATCGCGAAGCGATCATGATCGAGGTCGACAAGGGCATCACCCAGTCCGGCGTCAGCCGTCGGCAGATGATCCTGCGCAGCCTCGGCATCGGCGTCGGCGCGCTCGGTCTGCCCGCGATCATCTCCCTCGCCGACCTCGGCCCGTGGCCCACCCGGCCGGAGATCGACCGCACGATCGCGACGACGATCTGGTCGGAGGGGGTACGCCTGGTCAATGACGTGACCTACACGCCGATCCGGGCCGCCGACCTGCAGATCGGCCAGCTCGTCAACGCCCAGCCGGCCAACCTGGAGGAGCTGCACGGCACCGAGTTCCTGCAGCAGAAGGCCAAGGCGGCGATCATCATCGTCCGGATGAATCCGAACCAGATCGTCATCCCCGAGACCCGGCGTGACTGGCACGTCAACGGAATCTTGTGCTACTCCAAGATCTGCACCCACGTCGGCTGCCCGATCAGCCTGTGGGAACAGCAGACCCACCACCTGCTGTGCCCGTGCCACCAGTCGACGTTCGACCTCGGCCGCGCCGGGATCGTCGTCTTCGGTCCGGCGTCGCGTGCGCTGCCCCAACTGCCGATCACCGTCGACGGCGAGGGCTATCTGATCGCACGCTCGGGCTTCGTCGACGACGAGGGCCACAACCTGCCCACGGGCCCCAGCTATTTCGAGCGCGACTCGACCCACGACCTGACGCGCTCGCTGCCCGGAGAGGGTGAGAACTGATGGCGAAACCCAGCCAACGCGTGGAGGCGCCCGTCGACGACGCGGTCCCGGCCACCAGCCCCAAGCCGAAGCATCCGCTGCAGGCGGGTGCCGGCATCGCCACCTGGGCCGACGACCGGCTCGGCCTGGCCGGCCTGTTGAAGAAGAACCTGCGCAAGATCTTCCCCGACCACTGGTCGTTCCTGCTCGGCGAGATCGCGCTGTACAGCTTCATCATCCTGCTGCTCACCGGCGTCTTCCTGACGCTGTGGTTCAAGCCGTCGATGTCGGAGATCGAGTACGAGGGCTCCTACCAGCTCCTCCGTGGGCTCGAGATGTCGGAGGCCTACGCCTCGACGCTGAACATCAGCTTCGACATCCGCGGCGGCCTGCTGATGCGGCAGATGCACCACTGGGCGGCGATGCTCTTCCTCGGCGCGATGACCGCGCACATGCTGCGCATCTTCTTCACCGGGGCGTTCCGCAAGCCGCGCGAGCTGAACTGGCTGATCGGCATCGGCTTGTTGTCGATGGGCATCGTCGAGGGCTTCGCCGGCTACTCGCTGCCCGATGACCTGCTGTCCGGCACCGGCTTGCGGATCGCCGACGGCCTGATGCGTTCGGTGCCCATCGTCGGCACCTGGGCCGAGTTCTTGATCTTCGGCGGCGAGTACCCGGGCGACATCGTGATCGAGCGCTTCTACATGGCGCACATCCTGCTCATCCCGGGCCTGATCCTCGGCCTGATCACCGCGCACCTGGCGCTGGTCGTGTACCACAAGCACACGCAGTACCCGGGCCCGGGCCGCAAGGAGACCAACGTCGTCGGCTACCCGCTCTTCCCGGTCTACATGGCCAAGGCCGGCGGCTTCTTCTTCATCGTCTTCGGCGTGACGGCCCTGATGGGCGCGTTCATGCAGATCAACCCGCTGTGGACCTACGGTCCCTACAACCCGGCCGAGGTGACCGCCGGCTCGCAGCCGGACTGGTACATGGGCTGGCTGGAGGGCGGCCTGCGGATCATGCCCGGCTGGGAATGGGCGTGGGGCTGGATCGGGATCATCCCGCCGACCACCTGGTCGTGGAACGTGTTCCTGCCCGGCGTGGGCCTGATGGGCCTGTTGTTCACGCTGCTCGGCGCGTACCCCTTCATCGAGCAGTGGATCACCGGCGACAAGCGCGACCACAACATCCTGCAGTACCCGTGGCAGGCGCCCACCCGGACCGCGCTCGGCGTCGCCGGGATGTCGGTCTACGGCGTGTTCTGGATGGCTGGCGGCAACGACATCTTGGCCATCCAGTTCAACCTCAGCCTGAACTTCCTGACCGAGCTGTTCCGGATCCTGGTCTTCGCCGCACCGATCGCCGCGTTCATCATCACCCGGCGGATCTGCCTGGGCATCCAGCGGCGCAACGCCGAGCGGGTGCTGCACGGCGGCGAGTCCGGCCTGATGGAGCGCAGCCCCGACGGCGAGTACCACGAGGCGCACGTGCCGATCAGCACCGACGAGGCGTACACGCTCACCCAGGCGGCGGAGGACCGGCCCGTGCAGGCCGTGGAGGGCACCGACGAGCGCGGGGTGAAGCGCAAGAAGGGCGGGATCTCCAAGCTGCGGGCCGCCGCGAGCCGGTGGTACTTCGCCGACAACGTCCGCAAGCCCACGGCAGCCGAGATCGAGGCGGCGCACCACCACGACGAGCCCGAGGGCCACAGCGACTCCGGCAACGGCCACCACGCCGTGGACGGCGACGGCAGCGATCGCAGCGCGCTGGAGTCCAGCAAGCACTGAGCCCCGGGGGGGTACGCCGCCCGCTCGGCGGCGCGTGGCAACGGGGCGTACCGCGTGGAACAATGACGCGGTGCGTTTCCTGAACCAGCCGCAGCACGACCTGACCTACAACGACGTGTTCATGGTCCCGTCGCGCTCGCAGGTCACTTCACGACTCGATGTCGACCTGACCAGCACCGACGGCCTCGGCACCCCGCTGCCGCTCGTCGCCGCCAACATGACGGCCGTCTCGGGCCGCCGAATGGCCGAGACGATGGCCCGCAGCGGCGGCGTCGCGATCATCCCTCAGGACATTCCGACCGATGTCGTCGCGGAGACCATCGGCAAGGTCAAGGGCTCCCACACGGTCTTCGACACCCCGGTCACGGTCACGCCGGGCACGACGGTCGGCGAGGCCATCAGCCTGCTGCCCAAGCGCGGCCACGGGGTCGTGCTGGTCGTCGAGGACGGTCTGCCGGTCGGCACGGTCACCGAGGCAGACGCCCAGGGCGTCGACCGGTTCGCCCAGGTCCGGACGATCATGGGCGGCGAGCTGGTCAAGGTCTCCCCCACCGACTCGCCGCGAGAGATCTTCGACCAGTTGTCCGCGGCCCACGACGACTATGCGATCGCGCTCGGCGACGACGGCCGACTGCTCGGTGTGATGACCCGCAAGGGCGCGCTGCGCGCCGCGATCTACGCGCCCGCGCTGGACGCCGACGGCCGGCTGAAGATCGGCACGGCGGTCGGCATCAACGGCGATGTGCCCGCCCGGGCCGAGGCGCTGCTCGCCGCGGGTTCCGATGTCCTCGTGGTCGACACCGCGCACGGCCACCAGGACAAGATGATCAACGTGCTGGAGGCGGTCCGCGATGTGCGGGACAAGCTGGCGCCCGGCGTACCGATCGTGGCCGGGAACGTGGTCACCGCCGACGGTACCCGCGAGCTGATCGACGCCGGCGCCGACGTGATCAAGGTCGGGGTCGGTCCCGGCGCGATGTGCACGACGCGGATGCAGACCGGTGTCGGCCGGCCGCAGTTCTCCGCGGTGCTGGAGTGCTCGGCGGCCGCCCGCGAGCTGGGCAAGGCGGTCTGGGCCGATGGTGGGGTACGCCATCCGCGCGATGTCGCCCTTGCGCTGGCGGCGGGCGCGGGCTCGGTGATGATCGGCTCCTGGTTCGCCGGCACCCACGAATCGCCCGGCAACCTGATGGTCGCCGCCGACGGGCGCCCCTACAAGGAGTCCTTCGGGATGGCCTCGGCGCGCGCGGTGCGCAACCGGACCCGGGACTCCTCGGGCTTCGAGCGCGCGCGGGCGGGACTGTTCGAGGAGGGGATCTCGTCCTCGCGGATGTATCTCGACGCCGAGCGCCCCGGCGTACAGGATCTGCTGGACTTCATCACCTCGGGGGTCCGCAGCTCGTGCACCTATGCCGGAGCGGCCAATCTGCCCGAGTTCGCCGAGCGCGCCGTGATCGGCATCCAGTCCACGTCCGGTTACGACGAGGGCCGGCCCCTGCACGCCTCCTGGTGAGGCCGCGGCCGGTGTCGGAGCGTGGCCCTAGGCTGCCGGCATGGACAGCACGCGGTTGGCCCGGGACTATGTGGAGCTGCTGGAAGCGCGCGACTGGGAGCGCTGGGGCGCGTTGCTGCACCCGGACGTCGTCTACCTGGCACCGCAGACGCGGGAGCGGGTCGGCGGGCGCGAGGAGCTGGTGCGCTTCAACCAGCGCTACCCGGGCGAGTGGCACCTGCGGGTGGCCCGGCTGCATGCCGACGTCGCCGGCGCGGCGATCTGGATGGACGTGAGCCTGGACGGTGAGCCGCAGACCGGATTGGTCTGGCTGACCATCGGCGCCGGGTCGAGCGGCGAGCCGCTGATCACCGAGGTGGTCGACTTCTGGCCGCAGCCCTACGACATCCCGGAGCGTCGCCGCGAGACGCCGGCCGCGCCTGACCCGGGGCCCGCGTAGTCCCTGGCTCAGAGGGTCAGTGCTTGTAGTCGCCGACGTAGTACTGGTAGATCCAGCCGGACAGCGCCCAGATCCCGACCGCACCGCCGAGCAGGCTCAGCCACCACCCGAACACGGGCCCGAGCACGAAGACGCCCGCGGCCAGCGCGCACCAGAACGGCCAGATGCTGCTCGGCGGGAAGAAGCCGATCACGCCGGCGCCCTCAGCGATCGTCGCGTCGGGGCGGTCCTCCAGGGTCGGGCCGATGGACTTGCTGGTGACCCGCAGATACCAGGAGATCATCAGGCACAACAGCGCCGACATGGTCAGCGCCACCGTGCCGACGATCTCGTGGCTCAACAGCCAGTAGATCGGCGTGACGACGAGCAGGAAGATGAAGACGGACATGAATGCCCAGAACGAACCCCTCATCGGTTGCCCTCCGCCTTCTGCTCCGCCGAAACCGCTGCATCGCCGAGCTCGGCGCCCAGCACCTGGTCGTCGTTCTCGTCGTCCTCCTGCTGCACGTCCGGGTGGTTCACGTCGAACGCCGGGTAGCGCGAACGGATCCGCGGCAGCTTGGTGAAGTTGTGCCGCGGCGGCGGGCACGACGTCGCCCACTCCAGCGAGCGCCCCCAGCCCCACGGGTCGTCGACGGTCACCTTGGGCGACTTACGGGTGATCCAGACGTTCCAGAAGAACGGCAGCATCGAGATGCCCAGGATGAAGGCGCCGACCGTGGAGATCTGGTTCAACAAGGTGAATCCGTCGGTGGCCAGGTAGTCGGCGTACCGGCGGGGCATGCCCTCCGCTCCCAGCCAGTGCTGGACCAGGAACGTGGTGTGGAAGCCGATGAAGACCAGCCAGAAGTGCAGCTTGCCGAGCCGCTCGTTGAGCATCCGGCCGGTCAGCTTCGGCCACCAGTAGTAGAAGCCCGCAAACATCGCGAACACCACGGTCCCGAAGACCACGTAGTGGAAGTGCGCCACCACGAAGTAGGAGTCCGAGACCTGGAAGTCCAGCGGCGGGCTGGCCAGGATCACACCGGTCAGGCCGCCGAAGAGGAAGGTGACCAGGAAGCCGGCGCACCACAGCATCGGCGTGTCGAACGAGACGCTGCCGCGCCACATGGTGCCGATCCAGTTGAAGAACTTCACGCCGGTCGGCACCGCGATCAGGAAGGTGGTGAACGCGAAGAAGGGCAGGTTGACCGCGCCGGTGACGAACATGTGATGCGCCCAGACCGCCACCGAGAGCGCCGCGATGCTCAGCGTCGCGCCGACCAGCCCGACATAGCCGAAGACCGGCTTGCGGCTGAACACCGGCAAGATCTCGGTGATGATGCCGAAGAACGGCAGCGCGATGATGTAGACCTCCGGGTGCCCGAAGAACCAGAACAGGTTCTGCCACAACAGCGGCCCGCCGTTGCCGGCGTCGAAGATCTGGGCACCCATCACGCGGTCGGCCAACAACATCAGGAACGCCGCGGCGATGATCGGGAATGCGATCAGCACCAGGATCGAGGTGACCAGCACGTTCCAGGTGAAGATCGGCATCCGGAACATGGTCATCCCGGGAGCGCGCAGCGCCACGATGGTGACGATGAAGTTCACCGCCCCGAGGATCGAGGAAAGGCCGACCAGGTACAGCCCGACGAGCCACAGGTCGCCACCGGGGCCGGGCGAGTTCACCGCATCGGACAACGGCGGGTACGCGAACCAGCCGAAGCTGGCGGCGCCGGTCGGGGTGATGAAGCCCGACACGGTGATCAGGCCACCGACCAGATAGATCCAGTAGGAGAAGGCGTTCAACCGCGGGAACGCGACATCCGGCGCACCGATCTGCAACGGCATGATCGCATTCGCGAACGCCGAGAACAGCGGCGTCGCGAAGAGCAGCAGCATGATCGTGCCGTGCATCGTGAAGAACTGGTTGAAGGTCTCGTACTGCAGGAACTGCAGGCCGGGCGCGAACAGCTCGGCGCGGATGCCGAGTGCGAGCAGACCGCCGAAGCCGAAGAAGAAGATGCAGGTGACGAAGTACATGTTGCCGAGCAACTTGTGATCGGTCGTCGTCAGCATCTTGAAGATCAGCCTGCCGAGGCCCCGGTCGCGCTCGGCCTCCACCGGTGCGGCCGGCGTACCGACCCGTGCGGCAACTTCCTCAGCGGTGCTCATCGCGCGCCCTCCTGCGTTGCCTCTTCCTCGCCGTGCCCGGCGGGGACCGTCGGCGTCGCCACGCCACCGCGGAAACCGTCGGCGCGGCCGGTCTTGCCCTGCGCAACCAGATCGGCGAGGTACGCATCGTACTCGGCCTGGCTGACCACCTTCAGGTTGAACAACATCGCCGAGTGGTAGGTGCCACACAACTCCGCGCACTTGCCGGCGAAGGTGCCCTCGCGGTTCGGGGTCACCTCGAAGCTGTTGGTGCGACCGGGGATGACGTCCAGCTTGAAGTAGAACGACGGGACCCAGAACGAGTGGATCACATCGGGGCTGTTCAGGTTGAACTTGATCTTCTGGTTGACGGGCACCAGGAAGGTCGGGGTGTTCTCGATCGTGCCGTTGTCGTAGGCGATCGGCTCGCCCGACTCGTCCAGGTAGTTGAAGGTCCACGACCACTTCTGCCCGACCACGTCGATCGTGACGTCCTGGTCGTTCTCCGCGGCCAGCACCCGGTTCTGGGTGTTCAGGGTGTAGTAGAACAGCGCGCCGATGATCAGGAACGGCACGATGGTGTACATCACCTCGAGCGGCATGTTGTAGGTGGTCTGCCGGGGGATCTGGTTCTTCGCCGAGCGGCGGTAGCGGGTGAACGCCCAGATCATCAGCCCCCACACGACGGCACCGACCGCGAGGCAGGCGATCCACGCGCCGACCCACAGGTCGCCGATGTAGGCCGCCTTGTCGCTCGACTGCTCCGGCAGGCCCAGGTAGCGGGCCCGTCCCGGACCGCCGGTGCCGCAACCGGCGAGGACGACCGCCAGCGCCAGAACGCCCAGCGCTGCGGCCAGGCGGGGGCGCACACGACGTCGCGAAGTCAGACTCACGTGGGTCACATTAACGCATTTCGACCACCCGGATCGCACCCGGGCAGACCGTGCCGCCGGGCCCGCGTCGGCGTACCCGAGGCGGTGCCGGGAATCGTTGCGGACAACGAAAACGGCCCCGGATGCCGTGGCATCGTCGGGGCCGTTTCGCGGGCGTCTGATCAGTGGAAGCTGTCGCCGCAGGCGCAGGATCCGGTCGCATTCGGATTGTCGATGGTGAAGCCCTGCTTCTCGATGGTGTCGACGAAGTCGATGGTCGCTCCCATCAGGTACGGCAGCGACATCCGGTCGGTGACCACGCTGACGCCGCCGAAGTCCTTCACGCTGTCGCCGTCGAGCTGCCGCTCGTCGAAGAAGAGCTGGTAGCGCAGGCCGGAGCAGCCACCGGGCTGGACGGCGATCCGCAGCGCGAGGTCATCTCGCCCCTCGGCCTCCAGCAGGGACTTGACCTTCCCCGCGGCGACCTCCGTGAGCACCACGCCCCCGTCGACACCGGCCTCGCTCGTCTGGTCCTGAACCGTCATGTTCCCCTCCACTTCGCAGGCTGATTGTGGGTGGCTCGGCAACGAGTCTATGCCGCGACCGAGACGGCTCCAAACACCCGTCCGCTCAGTGTGCCCAGCTACGCGCGATCCGCGCGGACAGGGCCGTGAGCTGACCGGGCGTGACATCGGGCTGCGCCGCGAGTGGCGAGGGGTGCACGGCATGCGCGGCCTCGATCCCGAGGGTACGCATCTCGCGTGCGCCGATCAGGACGGTGCCCGCCAACAGCACCACCGGGGTCATCGACTCGGCACCCCAGTCGGCGACGGCCGCGATCACGCCCCCGCCCCGGCGGGCGAAGTCGAAGGTGGTGCAGCCGGTGACGATCAGGTCCGCTGCCCGCAGGGTCTGCGGCAGGCGGGCAAGCTCGGCGACCAGGTCGCCGCCGGTGCGCACCCGGGCGCCGAGGGCCGCCAGACCATAGGCCACTCCCCCGGCCCCCGCGCCGGGCGCCGCGGCGGCGGCCTCGTCGCCGCCCGCGCGGGTCAGCGCGGCGGCGAAGGACTCCAGGGCGGCGTCGGTGGCCAGCATGGTGGCGGCGTCGACATCGGCATCGCGGCCACGCAGGGAGGTGATGCCGCGCAGGCCGAGCAGGTGCCGTCCGGTCTCGTCGGCGGGCACGGCGAGATCGACGACGGTGGCGCCGAGGCGTTCGCGCACCGGACCCAGATCGAGATGACCGATGCCGCTCAGCCCGGCCGCGCCATGGTCGAGCGGACGATCGGCGGTCGCGCCGAGCCCGGCGAGGATGCCCGCGCCCCCGTCGTGGGCGGCGCTGCGACTCAGGTCGAGGACGATCCGGTCCGGCGGCGTCCGATCGGCATCGAGCGCGTCGGCGAGTGCCCGGCCGACCGCCAGGGAGCTGGCGGACGGATCCCAACCGCCCGGGTCGGCCGTGGCATCGGCCACGGCGACCAACAGCACGCCCCCGGCGCGCACACAACTGGCGACGGCCGAGCCGTCCGGATCTCCCGGCAGCAGGGTGACCTCGGCGCCGAGCAGGTCGGCCACCGCCTGGTCCAGCCCTTCGCCGGCCTCCCCGATCGGCACCACGGCGAGCTGGGCGTCGGGGGCGGTCTCGCGCCAACCGAGCGCGATTGCCTGCCCCGCGTCGGCAGAACTCAGCGAACCGATCCGGTCGCTGGCCACGAGTACGCGCATTCGCTCATCCTTGCGGAGCGGACCCCGGGTGACCAGTCGCGGTCGGATCAGCCGTTGGGGATCAGACCCTCGTCGCGATCGCCGAGCAGTTCGTGCACCTCCGCGAGCGACGCATCGGCCGCCGGCAGGATCAGATCGGAATCCACGAGCGCGTCGTCCGCGAGCGGCGTACCCGCATCGATCACGGCGGCGTGCAGGGCCTGCAGCGCCTGGCCCAGTGCCTCGGGATCCTCGGCCTTGACCGCGGCCTCGACCTGGTCGTCGAACGGATCCAGGGTCGCAACGGCGTCATCGGGCAACTCGAACTGGCCCTCGCCGACGATTCGGATGATCACCGCTGTCCTCCCTGGGCGGTGCCGCCCTGACCGTTGCCGTCGACCGGGTACGCCTCGAAGACCTGTTCGCCCTGTGCCTGGGCCTGCGGCTGCTGGGCGGGCTGACCGGCGCCGCCCTCGATCGCCTCGCGCTGCCCGCCGGCGGGGCCGGTGCCGAGCTGTGCCTTCATCGCGGCCAGCTCGTTCTCGACATCGGAGCCCGACGACAGCGCCTCCAGCTCGCGGGTCAGGTCGTCCTTTGCCGTGCCCGTCGGGTCCTCCAGGGCACCGCTGGCGAGCAGCTCGTCGATCGCGCCGGCGCGGGCCTGCATCTGCGCGGTCTTGTCCTCGGCGCGCTGGATCGCCATGCCGACATCGCCCATCTCCTCACCGATGCCGGTGAAGGCCTCGTTGATCCGGGTCTGCGCCTCGGCGGCGGAGTAGGTCGCCTTGATCGTCTCCTTGCGGGTGCGGAAGGCGTCGACCTTGGCCTGCAGGCGGCGGCTGGCCGAGACCAGCTTCTCCTCCTCGCCCTGCAGTTGCGCGTGCTGGGTCTGCAGGTCGCCGAGCTGCTGCTGGATGCCCGACTTGCGGGTCAGCGCCTCGCGGGCAAGATCCTCACGGCCCTGCTCGAGGGCGGCCTTGGCCTGGTTGTTCAGCTTGTCGATCTGCTGGTTGAGCTGGTTGGCCTGCAGCTCCACGCGCTTGCGGCTGGTGGCCACATCGGCCACGCCCCGGCGTACCTTCTGCAACAGATCAAGCTGTCGTTGGTAGGAGTAGTCAAGGGTCTCGCGCGGGTCCTCGACCTTGTCCAGTGCCTTGTCGGCCTTGGCGCGGAAGATCATCGACATGCGCTTGAATACGCCGCTCATGAAAAGCTGGGTCCTTCCCGTAGTTGACCGCCCGACACGTTGACCGCTGGACACGATGACCGCCGGCCACAAGTCTGATCGGTCACCAGCCTATGCGCATGGTGGGGCCGACGACAGGGCACTGGGGCCGAGTCGGGGTAGGGCGCGGTTTCGATTCCGGGGCCCGCCGGTGCGAGAATGGCGGTTCGACCAGCCCCAGAAGCCGAACGTCGGCACTGACCAGGAGGATCCGGGTGCCCCTGTTTCGCCCCTACCAGCCGAGCGACCGCAGCGAGGAGGCGGAGTCCGGCAAGGTCCGTCGGGCGGTACGCCGGGAGCGTGCGGCGCAGGTGACCGAGCCCGCTCCGGAGCCGGAGAGCACCGACAGCACCGAGGATCTGGGGGTCGGCAGCGACGGTGCGGGCGGTCCGGTCGGGCGTACCCGGGAGAAGAACCGGCCGACCCGGACCCGCAAGGAGGCCGAGGCGGAACGGCGGGCGAAGGCCCGGCCGAACCTGAGCAAGAAGGAGGCCCGCCGGTTGGCCACCAGCCAGCGCCGCGAGGCGCGGATGGCGGCGATGGCCGAGCGCGACAACACCCCGGAGAAGCAGTTGCTGCGGGACTTCTTCGACGCCCGGTGGAATCTGTTGGAGTTCTTGCTGCCCGCCCTGTTGCTGATGCTTGCGGGCACCGTGCTGGCCAGCGCGATCCCGGCGATCTCGACGATCAGCCTGGTGGTGACGTACGCCTTCCTCGGCCTCGCCCTGCTCGACTTCTTCCTCGCCTGGCGACGGTTCCGCGCGCTGCTGGACCTGCGGCTGCCGAAGTCGTCGCCGAAGGGCCTGCTGTTCTATGCGGTGAACCGGGCGATGCAGATCCGCCGGTTGCGGATGCCTCCCCCGCAGGTCAAGCGCGGCGAGAAGATCTGACCGGGGTAGCGTCTCCGCGTGGGTGATCAAGCGAACCGGATGCGGCGCGGCGAGTGGTATCTCGACGAGCCCGACCTGATCACCGAGCGCAGAGAATGCTGGCGGGTGCTCGACCGCTTCAACGCGACGGGTCCCGATGACGACGACATGCGCCGGGAACTCCTGGCCTCCCTGCTCGGCGAGCTCGGCGTCGGCGCCGTGGTGCTCCCGCGGTTTCGGTGCAGCTACGGCTCCCACACCCGGATCGGACCGAACGCGTTCGTCAACGAGGATGCGATCTTCATGGACGACGCGCCGATCACGATCGGCGCCGACGCCCGGATCGGCCCCCGAGCCCAACTACTGACCGCGCTGCACCCGATGGATGATCATGAACGCCGCCGCGCCGGCTGGGAACGACCCGAGCCGATCACGGTCGGTGAGAATGCCTGGCTCGGCGGCGGCGTGATCATCTGCCCCGGGGTGACCATCGGCCGCGATGCCGTGATCGGCGCCGGCAGTGTCGTCACCCGCGATGTGCCGGCCGGGACCTTCGCAGCCGGCAATCCGGCCCGGTCGATCCGCGATCTGTGACCACTCCGGCCCGGGACGAGGTTCCGCTCAGCGCCGCGGGAACTCCCCGCCGGCACCGTCCGGCCCGGGCGCTTCGTCGGCGGGGCCGCTCCCGGGCCCGTCACCGGGGTAGGGGCCGGCGGGTGGCGTACCCGGTGTGGCCCACCCGGGCACGACGGTGCCGGGCGGAACCGGTCCGCCCTGCATCCAGCCGTGATAGAGCTCCCGATAGCCGTAGTCGGTCTGACCGGGCACGGAGTAGCCCGTCCCGGGTCGCGGCACCGGGAAGTTGGCGCCGAACTGCGGCGGGCCCGCCGGCGGATAGGTCTGCAGGAAGACCAGCGACTCATACGGATCGGGCCAGTCGCGGGTCGGCGCGGAGCCGCTGGGCAGCGACGGGATCCCGCTCGGCACGAACTTCGGCGGCCAGAACAGCGCGCCGGGCTTGCTGCGGTCGCGCAGCGCCTGGGTCCGCCAGGTCAGCACCGGATGGCTCTGCATCAGGTTGACCAGCCAGGTCCACAGGCTGCGCTCCTGGGTGGCCCGGTCGGCGAACTCGTTGGTGTCGACGTTCACGTTGAGGTACTTGCCGGCCGCGAGTGTTGCCATCGCCCCGGACGCGCCGGGCGCGCAATAGCGGTAGCCGTAGTTGTCCGCGGTGTACTCCTGCGCGCGGGACAAGAACCCGCGCAGCGGCGGGATCTGGTTCAGCGCGGTGGTGAAGACCAGCCGGAAGTAGCTGACGTGGCCGGCGGCGATGTGGCCCACCTCGTGGCCGATGATGAAGCGCAGCGCGTCCGGGTCCCGGGCCTCGCCACCGATCTCGAACAGATCGGAGTAGACCGCGACGAACCGCCGGAACCCGTGCCCGGCGGCGAAGGCGTTGATCTGGCCGTTGCCGAGCACCACATAGGCATCCGGGACACGGCGCAGGCCGGCCTCGTAGGCCGCCTCGCAGACCATCCGGTAGCCCTGCGGGAACTGCGTCGGGCTCATCCGCACGCTGTTCACCCGTAGCTGCGCATACATCGTGGCGCGACTCACGAAGATGATCAGCGGCAGCAGCAGGGCGAGCAGGATCAACTGGTCCAGCACCCCGCTGGTGTCGCCCTCGGTGACCGGCGTACCCGTGGCGATCAGCACGATGAGCACCACCACGCCGACGTAGTTGGCCAGGGTCAGCGCGATCCCGATCACCAGCCAGGGCAGCTCACCCGGGTGCCGCATCGCCAGCCGCTGCGGGCCGGGCATGATCGTGGCGAAATTGGTCAGCGTCGGCGCCGCCGGATCCCGCTGCTCCGGCGTGGGGTCCGGGGGCACCGCTGGGGGGACGTTCTGGCTCACGAGATCGACCCTAGCGAACCGACGGCTGCACGAAAGGCGGCTTGTGAATGGCGAAGTCGGTGACCCGGCCGCGGATGTCGACGCCGACGATCCCCTCGGCGACGGCGGTGTCGATCAGCGCCAGCGCGATACCGGTCCTGAGCGTCGGCGAGAAGGTGCCCGAGGTGACGACGCCGATCTCGGCCCCGTCGGCGTCGCGTACCGCCATCCCCGGCCGCGGAATCCCGCGCCCGGTCGCCTGCAGGCCGCGCAGGGTACGCCGTGGCCCGGCCTCCTTCTCCGCGCGCAGCGCCTGATGCCCGGCGAACTCGGGCTTCTTCCAGCCGACCGCCCAGCCCAGCCGCGCCTGCACGGGACTGATCGTGGGCGAGATGTCCTGGCCGTGCAGCGGGTAGCCCATCTCGGTACGCAGGGTGTCCCGCGCGCCGAGGCCCGCCGGGGTCAGCCCGGCGCCATCCCCCGCCGCCAGCAGCGCGCGCCACAGCGCGGGCCCGGTGGCGCTCGGCGCGACCAGCTCGTAGCCGCGTTCGCCCGTGTAGCCGGTGCGGCAGACGGTGATCGGCTCGCCGTCGAAGTCCGCGGCGACCCAGGACATGTAGTCGTGCCCGGTGGGCAGCCCGGCCGCGGACAACACCTCATCGGCGCGCGGACCCTGGACGGCCAGCACCACGAAGTCGCGGTGCTGGTCGGTGACCGTGATGCCCTCGGGCGCGGCGGCGGCGAGGATGCGGACGACCTCGGCGGTGTTCGCCGCGTTCGGGATGAGGAACACCTCGTCGTCGGAGCGCAGATAGGCGATCAGGTCGTCGACCACGCCGCCGTCGGGCGTGCAGAGCAGGGTGTACTGGGCCTGCCCGGGCCCGATCCTGTCCAGGTCGCCGGCGAGCTGGGTGTTCAGGAAGTCCTTCGCGCCCGGGCCGGCGACGAGGGCCTTGCCCAGATGGCTGACGTCGAAGATGCCCGCCGCGGTCCGCACGGCGGTGTGCTCGGCAACCACGCCGGCGTACTCCAGCGGCATCGTCCAGCCGCCGAACTCGGCGAACTTCGCGCCGGCCTCGACATGGCACTCGTGCAGCGGGGACTCGATCGGCGTGCTCATGTCGCCACACGTTAGCCTGACCGGGCACCGCCGACGCGCGTGCGCGTACCCACCGGAAGGAACCCGCTGTGTCTGCTCCCGCCCTGCCGCCGATCGAACTGGTCAAGACGCCGCCCAAGCAGCTCGACGCGCTGATCGTCGGCGCCCGGGACACCGGCGACGGGCTGGCCGTGGTCGGGCTGCCGGACGCGCTCACCAAGACGTTCGGGAAGGGATTCGGCGGGCCGCAGGCGTATGCGGCCGCGATGGGGGTCACCGGCAAGCTCGGCGAGACCACGGCGCTGTCCGGCGACGGGGTCCGGGTGGTCGTGGTCGGGCTGGGCGATGCCGAGCCCGATCCCTACGACCTCCGCCGGGCAGCCGGTGCCGGGGTCCGCGCCGCTGCCAAGCTGGCCGGCAGCGACCCCCTCGACGTGGCCGTGTCGCTGGATGCGACCGAGCCCGAGCTGCTGCGGGCGGCGGCCGAGGGCGCGCTGCTCGGGGCGTACGGCTTCGCGGGAATCCGGTCGGAGGAGCAGCCCGCGAAGATCGCCCGGATCAGCCTGGTCGGCCCGGCGCGCGCCGCCGGGACGGAGGCGGTACGCGAGGGCGCGGTGATCGCCGAGGCGGTCGCCCGCGCCCGGGACTGGGTGAATCTGCCCGCCAACCTGCTCTATCCCGAGACGTTCGCCGCCCAGGCCAAGGAGCTCGCCAAGGGCACCAAGCTCGGCGTCGAGGTGCTCGACGACAAGCAGCTCGCGGCGGGCGGCTACGGCGGCCTGACCGCGGTCGGCGGCGGCTCCTCGCGCGGCCCCCGACTGATCCGGGTGACCTGGGCGCCGCGCGGGGCGAAGGCGCACCTGGCGCTGGTGGGCAAGGGCATCACGTTCGACTCGGGCGGCCTGGACATCAAGCCGCCGGACGCGATGTACACGATGAAGTGCGACATGGCCGGCGCCGCCGCCGTGCTCGCCGCCGTCCGGGCGATCGCCGATCTCGGCCTGAAGATCAAGGTCACCGCCTATGCCGCCTGCGCAGAGAACCTGCCGTCCGCGACGGCGTACCGGCCGAGCGATGTGTTGACCATGTACGGCGGGAAGACCGTGGAGAACGGCAACACCGATGCCGAGGGCCGGCTGGTGATGGCGGACGCGCTGGCCCGCGCGACCGAGGACTCCCCCGACGCCCTGGTCGACGTGGCCACCCTGACCGGCGCCGCGATGATCGCGCTCGGCGACTCGGTCGCCGCCGTCCTGTCGCCCGACGAGGAACTCGTCGACGCCGTGATGGACGCCGCCGACGCGGCTGGCGAACTGTTCTGGCCGCTGCCGATCACCGAGGAGGCCCGCGACAAGCTCACCTCGCAGGTCGCCGACGTGAAGTCGACCGGTGACCGGGCGGGCGGCGCGCTGACCGCGGCCGCGTTCCTGGAACACTTCGTCGCCGATGTGCCGTGGGCCCATCTGGACATCGCCGGGCCGGCCTTCGTCGGTGGCAAGAGCCCCGACACCCACATCGGCCCCGGCGGCACCGGCGCGGCGGTCGCGACGCTGGTCGAGCTGGCCCGCGGACTGGCCCGCTGAGCTACTCGCCCGGCCGCAGCTTCTGCCGCCGGTTGTAGTCGCGCAGCCGCTGCGGGTAGCCGCTGACCAGCGCGTCGAAGACGGGGATCTGCACCCGCTTCGCAAAGCCCCGCCCCCACGCGGCGTCCGGGATCCGGCGCCGCGTGGACTCACCGTCGTGGGCGACCAGCAGCAGCGACAGCCGGTCCAGCGTGGTCGGTGGCTCGATGAAGGCCTCGACGCCGGCGCGGGTCGCCGCGAAGTCCTTCAGATGTTCCTCGGCCGCGGCGATCTCGGCGCGCGCCATCTGCTCGCCCTTCGGTTTGCGCCCGCGCAGCCGGTCCAGCCATGACATGGGACCAATTATTGCCACCATCGCGAGCGCCGGGGTGTCGCCGACCCGGGACGCTTCCCCGGTGGGCGAGACGGATGCCTGTCTGACAGGATCGCGGCATGGCTGACCAGAACTACGACGTGGTGGTGCTCGGCGCCGGCAGCGGCGGGTACGCCTGTGCGCTGCGCGCCGCCGAGCTGGGGCTCTCGGTGGCGCTCGTGGAGCGGGACAAGGTCGGCGGCACCTGCCTGCACCGGGGCTGCATCCCGACCAAGGCCTGGCTGCACGCCGCCGAGGTCGCCGATGTCGCACGCGATGCCGAACAGTTCGGTGTCCGGGCCAGCCTCGACGGCGTCGATGCGGCCAGGGTCGGTGAGTACGCCGACCAGGTCGTTGCCCGCCTGTACAAAGGCCTGACCGGTCTGGTCGGCAGCCGCGGAATCGAGACGGTCGCGGGCTCCGGAGTCGTCGAGCGCGAGGGCGATCGGGTCGTGGTCCAGGTCGGCGACCGGACGCTGCGCGGGGCGGCCACCGTGCTGGCGACCGGTTCGGCGCCGCGTACCCTGCCCGGCATCGAGCCGGACGGCGAGTTGATCATGAACTCCGATCAACTGTTGCGCGCCACCGAGCTGCCGCAGTCCCTGATCGTGCTGGGCGGCGGCGTGATCGGCGTCGAGTTCGCCAGCGCGTACGCCTCCCTCGGCACCAAGGTGACCATCGTCGAGGCCCTCGACCGGCTGTTGCCGACGGAGGAGCCGGAGTCGTCGAAGGCGCTGGAGCGCGCTTTCCGCAAGCGCAAGATCGAGATCGTCACCGGTCGGCCGGTGGCCGGCGTGCGAACCGCCGACGACCGGGTGCACGTCGAGGTGGAGGGCGGGCGCGAGCTGGTCGCCGACCGGCTGCTGGTGGCCGTGGGCCGCGGCCCGGTGAGCGAGGGGCTCGGCTATGAGGCCGCGGGTGTCGAGACCACCCGCGGTTTCGTGATCACCGACGAGCGGCTGCGCACCTCGGTTCCGGACGTGTACGCCGTGGGCGACCTCGTGCCCGGCCTGCAACTCGCCCACCGCGGCTTCGCGCACGGGATCTTCGTCGCCGAGGAGATCGCCCATGCCCGGGGCCTGCTCGACGAGGCGCCGACCCCGGTCGCGGACTCGACGATTCCGCGGGTCACCTACAGCCATCCCGAGGTCGCCTCGGTCGGCCTGTCCGAGGTCGCTGCCCGCGAGGGTGGCGAGGTGGAGACGTTCAGCTACGAGCTCGGCGGCAACGGCAAGTCCCAGATCCTCAAGACCGCCGGCTTCGTGAAGCTGGTACGCCGCAAGGACGGCCCCGTGCTCGGCGTACATCTGGTCGGCGACCGGGTCGGCGAACTGATCGGGGAGGCACAGTTGATCACCGCGTGGGAGGCCTTCCCCGAAGACGTCGCCGCGCTGATCCACGCCCACCCGACGCAGAACGAGGCGCTCGGCGAGGCCCACCTGGCGCTCGCGGGCAAACCGCTGCACGTGCATGGCTGACAGGCCGCACTCCGGCAGGCGGCTGCGGCTAGGCTGACCCGGAGCGAACCGTTCGAAGGAGAAGCTGGGAGATCATGTCGACCCCTGTTGAATTGCCTGCTCTGGGCGAGAGCGTCACCGAAGGAACCGTGTCCCGCTGGCTGAAGCAGGTGGGCGACACCGTCGAGGCCGACGAGCCGTTGCTGGAGGTGTCCACGGACAAGGTCGACACCGAGATTCCGTCTCCGGTCGCGGGCACGCTGCTGGAGATCAAGGCCGCCGAGGACGAGACCGTCGAGGTCGGCGCCGTGCTTGCCGTGATCGGTGACGCATCGGAGGCCTCCGGCGACGGCGACACGTCCGGATCCGGCGACGCGGCTGCCGAGGACGAGGCTCCGGCCGAGAACGACGAGGTCCAGGAGCAGGCCGACGCCGGCGATCAGGCCGCTCGGACCAACCAGCAGGCCGACGACCCCAACCGCGAGGACGCCGCCGAGGCGGCCGAGCAGCCCGCACCGTCGGCCGACACCGCTCAGGCGTCGGGCGGATCCGGCACCGAGGTGAAGCTGCCCGAGCTGGGCGAGTCGGTCACCGAGGGCACGGTCTCGCGCTGGCTGAAGAGCGTCGGCGATGCGGTCGAGGTCGACGAGCCGTTGCTGGAGATCTCCACCGACAAGGTCGACACCGAGATCCCCGCCCCCGTCGCGGGCACCCTGCTGGAGATCCGCGCGGATACCGACGATGTCGTCGAGGTCGGCGGCGTCCTCGGCGTGATCGGCGAGCAGGGCGCCGCTCCCGCCGACGGTGGCGGCGAGCCCGCGGGCGACGAACCGGCCGCCCAGCCGACGTCGGAGCCGGATCCGGCCGAGCAGGCCGACGATGCGAGCGATGCCGACGCCGGTGACGAGGGCGGCCAGGCGCCGATCCCGACGCCGGACGACGACGGCAGTTCCGCCGCGTCGGACGAGCCGGCGAAGCCCAAGCAGACCGAACAGCCCAAGCAGGACGAAGCCAAGCAGGACGAGCCGAGGCAGGACGAGCCGAAGCGCGCCCAGGCCGGCGAGCAGCAGGGCGCGGACCGCGCACCCGCCGCGCGCCGGGCGGGCGGGGACGACTCGGGCTATGTCACGCCGCTGGTCCGCAAGCTCGCGCAGCAGCACGATGTCGATCTGTCCTCGATCGAGGGCACCGGCGTCGGCGGCCGGATCCGCAAGCAGGACGTGCTTGCCGCGGCCGAGTCCGCCAAGGCCCCCGCCCCGGCGCAGCAGCCCGCCGCCTCCTCGGCGACGGGCAACAAGGCTCCGGCCCAGGTCGAGGTCAGCCCGAAGCGCGGCACTACGGAGAAGATGTCGCGGCTGCGGAAGACGATCGCCACCAAGATGGTCGAGTCGCTGCAGACCTCGGCCCAGTTGACCGCGACCGTCGAGGTCGACCTGACCCGGGTCAGCCGGCTGCGCAACGCGATCAAGGACGAGTTCGCCGCCCGCGAGGGGGTACGCATCTCCCACCTGGCCTTCATCACGAAGGCGGCCATCGAGGCGCTCAAGGCGTACCCGAATCTGAACGCGACCGTCGACACCGAGGCGGGCGAGATCACCTATGCCGCAGCGGAGAACGTCGGCATCGCCGTCGACACCGAGAAGGGCCTGATCGTCCCGGTGATCAAGAACGCCGGCGACCTGTCGATCGCCGGGATCGCCAAGCAGATCAGCGACCTGGCCGCGCGTACCCGTGATTCCAAGATCGGGCCCGACGACCTGACCGGGGGCACGTTCACGATCACCAACTACGGCTCGGCGGGCACGCTGTTCGACACCCCGATCATCAACCAGCCACAGGTCGGCATCCTCGGCACCGGCGCGATCGTGAAGCGGCCGATGGTGATCAGCGACGAGAACCTGGGCGAGACGATCGCGGTCCGCGACATGATGTACCTCAACCTCACCTACGACCACCGCGTGGTCGACGGCGCGGACGCGGCACGCTTCCTGACCGCGGTGAAGGCGCGCCTCGAGGAAGGTGATTTCGGCGCCGAGCTCGGGGCCTGACGGTCGCGGCGCGGCTGATCACCCCGGAGCCCCGGCGGTGATCAGCCCATGCCTGCGGCGATCAGCCCGACGCCCGCACCGACCAGCCCGATCACCAGGCTGGCAACCCCGGCCCAGAGCAGCACGATCAGCCGGCTCGGCCGGGCCGGGTCCTGGCCGAGCACCGACAAGAAGAATCCGGCCGGGATCAGGATGGCCGAGAACAGCACGCCGCCGGAGAGCCAGCTCCACGGCGCGGCCACGCCACCGAGCGTGACGAAGAGCTCGATCACCATGCCGAGGATGACCAGCACCCCCGCATGCGCGTGACCGGCTCGGAAGAACGACTTCTGCAGCGCATTCGCCTCGTGCCGACCGGTCGCCACCCGGAGCAGGAAGGTGCCGCCGAAGGCGATGGTGATCACGATCAGCACCAGGATCCCCGTGCTGACCAGTTGTGTGTCCGACAGCGGCATCGCCCGCCCCAATCTTTCCAGTGGAAACTTGTCAGTGCCAAGACTGACCGATCCCATCACCGGACCGCAAGTCTTTCCGGTGGTAAGTTTTTGCCATGTCGTATCACCACGGCGATCTGCGCCAGGCCTTCCTGGCCGCCGCGGCGCGCGCGATCGAGGCCGACGGCATCGACTCGCTCAATCTGCGCGCGCTGGCCCGCGAGCTCGGCGTCACCCACACCGCCCCCCGGCACCACTTCGGCGACCGGCGCGGCGTGCTCACCGCGCTCGCCAGTCAGGGCCACGACCTGCTCACCGACCAGCTCGCCAAGCACGAACGACTGATCGACTCAGGCGTCGCCTATGTGCTGTTCGCCGTCGCCCATCCCGCCCACTTCAGGGTCATGTTCGCCCCCGAACTGCTGGACAACGACGATCCCACCCTCGGCGCGGCCCGCGATCGCCTGGCCGACGAGCTGACCCGCGGAGCGGGGCAACCCCGCGGCGCCAGCCCATCGGGAGATCCGGCGCTGCTCGCCCCGTGGGGCCTGGCCCACGGCATCGCCACGCTGGCCGTCGCGGGCAACCTCGGCCCGACCGACACCCCCGCATTCCGGAAGCTGGTGCGGGCGACCCTGGGACGGCTGGCCACGACATCGCACGCGTAGGCTGGCGATCATGGCGGAGCTGGTCTTTCCCGATCTCGGCGTCGACCGCGGCGAGCTGGTCGACTATCTGCAGGCCTGGGAGCTGCAACGGCGTACCCACGCTGCGGTGGTCGCCGGCGAGGCCCCGCCGACGGTCCTGCTGCTGCAGCACCCGTCGGTCTACACCGCCGGGAAGCGGACCGAGCCGGCCGACCTGCCGTTCGACGGCACGCCGGTGATCGATGTCGACCGCGGCGGCAAGATCACCTGGCACGGCCCGGGCCAGCTCGTGGCGTACCCGATCATCACGCTGCCGGACTCCGTGAAGGTCGTCGACTACGTCCGCCGCGTCGAGGAGGCGATGATCAGGACGCTGGCCGATTTCGGCATCGTCGCCGGCCGCGTGGGCGGCCGCTCGGGCGCGTGGCTGCCCGGCGACGGGGTGCGCGGCGAGCGCAAGATCGGCCAGGTCGGCATCCGCGTCTCGGCCAACACCACCATGCACGGCATCGCGCTCAATGTGGACCCCGAGATGGCCTACTTCGCCAACATGATCCCGTGCGGCATTGCCGATGCCGGCGTCACCTCGATGGCGATCGAGTTGCAGCACGGGGTGCCGATGCCCGAGGTCGCGAGGTCCCTGCGTACCCACCTGTCCGAGCTGCTTGCCTTCCGCTCCTACACCCCCGCCCCGGACCTCGCCCACCCCGCGCCGGTGACCGCCTGATCGATCACGCCCCGGGGGTAGACTCCGAACGGTGACGACCCTCCCCGAAGGACGCAAGCTGCTGCGGCTCGAGGTGCGCAATTCCCAGGTGCCCATCGAGAAGAAGCCGTCGTGGATCAAGACGACGGCGAAGATGGGCCCGGAGTATCGCGAGCTGCGCAATCTGGTCGCCGACGAGGACCTGCACACGGTGTGCCAGTCCGCCGGCTGCCCGAACATCTTCGAGTGTTGGGAGGATCGCGAGGCGACCTTCCTGATCGGCGGCGACCAATGCACCCGGCGCTGCGACTTCTGCCAGATCGACACCGGCAAGCCCGCCGAGTTCGACCGCGAGGAGCCGGTCCGGGTCGCGGAGTCGGTGCGCAAGATGGGGCTGCGGTACGCCACGGTCACCGGCGTGTGCCGCGACGACCTGCCCGATGAGGGCACCTGGCTCTACGCCGAGACGATCCGCAAGATCCACGAGCTGAACCCGGGGGTCGGGGTGGAGATGTTGGCCCCGGACTTCTCCGGCAACCGCAACTACCTGACCGAGATCTTCGCCACCCGGCCGGAGGTGTTCGCGCACAACGTCGAGACCGTGCCGCGGATCTTCAAGCGGATCCGCCCGGGCTTCCGCTTCGACCGCTCGCTGGATGTCCTGCGCTGGAGCCGCGAGTTCGGGCTGGTCACCAAGACCAATCTGATCCTCGGCATGGGCGAGACCCGCGCGGAGGTCTCCGACGCGCTGAGCCAGTTGCACGATGCCGGCGCGGAGATCATCACCATCACCCAGTACCTGCGCCCCAGCCCGCGGCACCACCCGATCGAGCGCTGGGTCGAGCCCGCCGAGTTCGACGAACTGGCCGACGAGGCGCGCGAGATCGGCTACGCGGGCGTGATGAGCGGCCCGTTGGTGCGTTCGTCGTATCGGGCCGGTCGGCTCTATCGTCAGGCGATGGATTCCCGTACCGACCAGTGAGAGATTCGAAGAAGAACCGATGAGCACGCCGAACCAGCCGAAGTCCCGGGCCGAGGTGCGCAAGGCCGTCCAGGCGGCGAAGGAGCGCGCCAAGGCCCTCGAGGTCGAGCAGAAGGCCGCACGCAAGGCGGCCAAGGAGCGCCGCAAGAGCTCCAACGACCCCTCCGACATGGGCCCGCTGCGCCAGATCCGCGAGGCGTACAAGATCACCAAGCAGTTCGAGCCCCGGCTGCCGTGGATGCTGCTGGGTGCGTTCTTGCTGCCGGCGATCATCGGCCTGCTGATCGGCCTGGCGATCAACCAGCCGGTCCTGTTGACGATCTTCGGCCTGCTGGTCGGGCTGCCGCTGGCGATGCTGGTGCTGGTGAACCGGACCAAGAAGGCGACCTTCAAGCGGTTCGCGGGCCAGGCCGGCTCGACCGAGGTCGCGTTGTCGATGCTGCCGAAGAAGAAGTGGATCTCCACGCCCGCGATCACCGCGAACAAGTCGATGGATTCGGTGCACCGCACCGTCGGGCCGGCGGGGATCGTGCTGATCGGTGAGGGCGAGCCCGGACGGGTACGCCAACTGCTCGCCAGCGAGGCCAAGAAGCACGAGAAGGTCGTCTACGAGGTGCCGGTGACGACGATCGTGATGGGTGATCGCGAGGGCCTGGTGCCGCTGGACCGCCTCGCCGACCACATCAAGAAGCTGCCGAAGAAGCTGGAGCCGCACGAGGTGACCGAGGTCACCTCGCGACTCAAGGCCCTGGATGCGGTACGCCCGAAGCTGCCGATGCCGAAGGGCCCGGTGCCGACGTCGATGAAGGGCCTGCGTCAGGGAATGCGCGGGCGCTGAGCCGCGGCTGCCCTGCCCCGGCCGGTCGGGGGAGCCGGCCGAGGCAGGGTCTTCGCCGGCCGGCGCTGTCGAGACTAGGACCGCCCCGATTCGCCAGCCAGTACTCCGTGCGATGCACGCGACACCACTTGCGAACCTTGCGGCGTTATGGTGGACGACGGGGCTTCGGGCGAGCCGTCGTCGGGTTGCCGCGAAGCCTCGAAGACCCGAGGCGAAAGCATGGAGATGTCATCCGCCCTGTTCGAGCCGGTGCTCGACACGACCGATATCGAAGCGGCCCGCGACAGCGTCGGCCGCGCCTACGTACCGCACCTGATCCGCCCGCGCGACGCTGGAAACGGCTTCCACGGACTCCACCTGAGCCGCCAGCTCGGTGCGGTCGCCGTGGACCGGATCAGCTACGGCAGTGACGTCCAGGTCATCCCGGAGACCAACCTCGGACAGCAGTACTGCGTGATGCACGCGGTCAGCTCCCGAATCACGGTCGCCAGCGACGGCGACAGCGTCGAGCTGGAGCCCGGCCGCTCGGTTCCGCTCGACGAGACACGCCTGTTCCGGATGCACTGGCGCCCGGGGGCCGTCGCACTGAACCTGCGGATCGACGTTGGCGTCCTGCGCCGGCACGTGGTCGAGCTGACCGGCGAGGCGCCGGGGCCGCTGCGCTTCGACCTGGCCGCCCCTCCCACCCCGACCACCGCCCGACGCTGGAATGCCGTGGTCGATTTCCTCGCCGGCCTCCCCCAGGACGCCGGGCACGCGTCGCCGCTGTGGATCGCCGAGCTGGAACGGTTCGTGGTCGGGACGCTGCTCAGCACCCACACCAACACCATCGCCGACCGACGAGAGTTCGCCGACACCACCGTCGCCGGCCGGTCGGCGCGGCTGGCCCACGACTACCTGATCGAGCACGCGGACGAGTCGATCTCACTGCACCAGCTCGCCCGTAACCTCGGCATCACGCCACGAGCGCTGCAACTCGCCTTCCGACGCAACTACGACATGACGCCACGGGAGTTCTTGCGGTCGGTACGCCTGCAGCGCGCGCATCTCGACCTGGTCGCCGATCCCGATGCGACGATCTCGGCGATCGCGCACCGGTGGGGCTTCTCCTCGCCGAGCCGGTTCGCCGCGCATTACCGGCGACCTTCGGTCAGCCCCCGTCGCGGGCCAGGAGCGGTGCCGCCGCCGGTACACTGCACATCTCGTGACTGCCCATCTGGTGAGTGCCGAGCGGGTCTCCAAGACCTACGGCACGCGTACCCTGCTCGACTCCGTCACCATCGGCCTGTCCACGGGCGATGTGGTCGGTGTGGTCGGCCGCAACGGCGACGGCAAGTCGACATTGCTCGGCATCCTGACCGGACAGATCGAGCCGGACTCCGGTCTGGTCCGGCACAGCGCCGGCCCCTCGATCGGCCACCTGCACCAGCGCGCGGATCACCATCCCGGCCAGACGGTGCGCGACCTGATCGTCGGCGGCCGCCCCGATCACGTCTGGGCGGCCGACCCGGTGGCGCGGCCGATGGTGCGCGAGCTGCTGCGCGACATCGATCTGGACGCCGAACTGGACACGCTGTCCGGCGGCGAGGCCCGGCGCGCCGAGCTGGTCGCGCTGATGTTGGGCAACCACGACCTGTTGGTGCTGGACGAGCCGACCAACCACCTGGACGTGGAGGCGGTCGACTGGCTCGCTGCTCACCTGAACTCCCTGCAGCGGCGCGGCACGGCGATGCTCGTGGTCAGCCACGACCGCTGGTTCCTCGACGCGATCTGTTCTCGGATCTGGGAGGTGCACGACGCGCGGGTGGACCCCTACGACGGCGGGTACGCCGCCTACGTGCTCGCCCGCGCCGAGCGCCAGCGCCAGGCGGCCGCCTCGGAGGCGCGCCGGCAGAACCTGGTCCGCAAGGAGCTGGCGTGGCTGCGCCGCGGGCCGCCCGCGCGTACCTCCAAGCCGAAGTTCCGGATCGACGCGGCCAACGCACTGATCGACGACGTACCCGAGCCGCGGGACAAGCTGGCCCTGGCCCAACTGGCCAGCG
Organism: Naumannella cuiyingiana; assembly: GCF_013408305.1. Classification (NCBI taxonomy): domain Bacteria; kingdom Bacillati; phylum Actinomycetota; class Actinomycetes; order Propionibacteriales; family Propionibacteriaceae; genus Naumannella; species Naumannella cuiyingiana. The sequence continues at coordinate 2,769,850 of NZ_JACBZS010000001.1, read as the reverse complement.
CCCGGCTCGGCAAGGACGTGATCGACCTGCACTCCGTCGGGCTGGCGCTCGGCGGGCGTACCCTCCTGGACGGCGTGACCTGGTCGCTGCCGCCCGGCGCGCGGATCGGGCTGGTCGGGGTGAACGGGTCGGGCAAGTCGTCGCTGCTGAAGGTGATGGCCAAGGAGCTCTCGCCGGACTCCGGGACCGTCAAGCACGGGCTGACCCTGCGGCTGGCGCATCTCAGCCAGGCGGTGGCCGAGCTCGATCCGGGCGATCGCGTGCTGGAGTCGGTACGCCGGCTGGCCGAGCGGACCACGCTGGCCACCGGCCGGGAGACGAGCGCGTCGACGCTGCTGGAGGACTTCGGCTTCACCGGCGACCGGCTGGTGACCCGAATCGGCGACCTGTCCGGCGGCGAGCGGCGCCGGTTGCAACTGCTGCGGCTGCTGCTCGGCCAGCCGAACGTGTTGCTGCTCGACGAGCCGACCAATGATCTCGACATCGACACCCTCACCGTGATCGAGGATCATCTCGATTCCTGGCCCGGGACGATGGTTGTGGTCAGCCACGACCGGTTCTTCCTGGAGCGGGTGTGCGATGTGACGTACGCGCTGCTCGGCGACGGGTCCTGCGTGCTGCTGCCCGGCGGGGTCGAGGAGTACCTCGCGCGCCGGCGGGAGGTCGAGCCGCCGGAGGCCGCCCCCGCCGCGGGCTCGGGAGGGGGCACCGCGTCGTCGCAGCAGCTTCGCCAGGCCCGCAAAGATCTGGCGCGGATCGAGGGCCAGCTCGGCAAGCTCGATGATCAACTCGCCCGGCTGCACCAGCAGATGGCCGATGCGGCCAGCGATCACGAGAAGCTGATCGCTCTGCAGGGCGACCTTGATCAGCTTCAGGCGCGCCGCGACGAGCTGGAGAATGCTTGGCTGGCCGCGGCGGAGCTGGCCGAGTAGGTCAGAACAGGCCGTCCTGCACGGCGGGCGGCGCGGTCGCGGCGTCCAAGGGGCCGATCCGGCGGCCCTTGAGCGTGGTGAGGTCGGCGACGAAGGTGTGTTGATCATCGCCGTCGAGTCGCGCCAGCGCGGCCGAGCCGATGACCGCGTCGACGCCGAATCCCTGCGTACCGCCGTCGACCCGGCCGGGGAACGGGTGCAGTGCACGGTCGGCGAGCAGTCCCGCCGGGTCGGGATCGGGTTGCCACGACTCGTGGACGACCCCCTCGATGCCGCGCGACGCGAGCAGCTCGCGGGCGGCGCCGATGCGTTCTGTGTGGGCGGCGCGGGTCTGGTCGGGGGTGGCGCCGGCGGCGAGCGCGGCGGCCTTCGCGCTCGGGCGTACCACCTGCCCGAGGTCGGTCTCGGCGCTGACCAGGTCCTCCAGGCGGCGTACCTCCAGACCGTCGGCCACCAGCGCCACGTAGCCCGCGACCAGCGCGCCCTGTTCCGCGACCCGGCGCCAGCGGCGCTCGTCCACGGCCGTGCCGACCTTGTGCAGCCCCGGACCGAAGCTCGCGACATAGAGCCAGTGCGGGCGCATCACCTGCTCGCGCAGCACCGGGTCGACGAACGCGCTGCGGTGCACGATGTGCAGCCAGCGGAACGGGTCGGCGGCCTCGCAGCGCTCGCAGCGATTGCCGCGGACGGCGGGCGCGCGGTCCGGGCAGGGCAGGTCGGTGCCCGCGGCGTCGCGGCGGCCGAGGCACCAGCGCACCTCGTCCAGCATCCGGTACGCCAACCGCGCGCCCGGCAGCGCGAACTCGTGTTGCTTCCCGGCGGCATCGGCCAGTGCGAGGACCGGGCGCTCGCGCAGGCGTACCCCGTGCACGAGCCACTCCCCCGGCGGCGGGACCATGCTCACCGGCGGCGGACGACCACCGTGTCGCAGGCGAGGTCCTGCAACCCGCGGCGGTTGGGGCCGATGATCAGGGCCGGCAGACCCAGGCTGACCAGCGCCGCGCGCAGGAATGCCCGCCAGCCGAGCGGTCGCCGATCGAGCCGCACCACGGCGATCCGGGCCAGCAACTGGCCGAAGCTGCCGCCGAGCAGGAGACTCAGCACGGCGCTCTCCACGAAGAACAGGCCGAGCACCGCGAACCGCTGCCAGCCGTAGCCGTTGATCACCACCGGCCCGAGGATGCCGAAGGCGAGCAGGGTGCAGGCCGCCCAGTCGACGATCAGCGCGGCGATCCGCTGCCACCAGGTGGCAAGAGCACCCGGGCCCTCGGCCGGCAGGCCGAGCTCGGCCCCGGGCCAGTGCCCACCCCTGTCGGTCGCCTGCGTGTTCATCACGATCACCCTACCCATCGCGGCCCGGGCGACCCCGGCTTGTGGTCGGATGCCCACGGAGGGGCGATGACCGAACACGGCAAAGACGAGTCCGACCGCGAGCTGGATGCGCGCGCGTCGGCGCTGTCGGCCCTGTTGCAGACCGAGGACGCGGGCATTCAGAACTCCTCGCAGGCGTCGATGGCGCTGATCGGGATCATCACCGCGTATCTGCCGGTGTCCATCTTCGCGGTCTATCAGCAGGAGTTCACGCCGCTGCTGATCGCCTACCTGCCGTGGCCGGTGGCGTTCTTGATGTTCTACCAGATGATCATGGTCGCCGGGACCTCGCGGCGGGCGCGTTCGGCAGCGCTGATCGAGGAGCGACTGGTGACGATCGGCGGGGTGGACTCGCTGTGGCAGCGCGGCCTGATCGGGTCCCGGGCCCGGAATCCGATCACGAACCTCTACACCATCGTGCAGGAGAAGGGCGACCGCTGGATCTCGCGCTACATCGCCGCGCTGCTGCCGTTCCTCGGGCTGTACGCGCTCGGTATCGTCTACACGTTCTTCATGTGCTTCGAGGCGAGCCGGCTGAATCCTGAGTATCCGCAGCGGTTCTGGGCCGTCATCGTTCCCGTGCTGGGATCGCTGTTGATCTGGACGGTCTTCGCCGACTCGGCGATGAGCTATTTCACTCCACGTTACAAGATCAACATCTGGGTGCCGACCGCGGCGCTCGCCGGTGTCTGGCTGCAGGGTTTCCAGGCCGACAACCGCACCCCGCTGCTGCTGTTGTTCTCGGTGGTCAGCGCCGTGCTGGTGACGATCGCGGCGATCGCGAGGCCGTTCCGGCCGCCCGGCTGGGCGGTGATCGCGCGATCCGGGCTTGCCGGGATCATCGTCGCGACGCTTGCCTATTGGTTGCTCTACGTGCCGTTCCAGGGGCTGCGTACCGACGAGGGGGCGCTGTGGGCGAACCTGTCGATGCATCTCATCGTGCCCGTTGTCCTGATCGCGGCGCTGATCTCGCGCCGATCGCCGCTGCAGCCCATGACGCTGCGCCAGGCGCTGGCGATGATGATCTTCCCGCTCGCCTATGTCGCCGTGCTGTGGGGATCGTGGTACGCCTTCGGCACCGAGATCCCGTATGTCTTCCTCGATCCGGGGCGCTCGCCGCTGCCCGTGTTCGTGCTGACCTGCATGGGCGCCGCGGTCATCTTCGTACTGGCCGGACTGTTCGAGCATCTGGTGCTGGCGATACGCGGCCGCCCCGACGATCCTGACTGACGGCGCGGGGCGTGTAACACGGCTGAAACATCTGTGCAACGCCCGGGAAATCGCCTCTGCCTAGCGTTGGCGGCACTGTCTGCGCCACGATGGCGTACCACTGCTGCGGAGGGCAAATGTTCACAAGTGCGGAAGACCTGCTGGCCTACGTCAAGGACGAGGGGGTCGAGGTCATCGATGTGCGCTTCTGCGACCTGCCGGGCGTGATGCAGCACTTCACGGTGCCGGCTGGTTCGTTCGGCCCGGAGGTGTTCGAGGAGGGGCTGGCCTTCGACGGGTCGTCGGTGCGCGGCTTCCAGAAGATCCACGAGTCGGACATGGCCCTGCTGCCGGACCCGACGACCGCCTACCTCGATCCGTTCCGTGCCGCGAAGACGCTGGTGGTGAACTTCTTCGTGCACGATCCGATCACCAAGGAGCCCTACAGCCGGGACCCGCGCAACATCGCGCGCAAGGCGCAGAGCTACCTGGCGACCACGGGGATCGGCGACACCGCCTTCTTCGCGCCGGAGGCCGAGTTCTACGTCTTCGACGACGTGCGCTTCGAGACGGCGCCGAACAAGAGCTTCGCGTTCATCGACTCGATCGCCGGCGCCTGGAACACCGGGGCGCAGGAGGAGGGCGGCAACCGCGGCTACAAGGTGCGCTACAAGGGCGGCTACTTCCCCGTCGCGCCCTATGATCATTTCGGCGATCTGCGCGACGAGATGGTCAAGCACATGGAGGATGCCGGGCTGGTCGTCGAGCGGGCGCACCACGAGGTCGGCACCGCCGGCCAGGCTGAGATCAACTTCCGGTTCGACGAGCTGCTGACCAGCGCCGACAACGTGATGAAGTTCAAGTACCTGGTGAAGAACACCGCGTGGGCGAACGGCAAGACCGCGACCTTCATGCCGAAGCCGATCTTCGGCGACAACGGCTCCGGTATGCACTGCCACCAGTCGATCTGGAACGACGGGAACCCGCTGTTCTTCGACGAGGCCGGGTACGCCAACCTGTCGGAGACGGCGCGCTACTACATCGGCGGCCTGCTGAAGCACGCCCCGTCGCTGCTGGCCTTCACCAACCCGAGCCTGAACTCCTACCACCGCCTGGTGCCGGGGTTCGAGGCGCCGGTGAAGTTGGCGTACTCCCAGCGCAACCGCTCCGCCTGCATCCGGATCCCGCTGACCGGCCCGAACCCGAAGGCCAAGCGCATCGAGTTCCGCTGCCCGGACCCGTCGGCGAACCCGTACCTGGCGTTCTCGGCGATGCTGCTCGCCGGCATCGACGGGATCCAGAACAAGATCGACCCGGGCGAGCCCGCCGATCGCGACCTGTACGAGCTGGAGGCCGAGGAGGGCATCGCGGTGCCCGAGGTCCCGGCGTCGCTGCCCGCAGTGCTCGACTCCCTCGAGGCAGATCACGACTTCCTGACCGCCGGTGACGTGTTCACCCCGGATCTGATCGAGTCGTGGATCGACCTCAAGCGCGAGGAGGTCGACGGCGCCCGCCTGCGGCCGCACCCGTACGAGTTCGAGCTCTACTACGACATCTGACAGACGTCGTCATCTCGAAAGGGCCTCTGACCTGCATGTTTGCAGGATCGGAGGCCCTTTCAGTTTCGTGGATCGAGGCCACACACCGCACTAGAGTTGCGCCTGTGATCACGGGTGAGCTGAAGAGCAAGATCGACCGCGTCTGGGACGCCTTCTGGTCCGGCGGCATCAGCAACCCGCTCGAGGTCATCGAGCAGATCACCTACCTGCTGTTCATCCGCCGCCTCGACGACCTCCAGACGCTGGCGGAGAAGAAGGCTCTCATCACCAAGACCGGCGTCGTGAATCCGTTGTTCCTTCCGGGCCAGTCGCACCTGCGGTGGAGTGAGTTCAAGAACGCCTCGGCCGAGGTGATGCACCGGACCGTCGCAGACGAGGTCTTCCCGTTCCTGCGGGGCATGGGTGACGGCACCACTTACAGCGAGCACATGAGGGATGCGCGGTTCACGATCCCGACCTCGGCGCTGCTGTCGAAGGTTGTCGACATGCTCGACGAGATCCCGATGGCCGACCGCGACACCAACGGCGATCTGTATGAGTACCTGCTCTCCAAGATCGCCGCGGCCGGCGTCAACGGCCAGTTCCGCACGCCCCGCCACATCATCGAGCTAATGGTGCGGATGACCGCGCCGAAGCCGTCGGACGAGATCTGCGACCCGGCGTGCGGTACTGCCGGCTTCTTGGTGGCGGCGAGCGAGTACGTCCGCGCCACCCACGCAGACGCGCTCCTCGACTCGGCGCAGCGCGAGCACTTCCACGCCTCGATGTTCCACGGCTACGACTTCGACTCCACGATGCTCCGCATCGGCAGCATGAACATGCTGCTACACGGGATCGAGTCTCCCGACATCCGCTATCGCGACTCACTCTCCGAAGGCGCGGCCGGTGATGCCGACAAGTACACGCTGATCCTGGCCAACCCGCCGTTCGCGGGTTCGCTCGACTACGAGTCCACCGCCAAGGACCTGCAGCGCATCGTCAAGACCAAGAAGACCGAGTTGCTCTTCCTTGCGCTCTTCCTCAAGCTGCTCAAGCCCGGCGGTCGGGCCGCTGTCATCGTGCCCGACGGCGTGCTGTTCGGCTCCTCGAAGGCCCACAAGGAATTGCGCCGGATCCTGGTCGAGGACCAGAAGCTCGACGCGGTCGTCAAGCTGCCGTCCGGTGTCTTCCGCCCGTACGCCGGTGTCTCCACCGCGATCCTGTTCTTCACCAAGACCAACTCCGGCGGCACCGATGACGTCTGGTTCTACGACGTCCGCGCCGACGGCTTCTCCTTGGACGACAAGCGCAACCCGGTCGAGGCCAACGATCTTCCCGACGTCCTCAGTCGTTGGTTGAACCTGGCGAAACCCGACTCCGCCGAGCGGGAGCGCGCCCGCACCGAACAGTCCTTCCTGGTCCCCAAGGCCGACATCGTCGCCCAGAGCTACGACCTGTCGTTGAACCGCTACAAGGAGATCGAGTACGACGAGATCGAGCACCGCGCGCCGCTGGAGATCATCAGCGACATCGAGACGCTTGAGGACGAGATCGCCAAGGGCCTCGCCGAGCTGAAGGCGATGCTGTCGTGAAGACGGTCGAGCTTGGCTCGGTCGCCACGATCGACCGCAAAGGAGTGGATCCTGGGACGATCCCACCGGAGACGCTCTATCTCGGCCTCGAGCACATCGAACGCGGCGGTCGTATCACCGGCCGCGACACCGTCGGCAGATCAGAACTCGCAAGCACTAAGTTCGCGTTCACGGAAGACCACGTCCTCTTCGGAAAGTTGCGTCCGAATCTAGGCAAGATCAGTCGCCCCGGATTCGCCGGAGTGTGCAGCACCGACATTCTTCCGATCCGCCCAGGCCCGGATCTCGACCGGAACTACCTCGCCCATTACCTCGCGCAGCCGAGCATGGTCGACTTCGCCGCATCCAGAACATCTGGCGCGAACCTGCCTCGCCTCAGCCCGACAGTGTTGGCGACCTTTCCGATCACCCTCCCACCCCTCGCCGAGCAGCGCCGCATCGCCGCGATCCTCGACCACGCCGACGCCCTCCGTGCTAAGAGCCGTCAGGTCCTCGACCACGTCGATTCCCTCGCCCGGTCGATCTTCCACGACATGTTCGGTGAACGGGCATGGCCGACCGAGAAGCTTGGCGATCGGCTCCTATTCCTTACAAGCGGCTCCCGGGGATGGGCCAAGTTCTACGCGGCCGACGGCGACAAGTTCATCCGGATTCAGAACGTCAGGAGTGGGTACCTTGACCAACGCGACATGGCCTTCGTTTCCGCGCCCGAAACGGCAGAGGCCCGCCGGACCGCGGTTCAGCCGGGCGACGTGCTCTTAAGCATCACCGCCGACCTGGGCAGGACGGCCGTCGTTCCAGATGGGCTCGGTCGAGCTTTCATCAACCAGCACCTGGCAATTCTCCGGGCGCCGTCTGTTGCGCCTCGCTATCTCGCCGACTTCCTGTCGTCGCCAGCAGGTCAACGTGAGATCCTTGGCAAGGACCGGGGCGCAACGAAGGCTGGGCTCAACTTCGACGACGTGCGTTCGGTCACGCTACCGATTCCCCCATTGAAACTCCAGACGGACTATGCCGAGCGCGTCGACCGGATCAACGCCCAGCGCGCCACGGTGCTCGCGGCAATCGAAGCCGGAGAGGGCCTCTTTAACTCCCTCCAGGTCCGCGCCTTTCGCGGCGAACTCTGACCGCCGAACCCATATCGCCCTCGATAACACTTCGCTACCCTGATCTGGTGGACATTCGCGCAGAGCGCCTCGCGGCTGGCATGAGCCAGTCGGAGCTGGCGCGCGCGGCGCAGGTCTCCCAGCCGAACCTGTCGGCGTACGAAAACGGCCGACGCACCCCGAGCCCCGAGGTGCTCGACCGGATCGGCCAGGCGCTGGCCGGTCGACCTTCGGTCCGCGTCGAGCACCATCACGAGGACATCCGGGCGCGGGTCGCGCAGTTCCGCGCGACGCGGCCGCGGCTCGTGGGGTCAGTCGCCCGCGGCGAGGACCATCACGGCTCGGACGTCGACGTGCTCGTCGACTTCACCGATGAAGCCACCTTGCTCGACGAAGTCGGGCTGCGCCTTGCGCTGCGTGACCTTCTCCAGGTGGAGGTGGACGTGATCGCGGACGACTCCTTGCACGGCGCGATGCGCGACCGACTCCTGCGTGAAGCGGTCGCAGTGTGAGCGACCAGACCGACGATGGCCGCACCGCCAAAGTGCTGGAGCAGTTCGGCGGTCAGCCTTGGCGGTTGATCGTCGGGATGCGCAACTTCGCCGTGCACCAGTACGACGACCTCGACCCACGACGTGTCTGGCGTACCGCCACCCCGTTTCCAATGTTCAGGCTGGTCATCTGCGAATGGATGTCGTAAAGGAAATCGAGGCGACTGCATCGAAGATCGAACGGTACGCGCTGGTTGAGGGCGACTTGATCCTCACCGAGGGCGGGGACCCTGACAAGCTCGGCCGAGGGACGGTGTGGCGAGGCGAACTACCCCTGTGCCTCCACCAAGCGAGCAAGCCTGCGCGCTCGTACTTCATGCGCGCAGCCAAGCAGACGACAGGGATCGCCTCCATCAACATGACCCAACTCAAGGCACTGCCCGTGGCCGTACCTCCGAGGGATCTGCAGTCCTTGTACCTGACTCGACTCGACCAGGTGACCGCGCAGCGTACTGCTGAACAGCGCACATCCGCCACGAGCGAAGAGTTCTTCACGTCGCTCCAATCCTGCGCGTTCCGAGGAGTGCTCTGATGACCGCGCCGACCTGGGAGGAGTACATGGCCCCGGCGCTTCGGGTGCTCTGCGACGGCGAAGTACATCGCACACGTGAGGTCGTGGCCGCCGCAGCAGACGATCTCGACCTGAGCCTCGAGCACCGGGCGATCCTCATCCCGTCCGGTCAGGAGCAGTGGGTCAACCGCGGCAACTGGGCACTCTCGTACCTGGCTCGAGCCGGCGCCGTCGAGCGTCCGACTCGCGGTCACTACCGGATCACCGAGATCGGCCGAAACCTGGTGGCGCAACATTCCGACGCGATCACCGAGCGGGATCTGCGTGACGTACCCGGCTACGCGTCGCCTCGGCACGGAGCGAAGCCACTACCCCCACCGGATGCGGCCTGGGCCGTGCCTGAGCCGGTCCTCGATCCGGTCGAGCAGATCGAGACGGGGATCGACCGCATCGAGGCAGAAGTTGCCGCCGACCTACTGAATCGCCTGCATGGCCGGGAACCGGCCTTCTTCGAGCAAGCGGTGCTCGACCTGCTGATGGCGATGGGCTACGGAGGCGCAGAGGGCCGCGCCACCCGCACCCAACTCTCGAACGACGGTGGTATCGATGGCGTGGTCGACCAGGATGCCCTCGGTCTGAGCAGGATCTACGTACAGGCCAAGCGGTACGCACCCGACAACCCCGTTGGCCGCCCGGCAGTCCAAGGCTTCGTCGGCGCACTTCACGGCAACCAGGCCAACCAGGGCGTCTTCATCACCTCCGGGAAGTTCAGCAAAGGAGCCCTTCACTACGCGGACAGTGTCCCGAGCAGGGTGGTCCTCATCGACGGTGACCGACTGGCCCGCCTGATGATCCGCTACGGCGTCGGAGTCCAGGTCAAGCGGACCCTCCACATCGTCGAGATCGATGAGGACTTCTTCGCATGAGCAACTTCGACTTCGTCCGCCAGACGCTGCCGTCGATCCACGACGACTGCGTCCGGGCCGAGTCGTACCTGTCGTCGGATCCTCGCTCGGCCTGTTTCTACAGCCGCCGCGTCGTCGAGGAGGTGGTGGGCTACCTCTACGACGTCTTGTCGCTGCGGACGCCGTACCGCAACGACCTTGCCGCCAAGATCGGCGATGCCGCGTTCAAGGCGAAGGTGCCGCGGGGCATCGGGCAGAAGCTGACCATGATCCGTCGCATCGGAAACACCGCGGTGCACGCGAACCGCCAGATCCGCCCTGACGTGTCGCTCGCGGTCCTGCGCGAGCTGTTCAACGTGGTGGTGTGGACGTCGTACCACCACTCACCCTCCCCTGACGTGGTGCCGCTGCAGGCCCAGTTCGACCCAGCACTCGCCGCCAAGGCAGCGCCGCTGTCGCGCGACGAGGTCGCTCGACTCGCCGCGAAGTTCCGGGAGCAGGATGAGGCCCACGCCCGCGTACTGGCCGAGAAGGACGACCGGCTGGCCCAGCACGAGACCGAGATCGCCGAACTGAAAGGACTGATCGCCGCCGCTCAGGCCGCAGCCGCGCCGGACACCCGCGACTACGACGAGGCCGCCGCCCGCGACCTGTTCATCGACCTCCTGCTGAACGAAGCCGGGTGGGAGCTGACCGACGAGCGTGACCGCGAGTACGAGGTCACGGGCATGCCCAACGCCGACGGCAGGGGCTTCGTCGACTACGTCCTGTGGGGCGCCGACGGCCTGCCCCTGGCCGTGGTGGAGGCCAAGCGCACGTCGAAGTCCCCGGAGGTCGGTCAGCAGCAGGCCAAGCTCTACGCCGACTGTCTGGAGAAGCAGTTCGACCGCCGGCCGGTGATCTTCTACACCAACGGCTACGAGCACCGGATCTGGGACGACGCCGGCGGCTACCCGCCGCGCGAGACCCAGGGTTTCTACACGCGCGACGAGTTGGAGCTCCTCGTCCAGCGCCGCCGAACGAGGCTGCCGCTGTCGAGCGCGCCGGTGAACACCGACATCGTCGGTCGGCCCTACCAGATCCGGGCGGTCAAGGCGGTCAGCGACGCCTTCGACCGCAAGCAGCGTGAGGCGCTCCTGGTGATGGCGACCGGCTCGGGTAAGACCCGCACCACCATCGCGCTCGTCGACCTGCTGCAGAAGGCGAACTGGGTCAAGCGCGTGCTGTTCCTCGCCGACCGCACGGCCCTGGTCAACCAGACCGCCAATGCATTCAAGGAGCACCTTCCTGGCTCGACCACGGTGAACCTCGTGACGGAAAAGGCTGTCGACGGACGCGTCTACGTTTCGACGTACCCGACGATGATGAACCTGATCAACGAGGTCGACAGCGGCCGGCGGCGCTTCGGACCCGGCCACTTCGACCTGATCGTCATCGACGAGGCGCACCGTTCCGTCTACGCCAAGTACGGCGCGATCTTCGACTACTTCGACTCACTGCTCATCGGTCTCACCGCGACGCCCAAGGACGAGGTCGACCACAACACCTATCGGCTGTTCCACCTCGAGGACGGTGTCCCGACCGACAACTACTCCCTCGACGAAGCCGTCGAAGCCGGCTACCTCGTGCCCCCGAAGGGCATCAGTGTCGGCACCCAGTTCCTGCGCTCCGGCATCAAGTACGACGACCTCACCGAAGAGGAGAAGGACCAGTGGGACGCGCTCGATTGGGGTGAGGACGGTCCGCCCGACGAGGTCGGCGCCGAGGAGATCAACCGGTTCCTCTTCAACGAGGACACCGTCGACAAGGTCCTGGAGACCCTGATGGTGCAGGGCTACAAGGTGGCCGGCGGTGATCGACTGGGGAAGACGATCATCTTCGCCAAGAACCAGAAGCACGCGGAGTTCATCGAGAAGCGCTTCAACCTCGCCTACCCCGAACTCGCCGGCCACTTCGCCCGCGTGATCACCCACGGCACGCCGTACGCCCAGTCGTTGATCGACGACTTCTCGATCAAGGACAAGGCGCCGCACATCGCTATCAGCGTCGACATGCTCGACACCGGTATCGACGTGCCCGAGGTCGTCAACCTCGTCTTCTTCAAGATGGTCCGCTCGAAGTCGAAGTTCTGGCAGATGATCGGCCGCGGAACCCGCCTCTGCCCCGATCTCTTCGGCCCCGACGAGGACAAGCAGGACTTCCTGGTCTTCGACTTCTGCGGCAACCTCGAGTACTTCAGCCAGGACCTCCCCGGATCCCAGGGCCAGACCCAGAAGTCACTCTCCCAGCTCCTCTTCGAGGCGCGACTCGGACTTGTCACAGCGCTCGGCGCCGAGGAACCCGATCTTCGCGCCTCCACCGCGAAGACACTGCACGAAGTCGTCGCCGGGATGAACCTGGAGAACTTCGTCGTCCGCCCGCACCGCCGAGCCGTGGAGAAGTACGCATCCGCAGACGCCTGGAACCAGATCGTGCCCGAGGATTTCGAGGCGCTGCTCACGCTCGCCGGACTGCCGTCCTCCATCCGTGACGACGACGAGGACGCCAAACGCTTCGACCTCCTCATCCTGCGTCGCCAGCTCGCCCAGCTCGACGGCGACGCCGTGCTGGCCGAATGGCTGCGCGAGTCCGTCCAACACATCGCCGCCGCGCTGCTCGGCAAGACCACGATCCCGAGCGTCGCCGAGCAGGCCGTGCTGCTGGAGTCGGTGGCCGGCGACGAGTGGTGGATCGATGTCACCCTGCCGATGCTGGAGCTCGCCCGACTCCGGATCCGCGGCCTCGCGCGGTTCATCGAGAAGACGACACGCAACCCGATCTACACCGACTTCCAGGACACGATCGGCGAAGGCGTCGAAATCGTGCTCCCCCGCGTCACCCCCGGCACCAACTTCGAGCGCTTCCGCGCCAAGGCCGGGGCGTACCTCCGCGAGCACCTGGACAACCTCGCCCTCCAGCGCCTCCGCCGCAACAAGCAGCTGACCGCGAACGACCTCACCGAGCTGGAGCAGATGCTTGTCGCCTCCGGCGGCCAGCAGGTCGACATCGTCTGGGCGAATGAGCAAACCGGCGGTCTCGGCATCTTCGTCCGCAGTCTTGTCGGCCTCGACCGCTCGGCCGCGATCGAGGCGTTCGAGTCCTACCTCGACGGCACGAAGTTCTCCGCCGATCAGGTCCGCTTCGTGAACCTGATCATCGACGAGCTGACCAAGAACGGCGTCATGGAGCCGAACCGGCTCTTCGAGTCGCCCTACACCGATCATGCCCCGACGGGCCCCGACCACTTCTTCCCCGACGCGGACGTCGACGTGATCGTCGAGACGTTGAACGGCATCAAGCGCACGGCCGTCCCTGAGGACGTCGCGTGACGTTGCCCACTGGCTCCGAAGGAAGGACTGCCGATGACGACAGCCGAGCGCGGGACCTGCCCTCGCTGCCAGGGACCGCATGTGCACCACCACGTCTTCGGCCTGCCGAGCCCGAGCGCGTTCCTGACCGAGGACGGCGACATCGTCGACTGGGTCACGATCGAGGGCTGCGTCGTACTCGACGACGAGCCGCGGTTCGATCGCCGTTGCGAGGACTGCCGCCACCGCTGGAACGCCGCCGACGACGCGGAACCGTCCGGCTAGCTGTGCGCGCGGATGATGATCTTGCCGAACGGTCGATTCTCGACGTAATGCGCGAAAGCGGCCCTGGCATCGCCTAATGCGAAGGTTTCGGCGATGGGGACGCTGATGCCGTGGGTGGCGACGGCGTCGACGAGTTCGCGAGTGTGTCGCAGGTGCCCGAGCGAGATCGGGTGCACGGCGGTGTTGCGCAGGAACACAGCGCTCGCGTCGATGGGTCCGGAACCGGTGGGGCTGACCAGCGACACGGAACCGCCGATCGTCGTTGCCGCCACTGACTCGTTCACGTCGCCGTACAGGTGCACGACGCGGTCGGCGCCCCGAGACCCGGTCGACGACATCACCTCGGGGACCATGGTGGGCCCGGTCATGATCACCCGCGCGGCGCCCAGCGCGGTGAGCGCGCCGTTACGGCTGGCGTCGGAGGTCGCGACCCAGGCCGTCGCCCCCATCGCGGCGGCCAGCGCGATGACGAAACAGGACACGCCCCCGCTGGTACGGCTCAGCACGAGGTCGCCCGGCGCCGTTGTTCGCCCGATCTGCAGGGCGTGCCATGCGGTGACGCCCGCGCACGGGAGACAGGCCGCCTGTTCCACGGGAATCGTCGCCGGGATCCGAACGGTGGCGGCCGCCTCCAGACAGACGAACTCGGCGAGCATCCCGTCCAGCGAGCCGCCGAGCTGGTCAGAACGCTCCGGCGAGAACGGCCCGTCGGCCCAGTGTGGGAACACCGCGCCGATCACCCGGTCGCCGACGGCGAGCCCGGTGACCCCCTCACCCAACTCGACGATCCGCCCGACTCCATCGGCGGCCGGAACCACTGTGTCCTTCACCGGCAACGGATAGTCACCGGCCAGGACCGACAGTTCGCGCTGATTCAGGCTCACCGCCTCCACGGCGACCAGCACCTGCCCCGCGGCCGGAGCCGGGCGGGGACGCGTGACGCACCGCAGGCTGTCCAGGCCACCACCGAATTCGCACAGCCAGGTCTTCATTCGCCGGCCTTGAGATAGCCATCGGCGCTGCTGATCAGGCCATCGACGACAGTGAACACGTTGATGCCGCGCTGGAGCAGCGATCCGCCGGCGTCCAACACCCGCCATTGCTGGACGACAACATCACCCGCGGCCACCTCGTCCTCGACCAGGAAGCGCACGGCACGGTCGCTGATCAGCTCGCCCCAGTACCGGCCACAGGCCTCCCGCCCACGCACCTGCGCACCGGCAGGTGCCGGCCCGGTGGTGTGCAGGACGCAGTCCGGCGCTAGCAGGGCGCGGAGGTCGGTGGGGTCGTGTCGTGCGAACGTCTCGCTGAATCGGGCGATCACCTGCGATGGACCCAGCCCTGAGGAAGTGCTCATGACGTCCACCGTCGTCGCCCCAGGGAGTGGCATCAATTCCTTCGAAGGAATCGCCGGCCGTGATCCACTGGGGATGTGACTGCATCCTCGTTCCAGGAGCTGCTGCTGGGTTGGCGTCAACGCCGCCGGGTCAGCCAACTCGATCTTGCGGTCGCCGCGGGCACAACCCAGCGATACCTGAGTTTTCTGGAGTCCGGGCGTTCCGCACCGGGGTCGGACATCGTCGTGCGTCTCGGCGCCGCCCTGGACCTCGATCTGCGCCAGCGCAATTCACTGCTGGCCGCGGCCGGCTTCGCGCCTCGATTCGACGATGCCCCGCTCGGCAGCCGGGAGCTGTCGACCGTCCGGCGCACCCTGCAGCTCATTCTCACCGGACACGAACCGCTGCCAGCCGTGCTGGTCCGGTCGTCCGGCGTACCGGTGGCCGCCAACAGCGCGATGACCTTGCTGCTGGAAGGTGTGGCACCGCACCTGCTGTCCCCGCCGATCAACCTGTATCGGCTGGCTCTCCATCCCGACGGGTTGGCCCGGCGCGTGGTGAACTTTGCTGCCTGGGCGGTCCACGTGATCCGGGCGGTGGAGGCGCGCGCGGCAACCAACCCGGATCCGGCGTTGGACGAGCTGGCCCGCGAGCTGCGCGGCTATCTTCCGCACGAGGCGGCGACCGACCTGCTCGCCGGAACCATCGCTCCGATGGTGCTGCGGACACCGTTCGGTGACGCCACCCTGATCACGACGGCGATGGGTTTCCGGAACACGGTCCACACGGCGCTCGACGAACTGCAGCTCGAGGCGTTTCTCCCCACGGACGACGCGACCCTCACGATCCTGCGAAAGCACGCGGCCGCGCCGCCCTCCGTGGCCGCAACGGCTGCCCTCGCTGCCGTGCGGGACTCCGGTTTCACGCACTGACCGGGCGCCCGTACCGGTGTCACCTGTCGGAGCCCGGGGCTAGGTTGTCGCCATGCCGAAGACTTGGGTGATCGTCGCGGCCCGCGATCATGCCCGCCGCGGGATCGACGGCGGGTTCGTGATGGCCAACCACGGCAAACGGGCGCCGCTGGCGCGAATGTCGCGGGGCGACCGCGTACTGATCTACTCCGCCAAGACCAACTACCCCGACGGCGAGCCGCTGCGCGCGATCACCAACGTCGGCGAGATCACCGGCGAGGAGCCCGAGCCGAGCGAGATCATCCCCGGCGGATTCCGGCGGGCGGCCGCGCTGCGCGAGGTCACCCCGGTGCCGCTGGCCGACGTCCGCGACCACCTGCCGACGAGCCGACTGCGCTTCGGGTTCTTCGAGCTGACCGGCGAGGACGCCACCGCTGTGTGGGCGCTGACCGGGGGCAGGCAGCCCGCCTGACCACGTCGCCTGCTCATGCGCCACGCGGTGCCGCGTCCAACACCCGCCGGGCGCGCCGCGCGATGAAGAACGCCCCGATGATGTCGAGGACGAACATCAACTGGAACAGAACCTGAACGACCACGAAGCTCGTCTCGATCTGCCCGCGCCTGCGCATCAGCACCAGCGCCGCGATCCCGTACGCCGAGGTCGGCAACATCACCAGATAGGTCCCCAGGACCAGGAACGGGATGTAGATCACCCCGATCACGAACCGCAGCCCGGCGATGCTGATCAGGAACATGATCAGAAAGTTCAGCACGAAGAACGGGATCCCGAACAACTTCACCGGAACGATCGCCCGCTGCAACGCGTCGAGCTCGCCGGCACGAGCCAGGCGTACGGCGTGCACGATCACCAGCACCGCCACGATCGCGTAGACGCAGTTCCAGACGATCAACAGACCGAGCGGGACGGCGAACGAGAAGGACTCCTCGCCCCAGCCCCACGGCGCGAACGTCCCGGTGAGCCCGGCGAACCAGAAGACGATGAAGGCGACACCCACCCACTGGGTCGCGGTCAGCAGCTTGGGCATGGGCTGATCGTGGCACCGCCGCGGGTCGCCGGGTCGGCGCGCGCTTGACCATCGCCGCAGCGGCCAGTTGACTGGCGAGACCACCCGATCAAGCAGGGACCCATCACCAGGAGGAGCACGTGAGCATCGTCCAACTGCCCGCCCGTCTCGCCGCCGGCGCGTTCATCCTGAACTCCGGACTCGGCAAGAAGGACCTGCCCGACGCCGCCATCGAGCACCTGCAGCAGATGGGCGCGACCGGCGTACCGCTCCTGAAGGACCTCACCCCCGAGCAGTTCCGGACCTTCATCGTGGTCACCGAGATCGGTCTCGGCGCCGCCCTGCTCGTGCCGATCGTCCCCGGCTGGCTCGCCGGCGGCGCGCTGGCGGCCTTCAGCGGCGGCCTGCTGAACATGTACCGCAAGACGCCCGGGCTGACGGTCGACGGCATCCGCCCCACCCAGGAGGGCACGGCCATCGCCAAGGACATCTTCCTGTTCGGCATCGCCGGCACGCTGATCCTCGACTCGGTCCGCTCCCGGGCGGTGAAGAAGCTGCGCAGGAAGTTGCACAAGGACGGCTGAGCGCCCGCCCCTCAGCGCCGCCCGGCGCTGAAGCTGGCCGCGCTGTGCGAGCGGCCGGCGGTTGCCGCCGCCGACCGCGGCCGGCGCCGGGTGCGCCCGCCCGATCCGGTCGGCCGCGACTCCGGCTGGGCCTGCGCGGCGCCGCGCCGGCCGCGCCCACCGCGACGCCGGCTGCGGGAGCGGGCGGGCGTACCGGACGTCTCCCGCGCAACCTGCGGCCGCGCGGGTGCGACCTCGATCGGCCCGGACAGCACCCGCTCCCCCGGCGCCAGCTCGGCCAGCACCGGATGATCGACACCGTTGACGCGGGTCGTCGTCGGTCGGATCCCGGCCGCGCGGGCAAGATCACGGACATCGCGCTGTTGATCACTGGTCATCAGGGTCACCACGGTGCCCGCGGCGCCGGCGCGCGCGGTGCGCCCGGAGCGATGCAGGTACGCCTTGTGCTCGGCCGGCGGGTCGGCGTGGATCACCAGCGCCACGTCGTCGACGTGGATGCCGCGGGCGGCGATGTCGGTGGCCACCAGCGCCGTCGCGCGGCCCTCGTGGAATGCGGCCATGTTGCGGGTCCGCGCGTTCTGGCCGAGGTTGCCGTGCAGCTCGACGGCCGCTACGCCGCCCTTGTTCAACTGGCGGGCGAGCGCCTTCGCCCGGTGCTTGGTCCGGGTGAAGATCACCGTACGCCCGGGCGCGCTGGCCAGGTCGACCAGCACGGGCAGTCGTTGATCAGGATCGACATGCAGCACGTGGTGCGTCATGGTCACCGGCGGCGCGGTCGCCGAATCCGCCTCGTGGGTCACCGGCCGGCTGAGGAACTGCCTCGCCAGCCCGTCGACCGCCTTGTCCAGGGTCGCGGAGAACAACAGCCGCTGCCCGCCCTGGGGCGTCGCCGCGAGCAGCCGGCGGACCGCCGGGAGGAAGCCGAGATCGGCCATGTGATCGGCCTCGTCGAGCACGGTGATCTCGACATCGGCGAGCGTGCAATGGCCCTGGGCGATCAGGTCCTCCAACCGGCCGGGGCAGGCGAGCACGATGTCGACGCCCTTGCGCAGCGCGGTCACCTGCGGCCCCTGGCCGACGCCGCCGAAGACGGTGCGGGTCGTCAGTCCGGCCGCCTTCGCCAGCGGCGCGAGCGACTCCTCGATCTGGCCGACGAGCTCGCGGGTCGGCGCGAGGATCAGGGCTCGCGGGGCGCGCGGGCGGGCGCGGCGGCCGCCGAGCAGGCGGGCCACCAACGGAAGCAAGAAGGCATAGGTCTTGCCCGATCCGGTCCGCCCGCGGCCGAGCACATCGCGCCCGGCGAGCGAATCCGGCAGCGTCGCCGCCTGGATCGGGGTGGGGTTCTCGATGCGGAGCCCCGCGAGAACGTCGTTGAGACGCGCGGGCACCCCAAGATCAGGGAAAGTGGTCAAGGTGAATCGCAATCTGTATCTGGTCCCACCGACGGCCGGGATCCCGATCTTCGGGCCGGCCACGCACGGAGCGGATGCGACCTGTCGGGAAGCAGTGCTGCGACGTGCGGACAACTCGCGGCGAGAGCTCGACGAGCTGATGCGCCCAGCCTAGCCGAGGCGCCCAACCGGGGGCGAATCGGCGCTCAGCCCGCGGCGCGCTCTGCGACCCAGCCGATGCCGTCAGTCAGCTCGACGGCATCGGCCGGGCCCCAGGAACCCGGTGCATACGGCTGCGGGGTCGGCGGGTCGGCGAGCACCGGCTCGGCCACCTCCCACGCCCGCTCCAGCGACTGGCTGGAGGTGAACAGCGACCGGTCGCCGATGATCACGTCGTGCAGCAGCGAGACGTAGGGCGGCATCGGGTCGGTGCCGGGGACGTCGCCGAGATTGATCTCGATCGGCCGGGTCGCGAGCTCGAGATCGGGGCCGGGCTTCTTCACCATCAGCCGCGCCGCCATCGAGCCGGCGCCGCTGAGCGACATCCGCAGGATCGAGTCCGGTACGCCCGACAGCGGCCCGGGCTCCGGGCGCAGCAC
This sequence comes from Naumannella cuiyingiana, assembly GCF_013408305.1. Taxonomy (NCBI): domain Bacteria; kingdom Bacillati; phylum Actinomycetota; class Actinomycetes; order Propionibacteriales; family Propionibacteriaceae; genus Naumannella; species Naumannella cuiyingiana. The sequence goes on along the minus strand of NZ_JACBZS010000001.1, from coordinate 2,750,656 downwards.
CAGCGACACCTCCTGGTAGCCGCGGTGCATCCGCTTGCCGCTGCGCAACACGAACGGCACCCCGGCCCAACGCTCGCTGTCCACCCACAGCTGCGCCGCGGCGTACGTGTCGGTCGTCGAGTCGTCGGGCACGTCGGGCAGCTCCCGGTAGCCGTCGAACTGGCCGAAGATCACCTCGTCCGGGGCCAGCGGCCGGAAGTGCTCCAGCACGTCGGTCCGCGCCGCCTGCAGGTCGTCCGCGGACAGGCTGTGCGGCGGCTCCATCGCCACCTCCGCGGCGACCTGGAACAGGTGGGTGGCGATCATGTCGCGGAACGCTCCGTTGGCGTCGTAGAACTCGGCGCGATCGGAGACCCCGAGCGTCTCCGGCACGTCGATCTGCACCTGGCACACCGAGCGCGCGTCCCAGATGCTGCCGATCATCGGATTGGCGAAGCGCAGCACGTGCAGGTTCTGCGTCGCCTCCTTGCCCAGAAAATGATCAATCCGATAGACCTGCGACTCGCTCATCACCGAGTGCACCAGCTCGTCCAGCTCGCGGAAGGTCTTCAGGGACGTGCCGAACGGCTTCTCGTAGACGACGCGGGCATCGTGTCCGAGCAGCTTGTACTCCGCGAGCGCCTCGGTGATCTTGGCGAAGGCGCCCGGCGGCAGCGCCAGGTAGTGGATGTAGTTCGCGTCGGCGCCGACCTCGTCGAGGGCGGTGCCGATCACCTCGACCAGGGTGCCCGGATCGCCCGGCCGGAAACCGCCGCCGGAGAAGCGCAGATTGTCGGCGAACTCGCGCCACTTCCCCTCCGGCAGGTCGCCCGGCCCGAACTGTTCCAGCACCGAGCGCACATGATCGCGGAACTCCTCATCGGAGACCTCGCCGCGGCCGTTGCCGATCAGCCGCCAGCGCTTCGGCATCAGCCCCCGGGTGAACAGGTCCCAGAACGCCGGCAGCACCATCCGCTTCGCCAGGTCGCCGGTCGCACCGAACAGGGTGAAGATTGTCGCGTCGCTCGCCATCTCTGCCCTCCCTCGGGGGTACGCCCATCCCGCCGATCCTAACCGCGGCGACACGGCCGGAGGGACGCGGCCGCGTACGCGCTCGCGCCTCAGCCGGCGGCGTACTCGCTGCACTCGGGGCACTCGGCGATCACCGGGTGCCGACACGCGGCGAGATGATCGAGGTAGCCGATCATCGCGTCCAGCTCGGCGCGCTTGCGGCGCCAGCGGTCGCCCTGCTCGGCCAGCGCGGCCCGCTTGTCGGCGCACCGATCGGCGAGCAGCCGGCGCAGCACCGGGATCGGCAGCCCGATCCGGCGCAGCCTGGCCACCACGGCGACCCGATCGATGTCCTGGCGGACGAACACCCGCCGGCCCGCGGCATCGCGCCCCGGCGAGACCAGCCCCTCCGATTCCCAGTGCCGCAACACGTGCGGGGGTACGCCCACCCCGGCCGCGGCCTCGCCCACCGTCGCCACCGAATCGACTCCTCTCGCCTTGACTTCACGTCGACCTTAACTCCTAGCGTCACGGCCATGAAGATCACCTCCTTCAACGCCGGCACCCTGCGCGTGCCCGGCGCGGAACCCTTCGTCTCCCACTGTCTGTTGATCGCCGACGGCGATGCCCGCGTGCTGATCGACACCGGGCTCGGGCACAACGACATCGCTCATCGCGCCGAGCTGCTCGCCTCGTTCCACCCGGCGGTCGCGCCGGCGCTCGATCCCGCCGAGGCGATCGTCGATCAGTTGGGCCGCGCCGGCGTACCCGCCGATGCCGTGACCGACGTGATCATCACCCACGCCGATGTCGATCATGTCGGCGGGCTGGCCGACCTGCCGCGCGCCCGGGTGCACGTCACGCCGGCCCTGCTCGCGGCGATCACCGAACCGGCCGACCCCGCCACCGCCGGGCGGCTGTTCGCCCACCAGTGGCGCCACGAGGTGTCCTGGGCGGCGCCGGCGCGCGAGGTCACCTCACCCCTGCCCGGCCTGATCGCCCATCGCCCCGACCTGCCCGGGGCGCTGCGCGACCGGATCCTGCTGATCGACCTGCCCGGCCACGCGCCCGGCCACGTCGGCGTGCTGATCGAGCTCGACCCCGGTGCCGGCCCGCGCTGGCTGCTGCACGCCGGCGATGCCTACCACGCGCGCGGCCAGCTCACCGGTGGCGAGCTGGTGCCGCTGGTCGGGCGGTTGATCAACGAGTTCGCCCACGACCCGGAGCTGACGCGCCGCACCGTCGGCCGGCTCGCCGAGCTGGACGGCCGCGACGACGTGTTGATCATCTCCGCCCACGACCCGGCGGATCTGCGCGCCGCGCGCGACCTGGCTGGTTGATCATCGCCGGGAAGCCCGCCGCCCGGCCTCAGCCCTGCTGCGCGAGCGCGAACGGCAGCACGGCCGGCGCCCCGACCTGCCGCAACAGGCGCGCCGCGACGGTCATCGTCCAGCGCGAGTCGACGAAGTCGTCGACGAGCAGGATCGGCCCCGGCGCGTTCGGCAGGCGCGCGGCGAGCTCGTCGCCCACGGCGAAGGCGTTCCGGACCGAGCCGAGCCGCCAGGCGCTGTTGCCGCTGGACCCGCTCGGCGGCAGCTCGCCGACCAGCTCGAGATCGCCGAGGTCGACCAGCCGCCCGACCTGGGCCAGCCCGGTCGCGAGCGAGCGGATCAGCCGCGGCCGCGAGCGCGACGGCATGGCGACCACGCCGACGGGCCGCTCGGCCCACTCCCAGCCCCGCAGCACCTCCACGCATGCCCGGGCGAGGACCGCGGGCACCTCGGCGTCGACCGGCCGGCCGTCGCCGTCCGTGGCGAACAACTCGCGCAGCGGCGTACCCCAACCGAGATCGCTCAGCCGCGCCAGCACCCGGCCCGGCTCGGCCGATTCGTCCGGCTTGAGCTTGCCGCGCACGTCCGCGCCGAACCGGTCCATCCCCGAGGGCCACTGCCCGCGCGGCTCCAGGACCACCCCGGGCCGGTCGAGCGAGGCGGCCGCCCGCTCGCCCGCGCTGGCCGGCACGCCGGTCGCCAGCCAGGGCTCCCCGCCGGCGGCCCGCACGCAGTTGTCGCAGCGCCCGCACGGCTGCGCGTGCGGATCGTCGAGCTGGGCGGCCAGGAACTCCATCCGGCAGCCGTCGGTGCGCTGGTACGCCTTCATCGCCGCCTGCTCGTCCTCGCGCGCCTGCGCGATCCGCTCGTAGCGCTCGGCGTCGTAGGCCCACTCGGCGCCGGTGCGCTCCCAGCCCGAACCCGCCTTGCGTACCGCCCCCTCGACCGCGAGCACCTTGAGCAGCAGCTCCAGCTTGGTGCGGCGGATGTCCACCCGCGACTCCAGCGCCGGCACGCTCAGCGGCCCCTCGGCGGCCAGCGCGTCCAGCACGGCTCCCGCGGTGCGCTGCGTGGGCATCGATGAGGTGGCGAACCAGCGCCAGATGTCGGAATCCTCGTGACCGGGCAACAAGATCACGTCGGCGGACTCGGTGGCCCGGCCGGCGCGCCCCACCTGCTGGTAGTAGGCGACCGGCGAGCCGGGCGCGCCCAGGTGCACGACGAAGCCCAGATCCGGCTTGTCGAAGCCCATCCCCAGGGCCGAGGTCGCGACCAGCGCCTTCACCTTGTTGTCCTTCAGATCGGCCTCGGCCTGCTGCCGCTCGGCGAGGTCGCTGCGGCCAGTGTAGGCGCGCACGTCGTGGCCGGCGTCGGCCAGCAGCCGCGCGGTGTCCTCGGCCGCGGAGACGGTCAGCGCATAGATGATCCCGCTGCCGGGCAGCTCGTCCAGGTGCGACAGCAGCCAGCCGAGGCGCTGCCGGTTGGAGTCCAGCTCCACCACGCCGAGCCGCAGCGACGCCCGCGCCAGCGGCCCGCGCAGCGTGAACACCTCCTCCCCCGGCGCCAGCCCGGCGCCGAGCTGCTCCGCCACGTCGGCGACCACCCGCGCATTCGCGGTGGCCGTCGTGGCGAGCACCGGGAAGCCGGCCGGCAGCTCGGCGATCAGGTCGCGGATCCGGCGGTAGTCGGGCCGGAAGTCGTGGCCCCAGTCGGAGATGCAGTGCGCCTCGTCGATCACCAGCAGCCCGGCATTCGCCATCAGGAACGGCAACTGCTCGGCGCGGAACCGCTCGTTGGTGAGTCGCTCGGGGGAGATCAACAACACGTCGAGCTCGCCGGCGTGCAGCTTGTCGCGGATCTGCGCGAACTCCTCGGGGTTGGTGGAGTTGACGCTCGCCGCGCGTACGCCCGCCCGCTCGGCGGCGGCGACCTGGTCGCGCATCAGGGCCAGCAGCGGCGAGACGATCAGGCTCGGCCGCGCGGCGCCGGCCGCCTCGCGGATCAGCAGGCTGGCGATGAAGTAGACCGCCGACTTCCCCCAGCCGGTGCGCTGCACCACCAGCGCGCGGCGGCGCCCGGCGACCAGCGCCTCGATCGCCTCGAACTGCCCGTCGTGGAACTCCGCGTCCGGGCGCCCGGTCAGCGCGCGCAGGTGCTCGCGGGCGCGCTCGCGCAGGTGCTCGCCGGACGGATCCGCGGTGCTGCTCATGCGGCGAGTCTGCCGCAGCGCGCCGACACCGGGTCGCCGGCGCCCGCTCAGCCGTCCGCGCCGGCGATCGGCCGGACCCGACCGGGCGCGATGGCGGCCAGTTCGGCGAGTACGCCGGCGACGGCCCGCTCGCCGCCCGGATGCATCGCCTCGACGATCACCGCCGCGCGCCGCGTACCCGCCCGGATCGCCGAATGCCCGCTCTGCCGGTGGCACCACCGCCGGGCGTGCGCCTCGCCGGCCGCGTCGGCGAAGATCACCTCGCCGGGCGCCGGGGGCTCGACCGCCCCGGACAGGGTCAGGTAGTGCTCGTCGCCGGCGGCCCGGCGTACCCGCGGCGGACCGGTGATCCGGTCCAGATCGAGCGGCGCGACCCCGAAGGACAGCTCGCCGAAGTCGGCACGCACGTCCTCGGCATAGCCGAAGTCGAGTTCCGCGCCGCTCATGCCATCACCGGCCGCGCGCGCAGCCCGAGCGCCAGCCCGGCGCCGACCAGCGCCATTCCCGCCCACACGCCCGGCCCCGGCACGATGCCGACCACGGCGACGCCGGCCAGCGCGGCCGCCACCGGCGCCACCCCGGCGAGCAGCACCGCCCGGTCGCTGCCGAGGCCGCGGACCGCGGAATACCAACAGACGAAGGCGATCGCGGTCACCGCGACAGCCAGGAACGCGATGCTCGCCCACGCCGGCCCGGTCAGCGCCAGCACCGCGGCCGGGCCCTCGACCGGCAGGGCGATCGCCGCGAACATCACCGCGGCCAGCCACACCGCGTGCAGCGAGACGCCCCACGCGCCCAGCCGGCCGATCACCGGCACCGCCAGCAGGGTGAAGCCCGCCTCGCAGGCCAGCACCAGCCCGGCGAGCAGCGCGCCGGTAAGATCGGTACGCCCGAAGCCGATCACCAGCGCCGAGCCGGCGACGACCACCCCCGCAGCGGCGAGCACCGCCGTCCGCGGACGGCCGCCCTCGAGCAGCGGGCCGACCACCGCGACGATCACCGGCGCGCCCGCGACGGCCACCGCGAGCACCGACGGCTCGGCGTGCGCGACCCCGCGGACGATGCCGACGTTGAAGATCACCTGGCCGACCGCGGCAACCCCGATCAGCCACAGCCAGTCGCGCCCGCGGGGTCGCGGCACCCGCACCCGCAGGACCCGCGCCGCGACCACCAGGACCAGGGCCGCGCCGGCGTACCGGATCGCCTGCGCGGTGAACAGCGGCGCGTCGATCAGCGCATGGGAGACGGCGGTGCTGGCGCCGACGATGCCCATCGCCAGCGCCCCGCCCAGAACATTTCTCATCACATCGACCAGCAAAGCGGCATGATGGACCGGTGAACAGGGCCAATCCGGACGCGATCGATGAGTCCAAAACGCCGCCGTCCGGGGTAGACTTCCTGCAGCTCGACCCGGCCGCGCGCGCCGACGGCGTGGGGGTGACCGATTGGCTGACCGGCGAGCTGCGGGTCGCGATCGACGACGGGCGACTGCCGGTCGGGACCAAGCTGCCGGCGACGCGCGAGCTCGCGGACGGGCTCGGGCTGTCGCGGGGAGTGGTCACCGAGGCGTACCGCCGGCTCGGCGACGAGGGGCGGATCCGGGGCCGGGGGCGGGCCGGGACGCTGGTCGAGGCGGCCGCCCGCGCGCGTGCGACACCCCCGGCGGGCCGGTCGGCGCCGGGCGCCGATGCGGCGATCTTCGACCGGGCACCCGCGGCCGGGCTGGTCGACGCCTTGCGCGAACTGCCCGCACGGATCGACCTGTCGCCCGGGCGGCCCGACCTGGCCGCCTTCCCGCGGGCGGCCTGGCTGCGCGCCGAGCGGGCGGTGCTGGAGGAGTTGCCGGCGCACGTGCTCGGCTATCCCGATGCCAGCGGTACGCCGGAGCTGCGCGCGGCCGTAGCAGGGTGGCTGGCCCGCTTCCGCGGCATCATCGTGGACCCGGGCGAGGTGATCATCGTCGCCGGGGTGGCACAGTCGTTGACCCTGCTCGCACACCTGCTCAGCCGGAGCGGCGTGGACCGGATCGCGGTCGAGGACCCCGGCTCGCTCGGCGCCCGGGAATCGTTGCGGGCCTGGGGTCTGGCGACACCGCCGATCCCGGTCGACGACCAGGGCCTCGACGTCGCCGCACTCGACGCGAGCGGTGCGCAGGCAGTGTTGATCACGCCCGCACACCAGTTTCCCACCGGCGTCGCGCTGGCGCCGGAGCGCCGGCACGCCCTGCTGGACTGGGCGCGGCGGACCGGCGGGTTGATCATCGAGGACGACTACGACGCCGAGCACCGCTACGACCGCGCGCCCGTGTCGGCGCTGCGCTGCCTCGATCCGGATCTGGTCTGCTACACGGGCAGCGTCTCCAAGACCCTCTCCCCCGCCCTGCGGATCGGCTGGCTGGTCCCCCCGGCGCGCCTGCGCGACCAACTGGCCGGTCTGAAACGCGACACCGATCTGGGCAATGCGGCCCTGCCCCAGCTCGTCCTCGCCCAGATGATCACCACCGGCGCACTGGAGCGGCATCTGCGCCAGCTCCGGCGACAGCAGCAGCGCCGCCGCGACGCCATGATCGAAGCGGTCGAGCGGCACCTGCCGGGGGCCGAGGTGCACGGCGCTGCGGCCGGCGTACACCTGACGATCACGCTGCCCGCCGGCGCCGACGACGTGGCGCTCGCCGCCGCGGCCCTGGCCCGCGGGGTCAAGGTGCACCCGCTGTCCTGGCACGCCCAGCGCCCGGGCCCGGCTGGCCTCGTCCTGGGCTATGCCGCGACCCCGGGGGCCGTGATCGAGGAGGGGATCGGCATCGTCGGGGAGACCCTTGCCGACCAGGGCGCGCGCTGATCGGGGCTCATCCTCACCCCGCGTCCGACGGATGGGCGGCGAGCAGCCCGCGCAGCTCCGCGACGGCCTCGGTCAGCCGCTCGGCGAAGCCCGCGACATCGATCCGCGCCCGCGCGCTCAGGTACACCCGCCAGCGGTCGGGCAACAAGATGTAGCCGACCCCGATGCAGTCATCATTGGTCGGTCCGAAACCGAACCCGTCGATCAGTCGCGACGGCACCGAACTGGTCGACAGCCGTTCCTCGCGCAGGGCGAGCCAGCCCGGGGAGGCGTACAGCTCCGGTTCGTCGGGTACGCCGATGCGCGGCCCGTTGGTCCTGCGTACCTGCTGCAATGCCTCCAGGTGCTGTTGCGGCGCGCGCCCGGCCTGGCACTCCTTCGCCCGGGCCGCGTGGGCGGCGGCCGCGTCACGGATCGCGGTCGCCCGCTCGGCTCCACCGCGCGCGGGATCGCCCAGCGCCTCGACGAGGGCGACGCTGTGCGGAGTCACCACCCGCATCGCCTCCGTCCGGCCCTGCCGGTAGCCGCGCATGCTGACCGACTCATAGGTCGGCGCGATCGCGCCGCGCGCCCGGGCGTGGGCGACCTGGTAGGACAACTGGGCGAACGCGTCCGGGGAGACCCCGAGCGCCTTGATCGCGTCGGCCCCGAGGTCGAGATCGACCGCGACGGTGGCGGTGTCGGACACGAGGGCGGCGAACTCGGCCGCGGCCCGCCCGATCTCCTCGCGCAGTTGATCATCGAGTCGCCAGGTCAGTCGCCGGTGTGCCGGCGAGCCGCGGCCGGGATCCGGATCGTCGGTCGCGAGATCGATCATGGTCTCCAGCGCGGCGATCACGGTGGTTCCGTCCAGCCGGCTGTGCTCGATGTTGATGCCCGCCCGACCGTCCGGCAGCACGATCCACGACCACGGCTTGTCCCACCAGCGATTGGCGGCCGATCCGAACAGCAGTGCGTCGTCGGCACCAAGATCACCCGGGGCGGCCGCGTCGTCCAGACAGACGCAGCAGATCGCCGACTCGACCGCATCGAGCGCCTCGGCGTTGCCCAGGGCCAGCAGCCGCTCCCGGGCGGCGGCCCAGTCATCGCGCGGTCCGGTGGCGAGGATGCCCACCGGATCGGGTTCCGGCGAGCCCGCCGCCTGCCCCGCGATCGCGGCCAGCGCGGGTGCCAGCGCTTCCGGCGGGTACGCCCGGCCCGCGTCGTCGAGCACGTCGAGGGTGAAGATCGCCCCGCCGGCCAGCACGGCGACATGGCGGACCGACGGGTCCACCGGATCGACCGCGCCACCGATCGTCCGGTCGGTGTCGCGGCCCGGCCGCGGGATCCGGCAGGCGCCGAACAGGTAGCGCCACTGATGCATCGACACCCGCTGCCCGCGCACGGTGAGGTCGGGCAGGTCGTCGGCCCGGATCGCGCGATACAGCCGGGCGGTCCGGGCGAGCAGCCGCGCCGCCCGCCCGGCCTGCGCGCCGTCACCGTCCCCGCCGGGCTCGGCGGGCAGCACCCGGGGGCCCAACCGGAGGAAGAAGTTCGCGTGCATCGCGCCGGGATAGCGGCGGGCGAAGTAGCGCTCGGCGAAGAAGTCGTCCAGATAGCTGCCGCGCCCGGCGTCCTCGTCGCGCCCCGCCAACACCTGCTGCAGGGCCGGCCCGGGGCCCGCCACGAAGGCCGTCACCGCGCGCTCGGTCTCGGCGTACCCCGCGTCGTCGACCAGTGGACGGCACCACCGCAGGAATGCCTCGCCGGTTGCCGCGAGGCCGGGCAGCGGCAACCGCGGCAGGTCGCGCTCACGCGCGGTGAGCCCGGGCAGCGGGTCGATCGGCTCGACCATGATCGTCACCCGTCCCCGTAGAAGATTCGCTCGGTCACCCGCCGGGCACGCCGCGAGGTGCGATACCAGCGCTCCTCCAGGTGACTGGCGCCGCCGGTGCCGTCGCCCATCAGATCGGCGACCGCGGCGAACTCGCGGGTGTCGCTCGGCAGCACCTCGGCCTTCTTGCCGCGCACCAGCATGATCTTGTTCCGCAGCGTGCCGGCCAGCGTCCAGGCCTCGCGCAGCACCGCGGCGTCGGCCGGGTTGATCAACTTCTCCTGCTCGGCCACCGCGAGCGCGCGCAGCGTGGATGGGGTACGCAGCCCGGGCACCCGATGGGCGTGCTGGAGCTGGATCAACTGCACCGTCCACTCCACATCGCTCAGGCCGCCCGGGCCGAGCTTGAGATGGCGACGCGGCTCCTCGCCGCGCGGCAGCCGCTCGGTCTCCATCCGGTCCTTGAGCCGGCGGATCTGGGCGAGCGCCCGGGCGTCCAGCCCACCCTCGGGCCACCGGGTGGCGTCCATGATCGACAACAGTTCGGTGGCCAACTCGTCGCCGCCGGCTCCGGTGTCGGCCCGGATCAGGGCCTGGGCCTCCCACGGTTCCGAGCGTCCGGCGTAGTAGGACTGGTACGCCGCCAGCGATCGCACCAGCGGCCCGGACTTCCCGTCGGGTCGAAGATCGAGATCGATCTGCAGCCCCGGTTCGGGGCCGGCGGCGGCCAGCAGTGTGCGCAGCTCGGACACCACGGACACCGCATGGCGCGTGGCCTCCTCACCGGAATCCCGCATCACCACCACCGCGTCGGCGTCCGAGGCATAGGAGAGCTCCCGGCCGCCCCAGCGGCCCATCGCGACGATCGCCAGCTCGGGCGCGCCGGGATGATCCTCGAGCACCACCAGCAACGCGTTGTAGATCGTCGCCGCGGTCAGGTCGCTCAGCGCCGCGGCCACCTGCTCGCTGTCCAACCTGCCCAACACATCTGCCGCACCGATCCGGAAGAGCTCGCGGCGGCGTACCGATCGCACGGCGTTCACCCGCGGCCCCGCGCCCTCCTTGGCCGCGACCGCGCGCTCCATCGCCGCGTTCAGCTCCAGCCGGTCCCGCGGCGTCAGGTCCGCATCGTCGCCGAGGATCCGGACCGCCTGGGGGTCGCGCTGCAGCAGCCCGAGCAGGTAGCGCGAGGACGCCAGCACCGTCGCCAGCCGGTGCCCCATCATCCCCTCGTCGCGCAGCGCCCGGAGGAACCACGGCGCGTCGCCGAGATCCTCCGAGACCTGGCGGAAGGCGAGCAGACCATGATCGGGAATCGGCGCCTCGGCGAACCAGGCAAGCATCGCCGGCAACAACTGCCGGTTGATCTCGGCCTTCCGCGACAGGCCCCGGGTGAGCGCGGCGATGTGCCGCAGGGCGCCGTCGGGATCGTCGTAGCCGAGCGCCTTCAGTCGCTGGCCCGCGGCCTGCGGGGTCAGCCGCAGACCGTCCGCGGGGATCCTGGCGACGGCCTCCAGCAGCGGCGAGTAGAACATCCGCTGGTGCAGCGCCAGCACCGTGCGCCGGGTCTGGCGCCATCGCTTCTCCGCCTCGGCGGCCGGGTCGGCGAGCCCGAGGCTGCGCCCGGCACGTCGCCAGCCCGACACATCGCCCGGCGTGAGGTGGGTGCGACGCAGCCCGACAAGCTGCACCCGATGCTCGAGTGCGCGCAGGAAGCGGTACGCCTCACCGAGGCTCGTGCCGTCGCTGCGGCCGACATACCCGTGCTCGATCAGCTCGGCCAGCGCCGCCAGGGTTCCGCGGGCGCGGATCCGGTCGTCGGCGCGTCCGTGCACGAGCTGCAACAACTGCACGGTGAACTCGACATCGCGCAGCCCGCCGGCGCCGAGCTTGATCTCCCGATCGGCCTCCCGCGGCGGGATCTCGGCGACCACCCGACGGCGCATCGCCCGCAGATCGGCGAGAAACTCGGGCCGCTCGGCGGCGGCCCAGACCAGCGGCGCGATCATCTCGGTGAAGGCGTCGGCCAGCCCGGCATCGCCGGCCATCGGCCGGGCCTTCAGCATCGCCTGGAACTCCCAGTTCTTCGCCCACTTCTCGTAGTAGGCGCGATGGCTGGCCAGGGTCCGGACCAGCGGGCCGGCCTTTCCCTCGGGTCGCAGCGCGGCGTCGAGCGGAAAGATCTGCCCGACCCGCGTGTGTGCCGAGCAGATGCCGATGACCGCCGACGCGATCTTCGAACCGATGGCGAGCGCGCGCTGGGTGTCGACCGCCGCCGCGCCGTCGGCGTCGGGGGCCGGCTCGGCGACGAACAACACGTCGACATCGCTCACATAGTTCAGCTCCCGCCCGCCGGTCTTGCCCAGCGCGACCACGCCGAGGCGTACCAACTCGGCCTCCGGGCCGACCTCGTCGCGGGCGAGCTGCAGCGCGGCGGCGACGGTCGCGTCGGCGAGATCGGCCAACTCCCGCCCGACGGGCTCGACCACGGCGAAGGGATCGTCGGCAACCAGATCACGCGCCGCGATCCGCAACTGCGCCGTGCGGTACGCCACCCGCAGCGCCTCGGCCCGCGCTCCGGGGTCGGCCCCGGCCGCCGCGACCGCCGCGGTCAGCTCGTGCTCGAAGCCGGCTCGATCGCGCGGGCCCGGATCCTCCACCAGCGCGGCGGACGCGGGATTTCCGGCAGCCAGGTCATTCGCCGCGCCATCGCTTGCCCCGACCAGTGCGATCAGCCGTGCGGCAAAGTCCTGGTCGCCGGCCAGCCGCGCGGGCAGGCCCGGATCGGCGTCGACCAGCCGCGCGAGCGATTCGAGCGCGCGGTCGGGGTCGGCCGCGCGCGCCAGTTGATCGACGCCGACCTCGCGGGCCGGGGCCGGCCACCCGCGGACGACCTGCGCCGCCTCGTCCGGCCGCGCGAACCCCACGCGCGCCAGCCGGCCCTCCAGCGAGTCCAGTCGGGTCACGAGTCGATGCTAGCCAGCGGCGGCACGGGCGCGAGTAGGGTGCACGCTCATGGATCTGGCGAACGGCGATCGCGGCCCGCGGGTGGCGGTGCACGGCCTCGGCGCGATCGGCGGGCTGTTCGCCGCCCGGCTGGCCCGTGCGGGCGCCGCGGTCAGCGGGATCGGCCGCGGGGCAAATCTCGAAGCGATCCGCCGAGACGGCGTGCGCCTGATCGAGGCCGAGGACCAGCCCGTGACGGCGTACCCGATCACGGTCACCGAGGATCCCGCCGAACTCGGGCCCCAGGACATCGTGATCATCGCGGTCAAGGCGGCCGGGCTCGGCGACGTGGCGGCCGGTCTGCCCGCGCTGCTCGGGCCGCAGACCACGGTCGTCTCGGCGATGAACGGCGTCCCGTGGTGGTTCTTCGCCCGCCGCGCCCGGCCTCCGGCAGCGCTGCCCAGTCTCGATCCCCACGGTCTCGGCGACCTCGTCGACCCGGACCGGGTGCTCGGTGCGGTGGTGCACCTGAGTGCCAGCCGTCCGGAACCGGGCCTGGTCAGCCGCACCGCCGACAACCGGCTGGTGATCGGGCGCCCCGGCGCGGCGGCCGACGATCCGCTCACCGCACACACCGCCGAACTGTTCGCGCGCGCGGGCTTCGCGACCGAGCGCAGCGATTCGATCGAGCAGGAGATCTGGTTCAAGCTGTGGGGCAATCTGACGATGAACCCGCTGTCGGCGATCACCGGCTCGACCGTTGACCTGCTGCTCGACGACCCCGCGGTGCGGGGATTTGCCACGGCCTGCATGCGCGAGGCGGCCGCTGTCGGGGCCGCGATGGGCATCGAGATCGACACCGACCCCGAGCAGCGGCACACGCTCACCCGTCGGCTCGGCGCGGTGCGTACCTCGATGCTGCAGGATGTCGAGGCGGGGCGACCGGTCGAGCTCGACTCCCTGGTCACCATCGTCACCGAGATCGCCTCCGCCTACTCGGTGCCGACGCCGAACATCGACCTGCTGCACGGGCTGGCGCGGGCGCATGCGCGGGCCCACGGCCTGGTCGCGTGACGCCCGGCGAGCCGTGAGTTGTCCCGCCATTCACCTGCGCGTCATCCGACTCTTGCATTTCGGTCCTTGGACCATCCCCGGCACGGCGTACCGTCAATGATGTGACTGAGACGGCACGCGGCAACCGGGGGACGCAGCGCCCCCGCGCCGCCGCACGCCCGGCCGCCCAACGACGGCAGCGGCAGATCCAGACCTGGTCCGAACAGGTCGACCGAACGCTGCCGTGGCTCGACGATCACGGCACCGAGCTGACCGATACCGGTTCCCGGCACGGTTCGCGATCGGTGTTGTCCCAACTGGTGATCGCCCAGGCGGGGCTCGCGCGGGCGATCGACCACCCGACCAGCGAGCGGCCGAATCCGTTCACCGACTTTGCCGCGCACAGCTTCAGCAGCCGCGATGTCGAACTGCGCGCCGAGCTGGCCGAGAACGAATCCGTGGCCAGCCTGATCTCGCAGTTGCGGCTGGCCACCGCCGAGCTGACCGATCGGCTCGCCGCACCGGACCTCCCGGACGCCGTGCAGGGAGCACGGGCGCCGGTGCTGCTCGCCGACCTGCTGCGGCTCGGGGTGATCGAGTGGGTGGTGGCGGCGGGCGATCTGAGCCGGGCCGCGCCCACGGCACCGCCCGTGCCGGTGTCGCGGGCGGCCGCCGCCGACGCGGTACGCGGTCTGACCGAGATCCTCGCCGACCGCTATCCCGGCCGGTCGATCGAGGTACGCGTCCCGCCGCATGCCGCAGTCCAGATCGGGCTGGATCCCGCCGACGGCCCCACCCACACCCGCGGCACCCCGCCGAATGTGGTGGAGACCGATCCGGAAACCTTCGTCCGGATCGCCACCGGCCGCGACACCTTCACCGCGGCCCGCACCGCCCACCGGGTCCGGGCCAGCGGTACCCGCTCGGACCTGACCGAGGCATTTCCGCTGATCTGAGCGGCGTGGGCCGGCCCGAGTGGTGGACCGGCTAAGGGCGACCTAACCTAGGTGCGTGACCACGTCGACCGAGCCCGCGACTCCGGCTGCCGGCGACGATTCACTCGCGAGCATCCTTGGCGGGCGCCGGGCCGCCGTGGAGGCGAGCCTGCCGACCGCGGGCTTCCTCGCGGGTTGGGGACTGAGCGGCGGCGAGGTCGCGGTCGGGGCCGTCGCGGCGATCGGTGTGGGGGCGGCGCTGGCCGCATGGGCGCTGGCCCGCGGCCGCAAGCCCCGCGCCGTGCTGCTCGGTGTGTTGGCGGTCGCCGTGGCCGCGCTGATCGCCTTGAGCACCGGCCGGGCCGCCGACTTCTTCTTGCTACAGATCGTCGGCAACATCGCCAGTGCCCTGGCCTGGGCGACCAGCATCGTGATCCGCCGGCCGCTGCTGGGCGTCATCGTCGGTCTGGTCCTGCGGCAGCATGGCCGCTGGCGGTCCGACCCGTCGCTGGCACGCGCGTACCGGTTGGCGAGCTGGGTCTGGGTCGGCCAGTACGCGGTCCGGGTGCTCGTGTTCGGGACGCTGTGGCTGGCCAACCTTCCGGTGGCGCTCGGCATCGCCCGGCTGGTGCTGACCTGGCCGTTGGTCGCCGCCTGCCTGGCGGTCAGTTGGTGGGTGCTGCGCCGCGCGCTGCCGCCGGGGCACCCGGGCCTGCGGCATCCGGTGCCCGCGGGCGATCAGATGACCGGGAGCAACCGCTCCAGCTCGAACGGGGTGACCCGGGAGCGGTAGTCCTCGAACTCCGCCCGCTTGTTGCGCAGGAAGAAGTCGAAGACGTGCTCGCCGAGCGTGTCGGCGGCGAGTTCGGAGCGTTCCATCAGGCCGACCGCCTCGTCGAGATTGCGCGGCAGCGGCTCGATCCCCAGCGCCCGGCGCTCGCGGTCGGTCAGCGACCAGACGTCGTCCTCGGCCTCCGGGGGCAACTCGTAGCCACCCTCGACGCCCGCCAGCCCCGCGCGCAGGACGAGGGCGTAGGCCAGGTAGGGGTTGGCGGCGGAGTCGATCGAGCGTACCTCGATCCGCGCCGAGGATCCCTTCTGCGGCTTGTATCCGGGAACCCGGACCAGCGCCGAGCGGTTGTTGCGCCCCCAGCAGACATAGCTCGGCGCCTCGGTGAACCCGGCGAGGCGCTTGTAGGAGTTGACGAACTGGTTGGTGACGGCGCTGATCTCGCGCGAGTGGGCGAGCACGCCGGCGGTGAACTGCCGGGCGATCGTCGACATGTGGAACTCGTCCGCGCCGTCGTAGAAGGCGTTCTCGTCGCCGGAGAAGAGCGACATGTGGGTGTGCATCCCGGAGCCGGGGTACTCGCTGAACGGCTTCGGCATGAAGGTCGCGTGGATGTCGTGCAGGCGCGCGACCTCGCGTACCACCACCCGAAAGGTTTGGATGTTGTCGGCCATCGACAACCCGTCGGCGTAGCGCAGGTCGATCTCCTGCTGGCCGGGCGCGCCCTCGTGGTGGGAGAACTCGACCGAGATGCCCATCTGCTCGAGGATCGTGATCGCCTGACGACGGAAGTCGCTGCCCGGGCCGGTCACCGTGTGGTCGAAGAATCCGCCGCGGTCGATCGGCTCCGGACTCTGGCCGGGGATCAACCCGTCGCGAAGCAGGAAGAACTCGATCTCGGGATGGGTGTAGAAGGAGAAGCCCAGATCGGCCGCCTTCCGCATCGCCCGCTTCAGCACGAATCGCGGGTCGGCATAGCTGGGCGAACCGTCGGGGAGCTTGATGTCGCAGAACATCCGGGCCGTGCCGGCCTCGGCGCCGCGCCAGGGCAGCACCTGGAACGTGGTCGGGTCCGGGTGGGCGACCATGTCGGACTCGTGTACGCGCGCCAGGCCCTCGATCGCGGAGCCGTCGAAGCCGATCCCCTCGGCGAAGGCGCCCTCCAACTCCGCGGGGGCGATGGCCACCGACTTGAGGAAGCCGAGCACATCGGTGAACCAGAGCCGGACGAAGCGGATGTCGCGTTCCTCGATGGCCCGCAAGACGAACTCTGTCTGCTTGTCCATGCGCTCAGTGTGCCTGCCACCGTGTAACGGTCGCGTTACAGGTTGGATCGCCGCGCCGCGTGGGTCGCCGCGCCGCCTCGCGCCGAAACCGACCACACGCCCGGGTTGTGGCGACCCGACCCCCTCCCTCTCACGCCGAAACCGACCACTCGCCCGGGTTGTGGCGGCTTGAGCCCTCACACTCGCGCCGAAACCGACCACTCGCCCGGGTTCCGGCGCAACTGATCACTCGACCGCCCGCACATCGATCACCCGCGGCCGGGGAAGTGCCGCTGCCACTCGGTGCGCAGCCGCGGGACCCGCATCCCGTGCCGGCGCATGCCCGCGCACACCCGCTGCAGGGTGTGCGCGGGCGTGACGGACAGGTCCCGGGCGACGAAGATCAAGAACTCCCAGCCATCGGCGCCGATCTCCTCGCGTCGAGTGATGTCGTCCTCCCACTGCCGTTCGCGCTCGATGTGGTGGCGACCGTCGTACTCCAGCGCGAGGCGTTCGGCACGGTGGCCGAGATCGAGGCGGCGCCGGACCGCGCCGTGCGCGTCGCGCAGCTCGATGTTGATCTCGGGCTCGGGCAGGCCGGCGAGCACGAGCAGCATCCGAAGACGCGTCTCGCCGGGCGAGTCCACGCCGCGGCGTACCAGCGCGGCCGCGCGCCGCGCATTGATCCCGCCACGCCCACGGCCCAGGTCTCGAGCCGCCTCGACGAGCCGGGGCGGGTCGATCCCGCGCCGGCGTACCAGCGAATCGCCGAGGACCACCAGGTCGACCAGGTCGAGCCGGGCCGCCAGATCGAGGAAGGTCTGCGTCGGCGACGTCATCCTCACCCCGTCGTGGCGCACCGTCGCGGGGCGTGTCGCGTACCGGTGCTGCACCACCGCCTCGCGCCGCGAACGCGCGCCCGCCACCGCGCCGACGTGCGTCTCGCAGGTGTCGGGGACGATCGCCCCCAGCAGCCGCGCCGCGGTGTGGTGGGTGACGAACTCCGCGCTCGGGCGTACCAGTAGCGCCGCGCGGGCGAGCAGCTTCGGCGTGATCACGGTGCCGGTCGCCACGTAGCAGCCGTGGAACAGGCGTTGATACGCCGGGCCCCGCAACTGCGTGCGCCTGCGCCCGGCCGCGAGCCACTGTGCGGTGGTGAAGGGCCGCCCGTTGTCGAATCGCATCCGGCAACGTTGCCGTGCCGCGCGCGGTGATCGCGCCCCCGAGCGGGGGTTGTCCACAGGGCAACAACGAGTTCGGCCGCGGCCGACGCGTTTCCTGGCCACTTCTCGGGCGAGTGGTCGGTAACGGCGGGCACGAGCGCCGGAGGCCGGCCCAAACCCTGACCAGTGGTCACTTCTGGCCCTGACCAGTGGTCACTTGTAGCGCGCAACCACCGACCCGGCGCGCGCAGCCGCCCCGGTCAGCCCTTCGGGATCCTCTCCCAGTCCGCGAGCCACGCCCGGGCATTGCCGTCGGACGGCGCGCGCCAGTCGCCGCGCGGCGACAGCGAACCCCCGGCCACCACCTTCGGCCCGTTCGGCATCGCCGAGCGCTTGAACTGGCTGAACGCGAAGTAGCGCTTCAGAAAGACCTCCAGCCAGTGCCTGATCGTCGGCAGGTCGTAGGCGATCTTCTTGGGATCGGGGAAGTTCGGCGGCCACGCGCCGGCATCGACATCGGCCCACGCATGCCTGGCCAGGAATGCGATCTTGCTCGGCCGGAATCCGTAGCGCAGCACGTGGTACAGCGTGAAGTCCTGCAGCGCGTACGGCCCGATGGCCGCCTCGGTGGACTGCGGTTGATCACCGGGCACCAGTTCCGGGCTGATCTCGGTATCGAGGATCCGGGTCAGGATCGTCCCGGTGTCGGGCCCGAACAGGTCCGCATCGACGACCCAGCGGATCAGGTGCTGGATCAGAGTCTTCGGTACGCCGGAATTCACCCCGTAGTGCGACATCTGATCGCCGACGCCATAGGTGCACCAGCCGAGCGCCAGCTCCGACATGTCGCCGGTGCCGAGCACGATCCCGCCGCGGTGGTTCGCGATCCGGAACAGGTAGTCGTAGCGCAGCCCGGCCTGCACGTTCTCGAAGGTGGTGTCGTAGACCGGCTCTCCGGAGGCATACGGATGATCAAGATCGGCGAGCATCTGCTCGGCCGCCGGCCGGATGTCCAGCTCGGTGAACTCGACCCCGAGCGCGTGCGCCAGCTCGGTCGCATTCGTCTTCGTCTCGTCACTGGTGGCAAAGCCGGGCATCGTATAGGCGAGAATGTCCGAGCGGGGCCGCCCGAGCTGGTCCATCGCCCGCGCGGCGACAATCAGCGCATGGGTGGAGTCCAGACCGCCGGACACCCCGATCACGATCTTGGGCTGACCGATCGCGCTGAGCCGCTGGACCAGCGCCGACACCTGGATGTTGTACGCCTCGTAGCAGTCCTGGGCCAGCAGCGCCGGGTCGTTCGGCACGAACGGGAAACGCGCCACCTCCCGCCACAGCCCGATGTCGCCGGCCGGCGGATCGGCGACGAAGTCGATCGTCCGGTAACCGAGCTCGGCGTCGTCGTCGCGGTCCAGCCCCCAGGTGCGGGCATTGTCGCCGATCGAGCCGTCCCGGATCCGGTCCTGGCGGATCCGGTCAAGATCGAGATCGGCGACGCTGCGCCGGGGGCCGTCCGGAAAGCGCTCGGTCTCGGCGAGCAGGTCGCCACACTCATAGATCATCGTCATGCCGTCCCAGGACAGGTCGGTGGTCGACTCGCCCTGGCCGGTGGCGGCGTACAGATAGGCCGACAGGGTACGCGCGGACTGGGCCTGGCACAGCAGGTGCCGGTCGCGGGCGCGGCCAACGGTGATCGGGCTGCCGGACATGTTGGCGAGCACGGTCGCCCCGGCGAGCGCGGCCAGCGAACTGGGCGGCACCGGGACCCACATGTCCTCACAGATCTCGATGTTGATCACGAATCCGTCGAGATCGGCCGCCGCGAACAGCAGATCGACGCCGAACGGCACGACCTCCCCGCCCACCTCGATCGTCCCGCCGCGTTGATCATCGCCGGGCGCGAAGTGCCGCTTCTCGTAGAACTCGCGGTAGTTGGGCAGATAGGACTTCGGCACCACGCCGAGGATCTCGCCGCTATGCAGCACCACGGCGCAGTTGTAGAGCCGGTTGCGGTGCCGCAACGCGGCCCCGATGACGATCACCGGGCGCAGCTTGCGGCTGGCCTCCCGGACGGCGGAGATCGCCTCCCCGACCGCGTCCAGCACCGGATCCTGCAGGTGCAGGTCGTCGATGGCGTACCCGGTCAGCGACAGTTCCGGGAAGACCGCGAGCAGCGCCCCGTCGTCGTGACACAACCGCGCCTGCTCGATGATCACCGCGGCATTGCTCGCCGGATCGGCGATCGCCGTCGGGGTCGCGCAGGCGGCCACCCGCACGAACCCGTGCGCCGGCGCGGAGTCGAAGTCCATCTGCGAGTCCGGGATCGAATCTGGCATCACCGTGCGCCCGGCCGGGCCCTCATTCGGCGTCGTCGTTCCAGTTGGGATCGTTGTCCCAGGCCTCGTTGCGCTCCTGCACCTTCTCCAGGGCGCGCTCGGCGTCGGCACGCGTCGGATAGGGGCCGAGCAGGTTCTCGGCCCGGTCGGCGCCCTCGGGCACGATCTGCTTGGTCACGATGTTGTAGTACCAGGGGCCGTCGCCGGCCGCTTCGGAGCGCGGGGTGTCGGTCATGGTTCCCTCCTCGTCGGGCGCTTGCAGTGGCGATTGTGCCGCATAGGATCTGCGCCGTGTCGCCCACCGCTGCCCCCGTCCGCCCGCACGCCGTCTCGCCGATGCGGCGCGTACCGCGCGACATCCCCGCACCGCCCTATGTCGGGCGGGACCGGCCGCTGCCCTACACCGGCAGCGATGTGCAGTCGACCGAGGTGATCGAGCGGATGCGCGCGGCGGGCCGGCTCGCCGCGCGGGCCATGCGGGAGGCGGCGGCCGCCATCGCGCCCGGGGTCACCACCGACGAGCTGGACCGGATCGGGCACGAGTACCTGCTGGACCACGGGGCGTACCCCTCCACGCTCGGGTATCGCGGATTTCCCAAGTCCCTGTGCACCTCGGTGAACGAGGTGATCTGCCACGGCATCCCCGACGCCCGGCCGTTGGCCGACGGCGACATCGTCAAGATCGATCTCACCGCCTATCTGGACGGCGTGCACGGCGACAACTGCGCCACCTTCTTCTGCGGGCAGGTCGACGAGGAATCCCGGTTGTTGTCCGAACGCACGGAGGAGGCGCTGGCCCGCGCGATCCGGGCCGTGAGGCCCGGCCGGCAGGTGAACGTCATCGGTCGGGTGATCGAGAAGTACGCCGCCCGCTTCGGCTACGGCGTGGTGCGCGACTACACCGGTCACGGGGTGCACACCGCCTTCCATTCCGGGTTGATCATTCCGCACTACGACGCGAGCTACTACGACACGATGCTGCGACCGGGCATGACCTTCACGATCGAACCGATGATCACGACCGGTACGCACGAGTGGGAGCTGTGGGACGATGGGTGGACCGTGGTGACGGCCGACGGGTCGCGCTGCGCGCAGTTCGAGCACACCATCGTCGTCACCGAGGACGGCGCGGAAATCCTCACGCTGCCGTGAACGGGGCCGGGCAGGCCACCACACCCCGACGGGTGGTCGATAACGACGCGCACGGCCCCGCCGGACGAGCCCAAACCCCGGCGAGTGGTCGATAACGGCGCCACCGGGCGGGAACGGGCCACCACAAGCTCGACGAGCGGTCGATAACGGCGCCACCGGGCGGGAACGGGCCACCACAACCCCGGCGAGCGGTCGATGAGGGACGAGCCAGCCGATAAGCCGGATTCTGTCGCGGGTGATCATCCATCTGCGACGGCCGTTGCCGACCGCCTGGTGCGACCTACCCGGCTGCTCGGGCGAGCAACCCTCGAACGCAGCCTGTCTGGTCTTGCTCCGGGTGGGGTTTGCCTGGCCATCCCGGTCGCCCGGGATGCCGGTGGTCTCTTACACCGCCGTTTCACCCTTACCCCCTCACGGGGGCGGTCTGTTCTCTGTGGCACTTTCCCGCGGGTCGCCCCGGGTGGGTGTTACCCACCACCCTGCTCTGTGGAGTCCGGACTTTCCTCGGTACGCGATGCGCACCGCGACCACCTGGCTGGCTCGTCCAAGCCGAATTCTAGCGCGGCAAGCCACTCAGGACCGAAACTCGACCTTGCCCGTCACCATGTCGGCGGACTCGAGCGTCGCGTCGACCTCCTCGCCGGCCTCCAGCCGCTTGCCGACCAGCCGCGCCTCGACGGCGGGGTCCTCCAGCAGCAGGCTCCCCCGGTCGCCGTCCTGGTCGTCGACATCGACGATGGTGCCGCGGAAGGACTGCCCGATCCGATCGTGCAGGACCAGCGCCTCGACCAGATCCACGATGCCCCGCTCGAAGCGCTTGGCCCGCCGGTCCGCCTCCGTCATCTGCTCCGGCAACTCGGGCAGGGCCTCGCGCACCCATCCCGGCACCTCCTCGCCGGCGACGATCGCCGCACAGCATTCCAGGACGTAGCGATCGACGAGCCGCCGCAGGGGTGCCGTGGTGTGGGCATACGGCGTGGCCAGCGCGGCGTGCTCGTTGTCCTTCGGCACGGTGCCGTCGAAGGACAGGTAACCGGCGCCCCGGAACAGCGACGTGCAGGCATACATCATCGCCACGCCCTTCGGCGTCTCCGGGTCCAGGCTGCGCACGAAGTCCGGATAACCCATGTCGTCCGGCCACGGTACGCCCATCGCGCGCGCCACCCGGCGCAGCCGGCGCAGGGCACGCTCGTCGGCCGCGGGCAGGGTGCGGACGATGCCGACCTTGGCCCGCAGCATCAGCTTCGCCGCGCAGATGCCCGTCAACAAGGAGATCTGGGCGTTCCAGTCCTCCACCGGCAGTGCCGCACGGAAGATCAACGTCCACTGCCCGTCGACCACCTCGACCTCCTGCGCGGGCAGGTTCAACGAGACACCGCCACGCTCGGTCTCGATCTTGAGGCGCTTCTCGCCGATCTCGCGCAGCAGCATCAGCGACTCGCTCGCGCTGCCGTCGTCGATCCGCGCCTGGGCATCGTCATAGGTGAGCTGCTCGCGGCTGCGTACCATCGCCCGACCAAGATCGACATCGACCACCTCGCCCGCCGCGTCCAGCCGGATGTGCCAGACGAACGCCGGCCGGGTCTGACCGGCCAGCAGGCTCGCGGCAGATTCGGACAGCACGGGCGGATACAGCGGAAAGCGACGGTGCGGGGCGTAATAGGTCTGCCCGCGTCGGTGCGATTCGACATCGACCGGTCCCCCGGGCTCGACAAAGGCAGACACGCACGCGATCCCGTAACGGACCAGGTAGCCGTCGCCGTCACGCGACAGGTGCATGATCTGGTCGATGTCCTTGGCCCCCGGCGGGTCGATCGCGAAGAACTCGATCGCGGTCAGGTCCGGCGGGGACAGCGGTAGCGAGGCACTGCACGCCTGCTCTGCCGCCTGCTCCACCTCGTCGGGGAAGTCGTCGGTGACGCCGACCTCGGTCATCAGCTTCTCGAACCCCTCGACCAGTTCGACGGGTACGTCCTCGGGAACGATGATCGGGCGTGCGGGCATGACGCTCCTGTCTCAGAGTCCGGATTCGGGGGTACGCACGAGGATCCGGCCACACTCCTCGCAGCGCAGCACCTCCTCGGGAGCAGCGGCGGCATAGGCGCGCAGGTCGGCCGCGTTCGCCTCGATCCGGCAGCCGGTGCAGCGCCGCTGCACCAGCGCCGCCGCACCGAGGCCGTCGTGGCCGGACCGGACCTTCTCGTAGTAGGCGACGAGCTCGGCCGGTAGGGCGGCGACGAGCGCCGCCCGCTCGGTGTCCTGATCGCCGAGCGAGGAGTCGATCTCGGCGACCTGCTCGTCGCGGCGGGCCATCCAGCCGCGCAGCCGGTCCTCGATCGCCGACTTCTGCTCGTTCAACCGGGCCTGGTCGGCCTGGGCCTCCTCCAGCTCGCCCATCACCTCCAGCTCGGCGTCCTCCAGCTCGCCGATCCGCCGGCCGAGGTGGGAGACCTCGTCGATCAGCGCCGACAGTTGCTTGGGGTCGGTGACCGCGCCGCCGTCGATCCGCTCCTGATCACGGACGCGCCGCTGGCGTACCGGTTCCAGGTCCGCCTCGGCCTTGCGCTGGGCGCGCTCGAGGTCGGAGACCCGGGTATCGGTCTCGACCAGCTTCTCCATGATCGCGAGGCGCTGCTTCTTGCCGGTGGCGATGTCGGCGTGCTCGGGCAGGGAGCGCCGCCGCGCCTGCAGTTTCGCCGTCTCGGTGTCGACGGCCTGCAGGTCCAGCAGCCGGCGCTGGTCGGCGGGATCGGCTCTGATGTCACTACCTCCTGGCTGGGTCGGCCCGGGCGCCGGGCGACCCGCCGATCCTAATGGGTGGCCGGCACCGCCCGCGCGGCCCCGGCGGTCAGCAGATCGACCGCGACGCGAAGCCGGGACCCGTCGCGATCGGTGGGTACGCGCTCCTGCACCTCGAGTGTGACGATGCCGTGGATGGTGGCCCACGCGACCTCGGTGAGGCGATCGAGGCCCTCCTCGCCGGCGAACGGCCGGATCGCTTCCCGCAGCTCGCCGAACCCCGCACGCAGCTCGTCCGGTGTCTGCGCGCTGGCGAAGGTGAGCGCCGTCGGGCGGACGAACATCGCCTCGAAGGTGGCCGGCCGCTCGCGCGCGAAGCGCCGGTACGCCCGGGCGACCGCGAGCAGCGCGGCGTGGGCATCGCCCGCCCGGCGTCGCGCCCGCCGCAGCGCCGCGGCCAGCTCCGCGAACCCCTCGATCGCCACGGCATCGGCCACCGCCGCCATGTTCGGGAAGTGCGAGTAGAGCACGGGTTGGCTGTGGTCGATCAGCTCGGCCAGCCGACGGGTCGTCACCGCCGACCACCCCTCGCGCTCGGCCAGCTCGCGCGCCGTCGCGACGATCCGCCGCTCGCGTTCGCGTCGCTCGCGGTCCTTGCGCTCGCTCATGACCAGATCCTAACAATGATCACTAGCGTTGACATCTATTCTAGCAGTGCTAGTTTTTAGATATGGACCGGACACCCCGCACGGGACGAATCTCCCGCCTGGCCCCGATCGCGCTGGCCGTGCTCGGCGCGTTGTTCATCGGCGCGATCGGCCTGGCCTATCTGTTCGCACCGTCGGCGATCGCGCCAGGATTCGGCTTCGCGGTCGTCCCGGCGGCGGAGGGCTACTTCCAGGTCAAGGGCATCCGCGACCCGGCCAGCGGGTTGGCAATCATCGCGCTGCTGGCGACCGGGCATCGCCGCGCGCTCGGCGTGCTGATGATCGTGATGGCCACGATCCCTGCCGGTGACGCGCTGAACGTGGCGCTGCACGGCGGCGACCTGATGACCGCGATCTTCGTGCACGCGCTGACCGCGGCGCTGGTGATCGCAACCGGGATCTTGTTGCTGCGCCAGCGGCGCGCTCAGCGCGAGTTCCAGCTCAGCAGCGCACGCCCGTCCTTGTAGGGCCCGAGCACACTCAGCGTCCCGGTCTCCAGCGGGAACCGGTCGCCGAGCGCGAAATCCAGTCCCAGCCAGGTCAGGGTGAGCGCACGCAGGGCGTGCCCGTGCCCGAACAGCACGGCCCGCTCCACCCCGGACGCCTCGACCCGGGAGATCACCCGCTCGCAGCGCACCCGCACCTGCTCCGCGGTCTCGCCACCCGGCGTGGGATGACTCCAGATCGTCCAGCCCGGCACGCTCTCGCGGATCTTCGCGCTGGTGACGCCCTCGTAGTCGCCGTAGGCCCACTCGGCCAGATCGTCGTCGATGACCAATCGGTCCGGATCGAAGCCCGCGATCTGCGCGGTACGCCGGGCCCGGGCGCGCGGGGAGGACAGCACCAGCCCGAAGTCGGCCGGATCGAGCCGGCCCCGCAGATCGGCGGCCTCCCGTTCGCCGTCCGCGGTCAGCGGCAGGTCGGTGGTCGAGGTGTGCCGGCCGTCTGCGCTCCACTCGGTCTGGCCGTGGCGTACCAGATAGATGTCGGTCATCGATCACCCTTCGCTGGTTGATCAGCATCGTCGCCCGGGTCGAGTTCGATGGTTCCGTCGCGGACGTACCAATGGCCGCCGTCCGCGATGTGATCGGCGATCGCGCGCTGCAGCGACGTGTCCCGCGGCAGCGTTGCCGGGTCGGGGCCGTCGCGGCGCCGGAAGACGAAGAAGATCGCCTCGCCGTTGGCCGCCCGACCCCCGGGCTCGAGCCGCCAGCGCCGCTGGAAGCGGGCCATGTTCGACGACTCGGCGAGCACCTCGGTCAGGCGCGGGTCGAGCAGCCAGCTCGCGCAATGGAAGCCCGCCGGCCGGTGGTCGTCGAAGTGCGTCGCGAAGAAGGCGCGCGCCCGCGCCAGCGACGCATCGACCACATCGGGGCCCAGCGGCCCGGTTTCGGGGATGTGCACCGACAGGTACCACTCCCCACCGCGATCCAGCAGCTCGAACTGCAGCCGGCCGAGCCAGTACAGCCCGCCCGACCAGGCCACCCGCAGCCAGTCGCGGGTGTGCAACCCGAAGCCGCCGAAGGTCGCCCGATGCACCGCCACCTGCTGGCCGAGATCGGCCAGCGTGGCCCACGAGACGTCATCGGGTACGCCGCGGGCACGGTGCTCCGCGCGTACTGCATCGACCGTCGCCAGCAAGGCCAGCACGGCGACCTCCTCGCCGCGGCACGGGTCGAACGTCCCATGATCGCGAAACTCGCCGACCCGGCCGGCCAGGTCCCGCGCCGCGTCCGCCACCTCGGCCAGCAGGTCGGCATCCTCGGCGGCCCGATCGAGCAGCGCGGCAACCTCGGCTGCCTCACCGGCGAGGCCGAGGCGCGCGATGCGATCGGCATCGCGCGCCTTCGCGAGCTCCGCCGACACGTCCACGACGCCTATGATGCCTTGGCAGTCAGTCAGCCCCGACCGGAGGTGTCCGCACAGTCATGAGCGAGCCGCAGCAGAAGCTCCCGAACCGCCAGACCCCCTTCTCCGAGGCGTTCAAGGCGTTCATCCCCACCGGCTGGGCGGACTACGACTCATCCGCGGTCACCGAACTTCCCGCGGCCGCGCACACCGCGCCGCGCCGCGAACGGCTGGCCGAGCAGTTCGCCGGCGAGCGCCTGGTGATCCCGGCGGGCGGCCTGAAGGTCCGCTCCAACGACACCGACTTCAGCTTCCGGCCGCATTCTGCGTTCGCCTGGCTGACCGGCCTCGGCGCCGACCGGGAGCCCGACGCCGTGCTGGTGCTGGAGCCGAGCGACGACGGCCACGAGGCCACGCTCTACTTCAAGCCGCGCGCCCCGCGCGATGCCGAGGAGTTCTACGCCGATGCCCGCTACGGCGAGATGTGGGTCGGCCAGCGCGAGTCGCTGGAGGAGATGACCACGATGACCGGGCTGCCGACGGCGCCGATCGACGAGCTGCGCACGGCCCTGGAGAAGAACGCCGATGCGGTACGCGTGCGGGTGCTGCGCGATGCCGATCCCGACATCACCGCACTGGTGGACGAGATCCGCCACAGCGCCGACAGCGATACCGACACCGAGCTGCAGGTCGCGCTCAGCGAGGCGCGGTTGATCAAGGACGACTTCGAGGTCGAGCAGATGCGCGAGGCGTGCGAGCAGACCGCGCAGGGCTTCGCCGCTGTCGTCGCGGACCTGCCCGAGGCGGTCCGCCGGGGCCGTGGGGAGCGTTGGGTCGAGGGCATCTTCGGGCTGCACGCGCGCCACGTCGGCAACGACGCCGGCTACAGCACGATCGCCGCCGCCGGTGATCATGCCAACACCCTGCACTGGATCCGCAACGACGGTGAGGTACGCGACGGCGACCTGCTGCTGATCGATGCCGGCGTGGAGCTGGATTCGCTCTACACGGCTGACGTCACGCGTACCCTTCCGATCAACGGCCACTTCACCGAGGCCCAGCGCAAGGTCTACGACGCCGTGCTGGAGGCCCAGGAGGCCGGCATCGCGGCCGCGGTGCCGGGGGCGAAGTTCGCCGATGTGCACAACGCCGCGATCGCCGTGATCGCCCGGCACCTGGCCGAGTGGGGTCTGTTGCCGGTCAGCGCCGAGGAGTCGCTGGACAAGACCACCGGCGGCCAGCACCGGCGCTGGATGGTGCACGGCACCTCCCACCATCTGGGCATCGACGTGCACGACTGCGCTCAGGCCCGCAACGAGAACTACCGCGAGGGCACCCTGGCACCCGGCATGATCATCACCGTCGAGCCCGGTATCTACCTGCGGGCCAACGATCTGCTGGTGCCCGAGGAACTGCGCGGCATCGGGGTGCGGATCGAGGACGACATCCTGATCACCGACGACGGCAACGAGAACCTGTCGGCCGCGCTGCCCCGGCGAGCCGACGAGGTCGAGGCCTGGATGGCGCCGCTGCTCGCCGGCGACTGATCACTCGAACTGCGCGGCCCGGGCGCCCGGGCGGGAGTTCAGCAGATCCCGCGCCTGCTGGGCGACCTTGTGCTCGCTCAGCACCTCATATTTCGTGGCGACGATCTGGCTGACCGAGTTGAAGTCCCGCTTGCCGCCGGACATGGCGTAACCGATCACCGCGAAGACCAGCCCGATCACGATGCCGATGCCCAACGCGGTGAGCAGGATGGCCAGCAGTTGCGCCGGCTCGCCGAAGATCATCATCACCAGGCCGACCAGCAGGCCGGTACCGATCCCGCTGATGATGCCCTGCTGGATCACACTCCCCCAGCTCTTCCGGCTGAGCACGCGCTCGACGGACTTCAGCTCCGTGCCGACGATGGCCAGGTTCTGCACCGGAAACTTCTCGTCGGCCAGGAAATCGACCGCCTCCTGGGCCTGTTCGTACTTGTCGTAGATCCCGACCGACTGCGGGAACTCCAGCTCGAAGAGCGAACCGAGCTGACGGGGCTGGTTGAGCGACATGCGTGCCTCCCGAGCTGTTGTCTGAGGGATCAATCTACCCATCATGGCGCGATCTGGGCGTACCGTACCCGCGAGGTACGCTGCCGCGGTGACCATGACGACCTCGGTGTTCATCTCCCGCATCCGCGGGCTGCCCGTCGTCGACCCCGACGGCGACAAGCTCGGCAAGGTCCGCGATGTCGTGGTGCAGATCGGTCGCACCGGCGCGCCGCGCGTCCGCGGGCTGCTGGTCGAGTTGTTCGCCCGCCAGCAGATCTTCATCTCGATCCAGCGGGTCTCCGCGATCGACGCCGCCCAGGTCGCCACCACCGGAGTGATCAACACCCGCCGCTTCTCCCGCCGCGACACCGAGACGCTCGTGGTCGAGGACCTGTTCGACCGCGAGGTCGGCTGGCGCGGCCACGAGGGTCGCTACCGGATCCGCGATGTGGCGATGAAGGCGATCCGCAACCGGGAATGGGAGCTGGCCGAGGCGGCCCTCGTGGCGGTCGCCCGTCGCCCGGCCTTCCGTCGTCGCGAACATGTGGTGATCGCGGACTGGTCCGAGCTGACCGGGCTGGCCAGCGGCGGTCGCGGCAACGAGCAACTGCTCGCCGAGCTCGAGGACATGCACGCCGCCGATGTCGCGCGCAAGCTGCACGACATGGAGCCCGGACGGCGCGCCAAGGTCGTCGAGGCGCTCGCGGACGAGACCCTGGCCGACGCGCTGGAGGAGCTGCCGGAGGACGAGCAGGTGCAGTTGATCTCGCTGCTCGATGCCGAGCGGGCCGCCGACATCCTGGGCGAGATGGACCCCGACGACGCGGCCGACCTGATCAAGGAGCTCGCGCCGGACATCGCCGAGCAACTGCTCGCCCGGATGGAACGCACCGACGCGGAGACGGTCCGTCAGTTGATGGCCTACGCGGACGAGACCGCGGGCGGCATGATGACCACCGAGCCGGTGATCCTCCCGGCCGATGCCCGCGTCGCGGATGCGCTGGCGTTGGTCCGCAACGAGGAGCTGACTCCCGCGCTGGCCGGCATGGTCTATGTCTGCCGTTCGCCGCTGGAGGTGCCGACCGGCCGGTTCCTCGGCGGGGTGCACATCCAACGACTGCTGCGCGAACCGCCCTCGACGCTGGTCTCGGAGCTGATCGACTCCGACCTGGAGCCGCTCTCGGCGGGCGAGGAACTGCCCTACGTCAGCCGGTACTTCGCGACCTACAACCTGGTCAACGCGCCCGTCGTCGACGAGGACAACCGGCTGCTCGGCGCGGTCACCGTCGACGACGTGCTGGATCACATGCTGCCCGAGGACTGGCGCGGGCGCGGCCTGGACGGCCTCGAGCCCGAGCCCGCCACCGAACCCGACACCGCGGAGGTGAACAGTGGCCGATCGTGACGAGGATCGCGCGCGCCGCGAGCGCATCGCGCGCGACCGGCTGAACACCCCCGGTACGCAGCGCCGTCGGCTGCCCCGGCTGCGGCTGGACAGCGATGCGTTCGGGCAGTTCGCCGAGGGATTCGCCCGGTTCATGGGTACGCCGCAGTTCCTGCTCTGGATGACGGTGATCATCATCATCTGGATCCTGTGGAACACCCTGGCGCCCGAGCCGCTGCGGGTCGACCCCTTCCCCTTCATCTTCCTGACGTTGCTGTTGTCGCTGCAGGCCTCCTATGCGGCCCCGCTGATCCTGTTGGCCCAGAACCGGCAGGAGGCCCGCGACCGGATCGCGGTCGAGGCCGACCGCCGCCAGGCCGCGCAGAGTCGCGCGGACATGGACTTCCTGGCCCGCGAGATCGCGTCGGTCCGGATGAACGTCGGCGAACTCGCCACCCGTGAGTTCATCCGCCGCGAGCTGCGCGACGCCCTCGCCGAGGAGCGCGCCGAAGCCGAGGCCGAGCGGGGGTCGCCGACCGCGTAGGGTTGAGCGCATGTCCGTGCAGTCCACCAGTCCCGACCATCCGCTGCTGCCCGCCATCGAGAAGGCGCTGAGCGGCGTCCAGGACCCCGAGATCCGCCGCCCGATCACCGAGATCGGGATGCTGAAGTCCGTCGACATCGCCGCGGACTCCTCGGTCCGGGTCGGCATCTTGCTGACCGTCGCCGGCTGCCCGATGCGCGACACCCTGACCCGCGACGTGACCGCGGCCGTGGCCGGCGTCGCCGGTACCGGTGCGGTGTCGGTCGACTTCGGTGTGATGGACGACGAGCAGCGCGCCGCGCTGAAAGAGCAGTTGCGTGGCCCCGGCAACGACCGGGAGATCCCGTTCGCCAGGCCCGATTCGCTGACCCGGGTGATCGCGATCGCCTCGGGCAAGGGCGGGGTCGGCAAGTCCTCGGTGACCGTCAACCTGGCGCTGTCGCTCGCTGCCGCCGGGCGTACCGTGGGCGTGCTCGACGCCGACATCTACGGGCACTCGATCCCGACGATGCTCGGCGTCGGCGACTCCCGCCCGACCAGCGTCGACGACATGATCATGCCGGTCCCGGCGCTCGGCCTGAAGGTGATCTCCATCGGCATGCTGAAGCCGCGCCGCGACCAGGTCGTCGCCTGGCGCGGCCCGATCCTGGACCGCGCGCTGCAGCAGATGCTCGCCGACGTCTACTGGGGCGACCTGGACTATCTGCTGCTCGACCTGCCGCCCGGCACCGGCGATGTGCAGATCTCCGTCGGCCAGAAGCTGCCCAATGCCGAGGTGTTGGTCGTCACCACCCCGCAGCAGGCCGCCGCCGAGGTCGCCGAGCGCGCGGGCACCATGGCGTCGATGATGAACCAGCGGGTGATCGGGGTGGTCGAGAACATGGCGTACCTGGAGACCACCTGTCCGCACTGCGGTGAGGCGCACCGGCACGAGCTGTTCGGCTCCGGCGGCGGCGACGAGGTCGCGGGTACGCTCAGCCGCCGCCTCGGCTACCCGATCGAGGTGATCGCCCGGGTGCCGCTCGATCAGGCGCTGCGCGAGGGCGGCGATGCCGGCTCGCCCGTCGTCGGCGAGCCCGGGCATCCGTCCTCGGCCGCGCTGGCGGACCTGGCGACGCGGATCGATTCGCGCGGCCGCAATCTTGCCGGTCGTCAGCTCGGCCTCAGCCCGGTGGGTCGCTGAGGATCAGGTCGCCTCGGTGTCCCACGGCGAGGCGGCCAGGGTTCCGGCCTCGTCCGCGGCGACCGATTCACCGGCACCAGCCTCGACCACGGTGACCGTGCCGGTGTCGGCGAGCACGCTGGTGCCGGCGGCGGTCACCGATGCGGCCGCCGTCGCCGAGCCCGGTGCCGGGGAGAACAGCGCCTCGCCGATGGTCTGTTTCTTCGCCTGCTCGTCTCGCTGTTCCGGTTCGCCCTGCTTCGGTTCGGCCAGTTCCGGTTCGGTCTGCTTCGGTTCGGTCTGCTTCGGTTCGGCCGAGCCGTTCCGCTTCGCGGCGCCGAGGGCGCTGCGTACCCCGTCGGACTCCGTGCGGGTCATCCGCCCGGCCTCGTTCACGTCACGCTTGACGTCGGCAATGATCGGTTCGACGTCTTCGAGCAGATGCTTGCGGACGAACGCCTTGGGATTCAGATCGCGCAGGTCCAGGTCGGCGTACTCCGGGCCGAGCTCGCGGCGCAGTTGACCGGTCGCATCGTTGGCGATGCCTCGCACATAGCGCAGGACCCGCGCGGCCTTGCGGGCGAATTCCGGCAGCTTCTCCGGCCCGAACAACACGACCGCGAGGATCGCCAGCACGGCGATCTCGAACGGCCCGACACTCATGCGCGCAAGCCTATGCCAATCCCCCGGCCGGGCGGCTCACTCCCGGACCGCGCCGAGGGTGACCGAGACGTCGCCGCGGCCCTTGACGCCGAGCACGATCTGCTCCCCGGGCCGTTTGCTGCGTACCCGCACGATCAGTTCGACCATCTCGGTGACGGGGCGGCCGTCGACCGTGGTCACCACATCGCCGCTGCTCAGCCCCGCGTCGGCGGCCGGTCCCCCGGCCGTGACGGTGCTCAGCACGACCCCGGAACCGTCGTCCGCGGTCTGCACCTGCGCGCCGATCACCGGATAGCTCGACCGGCCGGTCCGGATCAGTTCGTCGGCGATCGCGCTGGCCTGGTTGATCGGGATCGCGAAGCCGACGCCGATGCTGCCGCCCTGGCGTTCGCCGCCCCCGCCCAGGCTGAGGATCGCCGAGTTCACCCCGATCACCCGGCCCGCCGTGTCGACCAGCGGCCCGCCGGAGTTGCCCGGGTTGATCGCCGCATCGGTCTGGATCGCATCCAGGTACGCCTGGCCCTCGCCGCTGCCGTTGCCGCCCTCGCCGCCGCCCACGGCGACCGGTCGGTCGACGGCCGAGACGATGCCCGAGGTCACCGAGCCACCGAGACCGAGCGGGGCCCCGACCGCGATCACCCCGTCCCCGACCCGGACGCTGCGCGGGTCGCCCAGGTTGACCGCCTTGAGGCCGCCCTCGGGCCGCTCGTCGACACGGATCACCGCGATGTCGTAGCTCGGGCTGCCGCCGACCACGCTGGCCTGCGCCCTGCTCCCGTCGTCGAAGACGACCTCGATGTTGCCGCCGCGCGCGCCCGCGATCACGTGGTTGTTGGTCATGATCAGGCCCTGCTCGTCGATCACGAAGCCCGAGCCGGTGCCCCCGGATCCGAGCTCGATGACGACGGTGCTGGGCAGGATGCGGCCCGCGATGTCGGTCACGCTGCCCGGCTCCGCGGGCGGCGGGACCGGTTCTTGCGGTGCGGGCTGCAGCGCCGGCTGCACGGTCTGTTGGTCGGCCGCCGTCCGGGCACCCCACCAGGCGCCGCCGGCTCCGGCGGCACTGCCCACCACGAGTGCGGTGACGATCGCGGTGGCCAGCACCGCGCGGCCGGTGCGCGCCGACGCCGCCCGGGGCGCCGCGGTCGGTGGCGCCCAGCGCGTCGCGGCGCCCGGCGTGGTATCCGGGCGGTGGCCCGCCGACAGATCCGGGCGCGGGCCGGGACCGGTGGGCGCCGGCGGGCGCCACGCGGGTTGCTGGTACGGGCCGGGCGGCCCCGGGGGCGGCTGGCTCACCGAATTCCGGCCCGGCTGGCGATCCAGTCCAGCCCGGCCAGGATCCGATCGAACGGTCCTGGCTGGGTGGGAGCCGCGTGCGGAAGGGATCCGCTGACGCTCTCGACAAGCTGGGCGGAGCCGTCGGTGACCACCGTCCAGACGTCGCCGCCGGACTGCCAGGCGAGCACCGTCACGGCGCCGTCGACCGCGCGCCACGCGCCGGTGGCCGCATCGAAGGTCATCCCGTCCCCGGGCACCAGGGTGCCGGGCTGGCGCGAGACGGTCAGCGTGGTCAGCCCGTCGCCGTAGACGCTCTCGATACAGCCGCCGTCGTCGGTGCCCCGCACGCTCAACAGTTGCAGGCCGCCCATCTGCGGCGCCCGGCTCGGTCCGGCCGGCCGCTCCTCGGCACCGCCCGGCGGGTCGGCCGAGAGCAGCCCGTCGACCGCCGCGCCGAAGGTCAGGCTGGTGAAGCCGGCGCTGGAGACGAGCCGGCCCTCGGCGTACCGCTCGGTCCACAGCAGGTAACCGGTCTCGGCGTCGATCCACCAGCGCACCCGCGGGTCCGATTCACCCGGCATCCGCGCGTCGACGGTCGCGGCCGGCCGGCCGGCGACGCTGCCGCCGAGCTCGCGACAGCTCAGCTCGAACCGGCCGAGCGAGGACAGATCAAGGATCGACGGCCGGCCGACCGGGACGAAATCGGTGTCGGCGATGTCGGCGCCGTCGAGCACACTGAGACTGGTCCCGAAGCCCGGCAGGTTCTCGACGCTGACGGTGCTCTGCACCCAGCCGCTGGGGCCGAGATGCTGCACGGTCTGCACCCCGCTCACCGAGACCTCGGCGTCGGCGCGCTGGGCCCGGTGCAGGGAGCGCTGGCAGTCACTGCCGGTGGCCACCGGGCTCTCGAAGGCCTGCTGCGGCACGGGTCCGGCACCGGCCGGACCGGCGGCCAGCGGTACGCCGGGGCTGGCCGCGACCGCGCCGACCGCGGCATTGCTCAGCGGCATCTGGTTGAGCGCGGAGGCGAAGCCCGCCCGCGCCTGGGCGGTGGGCTCGACGACGACCTGCCGGCTGGGCGGGGCGGCGACCCAGCCGACGAGCGCGACCCCGACCAGCAGGGTGAGCAGCGAGCCGGTGGTGATCAGCCGCCGGCGGCGGGCGTCGCGGCGATTGCTCGGCAGCGCGGCGAAGCCGGCTCCCGGGCGATCGTGCGGATCGAACGGCCGGGCCCACAGCGGCTGGTCGGCCGATTCGCCGGCGATCGAGCGCAACCGGTCCGGCAGCGCCTGCGGGCCGCGGACGGGCTGGCCGGCCGGCTCGGCGTCGGCGCCGGAGCGCAGCAGCGAACGCACGTGTCGCAGCGAGGCGACCTCGGCCCGGCAGTCCGGGCAGCCCGCGACGTGGGTGGCAATCTCCTCGTGGACCGCGGTCGGGAGCGCAGCATCGACATATGCCGACAGCTTGTCGGCATAGGTCTGGCACCCGGCGCGAAACGAGATCATCTGCCCGACGGACCCCCGTCGGCACCGACCTCCACGGGCGCGCCGAGATAGCGGCTGCGATCGCCCGACGGTTCACGGTGGGCGAGAGCGGAACGCAACTGGGCCCGACCCCGGTGGATCCGCGACCGGACCGTGCCGAGCTTCACATCGAGCACCGAGGCGACCTCCTCATAGGACAGCCCCTCGATGTCGCACAGCACCACCGCGGCACGGAACTCGGGCGCCAGCGCCGCCAGCGCGGCCTCGACGTCGTGGGCCAGATCGGCGTCGTCGAGCCGGACGTCGGGGCTCGGGTCGCGGCTCTGCAAGCGCTCGGAGGAGCCCTCGCTCAGCCCGTCGAAGCGGATCTTCTGCCGGCGGCGGGCGCCGTCGAGGAACAGATTGGTGGTGATCCGGTGCAACCAGCCCTCGAAGGTGCCCGGCTGGAACTTGTGCAGCGAGCGGAACACCCGGATGAACACGTCCTGGGTCAGGTCCTCGGCATCGTGCGGGTTGCCGGTGAGCCGGTAGGCCAGTCGATAGACGCGGCCGGAGTGTTCGCGTACCACCTCGTCCCAGGTCGGCGGGGACCATTCGGCGGCAGCATCGGGCGTCGGGCGCGTCTCGGCGCGCGTACCGCCCCGCGTCCACGGCAGTGCCATCGACCCTCTCCCTTCGACCGACTGAGCCATTGTCCCTCCCGGAGGTTCTGCACCCAAGTCGGCGACCGCTGTGGGCGGGCCGATCCTGGTGCGGCGACGCAGCCAGTCTTGACGGCAGCGTGCGGCGGCACCAAGCCGCGCTGCGGGCCGCGGCGGGTTCCACACCGGACTCACAGGATGCGCTGGCGACGCTCACAGTCCCCCGGCCGCGGCGGTGGCGCGGGTCACATCCCGGCGTCGTCCAGCAGCGCGTGGAACGCGTCGACCTGCGCGGGCGTGGCGGGCACCAGCGGCAACCGGACGCCCGGCCCGATCAGGCCCTTTCGCTCCAGCCCAGCCTTGACCAGGAGACAGCCCTGGGTGGCGAACACGCCGGTGAACAGCGGCTCGAGGGCGCGGTGCAGGGTCAGCGCCTCGCCGTGCCGCCCCTCGACCTGGGCGTTGATCATCCGCGCCGCGCCGGCGCCGGTGAAGTGGGTCGAGGTGCCGATCAGTCCGACCGCGCCGAGCGCGAGCAGGGCGAGCGTCAGGTTGTCCTCGCCGGAGTAGTAGGCGAGGTCCGTGCGCGCCATCACCCGCCCGGACGAGGCGAGATCACCCTTGGCGTCCTTGACCCCGACGATCCGGGGGTGCTCGGCGAGTTCGAGCAGCGTCGCCTCCGCGATCGGTACGCCGCTTCGGTGCGGGATGTCGTAGAGCAGGATCGGCAGTTGCGTCGCATCGGCGACCGCCCGGAAATGCGCGGCGATCCCGTCCTGCGGGGGCTTGGAGTAATAGGGCGTGACGACCAGCAGGCCGTCCGCCCCCGCCTCCTCGGCCTGCCTTGCGAGCTCGATCGTGTGCGGGGTGTCGAAGGTGCCGACGCCGGCGACCAGCGGGATGTCGGGGCCGACCGCCTCGCGGACGGTTCGGATCAGCTCGACCTTCTCCTGACCACTGGTGGTCGGCGACTCGCCGGTGGTGCCGTTGATCACGAGCGCGTCGTTGCTCTGCTCGTCGATCAGCCAGCGGGCCACCCGACCGGCCGCCTCATGATCAACTTTGCCGGCGGCGTCGAAGGGGGTCACCATCGCCGTCAACAGCCGCCCGAAGATCGGGTCCGCCATGATCGTTCGTCCTCTCGCAGGGGCGTCGCGGCGCGGGCGGGCACCGGGCTCGATCCGGGCGGCGCCTCGCGCATCTTGGCCATCCTAGGCGGTTTCGCGGTCGCGATTCGCTACGCTGCCGCCCATGAGCGCTCCCGACGATCCCGCGGCCGCGGCGGCCCAGCAGGCACCCACGGATGCGGGCCGGGCGCCGAAACCCGCCTCCTGGGTGTACGCCGAGGACTTCGCTCCGGAGAGCGCAGCCGCGCTGGCGGCGCGCGCCGCCGCCGCCGATTTCGGCATCGCCCCGGTCAGCCGGGGCGCCGCCGCGCTGCTCACCGTGCTGGCCCGTGCCATCGGCGCGCGGGCGGTCGTGGAGATCGGCTCCGGAACGGGCGTGTCCGGGCTGGCCCTGTTCGCGGGGATGGCCCCCGACGGCATCCTGACCAGCGTCGACATCGAGGGCGAGCACCAGGCCCGGGCGCGCGAGGCGTTCGGCTCGGTGGGCGTACCGGATCGGCGCTTCCGGCTGATCCAGGGCGAGGCGCTGACCGTGTTGCCCAAGCTCAGCGACGGCGCCTACGACCTCGTGCTGGTCGATGCGGACAAGCTGGAGTACGCCGAGTACGTCGCCCAGGCGGTACGCCTGCTGCGGCCGGGTGGCCTGTTGGTCATCGACAACGCGCTGTGGCACGACCGGGTCGCCGACCCCCGCAACTCCGAGGACGAGACGATCCTGATCAGGGAGGCCCTGGAGGCGATCCGGGACGGCGACGAGCTGCTCGCCTCGCTGGTCCCGGTCGGCGACGGCCTGCTGCTGGGCGTGCGCCGACCCGGCGTACCGGCCGATCGGTGATCAGTCGCGGGTGATGTGCGCGCCCTTGGGCACGACGGTGATCCCGCCGGGCGAGACGGTCAGCCCCCGGGCCCGATCGGCGTCATGATCAACACCGATCTCGACGCCGCGGTCCACGACCGCGTTCTTGTCCAGGATCGCGTTGCGTAGCACCACATTGCGGCCGATCTCGACATTCTCCATCAGCACGGATCGCTCGACCTTCGCCCACTTGTCCACGCGGACATTCGGCGAGAGCACCGAGCGGTCGACATCGCCACCGGAGATGATGCAGCCGGCGCTGACGATCGAGTCCTCGGCCGTGCCGCGGAGCACGAACTTCGCGCCGGGGCGCTGCACCTGGTAGGTCCAGATCGGCCAGGCATCGTTGTAGAGGTTGAAGTTGGGCTCGACGGAGACCAGATCCATGTGGGCGTCGTGGAAGGCGTCGATCGTCCCGACATCGCGCCAGTAGTCCCGGTCCCGGGTGGTGGCGTCGGGGACCTGGTTGTCGCGGAAGTCATAGACCTGCGCCTGTCCGGCCTCGACGAAGCCCGGGATGATGTTGCCGCCCATGTCGTGCCGGGTGTCGGCGGCCGCATCGTCGGTGAGCGCCTTCACCAGCGCGGAGGCGGTGAAGATGTAGTTGCCCATCGAGGCATAGGACTCCTCCGGACTGTCCGGCAGCCCGGGCGGATCGGCCGGCTTCTCCAGGAAGGAGTTGATCTTGCCGTCGCGCGCGGCATCGATGATGCCGAAGGCGCTCGCCTCCGAGCGCGGCACCCGGATCCCGGCGACCGTGCAGTCCAGCCCGGACTCGATGTGGCGCTCGAGCATCTGCGAGACGTCCATCCGGTAGATGTTGTCGGCGCCGAAGACGACCACGTAGTCGGGATCCTCGTCGCGGATCAGGTTCATCGACTGGAAGATCGCATCGGCGCTGCCCTGGTACCAGCGCGGGCCGAGCCGCTGCTGGGCCGGCACCGGGGTGATGTAGTTGCCCAGGATCGTCGACAGCCGCCAGGTCAGCGAGATGTGCCGGTCCAGCGAATGCGACTTGTACTGGGTCAGCACGCACACCTTGCGCATGTCGGAGTTGACGAGATTGGACAGCACGAAGTCGATCAACCGGTACGTACCGCCGAAGGGGACCGCGGGCTTGGCCCGGTCCACGGTCAACGGCATCAACCTCTTGCCCTCGCCACCGGCGAGAACGATCGACAAGACCCTCGGTCGAGCTGTCATGGCAACGAAACTATTGGACGTCGGATCGTCACGACAACCACCCCCTGCTGGCGGGACCAGCCTGTCGCGAGCGGCGCGATGATGCAACGATCGACCCATGACC
The DNA here is from genome assembly GCF_013408305.1 of Naumannella cuiyingiana. Classification (NCBI taxonomy): domain Bacteria; kingdom Bacillati; phylum Actinomycetota; class Actinomycetes; order Propionibacteriales; family Propionibacteriaceae; genus Naumannella; species Naumannella cuiyingiana. The sequence continues at coordinate 2,712,063 of NZ_JACBZS010000001.1, read as the reverse complement.
GATCGACCCACGCCCGATCGACCCACTGCCGGGCCTTCGACTGACCGGATGCGTGTCGCCCTGCTGACCCGGGAGTACCCGCCGCACATCTACGGCGGCGCCGGGGTGCACGTCGGGCAACTGGTGCCACCGCTGCGCGCGCTCGTCGACGTCGACGTGCAGGCGATGGGCGAGCCGCGCGAGGGCGCCACGGCGCACCCTGAGTCCTATCCGCCCGGCGCGAATGCAGCGCTGCGGGTCTTCGGCGCGGATCTGGCGATGGTGGCGGCGACCCCGCCGGTCGACCTGGTGCATTCCCACACCTGGTACGCCAACCTTGCCGGCCATCTGACCGGTCTCTACCAGGACATCCCGCACGTGGTGACGGCGCACTCGCTGGAGCCGCACCGGCCGTGGAAGGCCGAGCAGCTCGGTGGCGGGTACCGGCTGAGCAGCTGGGCCGAGCGTACCGCCTATGGCGCGGCGTCGGCGGTGATCGCCGTCAGCGACGGGATGCGCCGCGATGTGCTCGACTCCTACCCCGAGCTCGACCCGGCGCGGGTGCACGTGGTCCGCAACGGCATCGACACCGAGGAGTTCCGGCCGGACCCGGGGACCGCCGCGCCCGACTCGATCGGGATGGCGCTGGATCGGCCGACCGTGGTCTTCGTCGGCCGGATCACGCGGCAGAAGGGCGTGATCCACCTCGTCCGGGCGGCGGAGCGGTTCGATCCCGACACCCAGCTCGTGCTGTTGGCCGGCGCGCCCGACACCCCCGAGATCGCCGAACAGATCTCCTCGGCGGTCGCCGAGCTGGAGCGCCGCCGCGGCAATGTCGTCTGGGTGCAGGAGATGCTGCCGCGCGAGTCGGTACGCCAGGTGTTGTCCCATGCCACGGTGTTCGCCTGCCCGAGCGTCTATGAGCCGCTCGGCATCGTGAACCTGGAGGCGATGGCATGTGAGACGGCCGTGGTGGCCAGCGCGGTCGGCGGCATTCCGGAGGTGGTCGTCGACGGCGAGACGGGCCTGCTGGTCCCCTACGACCCGGCCCGCGCCGACGACCCCACCTTCGTCGCGGCGTTCGAGGCCGACCTGGCCGACAAGATCAATTCGCTGACCCGGGAACCGGGGCGGGCAGCGGCGATGGGCCGGGCCGGCCGGGAACGGGCGATCACCGAGTTCAGTTGGCCCAAGATCGCGGCGGAGACCGTCGAGGTCTATGCCGCGGCGATCGCCGACCCGCTGCGCCCGGCGGCCGGGCCCCGCTGACCCGATCGCATCCCGGCAGACAGACATCCCGGCAGACAGACATCCCGGCAGACAGACATCCCGGCAGACAGACATCCCGGCAGACAGACATCCCGGCAGACAGACATCCCGGCAGACAGACATCCCGGCAGACAGACATCCCGGCAGACAGACATCCCGGCAGACAGACATCCCGGCAGACAGACATCCCGGCAGACAGACAAGGGCCCGGCCGGATGGCCGGGCCCTTGCCCTGACGTGTTTCTGGGAGCGCGGGATGATCAGCCCACGACGCCTTTCAGCGCGGCCGCCAGCTCCTCTGCCTCCTGGGCGTTCATCTCGACGACCAGACGACCGCCACCCTCGAGCGGTACCCGCATCACGATGCCCCTGCCCTCTTTGGTGACCTCCATCGGGCCGTCCCCCGTGCGCGGCTTCATCGCTGCCATCTGTGCAACCTCATCTCGTCTGCGTCGGATCTGACGGGGATCATTATTCCGTATCGCGCGCCTCGGCGGGCGCCGAGCGTTCGGAAGCGCCGCCGTCTTGGGCGAGCCGGCGAAGTTCGGTCAGCTCGTCGTCGCGCTGGTCGAGCTCGCGCCCGAGCCGCTCGAGCAGCTCGTCGACGCGCGTCATGTCATAGCCACGCAACTGCACCTGGAACCGGACATCGCGCAGATCATCACCCGTGATCCGGGTGGGCGGCAGGGCCGGGCGGAAGTCGTCGCGCTCCGGCTCGTCCGGCATCCCGCCGAAGGCTCCGCCGGCCACCATTGCCCCGGCGCCGAGCACGGCGACGGCGACGATCACGATCAGCCAGACCATCGGCTGCTCCTCCCCGAGACGGTCATTCGGGGCGCTCCGCGGGGCCCTCGTCCCAGTCGGTGTTCATCGTCGCGATGACCCGCTCGATGTCATCGGTGACCACCAGCCGGTCGAGATCGATCGGGGCGATGTAGCCACCGCCGAGCACCTGTTCGCGGAGCCAGGCGAGCAGCCCCGACCAGTACTGCGTACCGAACAACACCACCGGAAAATTGGTCACCTTGCGGGTCTGCGCCAGGGTCAGCGCCTCGAACAGCTCGTCGAAGGTGCCGAATCCGCCTGGCATCACCACGAAGCCCTGGGAGTACTTGACGAACATGGTCTTGCGGGCGAAGAAGTAGCGGAAGTTGATCCCGAGGCTGACCCAGTCGTTCAGCTTGCTCTCGAAGGGCAGCTCGATGCCCAGCCCGACCGACACGCCGTCGGCATCGGCCGCACCGCGGTTGGCCGCCTCCATGATGCCCGGGCCCCCGCCCGTGATCACGGCGAAGCCGGCCTCGACCAGCCGGCGGCCGATCTGGCGCGCTGCGGCATACATCGGGTGATCGGGCGGCGTACGCGCGGATCCGAAGACGCTGACGGCCAGCCCGAGCTCGGCGAGCGCACCGAAGCCCTCGACGAACTCGGCCTGGATGCGCAACACCCGCCACGGATCGGTGTGTACCCAGTCGGCGGGTCCGCGGGATTCGAGCAGCCGCTGGTCGGTGGTCGTCTCCAGCCGGGACCGTCCGCTGCGGGTCACCGGTCCGGCCTGCTGGCCCGGCTCGGGGCTGCGGTCGTCGTCCGTCACGGGGTTCATCCTGCCAGCCAGCGCAGCAGCGCCTCACGGCATGCGCGCACCTGGGCGGCCGGGGTGTGCTCGTCGTCGGTGTGGGCCAGCAGCGGATCGCCCGGACCGTAGTTCACGGCCGGTACGCCGAGCGCGGAGAACCGCGAGACGTCGGTCCAGCCGAACTTCGGCCCGGGCTCGCCGCCCACGGCGGCCAGGAACTCCGCCGCCACCGGGCGGTCCAGGCCGGGCCGCGCGCCCGGCGAGCCGTCGGTGCGGGTGACGTCGAAGCCGTCGAAGACCTCGCGGACATGCGCCTCGGCGGCGGCCAGGTCACGGTCCGGGGCAAAGCGGTAGTTCACCGTGACGACGCACTCGTCGGGGATCACATTGCCCGCGATGCCGCCGCGGATGCCGACGGCGCTCAGGCCTTCCCGGTAGGTGAGCCCGTCCACCTCGGGCTCCCGGGCGCGATAGCGGGCGAGGCGGTCCAGGACCGGCGCGGCGGCGTGGATGGCGTTGCTTCCCACCCAGGGCCGGGCCGAGTGCGCGGCTCGTCCGGCGAGCCGGATGTCGACCCGCAGCGTCCCCTGGCAGCCGCCCTCGACGCGCGCGTTGGACGGTTCGCAGAGCACGGCGAACTCGCCGGCGAGCAGGTCGGGCCGGTTGCGGGCCAACCGGCCGAGGCCGTTGCGGGCGGCCTCGACCTCCTCGTTGTCGTAGAAGATCCAGGTCACCGGCCGGGCCTGCCGTCCCGCGTGGGCGAGCGCCGCGGCGACGGAGAGCTGGACGGCGACGCCGCCCTTCATGTCGGCCGAGCCGCGCCCGAAGATCTGTTCCTCGGCGCCCGTGCCGACCGACCGGCTCGGCAGATTGCCCGCCACCGGCACGGTGTCCAGATGTCCGGCGATGATCACCCGCCGGTCGGTCGGTCCCGGCGAGACCGCGACCACACAGTCGCCGTCGCGGATCACCTCCAGTCCGGGCAGGGCGCGCAGCGCGCCCTCCACGGCATCGGCGATCGGCCCCTCGTCGCCGCTGACCGATTCGATGTCGATCAGCTGGCGCAACAGGGCGACGACATCGCCGTCGAGGTCGAGTCGGGTCTCATCGGCCGCAGGCACCGGGTCAGGTTAGCGGCCGCGGGCGGGTCAGCCCGCCTGCCGCCCCGGCCGTTCGGCGCCGGGCGTCCCCCGCCGACGCTCCCGCTTGCCGCGCGCCACCTCGGTGGCGAGCGCGTCGAGCGGCTGGGACCATTCCCGGTGCAGGCCCGCGAGCCAGGCCCGCACCGCGGCGAGCGCGTCGGGCCGCAACCGGTAGAGACGCCGCGCGCCGTCTCGGCGTACCTCGCAGAACCCGCTGTCGCGCAGTACTCGCAGTTGCATCGAGCCGGCCGGCTGGCCGATCCCGAACTCGGCGCTGGCGATCCGGGTCAGCTCCCCGGCCGGCTGCTCTCCGCCCGCTGCCAGGACCTCGATCAGGCGCCGGCGTACCGGATCGGCCAGCACCGTGAACGCATCGGGCCGCGCGCCGTCACTCGCCCGAGCGTTCGCCATCCCCGCCCTCGCCCGTGTAGAAGGCGATGCAGCGGACTCCCGCCGCACGCGCTCCGGCGGGCTCGTCGCCGGCGGCGATCGCCGCGTCCACCCAGGCATTGGCCGCCTCGATGACGAACGCCCGGCCCTCGGGGGTGGTCGGCCACGCCTCGCCCTCGGCCCGGTCGACCGCCGCTCCGGTACGCAGATGCTCGGCCAGCCCGCGATGCAGCGCCAGGTCCCAGCCGATACCGGTCGCGCCCGGGCCGTAGGTCTCCCAGAACTCCGGTGCCACCGGGGCCTCGTGGACCAGCTCGAGCACGGTCCCGTCGGCATCGGGGCTGAGCGTGACGTCGACCCAGCTCGGGCCGCCGCCCATCTCCCAGGTGATGGCGAGGTGTCGCGGCGGGTCGCAGGAGAGCACCTCACCGCCGGCATTGCCGTCGAGTTGGTAGCGCCCGCCGACCGCGAGATCGCCGGTCACCGGCAGGAACCAGCGCGGCAACCGCTCGGCATCGGTCAGGGCCTGCCAGAGGTCGGCGACATCGGTCCGGTAGTGCCGGGTGACCACCACCCGGGTGGCCGGCGTGCCGTCCCGGTCGATGTGTTCGACCCTGCGCTGTTCGTTGGCATCGGTAGTCATCGGGGCTCCTCGGTCCTGCACCGCTCTGGTAGCAAGCTCTCGTATCAACCTGCGTTGATATCAATTTTGCCTGATACAGGCTGCGTAACGCAAGCCGCGGGACGGAACGATCAGGTGAAGGCCTTCGTCAGCTCGTTGAAGCCGAGGTAGAAGAACAGCACCGCCACGAGCACCAGTCCGACATTGGCCCACCAACGGTTCCGCCACTGCCCCATCGCCTTCGAGTTCAGCAAGAAGATCAGGGTCAGCCCCAGGAACGGCATGAAGAACGCGCCGAGCACGGTGTAGGCGAGGATCAGCCAGTCCGGGCGCCCCAACGCGACGAGAATCATCGGCGGGAAGGTCAGCCAGAGGATGTACGCGCGGTAGTACTTGCCGCCCGTGCGCGCATTGGGGCTGTCCACCGGCTCGGAGCGGGCGCGCCGGACGAAGTCGGCGAACATCAGCGAGACGCCGTTCCAGACACCGATCAGCGAGCTCATCGCGACGGCCCAGAAGCCGACCAGGAAGACCTTCGAGGCGATGAACCCGTAGCGCTCCTGCAACACGTTGGTCAGATCGAGCAGGCCCTTGTCCCCGCTGGAGACCGCCACCTGCGCGGAATACAGAACCTCGGCGCCCATGATCAACGTCGCGACCACGAAGATGCCGGTGATCACGTACGCCATCGTGTTGTCGATCCGCATCACCTTCATGAACCGCGGGGTGCTCCAGCCCTTTTCCCGCAGCCAGTAGCCGTACGCCGCGAGCGTGATCGTGCCACCGACGCCGCCGGCCAGACTCAACACGTTGACCGCGCCGCCGTCGGGGATGGTCGGGACCAGGCCTGCGAGAAGCTGCGGAAGATTGGGCACGGTGATGATCGCCGCGCCGACGACACAGACGAACATGATCCCGACCAGCACCGCGCAGACCTTCTCGAAGGTCGCGTAGCGGCCGAACCAGACCAGCAGCGCGCCGGCGATGCCGGAGATGATGCCCCATACCGGCGTGGGCAGGACGGGGAACAGCGCATTCAGGGGCAGGCCCGTGCCGGCCATCGCGGCCGCGCCGTAGACGAAACCCCAGACGATGATGTAGGGCACGAAATAGATGCTGGTCCACACGCCGAGCTTCGCCCAGCCGTCATAGATGCTGGTGCCGGTGGCGAGCGTCCAGCGCCCGGCCCCCTCGACCAGGATGATCTTGAGCAGGCAGCCGAGCACGACGGCCCAGAGCAGGGCATAGCCGAATTTGGAGCCGGCGATCAAGGTGGCGACCAGGTCAGCCGCCCCGACACCGGTGGCCGCCACCACGATGCCCGGGCCGATCAATTTCCAGCTCGGGCGAACCTCGCCGGCCTCGTCCGCTCGTGTCGCCATTGATCACTCCTCGCCTCGGTTCCCGATCACGGGTTACCGCGGCAGTCTAGGGATCATCCCGCCGGCATGGGAGCTTCAGTTGATCACAAGCAGGTCACCGATCTCGCAATCCAGCGCCTCGCAGATCGCGGTCAGCGTGGAGAAACGGACTGCCCGGGCCCGATCGTTCTTGAGCACCGACAGGTTGACCACGGAGACTCCGACGCGCTCGGCCAGCGCGGTGAGCGTGATCCCCCGCTCGGCCAGCAGCTCATCCAGTCGGCAGTGCACCCGATGCGATTCCTCGGCAGGCATCAGATCAGACCCTCGGCGTCCTCACGCAGGGCAAGCCCGCGCCGGTAGACCTCGACCAGGACCAGCAGGACGAGGCCGACCACCACCGGCACGGCGTACCCGGGCGGGATCGCGTAGTAGAAGGAGGTCTCGACCTGATGGCCCCAGGTCAGGAACAGCGCGACCGCGAGCTCCAGGAGCGGCACCAACAGCCCGTAGGCGAAGACGCACCGGGAGAGCAGCTCGACTCGACGCAGGGCGGGGCCGGTGAAGGGCTCGCCGGCCCCGACATCGCCGAGCAGCCGCCACAGGGCGCGGCCGCCGACGGCGATCAGCGCCGCGCCGGCGACCGGCGGCACCAGGCTGAGCAGCCACCACCCGGGAGACGCGCCCGGGGCCGACCAGATGACCCGGTCGGCGTAGTTGGCCACCGCCGCAGGCGTCGCCCCGGACCCGCCCCACACCGGCCCGAGCTGTTCTTGCGTACTACCGACCCAGCGCAGCGGCTGGCCGCTCGCCCACGCGACCAGCGGCGCGGCGATCATCAGCGCCGGGACCACGATCGCGAACGTCGCCACCAGGCCCCTGACTGCCCGTAGGCGACGGGCCCCGAGCGGTTTCACCTCGCGTGCGGACATCCCACTCCTCCTTCGTCATTATCGATTTTCGATACTATCGTTCTTCGTTGTTATCGTCAATCGTGATGATCGGCTTGGCTAGAGTTGCCGCCATGACGCAGTCCCCCGCAGCGACCGATCCGACCCGCACCGCCTCCGGCTGGGGGCTGGCCACCGAACACGCCGGCGGCCAGGTGCTGGACGCCTGGTACCCGGAGCCGACGCTCGGCGAGACCGTTGTCGGTCCGCCCGATGCGCTGTCCGCCCTCGCCGGCGAGGACCCCGCGCGGGCGACCCGGGCCGTCGTGGTGCGTACCGAGATCGACCTCGATGCCGCGCCCGCGGACGCCGCCGATGCGTACCTGCGGCTGCACCTGCTCTCCCACCGCCTCGTCGCGCCGAACACGATCAACCTGGACGGCCTCTTCGGCCGGCTGGCGAACGTGGTCTGGACCAGCGCCGGTCCGTGCGCCGTCGACGGCTTCGAGGCGACCCGGCTGCGCCTGCGCGCCGCCGGTCCGGTCGCCGTGTACGGCGTGGACAAGTTTCCGCGGATGACCGACTACGTGGTGCCGACCGGGGTGCGGATCGCCGACGCCGACCGGGTACGCCTGGGCGCCCACCTCGCGCCGGGGACGACCGTGATGCACGAGGGCTTCGTCAACTTCAACGCGGGTACGCTCGGCAGCTCCATGATCGAGGGCCGGATCTCCCAGGGCGTCGTGGTGGGCGACGGCTCCGACATCGGCGGCGGCGCGTCCACGATGGGCACGCTGTCCGGCGGCGGCACCGAGCGGGTCTCGATCGGCGAGCGCTGCCTGGTCGGCGCCGAGGCCGGGGTCGGGATCGCGCTCGGCGATGACTGCGTGGTCGAGGCCGGGCTCTATGTCACCGCCGGCACCAAGATCACGATCGGCGACCGGACGGTCAAGGCCCGCGAGCTGTCCGGCCGGAACAACCTGCTGTTCCTGCGCAATTCGCTGACCGGCGCTGTCGAGGCCCGCGACCGCTCCGGCGGGCGGGTCGAGCTGAACGCCGCGCTGCACGCGAACTGATCAACGCCGGATGGCCTCCTCCCAGCGCGGCGTCCGCGCCCTCGGCTGCCTCGTCGTGCTCGCGCTGGCGGTCGGCGCCGGGCTCGGCGCGGCGTACCTGATGGGCCGCGAGAACGGCAACATCGCGCCGAGCGCGCTGGAGGACCGCTGCATCCTGACCGCCGCGGGCGATTCGGTGACGCTCGACCCCGAGCAGGCCCACTACGCCTCGATCATCGTCGGCACCGCCGTCCGCCGCGGCCTGCCCGCCCGGGCCGGTTCGATAGCGATGGCGACCGTCTACCAGGAGTCGGGCATCCGCAACCTCGACTACGGCGACCGGGACTCGCTCGGGCTGTTCCAGCAGCGGCCCTCCCAGGGCTGGGGAAGCCCGAGCGAGGTACGCGACCCCTGGTATGCGACCGACGCCTTCTACGACGCCCTGGTCGAGATCGACGGCTGGCAGACCGGCGACATCAACGATGTCGCGCAGGCGGTGCAGCGCAGCGGCTATCCCGAGGCGTACCGGCAGCACGAGCCGAATGCCCGAATCATCGCCAGCGTGCTGGCGGGCCGCTCGCCGCAGGGCATCACCTGCGCCGTACGCGACGATGCCCCGGGCGACCCGGAGGGGCTGGCCGCGAGCATCGAGAAGACGCTCGGGATCGCGGTCGACCCCGGCTCCGCGATCGCCGCCGACCCGGGCGACGACAACACCCGCTGGGCCCTCGCCCACCATGCGGTGGCCAATGCGGGTCGCTACGGGGTCTCCGCCGTGCAGGTCGGCGACCGGCGCTGGACGCGCTCGGACGGCTCCGCGCCCGCCTGGCAGCCGAGCGAGGAGCCCACCGACGGCGTCGTGATCAGTTTTCGCTGAGGCGCCGCGCCGCGGCCGCGATCCGCTCGTCGGTGGCGGTCAGGGCGACCCGCACGAAGCGGTCCGCGCCCGTGGTCGGGTCGCCGTAGAAGTCGCCGGGTGCGACCAGGATGCCGTGCCCGGCGAGGAAGTCCACGGTCTCTCGGCAGTTCTCCTCGCGGGTGGCCCACAGGTAGAGCGAACCCTCGGAATGCTCGATCCGGAATCCGGCCGCGGCCAGTGCGGGCGCGAGCACCGCACGGCGGCCCAGATAGCGGGCGCGCTGCTCTGCCACGTGCGCGTCGTCACCGTAGGCGGCGACAGACGCGGCCTGGATCGGGCCGGGCGGGATCATCCCGGCGTGTTTGCGCATCTCCAGCAGGCGCCGGATCAGGGCCGGATCGCCGGCAACGAATCCCGCGCGATAACCCGCCATGTTGGAGCGCTTCGACAGCGAGTGCAGCGCGAGCAACCGCTGGTGGTCGCCGCCGCTGATCGGCTCGCCGAGCACGGTCGCCGGCTCGGCCTCCCAGCCGAACTCGGCGTAGCACTCGTCGCCGGCGAGCACACCGCCGGTCGCGCGCGACCACTCGACCCAGGCCCGCAGCTCGTCCTCCGACGCGATCCGACCGGTCGGGTTGCCGGGCGAATTGACCCAGGCGAGCCGCGCGTCCCCTGCCTGGCCCGGGTCGTCGGTCGGCACCACCGTCGCCCCACACAGGGCCGCACCCACCGCATAGGTCGGATAGGCGACCGACGGGACGACGACCCGATCGCCCGGGCCGAGGCCGAGCAGCGTGGGCAGCCAGGCGACGAATTCCTTGGTGCCGATCAGCGGCAGGGTCGCGTCCGCTTCGATCGGTACGCCGAAGCGCCGCGCCAGATAGCCGGCCTGGGCCGCGCGCAGGTCGGGCGTACCGGTGGTGGCGGGGTAGCCCGGCGCGTCGGCGGCGGCGGCCAGGGCCTCGCGCACGGGTGCCGGCGTGGGATCGACCGGCGTGCCGACCGACAGGTCGACGATGCCGTCCGGGTGGGCGGCCGCGCGGGCCTTGGCCCCCGCGATCGTGTCCCAGGGGAAGTCCGGCAGGGCCCGCGCGCGCGGGACTTCGCTCACTCGGCCCCGTTCTGCGGCGGCAGCGCGGCGACGAGCGGGTGATCGGAGTCGATCACGCCGAGCTTGGCGGCCCCGCCCGGCATGCCGAGATCGTCGAAGAACTTGACGTTGACGTCGTAGTACTCCGACTGGTCCTCGGGCAGATCGTCCTCGTAGTAGATCGCCTCGACCGGGCAGACGGGTTCGCAGGCCCCGCAGTCCACGCATTCATCGGGTTGGATGTAGAGCATCCGCTTGCCCTCGTAGATGCAGTCCACCGGACATTCGTCGACGCAGGCCCGGTCCTTGATGTCCACACAGGGCTGCCCGATGATGTAGGTCACGACTCCACTCCTCGCGTTCTGCACGGATCGTCCCACCTGCTGCGGGACGTCCCCACTAGTATCACGCCTCCCCCGCCCCGCCGATGCAAAGGTTCACCTCATGAATCGACCGGGCCGCGACGTCCCCCGGACCGGACAGCGCTTCACGGTACGCCGCCGGCTGCCCGACGGCGGCGTCGGCGACGTCATCGGGGTGTTGATCTTCCACGATGATCAACAGCTCGTGCTGACCGACCGGCGTGGCAGGAATCACACCATCGCCCGGGCGGACGTGATCGCCTCGCGCCGGGTGCCCGACCGGCCGGGCGGCACCCGCTGAGTTGCGGGGATCAGTTGCAGGTGACCTCGCGGGTCGCGTAGTAGCGCCAGGAGTAGTTCTCCCGCGGCTTGGCGAGCTTGCCGTCGCGATAGAGCTCGCGCCAGTAGGTGGCGGTGAAGCCCGGCACCTCGCCCTGCGGCTGGCAGGAGGACGAGCTGTCGGTGGTCGGCGGGTCGGTGTAGAAGTCGGACTTGCGTGGCTCGGCGGTCTTCACCTCGTAGTACTTGGTGGACCACATCTTGAAGGTGATCGAGCCGCGATTGCCGGGCGTCGACTTGTTGATGATGCCCTGGATCACCACGCCGTAGGGGGTGTTGTTCTTGATCTTGAGATCCTTCGAGCCCCAGGCCACCGTCGCCTCGCGACCAACCGGGTAGCGATCGATGTAGAGGGTGTGCGGCCAGTGCTCCACGTCCTCCAGACCGGCGAAGAAGCCGGCGTTGTAGAGCGTCGTCACCGACTGCGAGACGCCGCCGCCGGTCTCCTTGACGAATCGGCCGTTGGAGATGATCGTGCCTTCGACGAATCCGTTGGCGGTCGTCCGCTCGCCGACGGTCTCGTTGAACGAGAAGGTCTCGTCCGGCTTGATCAACACCCCGGTCAGGACCTCGGCCGCCCGGCCGATGTTGGCATTGCGGTAGTCGGCGTGCGGGAACCGGGTGGTGAACTCGCCCACGACCTCCTTCACGCCGAGCTTCTCCGCCGCGGCGGCGTCCAGTTCGGCCTTGGCCTGGTCGATGGGCACCTCGATCGAGCGCCCCTCGGACTTGGTGACGACCGGCTCGACGGCGGCGAGCAGCTTGTCCGGCATGATGTCGTCGCCGTCCTTGGATTTGGTCACCACCGGGCGCCCGCCCTCGAAGCGGAATCCGGCGTCCTGGGGCTTGCTCAGCTTGACGTTCTTGGTGATCTCGGGATTGGTCTGGCTGCGCAGTTCCTTGGCGTCGATCCTGGCCTTCGGTGCGCCGTCGACAGCCTCGAACCTGGTCGACTTGGCGATGGCACGCTCGGTGACCTTGAACTCGCCCTTGTCGGTCTTGGCCGTGATCGGGCCGGAGATCGCGGGCTCGGCCCACTCGGTCGCGAGCTGCTCGACCTCGGCGGTGCTGATGTCGGGATCCTGCACCGCCGCGGTCACCGGGACCGTGGTGGCGGTCAGGTACGCCGACCGCAGCTCCTCGGCGGCCGCCGCGCGATCGACCCGGACCGACTGCTGGCCGGGCTCCTTGACGATCTTCGGGGCACCCTCCCGCGGCACGTCGAACTTGATCGAGGCGTCCTTGGGCTCGGTGTCGAGCTGCTTGGCGGCCGCGTCGACCGCGGCCGTCAGCGCCGCCTCGTCGACGGCGACGACCGGCTCGGTCGCCCCACCGCCGGTCAGCACCCGCAGGATGTGGGCCGGCGATGCGCTTCGGCCCACGCCGGTCGCCGCCAGCGTCGCCTCGTAGTCGATGGCCAGACCGGCGTCGGCGGGTTTCACCGTGGCCGTCTTCTCCCCCGCCCGCAGCTCCAGCTCGGCGGACTCGGCCTCGGCCAGCTCGGCGCGCAGCTTGTCGTTCGCCTCGGCACGCGGCAGGCCGCCCAGCGAGATGCCCGCCACGGAAGCATTGCGCGGGACGACATCGCCGGCGGCGAGATAACCCGCCAGGTACAGCCCGCCGAGCGCCAGCACGAACAGGGCGACCACCAACCCGACGACCCAGCCGCGGCGCCGCGGCTTGTCACGGGACGGGTCGGGGCGCGAGCCGGCCTTCGTGGTGGTTGTCAATTCCCCGTCCTACCCTTGGCTGCGTGGTTCGCCCACGCGGTCGTCAGCGTGATTTCGCGCAGAGTCTACGGGACCGCGGCCCGCGATCACGCATTCTCTGCGCCCAGGTAGCGGCTCCCGTAGAACAGCAGGGGGGCGAGGTCCGCGGCCGCGTCTGCCGGCTCGGCCGTCAGCACCGAGGCGACGAACAAGGTGTGGTCGCCCGCCGCCACCCGTTCCACCGTCCGGCACTCGAGCCAGGCGAGCGCGCCGGTCAGCAGCGGCAGGCCGAGCTGCCCCACCCGGTGCGCGACCCCGTCGAACTGGCTGGCCAGATCGCGCCCGGAGCGGGCGAAGTGCGCGGCGACCGCCGCCTGGTCGGCGGACAGCACCGACACGGCGAAGTCCCCGGACTCGGTCAGTGGGCGGTGGAACCTGGTGCTCGTCGCGACGCTCAACAGCACCAGCGGCGGGTCCAGGGAGACGCTGGTGAACGAGTTGGCCGTCATCGCATGCCACCGACCGCCGTCGCCGCGCGTCGTGACCACCGTGACCCCGGTGGCGAATCTCGCCATCGTCGTCCGCAGCCGCGACGACCGCGCCGCGGCACCGGGGCCGGCGACCAGATCGTCGCGGTCGCCGGCGCTTGCGGGTTCGCTCACGACAGGCCGGCGAACAGGTCGTCCGCGGGCGGCCCCGGGGGCATCGCGATGCCCGCCGCCAGCCGGTAGCTCTCGGTGCCGGCCACCTGGGGTGCCCGCTGGGCCGCCGCGGCGAAGGCCGCGAAGAATCCGTCGTCGAGGTTGACCTGCGATTCGTGTGCGCGCAGGGCCGCCTCCTTCGCGGCGGCATGTTCTGGTGCGTGGACGCCGACCGAGATCAGTTCGTCGGGTACGCCCATCGGCAGCCGGTCGGAGTCCGGGTCGAGGCCGCCGAAGGACTCGGTGTCGCCGGCCTCGCGCAGCGCGCGGATGAGTTCGCGTACCGCGCCTCGGGCCCAGGTCGACCAGAACAGGCGCGACACCTGCCACGGCTCGCCGAGATCGGGCCGGTAGCCGTCGATCGCGGCCAGCAGATAGGCATACATCGTCACCCGATGCGCCTGGATGTGATCGGGATGGCCGTAGCCGCCGAAGTCGTCGTAGGTGATCATCACCTGCGGGCGCCGGTCCCGGATCAGGGCCACCAACAGATCGGCGGCCTCGCGCAGGTCCGCATGCCAGAACGCGCCCTCGGGCACCTCGGTCCCCGGAACCACGGAGCCGTCCTCGGCATAGGCCATGCCCGAATCGTGATAGCGGAAGTCGCCGCCGAGGCGTACCGCATCGGTGATCCCCAATTCGGCCATCGCCTTGTCCAGTTCGCCCAGCCGGTGCCGACCGAGCTGCTCGGGCGTGAGGTGCTTGAGTCGGTCGGAGACGATCTCCCCGAGCTCGCCGAGAGTGGCCGTCACCAGGGTGACCCGGGCACCCTGGGCGGCGTACTTCGCCATCGTCAGCGCGGTCTGGCTGGACTCGTCGTCGGGATGGGCATGCACCAGCATCAGCCGGCGTTCATCGTGCGGAATCACGTCGGCCACTCTAGGAGCTCAACCGCGGTTCAGCGCGAGCGGACGTGCTCAGACGACCCGGACGGGCTCGGCGAAGTGACAGGCCGAGGGATGCTCGCTGACGCCGTCGGGGTGATCGATCAACGGCGGGTCGTCGACCGAGCAGACATCCTTGGCCTTCCAGCAGCGGGTGTGGAAGCGGCAACCCGACGGCGGGTTCGCGGGGCTGGGCACATCGCCGGACAGCACGATCTGGCGGCGGGTGTCGCGCTTGGTCGGGTCCGGCACCGGCACCGCCGACAGCAGCGCCTGGGTGTAGGGGTGCGTCGGCCGCTCATAGATCTGCTGCTCATCGCCCACCTCGACGATCTTGCCCAGATACATCACCGCGACCCGGTCGGAGATGTGCCGGACGACCGACAGGTCGTGGGCGATGAAGACATAGGCCAACCCGAGCTCGTCCTGCAGCTTCTCCATCAGGTTGACCACCTGGGCCTGGACCGAGACGTCGAGCGCGGAGACCGGCTCGTCGCAGACCAGCACCTTCGGGTTCAGCGCGATCCCGCGGGCGATCCCGATGCGCTGGCGCTGGCCGCCGGAGAACTGGTGGGGATAGCGGCCGATGTGCTCGGGATTCATCCCGACCAGCTCCAGCAGCTCCTGGACGCGCTTGCGCTTCGACGTGCCCCGCGTCAGCGCATCGGGGTGGATGTCGAAGGGTTCGCCGACAATGTCGCCGACCGTCATCCGGGGGTTCAGCGAGGTGTAGGGGTCCTGGAAGACCATCTGGATGTCGCGGCGCAGGCGACGCATCTCGGGGCCGGACTGGGAGTAGACGTCGACGCCGTCGAAGGTCAGCGTGCCGGACGTCGGCTCCTCCAGCCGCATCAGCATCCGGCCGAGGGTGGACTTGCCGCAGCCCGACTCGCCGACGATGCCGAGGGTCTCGCCCTTGTAGAGCTTCAACGACACACCGTCCAGGGCCCGCACGTGGCCCTTGGTGGTACGCAGCACGCCGCCCTTGATCGGATAGTGCTTGACCAGATCGGTCGCCTCGATGATCACATCGCCCTCCGGCCGGGCGGCCGGACGCGCGGACTCAACGCTCGTCGACATGGAGCACCTCCTCGGTGAAATGGCAGGCTGAGGTGTGGCCGGGAGCCACCTCGATCAGCGGCGGCGCCCCGCCCTCGCGGCACAGGTCGCGCGCGAACCGGCATCGCGGATTGAACGCGCAGCCCGGCGGGATCCGCATCAGATTGGGTGGCAGGCCGCCGATCGCCGTCAGCTCCTGGCCCTTCTGGTCCAGCCGCGGAATGGATTCCAGCAGGCCCAGCGTGTACGGGTGCGCCGGGCGATCGTAGATCTCGAAGACACCGGCCGACTCCACGATCCGGCCGGCATACATCACCGCGATCCGATCGGCCACGTCGGCCACCACACCGAGATCGTGGGTGATCAGGATGAGGCCCATCTGCCGTTCGGCCTGCAACTCGGCCAGCAGCGCCATGATCTGCGCCTGGACGGTCACGTCGAGCGCCGTCGTCGGCTCGTCGGCGATCAGCACCGCCGGATTCAGCGCGATCGCCATGGCGATCATGATCCGCTGCCTCATGCCGCCGGAGAACTGGTGCGGGAACGCGTTCACCCGCTGCTTGGCTCCGGGGATGTTCACCCGCTCCATCAGCTTGATGGCCTGGGCCTTGGCGTCGGAGCGATTCATCCCGCGGTGCACCCGCAGCATCTCCGCGATCTGCCAGCCGACCGGAAAGACCGGGTTCAGCGACGACAGCGCGTCCTGGAAGATCATCGAGATCTCGGGGCCGCGGATCGCCCGGCGTTCCTTCTCGCGCATGGCCAGCAGATCCTGGCCGCAATAGCGGATCGAGCCGCCGGTGACGAAACCGGGCGGGCTGTCCAGGATGCCCATGATCGCCTGGGCCGTCACGGACTTGCCGGACCCGGACTCCCCCAGGATCGCCAACGTCTCGCCCGACCGCAGATCGAAGGACACACCGTTGATCGCCTTCGCCACCCCGTCGCGGGTGCGGAACTCGACCTGCAGGTCATCGACCTCGAGCAGGGTCTCGCCGTCGACCGGGACGAAGCGGTCGTCGGCGGTGCGCGCCTCGACGAGCTCCTCGTCAAGCTTCGGATTGGACATGATCAGTCTCCTTGGCTGCCGCGCTCAGCGCAGCTTCGGGTCGAGCGCGTCGCGGACGGCGTCGCCCAGCATGATGAAGGCGAGGACCGTCACCGACAGGAAGATCGACGGGAAGATCAGCATGTGCGGCGTCTGGCGTACCAGACCGATCGACGAGGCGTCGGCGATCGACAGCCCCCACGAGACGGCCGGCGGTTGCAGGCCGATGCCGAGGAAGGACAGCGTCGCCTCCAGCGCGATGTAGACGCCGAGGTTGATCGTCGCGATGACCAGGATCGGCGCCAGGGCATTCGGCAGGACGTGCGACATGACGATCCGCCACGGCGAACCGCCGAGGGCCCGCGCGGCCGTCACATAGTCGTTCGGCTTCACCTGGAACACCGCCGAGCGCATCAGGCGGGCCGTCGTCGGCCAGGCGAACAGGATGATCACCAGGCTCACCTTGCCGGTGACCACGAAGAAGTTGGCACCCGGCGGCGAGGGGAAGATGTAGAGGAAGAGGATGCCCGCCAGCAGCAGCGGGATGGCCAGGAAGATCTCGCCCACCCGGGAGAGCAGCGAGTCGACCCAGCCGCCGAGGTAGCCCGAGACCAGGCCGACCAGACCGCCCAGCACGAGGACGCCCAGCGTGGCCACCACGCCGACCAGGATCGAGGCGCGGGCCCCGTAGATGGTCCGGGTGTAGACGTCGTAGCCCTGCTTGTCGGTGCCGAAGATGTGCTCCGGCGACGGTGGCTGCCGGGCGATCGACAGGTTGGCGTACTCGGGATCGCCGCTGGCGAACCACTGCGGGAAGACGGCCATCGTCACGACCACCAGGATCAGCGCGCCCGAGATCCAGAACATCGGGTTGTGCCGCAGCTCGCGCCAGGCGTCGGACCACAGCGAACGGGCTCGCTGCTCGCGTTCCGGAGCGCCCGGCGGGCCGGGCGCGACCTCGGCGCGCTCCACCGCGGACACCATCGTGTCGGCCGCCGGGTCGATGCCCACACCGGGCGCTTGGGCAGTCGGTTCAGTCATGGCTGATCCTCGGATCCAGGTAGCCGTAGAGGACGTCGACGAACAGGTTGGCGAGCAGGTAGACCGCGACCAGCAAGGTGATCGTGCCGACCACCGCGGTGCCCTGCTTGGTGGCGATGGAGCGGAACAGGTAGCCGCCGATGCCGTTCACGTTGAAGATGCGCTCGGTGACCACGGCCCCGCCCATCAGGGAGCCGACGTCGGTGCCGATGTAGGTGACCACGGGAATCATCGAATTGCGCATCGTGTGCACACCGATGGTGCGCGCATTGCTCAGGCCCTTCGCCCGGGCCGTACGCACATAGTCGGCGCGCAGGTTCTCGGCGAGGCTCGCCCGCATCAGGCGGGCGATGTAGGCCACCGACACCGAGCCCAGCACCAGGCCGGGCAGCAACAGCGAGCGCAGCGAACTGTCCCCGGCCGTGGCGGTGAAGATCTCGATCGGTCTACCGAGTCGTTCGGACAGCCATTGGTTGAGCTGGATACCGAGCACGAGCTGCGCCAGGCCACCGAGCACGAAGATCGGGATCGAGATGACCACGAGGCTGGAGACGGTGACCAGGTAGTCGATGAAGCTCTTGCGGAAGACGCCGGCCAACACCCCCGCCAAGATGCCGATCACGGCCTCGAAGACGAGCGCGATGAGGGCCAGCTTGATCGTCGTCGGCCAGCGGACGAGCAACTGCTCGCCGACATCCTGGCCGTTGAACGTCGTCCCGAGATCACCGCGGAACAGGTCACCCAGGTAGTAGCCGTACTGCACGATCAGCGGCTGGTCGAGGTGGTACTCCTCCACCAGCCGGGCGATGTAGGAAGGGGGGCACGGGCGCTCGCCGCAGCGGCCCACCGTGGGGTCGCCGATGCCGTAGACCATGGCATAGATCAGGAACGTGGTGCCCAGGAAGACCGGGATCAGTTGCAACAGTCGCCGGGCAATGTAGGTCAGCAAGGGAAATCCGTTCCGCGCAAGATCGAGAACGCAGGATCAGGGTCAGGGAACAGGCTGTGGTGGTGTGGGCCGGGCCAGCTCGGCCCGGCCCACACCGTCGTCATGCTTGGCGGCTCAGCCGTTGACGGTGACCGCCGTGTAGTCCGGCGTACCGAGCGGCTTGAGGTTCACGTTCGACACGCGGTCCGACCAGCCGATGGTCTCGGCACGGTAGAACATCGGCAGCGACGGCAGGTCCTTGGCCAACTGCTCCTCCGCCTGGCGGTAGAACTGGTTGGCCTCGTCCGGCGTCGCGGCGGCATTGCCGTCGGCGAGCAGCCGCTCGAACTCGGGGTTGTCGTACCGGGTGTAGTTCGAGCTCGACCCCTTCGAGTACAGCGGGGTCAGGTAGTTCTCGATCGACGGGTAGTCCGCCTGCCAGCCCGAGCGCCAGATGCCGGTGTACTCGGCATTGGTGCGCCCGGTCAGGAAGCTCGCGAAGTCCACCGTCATGTTGATCTGGCAGTCCACACCCAGGTTGTTCTTCAACTGGTTGCAGACGGCCTGAGCGGTCTCGCGGTTGCCCGCACCCTCGGGGTTGGTGGTGTAGAGCAGCTTGCCCTTGTAGCCACCGGCCGCGTCGTAGAGGCGCTTGGCCTCGGTCGGGTTGAACTCACAGGTCGGCCCACAGGTGTTGGCCTGGTACTCCGGCAGCGAGGGCGAGCCCCAGCCGTCCAGCGCGGGACGCGAGCCGTTGAACAGCGTCGTGTTGATCTCCTCGCGGTCGATCGCCATCGAGATCGCCTTGCGCAGGTCGACATTCTTCAACTGCTCGTCCGACGGGGAGATCTCGACGGTACCGATGGACAGCGTCGACTTCTGCTGGTTGCGGTCCGGCAGATCGGACTTGTACAGGTCTCCGGCGAGCTGGTCCGGCGGGATCTGGTCGATCACGTCCAGGTTGCCGGCGACCACATCGGCGTACGCGGCACCGATGTCTTCGTAGATGCGGAAGGTGATCTTGTCGGCATTGCCCGGATCGACGCCGGTGTAGTCGGCGAACTTGGTCAGCACGGTCTGCTGGGTGTCCACCGACTCGACCTGGTACGGGCCGGCGCCGATCGGCTTCTTGGCGAACTCCTCCTTGCCCTCGGAGGTGTCGGCGAAGAACGCATCCGGCTGCGGCGCGAAGGCGGTGTAGCCGAGCCGGACCGGGAGGTTCGAGACCTTCTCGGTGGTCTTGATGGTGAACGTCGTGTCATCGACGACGGCCAGGCCCGACAGCTTGTCGGTCTTCGGCTCGGACTTGCACTCGTCGTCGGGGCACTGGGTGTCCTTGAAGCCCTCGATCGGCTGCATGAAGTAGGAGCCCTGCTGGCCGTTCGGGCCGTAGGCGGTGTAGTTCCACGCGTCGACGAAGTTCTTGGCCTTGATCTCGGTCCCGTCGTGGAACTTGTAGCCCGGCTTGATCTTGACGGTGAACGTCTGGTTGTCCTCGGTCTCGATCGACTCGGCGATGTCGTTCTCCGGGGCGGCGGTCTCGCCGTTGTAGTGCACCAGCTTGGCGGTGACCAGGTCGAGGATGTTGCCGCCGCAGACCTCGGCGGTGTTGCCGGCGATCAGCGGATTCTCGGGGGTGCAGCTGTTGACGCTGTATTCACCGCCGCCCGCCGCTGCTCCGTCGGTGGTCCCGCCGGGATTGGTGCCGCCACCGGAGCCGCAGGCAGCGACCAGCATCGCAGCGGCGATGCTGGCGGCTCCGGCGGCCAGCAAGCGAGTACGTCCTCGCATGTGTCCTCCTTGGTTGTCCCGCTGGTAGCGGTCGCTGTGCGGACGGCGGCTGGTCGGCGCGGACGCCTTGGAACCGACCACACGTCCAAGTTGTGAGCCTTTCTAAGGCATCGCCGAGCACAGTGTCCAGCACACGCCCGACGCCGCAATGTGATTGTGACCAACGGGCGACGGCCGCCTCAGGCGTACCGCTCGATCGAGCGGACCACCCGCTCCAACTGGTCGGTGCCGTCGGTCAGGGCACGCCGGACCAACGGATCCAGATCGGTACGCCGCAGCGTGCGTCGGGCCTGTTCGAGCAGGTCGGGCGTACCCACCGCCACAGGGAAGGACAGTCGCAGCACCTGGCCCAGCGCCCAGCTCCGGCGGAAGCGCGTGGTGTCCGGCATGGTCGCGAACCAGCGCTCGGCCAGCTCGATCAGCTCGGCCGCCTGCCCCGGCGGGAAGAGCCCGGAGGCGGTGGCATACAGCTCGTAGGCTGGTAGCCGGCTCTGTTCGCTGATGATCGCGAAGGCGAGCGCCTTGTCCGCCGCGCCGGGACGCCCGGCTCGCGCCCGGGCGGCGTGATTCAGCGCGGCGGCCGAACGGTCCCGGGTGAGCATCGGCTCGATGTAGGAGTCGTCGCCGAGCAACGCGAGACGGGTGACGATCGACCAGCGCAGTTCGTCGTCCAACTGCCGGCCGGGTGGCAGCCCCGTCCCGGCCAACCAGCCCGCCAGCCGGGCCGTGTCGGCGCTGGAGCGGATCAGCAGTTGCCAGCCGATCAACTGGCGATCGCTGCCGGGCTCGCCCGCGGCCAGCACCCGCTCCGCGGTGGCCGCCACCCGGGCCAGCCGCGCGGACCGATCGGCGAGCGGGGCGAACGGGCCCGCCAGTTGGTCGGCGGCGAACCCGAGGATCGCGCGCAGGATCAGATCGGAGGGCTCGTCGGCGACGTCGGCGAGCACGCGGTCCAGCGCGATCGCGGGGTCGAGCTCGGCATTGCGGACGCTGTCGCGGATGCTGTTCCACAACACCACGCGGGTCTGCGGATCCTCGATCGCCGAGATCGACGACAGGCCGGCCAGCCCGTCGGCCACCCGGACGCTCGCCCAGGTCTCGTCGCCCGCATCGGGCACGACCAGCGACCCGCGCACGCCGGTATCGGCGTCGGCCCCGCGCAGCCTGATGCGGCGCCGGTCGAGTTCGGTGCCGTCGGCGGCCAGGGCAGCGACGGCCAGATCGTGTTCCCGGCGGGTGTCGCCGCGGCGCTGCAACGTACCGTCCGGACGCGCGCTCAACGTGTCCAGCCCGGATGTGCGCAGCCAGGCGTCGGCCCAGCCGCCCAGGTCGCCGGCCCCGGCCCGGGCCCAACTGAGCAGCAGGTCGCCGAGCTCGGCATTGCCGTAGGCGTACCGGTCGATGTAGTCGCGCAGGCCGGCCAGGAAGACGTCGTCGCCGATCTTGGCGGCGAGTTGTCTGAGCACCGCGGCGCCCTTGGCATAGGAGATCCCGTCGAAGTCCGCGAGCGCGGCCGCGGCGTCGGCGGCGCCGTTGCCCGCCACGGGGTGGGTCGAGGGCGCCTGGTCGGCGACCGAGCCCCAGTCCTTGCGGTTGATCCCGAAATCGATCCACAGCGGATAGCGGGTCCGGTCGGCGCAGACCCGGTGGGCGAGGTACTCGGCGAAGGACTCGTTCAGCCACAGGTCGTCCCACCAGCGCATGGTGACCAGGTCCCCGAACCACTGGTGGGCCAACTCGTGGGTGATCGTGCCGGCACGGGTGCCGCGCTCGATGTCGGTGGTGGCGCCGCGGAACAAGAAGGCGTCGCGCAGGGTGACGCAGCCCGGGTTCTCCATCGCGCCGGCGTTGAAGTCGGGGACGAAGGCCTGGTGGTAGTCGCCGAACGGGTAGGGCACGGCGAACAGGTCGTGATAGGCGTCGAGGCCGATCCTGGTCACCTCCAGGATGTCGGGAGCCTCGGCGCGCAACTGATCGGCCAGGGATTGCTTGGCATGCAGGCCGAGCGCGATGGGACCGGCGGCGCGTGGCGAGCTGTACTCGTCGAGCACCGAGGCATAGGGCCCGGCCACCAGGGTGACGAAGTAGGTCGCCAGCGGCGGCGTCGGCGCGAGCTGCCACAACCCGGGCTCGACCTGGCTGAAGCGGCCGTTGCCGAGCACGGTCCAGCCCGTCGGCGCGCGCACGGTCATGCTGATCGGCGCCTTGAGATCGGGCTGGTCGAAGCAGGCGAACCAGCGCGGGGCGGCGTCGAGGAAGCTCATCGCATAGAGATAGGTACGCCCGTCGGCCGGGTCGACGTGGCGGTGCAGGCCCTCGCCGTCGCCGCTGTAGGCCATCTCGCCGCGCACGACCAGGACATTGTCGGCCGCCAGGTCCGGGAGCGGGATCCGGCCGTCTCGCCAGCTGTCGGTCGGCAGCGGCGAGCCGTTCAGCTCGGCGCCCAGCAGCCGCTTGCCCGCGAAGTCGACGAAGGTGGTCCCGCCCGGGCGCGCGGTGAAGGAGATCGTGGCCGTCGAGGCGAAGCGATCACCCTTCGCGGTCAGGTCGAGCGCGATGTGGATGGACGAAACGGTGATCAGTTGCCGGCGCGCGATGGCCTCCGTGCGCTGCAGGCTGGGCATGGGCCCCAACCTAGCGGCAGAACCCGCGAAATCGCGGGCCCCGGGTTAGGCGGCCGGCGCTTCCTCCTCCAGCCGGGCGTTGCGGCGCTCGGGCAGCGCGAAGGTGACCAGCGCGGCGAGCGCGAAGGCGGCGGCGAAGACCCCGAAGACGAGCAACGGCCCGCCGATGAGTACCAGCGGTGGGACGATCAGCGGCGCGGCGATGGAGGCGATTCGGCCGAAGGCGGCGGCCGCGCCCGTCGCGGTGCCGCGGACCTGGGTCGGGTAGATCTCGGGACCGATGGCATACAGCGCACCCCAGGCACCGAGATTGAAGAAGGACAGCGCGCACCCCGCGGCGATGATCGTTTCCGGGGAGTTGGCGAGCCCGAAGCCGGCGGCGGCGAGCGCCGAGCCGGCGAGGAAGATCGCCAGCGTGGCCCGGCGGCCGATCTTTTCGATCAGGAACGCGGCTGCGGCGTACCCGGGAAGCTGGGCCAGCGTGATGATCAAGGTGAACTCGAACGAGCGGACCAGGTCGAAGCCGCGCTGCACCAACAGGGTCGGCAGCCAGATGAACGCGCCGTAGTAGGACAGGTTGATGCAGAACCAGACGATCCACAGGGCGCCGGTACGCCCGCGCAACCCGCGGGACCAGATCGAGCGGCTGCCGCTGTCCGCCGGTGCCGGGTCGTCCGCGGGTTCGTCGGAGGCGGCCGGCGGGGCGATCCCGGCTGGTTCCTCGAAGGTACGCACGGCGCGCTCGGCCTCGGCGTACCGGCCGCGTGATTCGAGGAATCGCACCGACTCGGGCAGGCCGAGGCGCACGACGATCGCGTAGACGGTCGGCACGATGCCCACGGCGAGGGCCCAACGCCAGCCGTCGGGGCTGCTCGGCACCAGCAGGTAGCCGAGCAGCGCCGCGAGGATCCAGCCGACCGCCCAGAACGCCTCGAGCGCGACGACCATCCGCCCGCGGATGTGGCGCGGCGCGAACTCGCTGACCAGCGTGGAGGCGACCGGCAGCTCCGCGCCGAGCCCGAGCCCGACGATGAAGCGGAGCACCATCAGCACCGCGACCGAACCGGCGAGGGCGGATGCGCCCGTCGCCACCCCGTAGATCAACAGCGTGAGCGCGAACACCTGGCGGCGGCCGATCCGGTCCGCGAGCAGCCCGCCGAGGCTGGCCCCGACCGCCATCCCGATGAAGCCGACCGACCCGATCAGGGAGAGCTGGGTGTTGTCGAGCTTCCACTGCTGCGCGAGCGCCGCCATCACGAAGCTGATCAACCCGACATCCATCGCGTCCAGCGCCCAGCCGATGCCCGAGCGGCCGAGCAGTTGCCCGTGGGCGCGGTTGAACCGGAGCCGGTCCAGCCGCTCGGTTCTGGACAGGCGCGTCGAGGTCGTCACGGCAGGATTCTCACACGCGGGCCGTGCCGGCGCCCCGACGTTGATCGAGCCGGCGAAGCGAGCCGCGTCGAGATCGGAGGTCAGACCCGCCACCCGGGCGCCGGCCTGGCTTCGGGCACACGAACCGCGCCGAAACCGACCACTCGCTCGAGTTCTGGCCGCCACCCACCCCCAGACACCGCCCAAACCCCGACGAGTGGTCGGTAATGGCGCGACGGGGCCCCTTCCCTGGTCGCGCCTGCCCTGATCGCGCCGGCTGCCGATCAGCCTCACGGGACGAGCAGGACGCGTCCTCGAAGGCCGCCTTCGGCGAACCGCTGGTACGCCGCGGCCGCCTCTGCGAGCGGGAACGTCTCGGCCACGCGCACCGCGAGCTCACCGGAGGCGCTGCGACGCAACAGGTCGGCGAGGCGCGGACCGTCGGGCGAGACGCTGACCGTCCCGACAGTGATCCCCCGCTCGCCGGGCACCGGCGCGGGCGGGAAGACGCCCACGAAAGCGCCCCCGTCGGCGACCGCCGGGAGGGCCCGCTCCTGGAGGCCCGCCGCATCGAGCACGGCGTCGTACCCGTGCTCTCGCAGCTCCGTGACCAGTTCCACCGGCGTACCGTCGCCGCGGGTGATCCCGGCGACGAAGTCCCGGTCGCTCTCGCGGGCGAGCCCGCTGACCTGCCAACCGGCGGCCGCCGCCAGGGCGATCGCGTAGCCGCCGACGCCGCCGGCCGCGCCCGTCACCAGCAGGCTGCGACCCTCGGCCGGGCCCAACAGGTCGAGGGCCTGCGCGGCGGTCAGCGCGTTCAACGGGACGCTCGCCGCGCCGACCGGATCGAGCCCCTCGGGGAGCGCGGTCACTGCATCGGCGGCGAGCACGACCCGATCGGCATGGGCCCGCGCGGGCGCGCTCAGATCGGCGTGCAGGCCGACGACCCGATCGCCCGCCGAGAGACCGTGGACGCCCGGGCCGATCACACTGATCACCCCGCTGACATCCCAGCCGAGGCCGACCTCGTTCGGCAGCCCGAAGGCGTCGCGCAACATGCCGCCCAGGACCTGGGCATCGGCGGGGTTGATGCCGGCGGCGGTGACGTCAATCGCCACCTCGCCGACGCCCGGGGTCGGGTCGGGCGGCTCGGCAAGCTGTGGAACGGCGCTACCGGCCACTGCGGAGAGTGCGTACATGTGAGTGCTCCTTTCGATCGCCAACTTCTTGTGTGGCTCACTATTCGAGAGCTACTCTCCCCTGGGAAGTAGGCACCTGAGAGTGCGTGAGTGACCTGAAGGAGAGCGATGGCGACGACGACCGCGGACCAGCGCCGGGCCGAAGCCAGGGCGGCTTATGACGCCTATCTCGCCCAGTGCCCGTCGCGCCAACTGCTCGCCCGGATCTCGGACAAGTGGGTGACCCTCGTCATCTGCGCACTCGGCGACCATCGTGGCCCCCTGCGCTACTCCGAGCTGGCGCGTCGGATTCCCGGGGTGAGCCAGAAGATGCTGACCCAGACGCTGCGCGCCCTGGAGCGCGACGGCCTGATCGGCCGCACCGTCACCGCGTCGGTACCGCCGCGGGTGGACTACGAGCTGACCCCGCTCGGGCACTCGCTGCTGGAGCCGATCTGGCACGTCAAGCACTGGGCCGAGCAGCACATGCCCGAGATCGACCGCGCGCGGACCGCGTACGACGGCGCGCGCGACGAGCCGACCGGCGCCGTTCGCGCCTCCGGGTAGGGCACTCAGGATTCCGGTACGGGCATCGGCAGCAGTTCGCCGCGTGCCCAGGGCCCGAGCTGATCGGCGTAGTGGGGATCAGTCGGGTCGGCGCTGATCCCGCCGGGGATCACCCAGCCGGACGCCGCCGGGTCGGCGAAGTCGATCACCTGTCGATAGACCGTGGTCAGGGTGACGTCGAACCCGTCGGCGTTCAGCGCATAACCGGCGGCACGGATGGTGTCGCCGTCCCCCGGCAGCGGCACCTCCGGCGGGTCGGCGAACCCGGCGCTCGCGCCGAGGGTGTGCGTCGGCCGCAGCCGGTGCAGGTCGGTCCAGTCGTCCGGATCGGTACGCCAGGCCGCTGCCAGCGCCCCCACCAGCACCTCGCGGTCGACCTCGGCGGGCCGCAATGTCGCCCGATTCACCAACCGGACCATGATCACCGCGACCCCATCGGCAGGCGCGCCCCGCAGGGCTCCGGCCGCCTCCTCGCCGAGCAGCGACGCGGCCAGCGCGCGCCGGAACCGGGCGTACGCCGCCGCGGGCCGACCGTCGCGAAGATCACCGCTCCAGGCGGCGAGCAGGGCCCGCGTGCGCTCGGCATCCCCTTCCAGCGGGCCGATCCGCGCGCACTCCGCGGCCCACCGCCGGGCGGCAGTCGAGACCGTGTCGAGCTGCATCGCCCGCGCCTCCTCCGCCGTCCAGTCCGCGCGTGCGGCGAGCAGCTCGCCGATCCGCTCGATCCGGAACGGCGACGGCGCGTAGCGGGTGATCAACGGCCCCGAGTTCGCATCGACGACGAGGTTGTTGGCATTCGCCAGCCAGCCCGGCTCGGGATTGATCATCCGCGGCAGGTCGGACTCGGGTACGCGACCCGTCCAGCCGCCGGCCCGGGCCGGAACCGGCGCGGACATGCCCGCCGGCTGCGCCCGCTCCGGCAGCTCGCCGCGCAGCCGGTAGCCGATGTCGCGCTGATCCGCGCAGACGAAGTTGTTCACCGGGTCCACCCAGCCGGCCTGGACCTCCAACAGCTCCGCGACGCTGCGGCAGTCGATCATCGTCCGCAACACGTCGAACTGCCGACACACGCGGTCGGTGGCGACCCAGGACAGCGACAGCGCCCGGCCACTCGCCGGGTCGCCGTGCACGACCGGGCCGCGCGCCGTGCGCGCGATGGTGATCAACTCCTCCGCGCCGCCGCGCACGGCGATCCGCTCGGTGCGGCTCTGCACCGGTGCCCAGCCGTCTGCCTCCCGCGACTCGGCGCCCGCATCGCGGAACTCCTCGACGAACAGATCCTGGTTGTCGGCCGAGCCGTGGGTGATCGCCCATGCCAGGTGACCGTTGGCGCCGAAGTGCGGCCAGCCCGGGAGCGTCGGGAAGGTCGCGCCCGCCACGTCGAACTCCGGACAGCTCACGCGCACCTGCCAGTAGGCATTGGGCACGTCCACCGCGCGGTGGGAATCGTTGACCAGCAAGGGCTTTCCAGACGCGGTACGCTCGGCGCCGATCGCCCATACATTGGAGCCCGCGCCGGCCTCGGCCAGGAAGCCGAGCTCGGCGGCCTCGGCCACCTCGCGACCCGATGCCATGATCAACTCCGCCGTTGCGTCGTCCAACGGCCCCTGCACCGCGCCCGGGGGCACGGTCAGCGCGAGGCCGGGCAGGAGCGGCGGGTCGAGCGCGGCCGCGGCCTCCACGCCGATCCCGGCGATCAACATCCCGCGGGTGAGCTTGAACTGCCAGTCCCCCATCAGCACGTGCCTGATCTTGAACGCGGCGACGGCCTGCCATGGCTCCCACGGCTCGAACACCAGGCCGCGCTCGGCGTACTCCGGCGGCAGGTCCTCGGCCGCGGCGGCGTTCACGCCTGCTGCGTGGCGCTCGAACGCGCGCCGGGTGGCCGGCGCCATCGCCTCGACATCGGCTCGTGCCCCGTCGGCGAGGTCGATCCGCCGCGCGAGGCGATCACCCGGCAGGCCGGCGGCGCCGATCACCTCCGACCAGCGGCCGGTGGCGCGGCGCCGGTCGTACTCGAACTGCCACAGCCGATCCTGCGCCGCGGCGTACCCCATGCCGAACCAGGCGTCGTCCTCGGTGGCGGCGATCACCGTGGCGATACCGGCGCGGTCGCGCTCGATCCGCGGCGATCCGCCGGTCCGGGTCGCCGATCGACTCACGCGAGTGCGTCGACCACGGCCCGGGCCACGCCGTGGGCGCTCTGCGGGTTCTGCCCGGTGATCAACGTTTTGTCGGTGACGACGTGCTCGACGAACTGATCGTCGGCCTTGGAATACCGAGCGCCTCGGTCGGCAAGCTCGTCCTCCAACCGGTAGGGCACCACATCGGCTCGCTGGGCGGACTCCTCCTCGGGCCAGGAGAACCCGGTCACGTCGCGACCGGAGATCACGTATTCGCCATCGGCCCTTCTGGCCTGCAGCAGGCCCGCGGGCCCGTGACAGACGGCGGAGACGATCTTGCCGCGAGCATCGAAATCGGAGATCAACTTCGCCAGCGATTCGTCGTCGAAGTCGAACATCACCCCGTGACCCCCGGTGAGATAGATGGCGTCGTAGTCGTCGGCACTGACCTCGCTCACCGCGACGGTGTCTTCCAACCGATCCATGTACTCGCGATCGGCATAGCGTTCGGCGGTCCCGCCGTCGGCGAGCACGTCGTGGGCCAGACTCTCGGGGTCGATCGGCACCCGTCCCCCGGCGATGCTGGCGATGGTGGTCTCGTGCCCGGCCTGCTCGACGACATCGGTGAAGTGGCTGAGCTCGCCGAGCCACAGGCCGGTCCGGTAGCCGGCCTTGGCGTACTCCCCTGCGCTGGTGACGATGATCAGGATCTTGGCCATGACCTGCTCCTTCTGCTCGGGGTCGGAAACACCACGCTACCCCTCGCCGCGCGCCACCCGGGCCCCGACCGGGTCGCGACCGGAACGCCGTCGCTAGGCTGCCGCTGGTTCCGTGGCTCGACGATCGGAGGGCGAGATGACGGCAGGTGGCGGAGTGGACGAACCCGGCGCTCGGACGAGCACGTTGGTGATCCTCGGGGCCTCGGGCGATCTGACCGCGCGCCTGCTGCTGCCCGGGCTCGGCACGCTGCTGGCGGGCCAGCCGGAGCGCGAGGTGACGATCATCGGCGCCGACCGCGAGCCGATGGAGACGAGCGCCTGGCGCGAGCTCGTCCGCTCGGCCCTGACCAGCACCGGCTGCCCGGGAGAGGTTGCCGCCGAGACGGCCGATCGGGCCGCCTGGCAGACGGTCGACCTGCTCGACGAGGAGAGCCTGCGGGGGCTGCTGGGCGCCATCGGCGGCCCGGCAGTGCTCTATTTCGCGGTGCCGCCGCGGATCGCGCAGGGGGCCTGCGAGCTGCTGGCGAGGATCGGGCTGCCGTCCGGGATCAGGCTCGGGCTGGAGAAGCCTTTCGGCACCGATGGGGCAAGCGCGAAGGCGTTCAACGAGCTGCTGCACGGCTTCGTGGCCGAGGAACGGGTCTTCCGCGTTGATCATTTCCTCGGCACGTCGACCGTGTTGAACGTGCTCGGCTTCCGCTTCGCCAACAGGGTCTGGCGGCCGGTATGGAATGCCGACAACATCGAGCGGATCGACGTGATCTTCGACGAGACGCTCGCCCTGGAGGGCCGGGCGGGCTACTACGACACCGCGGGCGCGCTGGTGGACATGATCCAGAGCCACCTACTGCTGGTGATGGCGGTGACGATGATGGAGGAGCCGGCCCGGATCGATGCCACCGAGCTGCGTGATCATCTGGCGCACGTCGTGCGCGCGACGCGGATCTGGGCCGACGAGCCCGCGACTGCCTCGCGGCGGGCGCGCTACACCGCGGGTCGGATCGGCGAGCGGAACGTGCCGGACTACGTGGACGAGCCCGACGTGGATCCGGGCAACGCGACGGAGACGCTGGCGGAGCTGACCGTGGAGGTACGCAATGCGCACTGGGCGGGCGTACCCGTCACCTTGCGCAGCGGGAAGGCTCTCGGCGCCGACCGGCACCAGATCATGATCACGTTCCGACCGGTCGCGCATCTGCCGGAGGGCCTCGGCGCCGACCAGGTCGCGATCCCGAACCAGCTCGTGCTCGATCTCGGGCCCGACCGAGTGGCGCTGGAGATCACCACCAATGGCGCCGACGACTGGCGAGACATCGAGGCGACGACGATGTCGGCGGCGCTCGGCCCCGGCGCGATGGAGCCCTACGGGCAGATCCTCGCCGGGATGCTCGACGGCGACCCGCTGCTGTCCGTGCGCGGCGACATCTCCGAGGAGTGCTGGCGGATCATCGATCCGGTACGCCGGGCCTGGCAGGCGAACGAGACGCCGCTGGAGACCTACCCCGCCGGCTCCGACGGACCGGCGTCGTGGCCGCGAGCCCGCCAATGGGCGAGCGTCGACTGAGCTATCAGGCATCGACAGCCTGATCGCGGCCCCGCTCGAAAGCGCGGTCGAGGCCCGCGGACAGGGCCTCGAAGGTCTCCCCGACGAGTCGGTAGTAAGCCCACCTCCCGCGCTGCTGGCGAGCCATCAACCCGGCCTCGACGAGCACACGCATGTGGTGGGAGACCGTCGGCTGACTCAGGCCGACCGGGCCGGTCAGATCGCAGATGCAGGCCTCGGCGCTTTCGGCCGCGGCGATCAGCGACACGAGCCGCACCCTGGTCGGATCGCCGAGCGCCTTGAACACGCGGGCCAGTCGCCGAGCCGATGGCTCGTCGAGCGCACCTTCGGCCAGCGACGTCGCGCAGCCGTCGATCCTCGCTGGCGTGATCACCGGTTCGGGGGGCTCGCGCATCCCGCGATGGTACGCCACACATTGACGGGCGTCGATGGATAACGCAGGATTGTCGCATCGATGATCGTCAATAGATTGAGCGGAGCGACAGGAGGAGCCATGGCCAGGACCGGCAACGCGACCCGGGAACAGGTCCGCGCGCGCTACGCCGCCGCGGCGACCGCCGTGACCCGCGGTGACAGCGACGCGTCGGCGTCAGTTGATGCGGACTGCTGCGGACCGGCCGGCGCCGCTCCCACCGACGAGGTGTTCGGCGCGTCCTTGTACGGCACGGACGATCGGCTCGGGCTGCCCGTCGAGGCGCTGACCGCCTCCCTGGGCTGTGGCAACCCGATGGTCGTGGCCGACCTGCACGAGGGCGAGAAGGTGCTCGATCTCGGCTCCGGCGGCGGCATTGACGTACTGCTATCGGCGCGCCGGGTCGGTCCCCGGGGGTACGCCTACGGCGTCGACATGACCGACGAGATGCTCGAACTGGCCAATGCAAACAAGGCCAGAGCCGGCGCGACCAATGTCGAGTTCCTCAGGGGCACGATCGAGGATGTCCCGCTCCCCGACGGCGCGGTCGATGTGGTGATCTCCAACTGCGTGATCAATCTCTCCACCGACAAGCCCGCCGTGCTCGGCGAAATGCACCGGGTCCTCGCGCCGGGCGGGCGGATCGGCATCGCCGATGTCGTCGCCGAGGACCACCTCACGCCGGCGGACCGCGCCGAACGCGGATCGTTCATCGGCTGCATCGCCGGCGCCCTGTCGCGTCGCGAGTATCTCGACGGGTTGGCCGCCGCCGGCTTCGTCGACGCCGAGGTCTCGTTCATCCACGAGGCAGCCCCGGGCATGCACTCGGCGCTCATCCGAGCCAGGAAGCCCGCACCCGAAGAGCCGCCAGCGTGACCCGGACGGTCAACGGGGGCCCGGCTGCTCCCCCGGATCGAGCCGTGGGCCCTCTACGGGCTCTTGTTCACCATCGTCATCCTGTTCGCGCTGCAGGGCGAACAGATCACATCCCGTCTGCTCGATGTGGCCAGGATCGCGCTGCCGCTGTTGGCGTACTTCGTCGTGATGTGGGGCGGCGGGTTCGCCCTCGGCCGGATCCTCGCGCTGCGGTACGCCAGATCGACGACCCCCGCCTTCACCGCCGCGGGCAACAACTTCGAACTGACCATCGCGGTCGCCATCGAGTCGTCCATGTGGCGCTCACCCTGCGCAAGCGTTACCACCGGCCGGCCGACCGACGCCGGCCGGACCAGGAGCTCCGATGACTGACCAGCGCCCCGCCGTCCTGTTCGTGTGCGTGCACAATGCCGGGCGCTCACAGATGGCCGCCGGATGGTTGGCCAGGCTTGCCGGTGATCGCATCCACATCTTCTCCGCCGGTACCGAACCGGCCGATCAGGTCAATTCGATCGCTGTGGCGGCGATGAGCGAGGTCGGCATCGACATCGCAGCCAACCAGCCACGCCGGCTGACCCCCGAGTTGGTCGAGGGCGTCGATGTCGTCGTCACCATGGGCTGCGGGGACACCTGCCCGTACTTCCCCGGAAAGCGATACGTGGACTGGCCGCTGGCCGATCCCGCGGGACGACCGCTGGAGGTGGTCCGCCAGGTCCGGGATGAAATACGGGGGCGGGTCGAGTCGCTGGTCGCGAGTCTGCTCGAGGTCTGATCAGCGCTCCGGCGGTCGTACCCCGCGGCCCTGCGCAACCTCAGGCTCTGCCACGGTACGCGTCGCGCAGCGCCCGCCCCGTGGCCGTGTCGCCGATGCCATCGACGAGCCCGGAGTAGAGCACCTGTCCGCCGTGACGACCGGGCCCGGGACCGAGGTCGATCAACCAGTCGGCGACGCGGATCACCTCGAGGTTGTGCTCGATGACGACGACGGTGTGGCCGTGGCCGACCAGGTCGTCGAGCACCGCGACGAGTCGCGCGATATCGCTGAGATGCAGGCCCGTCGTCGGTTCGTCGAGAAGGTAGACACTCTGCTCTGTCGCGTCCCTGAGCTCCTTGGCGATCTTCACTCGCTGCGCCTCACCGCCGGAGAGCGTGTTCAGCGGTTGCCCGAGCGCGAGATAACCCAGCCCGACCCGGTCGAGGTGGGCGAGCCGCGACCGGATCGCGGGAGCGTCGAGCCGGTCGATCGCATCGGTGATGCTCAGTCGCTCGATGTCGGCGATCGAGAGCCCGTCGATGGTGTGGGCACGCGCCTCGGCGGTGAACTTCGTACCCTGGCAGGTAGGGCAGGTCGTCTCCTGCCCGTCCATGAACGCGAGATCGGTGTAGATGATCCCGAGCCCCTTGCATGCCGGACAGCCGCCTTCCGAATTGGCGCTGAACAGGCCCTCGGGCGCGCCGGTGATCCTCGCGAAGTGCCTGCGCAGGATCTGTGCGATGCCGACGTAGGTGATCGGAGTCGATCGGCGATTCGGCGACACCGGCTTCTGGTCGATCGTGATCGCGCCGTGCTGCGCGACGATCTCGGCGGCGAGACTCGACTTCCCCGACCCGGCGACCCCGGTGAGGACGGTCAGCACTCCCAGCGGCAGGTCGACCGTCACGTCGTCAAGGTTGTTCGTTCTCGCGTTGGCGATCGTCACCCGACCGGCCGGCTTCCTGGGCGTCGGCACCGTCGGCGCCTGAGCCCTGAGGGCTCGGCCGGTCGGTCCGTCGGAACGGACGAGGTCGTCGAAGCTTCCCTGGAAGATGAGGCGTCCACCCGCGCTCCCGGGGCCGGGGCCGATCTCGATGATCTCGTCTGCCCGCGCCATCACGGCGGGATCGTGCTCGACGACGAGGACGGTGTTACCACGGTCACGGAGCCTGCCGAGCAACTCGATCATGGCGTCGACGTCGTGCGGATGCAGGCCCACGGTCGGTTCGTCGAAGACGTAGAGCATCTCGACCAGGCTCGAGCCGAGATGCTTGACCGCTTTGATGCGCTGCGACTCGCCGCCGGACAGGGACGACGTGGCGCGGGCGAGGTGGAGATATCCGAGTCCGATCGTCTCCATTGCTTCGAGCCGGTCGAGCAGGGCGGTGACGACGCTGCGTACCTCGGGCCGCTGCATCCGGGCGACGACGTCGCGGAGTTCGGGAATCTCGAGACCGGAGAGTTCGCCGATCGTGTAACCGTCGACCGTGGCGGTGCGCGCGGCTTCGGAGAGGCGTTCGCCGCGGCAATCGGGGCAGGTCTCCGAGTGCGTGAACTCGGCGATGGTCGCGCGCTTGTGTTCTGAGACGGTGTCGGAGGTCTGCAGGTAGATGCGCTCGAATCGCTCAACGACGCCTTCGTAGTCCGCAGGCAGGGCGTCGGAGAGGGCCGACGCGATCCGTCGGCCGTGGAGCAGTACGTCGACGTGCTCTGCCGGCCACTCGCGCAGGGGCGAGTCGACGGCGAAAACGCCGATCTCGGCGTACTTGCGGTACCAGTACTGGCCGTCCCCGAAGCCGGGCAGGACGATCGCTCGTTCGTCGAGCCGGCGATCCCGGTCGAGGAACTTCTCGACCTTGGGGCGGACGACCTCGCCGATGCCCGAGCAGGTGGGGCACATGCCGTCGGGGTCGTTGAAGGAGAACGCGGAGGACTCGCCGACGTGCGGTTCGCTGAGCCGGGAGAACAGGAGGCGCAGATACGTCCAGGCGTCGGTGATCGTGCCGACGGTCGAGCGCGCGTTGCCGCCGATCCGTCGCTGGTCGATGACGATGACCGGCGAGAGCCCGTCGATGCTTCCGACCTCGGGTCGCGTCCACTTCGGCAGGCGATTGCGGGTGAACGGCGGGTAGGTCTCGTTGAGTTCGGCGCCCGCCTCGGCCGCGATGGTGTCGAAGATCAACGACGACTTGCCCGAACCGGAGACGCCGGCGATGACGACGAGACGGTTCCTGCGGATGTCGATGTCGAGGCGGTCGAGGTTGTTGGTCGTGGCTTGACGCACCCTGATGGCTCGCTCGGTCATGCTCGCCGACGCTAGGACCAGATCCGGCCGGATCCTGACCGCAATTCGTGTCATCCTCGAGCATGGCCGATGTCACTCGGCGGATGCTCGATCTGCTCGCCCTGCTGCAGACGAGGCGTCGCTACACGGGCGCCGAACTCGTCGCGCGGCTCGGGGTGAGCGAGCGGACCGTACGCCGGGACGTCGATCGGCTTCGTGAGTACGGATACCCCGTCGACGCCGCTCCCGGGCCCGGCGGCCACTACGGGTTGGCCGCGGGCCGAGCGATTCCGCCGCTGATCTTCGACGACGACGAGGCGATCGCGATCATGCTCGCGCTGGCCGCGAACGCGAACGCCGATCAGGGTCGCCCCGGCAGCATCGGTGACGCGATGTCGCGGGCGTACGGGAAGCTGGACCAGGTGCTGCCCCCGCGCCTGGCGATGAACGCGGCCACGGTCCGGGCGAGTGTGGAGGCGGACGCGCTTCGCGCACCGACGATCGCCATCGCCGACATCACGCGCATCGCCACGGCGATCCACGAACGCCGAGAACTCGGGTTCGACTATCGCCGGGGCGAGCGGGCCACCCGGCGCCGGGTCCACCCGCACCGCCAGGTGCACCACCTGATGCGCTGGTACCTCGTTGCGTGGGAATCCGACAAGGGAAGCTGGCGGGTGTTTCGCACGGATCGGATGAGCAACCTCGACGTGCGTACCGCAGGGTTCGAGCCACGCGAGCTGCCGGAGGAAGCGGCCCTCGACCGGGTGAAGGCGGCGGTCAAACGATCGAGCCGCAAGGCGGTCGTGACGGTCGCGACCTCTGTCGATGAGGTAGCCGCCGCGCTCCCCTTTCAGTCGATGGACGTCGAGGCACTGGGCGCACAGCGGACTCGTGTGACGCTGCGGTGCGACGACTGGCGCTGGCTCCTGTTCCACCTCAGCCACCTGGAGTGCGCCTTCACCATCGACGAGCCCACCGCGTGGGCCGAGGCGATCGAGCGCTTCGCCGCGTCGGTGGCCAGCCGTCGGCGCCGCGGCGAGGATGTGGTCGGAGGCGTACGCCGGTCCGACCTCGGCCGATCGCGCCGTGTCGACTCGGGCCGACCGGCACTCGACCCGTGATCACTTTGTGGTCATTCCCACCCCATGAGGTGACCACAAAGTGATCACGGCATGCTGTACACGACCGGGAGCGGGCTGTCGAGACGCTCGACCGTCGTTTCATTGCCGCCCGAGACTGATCTCGCCGAGCCGGCACTAGGCCGCTGGATGGACCTGCAGCCCCAGATCCTTGGCGGCCGCAGCCAGGCGGGCGTCGTAGGTGACGAGGGCCTCGACATCAAGTCGGATCGACGCCGCCAGATGCAGAGCGTCGAGCGACCGCAACGCGTGGCCCGGCAGCAGCCCTGCCTCCCGATAGATGCTCGGTGGAAGGTCGTGGAGGTCGACGCGGGCGAGGATCGCCGATACGTCGCCCTGAGGGAGTTCGTGTCGAGCCGCGAACCGCCGCAGCTCGGTTTCGAGCAGGTGTGTGGCGAGAAGGTTGCGGTCCTCACCGTCGGCCCACGCCGCCAGGGAGGCGCTCTCGGCCTCCTCGACCAGCAGCTTTGCTGCCGCTGAAGTGTCGAGGTAGAAGCGGCTCAACGCTCACCTCTGAGGTCATCGATGGTTTCCGCGCTGGGTGTGGCGATCGAGTGCCGGGTCAGCCGTGAGAATCCGCCACGAGTCGACGCCGGACGATGCAGCGGCAGATCAGGAGTGGCTTCGGTGATCGGCACCAGCCGCGCGACCGGCTTGCCGCGGCTCGTCACGGTGTAGGTCTCGCCGGCTTCGACTGCATGCAGGACTTCGCCGCTGTGATTGCGCAGGTCGCGATGACTGACGGTGGTCGCCATTCAGTGATCGTAGCACCTGTAGCATCTCCGGGCCCGGCTCAACGGAAGCCAGTCGCCACCCGACCCGCCAGTGGTCGTAGCACGACCGTGCTGTCCTCATCGCCGTGCGGCGACGACCCGTGCGCTCATCGCTTCGCCGTCCCATCCACACGGGAGTCGCCCATGACGAGCACCTTGCGGTTCTGATGATCGCTGTACTGAGCGACGATCTCCTTCCCGGAGTCCGCAATGTCTGCCATCAAGCGCCCCAGCGCGCCAGGCACATCGGCGTCGAGCGGAGCGAGAACTGCCGAACGCACTTCGACGGCCGCGTACCCGGCCGTGGTCAGTGCCGCGCGTGCCGCGACCCCGTCGTCCACGAGGTAGTGGGCGACGCCCTCCCACATCCCGCCGCCTTCGAGGCCGATGCCCGCCTGACCCAGAACCGAAGCGAGGTCGGCGAGATCCCTGGCCGACCGAACACCTCGAACGCAGACGTCCTTCATCCGAAGATCACGATCTTGGGGATCACCCGGACCTCACTTCGCAGGGAGTTCGCGATGTAGCACCGCTCATGCGCCACATGCACCAGGTCCTCAACAGCATCCCCGTCCGCGCCGCGCACTTGAATGACCGGCCGCAGCTCAATGTCGGTGATGGACATCTGACCATCCCGCAGCGGCATCCTGCCGCGCGCCAAGTCCTCGTACCCGACGACATCCACCCCGGCCCGCGCTGCCGAGGCGAGGAACGACAGCATCTGGCACGAGCTCGCCGCCACGACCAGCAGCTGCTCCGGGTTGGTGAGGTCCGCATCGCCCCGGAACGCCGCATCAGCACTCATCGTCAGGTCTGAGGCTCCCGCGAGCGACGCCGTGTGCGTACGGGAGAAAGACCGATAGCCCCCACGCGTGGTGCCGGACCAGTTGATCGCTGCCGTGTACTCGTGTTCAGCCACGCCATGACGGTAGGGGTGAAACACTTCGGCCTCCGTCGAAGGAACTCTGCGTCAGGACGACGAAGCGTCACTGATCACGAAGACGGGTGGGTACGCGCCGGACCACGTTACTCACACGTTGAAGCGGAACTTCACCGCGCGCCCGCGGAAAGAAGCATCTGCCGACGCGGGCCCGCACGCTCACGCCCTCCAGGACATTCCGGCGGGTACTCGAGGCTAAGCTCGGCCAGGCAACCTTTCTGGTCGAACCAGCCGGGCATCGAGATGGCCGGCTTCTAGCCAGCAACCTCGGGCGTGCTTATAGCAGTCATCCATACTCAATTGCCAAGTGCCGGGTCGGTGAGGTTGGTGGGCGAGCGGACGAGGGCATCATAGAATAATGGACGCCGACGACGATCTCTATTGGCAGGACGACCAGAACTCATTTCGGTTCGCGCCGGACATCTCGCACACGGACTTGCTGAAAGTGGCCGACTTCGCCGAGGAGCTCGGTTACGACCTGAGATGGCAGGAACGGGGCTACACGCTGGAGGAGGTGCAGAAGCGACTACGCAATGATGGACCAAGCGCCTTCCTCCGGGTTGCGCGGGTACAGGAGGATGTTTCTCCCAAGGCTCCCCCGGAGCAGACAGCCCAGTACATCGCTGAACGCTTGAGGCGGCTGGACCCGCAGGACGAGCTACTCATCACCGATCCTTACCTGTTCACAAACAGCGCCAAGAAGGACCTCGAGGACTACGCGCAGTCAGTGGCCGACCTCATCACGCCGCTCCTCGCGAGTGGTGCCAAGCTAGTCACGATAGTCGATGGAGACCAGACGCACCCTGACGTCCGCGACGCCGTGCTGGCCGAACTCGCGGCGAAACGCGCTGACACGGACGTCCAGGTGGTGCAGTCCAAGGACTTCCATGACCGTTTCTGGATCGCCGACCGCAGTCGCGGCGCGATCATCGGCACATCGCTGTACAAGATCGGCCGAAAGATCTTTTTCATTGATGCCCTGAGCGAAAGGGATGTCGCTGCTGTGCTTAGAGAAACGGACGCGGCATTGGATTTCATAGAACAAGGCAAGCAAGTCAATGAAGGCGGCGAACTCACACGTTGAACCGGAACCCCACCACGTCGCCACACGAAGAACCATCTGGGGTCGAATCAACCAGCAGTGGAAGCACTGACGGACGTGGAGGGCCTAGGCGATTTGATACGACTCGTCGCCAACCTGGACCTCGACCCGAAGCGTCCCGCCGACGGCCTCCACGTAGCGGCGCAGCGTGTCGACCTGCGTGCGCTCGATGTCGCCATGTTCGATCTTCGAGACACGCTTCTGGCTCACGGCCAGTTGTTGCGCGACGTCAGTCTGGGTGAGGTTGTGCGCCTCGCGTAGTTCCCGCAGCCGGTAGGCGCGCACCTCGGCGCGAATTCGTGCTTCGTGAGCCGCGACCTTCTCCGGGTCAGCAGGTCGCTTGGCGAGCAGGTCATCGAGGGTCTTGGCCATGTCACTCACCTTCCTTTGAGTCGTCGCAGATGTTCGTCGTATCTGCCATCGGCGATCGGAATGTTCTTGCGGTACCACTTCTGCCACTGACCCTGCTTGTCACCACCGAGCAGCAGGATCGCTCGTCGCTTCGGGTCGAAGACGAACAGGATCCGCATCTCGCTGCGGCCGGATGACCCGGGGCGCAGCTCCTTCATGTTCTTGTGCCGCGACGCCTGGATCGTGTCGACGAGCGGTCGCCCGAGTGCCGGACCGTCGCTCGCCAGCACCTGCAGGGCCGCGATCACCTGTGCGTAGGAGTCGTCGTCGAGCCCGAGCAGCCACTCCTCCACGAGGTCGCTGTCGATCTCCCACACGACACGAGGATACAACTCACGCATTCTAGAACTCAAGAGGTATGTTCGAACCTGCGAGTTCCGCCTGCAACGACACCTCGATCACGAAGACCCCGCAAAGATCATGAAGACCCCGCAAACTCCACCGTAGTCTGGGTAGCGTCCGCACTATGCAAACAGCTACCGACGAGGACGGTGATCACCGCCTGGTCATCGACGACCTCGACGGCGTGATCACCCGGAGGGATACGTTCACCGCCCTGGTCATCCGCCGCTTGCGTCGGGCACCATTGCGGCTGCTGCGGGCCACCATGGCGGCGATGCCCATGCTCCGAGGCGACGTAGCCACTCGGCACGAAGCTGCGCAGCGAGTCGCGGAGATAGCTATGACCGGCTTGCGCGAGCGGGAGTACATCGCCGAAGCCCGGGCATTCGGGAAGCGAATCGCAGGCGACCCGTGTTGGATTCGCCCTTGGGCCGTGGACCGACTACGGCGTCAACACGCCAAGGGTGCGCGCATCGTTGTCGCCACGGCCACCGAGCGCTCCCTCGCTGCAGCCTTGCTCGACCATGCCGCGGTGCCGTATGAGTAGCCGACCACCGGGTCGGCACGCGGAAGATGGAAGCACTCCACGAAATGGGCGTATCCATCGAGGACGCCGAGTTCGTCACCGACTCCACAACCGATCTGCCGACGGCGCAGGTGGCGGCGCGAGTTGTTCTCATCGGCGCATCCACGCGTGCGCACGACAAGTTCCTCCGGTCGGGCGTGAGGTTGAGCTAGCTCGTAAAACATCGCGCAACGCAGGCTGCGCTCAGACTCATCGAGAGCGACTCTCGGGCCCACAGCTCATCGAGACTCAAGAGATCCTTGGACATTGCCGACCGAAGCCTCGTGCCTCGCCGCAAGATGTCAGTTTGAGAATCTGAACTCGACCACATGCCCACACGCAGGGCAGTCTGCTCGGTCCGACTACGAAAGGTACCTGCCCTTTCCGCTTCCGAACGTCACGCCTGACCCTCGTGTACTTGCGGCGCGAACAGCGGCTCACCGTCGAAGTCCATGTTGACGATTCCCCCCACCGGTTTGATGTTGATGAGATCCGGTTCAGGCAACTCGGCAAGGACGAAGCGCTCGTCCTCAGGGTGGTGAAAGACGTACTCGCGGGCCGACTGCGCCGTGTGCTGGTTGAACAGCTTCTCCATTACTGTGGTCCCGGACTGGATTTGGTCGATCCGTCCAGCAAGCACCATCTCGCGGACCTGCTGGACGCGCGGATCGTCCGCTTCGAAACCTTCCAACATCGCCATGGGGTCACTCATGAGCAGCCCCAGCTTGCGCGTTAACGGGAACGTGACGCCCCATGCCGTCGCAAAACCGACTCCCTCCCACGGCTGGTCGTTCGGTCGGCGCACCAGGCTGACCGGAGCATCCGACGTGATGAGGGAGCGCCGGTCGAAGCGAACGAGTGTCCAGGGGCGGGTGGCGAGGTAAGGCGTCAGCTCGATCGCGGTCTCGACCGTGTTCTGGATGTGAGCCAGGTTGGAAAAACTGATCGGCGGTCCACCAGGTTGGGTGGCCTCGTCCCAGATCCGATCCTCTTGCTCGGGCGTCGGGTCGATTCCGAAATTGTCACGGATCCAGGCACCGACATTCTTGCGGCCACCGGCACCCACCTCCAGCCCGACCATGGTCGTGCGCAGATGCTCGGTCGTCCTCCGGGTGTCCGGCCCGCGCACGCTCTGCAACGCCGTGTAGTGGGCGAAGGCCCACCTGTTCTCCTCGGAGGGGGGAAACTCACCGTTGGCGAAGCCCCTGATGATGCCAAGAGCTTGGCCCTCGACGTCGCTCAGCGCTTTCTCGAACGCATCCGGCTCATCGAACTCACCGACCGTGTGGAAGTGGTTCTGCGCAGCTACGTTCTTCACGCTCGGCGTGTATGGCTGCCGAGAGCGGTCGAGGGGCACGACCCTGACCCGCTCTATGTCCGTCGCGAAGCCCCGAAGGTATCCCTGCGGCACATAGTGATGCAGCTTCGCCGTGCTCCTCTTGTCAGTCATGCGCGCACCTCCTATGCGGTCGCACTAAATCGCTCTCTCCCATGCAGCCCGTACGTCGCGCGTGCGCGGCGTGCGTGTTATGGAATCGAGTTCGTGAGGAAGTGTTGACCCCTACGTCGCGCGTGCGCGGCGTGCGTCGATCTCGACGACCGCGCCTTCTTCACATCAACAGTCTTCCCGACGGCCCCGACACTCTCAGACGAATGGCCGACCTGAGCCCAGCAGCGAGCAGGGCGATCAATCAGATTCGGGGGCAACCAACCACTCGCGAGCAAGACCCGACGTGTACCTGAGTGTTGGATGATCCCGCACGATCCCTCGCTGTCGCTCCGCCGACAACCCGAGTTCGTGCAAGACGTTGAGGATCACGACTGCGGTCGTCACCTCGACGATGGCGATCAGCTCCTCGATGGAATGGTTCGGCGTCCTGCCCTCATGCGCGAGGTCATTTCGGGCCCGCGTCGTCCTCTTCGTCCAATGGTCGACGTCCGGCACAAGCTGCGCGATCGCTTCCTGATCGGGTCGCGCGGCAAGGGCGTAGAGCCGGTCCCGGAGCGTCGGATCGTTACGGATCGCCCCTTGGAAGCGGTCCCGGTGCTCATCGGGGACCTGTGCAAGCATCGCCTCGCGCATCGACGTGAACTCTGCCTTGGGGAACGGCTTCTCGTCGATGTGGAGGTTACGGTGCAGCACCTCAGCACTCCCGACTGCCGTCAGAAGATTGTTCTCTACGAATCGAGCCGGCGCGTAGCGCAAGCCCAAGATCATGTTCGTCGCTGCTTGCAGGCGGCCATGAGCCTCACACCAGCGGGGTAGGACCTCCTCGAACGGGAGCGAATCGCAAGTGAAGAACACTCGATGGTAATCGACGACCTTCGCGTCATGCTTGCCGAGTGCGGCGGGCGAGTAGAGCACATCGGCACGTCGGCGCGGCAAGGTCCGACCGTCAGGCAGCTGTAACTCGGAACCAGCTACTTCCAATCGGAGCCAGATCACCCCAGCCGCGCGATGCGTCGCTAAGGAGATCAGGTCCTGGACCAGACTCGCCTCGTGCAGAGCAACGCTCAGCGACAACGGTTCGGCCGGCGCGACGCGGATGGAGACCGTGTCCTTCACACGCCCGACAGCGTCTCCCTTGCGCTGCTCGAAGTACGGGAGCGTGTGAGTATGCACAAGGCGATACTCGGTGTCATCGACCACGACCGACTGCGCCTCGACCGGCTTCACCGAGATACGTCCGGTCCCGTCAA
Source organism: Naumannella cuiyingiana (assembly GCF_013408305.1). Taxonomy (NCBI): domain Bacteria; kingdom Bacillati; phylum Actinomycetota; class Actinomycetes; order Propionibacteriales; family Propionibacteriaceae; genus Naumannella; species Naumannella cuiyingiana. The sequence goes on along the minus strand of NZ_JACBZS010000001.1, from coordinate 2,669,521 downwards.
TCTTGCCATCGGGAACGCCGACGAATACTTCGAACACTGAAGACGCCGCCCAGAGGACCAAGTCCTCGACCGAGACCTCTGCCGTAGCGAACGCCGGATCCGCATCGCCGCTGATATGCGCACCGATGATGGCAACCGTCGCGGTGACGGTCTGCTTGTCGGGGCTCGCCACCCGGGCACCGAATGTCCTCCTACTGCGGCGCGGAACGGTGCCGAGGAGGGTGATCTCGCGTTGCTCGGCACTGCCATGGATCACGTCCCATGTCCTGGTGCCCTCGTGGTACGCGGTCACCCCAGGTTTGGGGGTCGACGTGATGCGGTCCTCGAACGCGCCGATCAACGACAGTGAAAGGCCACCGTCTGCGTCGTATCGGAGGACGCCCGGGACCGTCTCGTCTGGGTCGTCCGGTAGCCACCACAGACCAGCCCACTCGCCGGCCTCATCGAGACTCAAGGGATCGTTGGACATTGCGCTCCGACAGCGCTCCTTCACTCCTCGCCGCGAGATGTCAGTTCGAAAATCTGAACTCCACCACGTCGAGATTTTTTTTTCGAAACCAAGCTTGACTGTCACAACTAGCGCAAGGTACCGAATCATGGGCGATCAACCAGCTCTTGTAGGTAAGAGCGCAGGGTGCGGATATTCCCTCCAACTTGCTCAACTTCGATCGCTCCGGATAGAGTCTCGCGCTTGCGATTGAGTGGAGGATCCGTGATCAGAATTGCGATCGCTTCCAAAGTCTCAACCATCTGTTCCGTTGTCAAATGACGCCCGCCTGCGAGCGCCACCGCTGTCGACGTCTTCTTAGGCTTTGACAATGAGTACCACGAGAACATGTCCCACCGAGCAACCAAGCGATCAGTCAAGTGATCTGCCAGTCGTTTACCAACACCGGAACTATTGGCTAGCGCCTTGCCAACGTAGATAGGCTTGAACTCCTGATAGAGAACATATATTCCTTTGGCGCTCCAAAAGTTATTCTCCCTCGTTACGCCATCGTCGCGCCAACTACCTTGGAGGTTCCTGTCCCTCCAGTCAACGGCGTCAGGGTTCCAGAACTCGCCATAACTCTTGATTATCGACATCAAGCATCCTTTGGTCGACAGCCCGAAGCAAACGAAGAGTTATCTGAAGGCTTCGTCACCCTCAACCCTGAGATCACTTCTTACCGCCAGAGGTTGCTCCGTGCCGGAACTCCACCACATCACCGTCGGCCATCACGTAGTCCTTGCCTTCCAGGCGTACCTTCCCCTTGGCCTTGGCCTCGGCCATCGACCCGGCGGCGACAAGATCATCGAAGGTGACGACCTCGGCCTTGATGAAGCCCTTCTCGAAGTCGGTGTGGATCACGCCCGCCGCCTGTGGGGCGGTCGCGCCCTTGGGGATCGTCCAGCCGCGGGACTCCTTCGGGCCGGCGGTCAGATAGCTCTGCAGGCCCAGGGTGTCGTAGCCGACGCGAGCCAGAACGTCCAGACCTGGCTCAGCGATTCCCATGTCGGAAAGGAACTCCGCGGCCTCATCGGGCTCCATCTCGGCCAGCTCGGATTCGATCTTGGCGTCCAGGAAGATCGCCTCGGCGGGCGCGACCAGCGCCTGCAGGCGCTCCTTCAGTTGATCATCGGCCAACTCGTCGGAATCAAGATTGAAGACATACAGGAACGGCTTGGCGGTGAGCAGGAACAGATCCCGCAGCGGCCCGCGGTCCAGCCCCGCCTCGAAGACGGTACGCCCGGACTCGAGCACCGCCTGCGCCTCCTTCACCGCGGCAACGGCCTCCGCCCGGTCCTTGTTGATCCGGGCCTCCTTCTCCATCCGCGGCAGCGCCCGCTCGATGGTCTGCAGGTCAGCCAGGATCAGCTCGGTCTTGATCGTCTCGATGTCCGACCCCGGATTCACCGCTCCGTCCACGTGCGTCACGTCCGGATCGGCGAAGACCCGCGTCACCTGGCAGATCGCGTCGGCCTCGCGGATGTGGGACAAGAACGCATTGCCCATCCCCTCACCCTGGCTCGCGCCGCGGACGATCCCGGCGATGTCGACGAAGGTCACGGTGGCGGGCACGATCTTCTCCGAGCCGAAGATGCCGGCCAGCACCTTCAGTCGCGGATCCGGCACCCCGACCACGCCGGTATTCGGCTCGATCGTCGCGAAGGGGTAGTTCTCCGCGAGCACGTTGTTGCGGGTCAGGGCGTTGAACAGGGTCGACTTGCCGGCATTCGGCAGGCCGACGATTCCGATGGTGAGTGCCACGCCGGCCAACACTAATGGCCGGCGCGGCGTTCTCCCATCCGCGCCGGGGCTCAGGCGCCCGCCGGCACCGCCCGGTCCCCGCGCCGGCGCAGCACCGGCACGAGCAGCCGCGAGTCGACGCTCAGCCGGCCGGGCCCGACCACGGCGAGGTACGCACTGAGCACCGCGAGCACGAGCGCGAACTCATACCCGCCGGCCTGGGCATAGAACCCGTTGCCGCCGTGCACCAGCACCGCGGCACCGAGCATCGTCAGCGCAAACAACGCGCCGACGATCGGCGTGAGCAGGCCGAGCAGCATCGCCGCCCCGCCCGCCAGCTCGAGCAGGGCGACCAGCGGCCCGAACACGGCGCCACCGGGAATGCCCATCCGCTCGAAGGAGGCCCCGGCGGCACCGAGACCACCGGAGCTCACCTTCTGCACGCCGTGGGCGATCATCACGATCCCCAGCACGCCGCGCAGCACGAGCCGTGCCACATCTTCGATCCTGCCGCGGCCTGCCTGGGGGGAGTCTGTCGCGGACTGGTTCATGGGTTGCTGCCCTTTCGGTCAGTGGTTGACATTTCAACACTTCGAACGACAGCCTGCCGTACTCCGTTCCCGCTGCCCCCGGATTTTGCTGACCAGAAAGGAACCGTTCACCACAGGTACGCGCGGAGCGCCGCGGCGAGACCGGCGAGATCGCGCGTACCCGCGAACTCCCGCACCGAATGCATGCTGAGCAGCGGTACGCCGACATCGACCGTGTCGATGCCGAGCCGCGTCGCCGTCAGCGGACCGATCGTGCTGCCGCACGGGATGTCGTTGTTCGACACGAACGGCTGCAGCTCGACCCCCGCCGCGTGGCATGCCCGCGCCCATCGGACGGCGCCGGGCCCGTCGGTCGCATAGCGCTGGTTGGCGTTGATCTTGAGCAGCGGGCCGCCGTTCAGCAGCGGATGGTTCGCCGGATCGTGCCGCTCGGCATAGTTCGGATGCACGGCGTGCCCCGCATCGGAAGACACGTGGAAGGACCGCGCGAGCATCGCCTCGTGCTGATCACCGTCGGCACCGAGCGCGCCTGAGGTACGCCGCAGCACGCCCTCCAGCAGCGCACCCGAGGCGCCGGTGGCACTCCCGCTGCCCACCTCCTCATGATCGAATGCGGCCAGCACCCGGACGTCCGGACCATGATCACCCGACTCCTGATCATGATTCAGCAACGCGGTCAGCCCGGCGTGCACGCTGGACAGATTGTCGAGCCGCCCGCTGGCGAAGTACTCGCCGGCATCGCCCACCACCGCGGGCGGCTGGGTGTCATAGGCGTACACGTCGAAGCCGACCGGATCACCGGGCAGGCCCGACCCGTCGAGCAGTGTCGACACCAGGTCGCGCTCGCCCAGGCCGATGACCGGCGCGGTGTGCGCCTGCCGGCCGAGCTTCAATCCCTGCTCGTTGACCGAGCGGTCGAGGTGAATCGCGAGCTCCGGGATCCGCATGATCGCACCGGTCCGGACGAGCGCCTCGTTGCCCTCGACGTCGACCACGCGCCCGGCCAACCCGAGATCGCGATCGGTCCAACTGGCCAGCAGCGGCCCGCCGTAGATCTCCACCCCCACCTGGTCCCAGCCGAACCGCCGCAACTGCGGGTTCGGCTTGAGCTTGAACCCGGGTGAGTCGGTGTGCGCGCCGACGATCCGGTACGCCGACGCCGCCCCCGCGCCCTCGGGTACCCACCAGGCGAGCACTGCCCCGCCGCGGACCAGGAAATGCCCGCCGGGAGCGGCATCCCACCGCTCGTCGGCCCGCTGCTCGGCCCAGCCGGCCGCCCGCAGCCGTCGCGCGACCTCGCCCGCGGCGTGGAAGGAGGTCGGCGAGGCGATCACGAAGTCGGCCAGATCACGGGTCGGTGCATCCATGACCGCGACTCTAGAGCCCTCCGAATCCGCACCGAATCGGCGCGACTGCAACTGGATGCGTGGTCGAGGATGAAAAGTCCCACCGAATCCATTGCACATCTGCCTGCGACCGGCCGACAATGAGAGGCAAGCAACCGCCTCGAAGGAGAAGCAGATGCGCGTCGGCGTACCCACCGAAGTGAAGAACAACGAGTACCGGGTCGCGCTGACCCCGGCCGGGGCCAGCGAACTGACTCGTCGGGGCCACGAGGTGTTGGTCCAGGCCGGCGCGGGCCTCGGCTCGGCGATCACCGACGCCGAGTACGCCGAGGCCGGCGCGCAGATCGTGCCGGGCGCCGACGACACCTGGGGCCGGGCCGAACTGGTGCTCAAGGTCAAGGAACCGGTCGCCGAGGAGTTCGGCCGACTGCGGCCGGGCCTGACGCTGTTCACCTATCTGCACCTGGCCTCGGCTCCGGAGCTGACCCGCGAACTGCTCGACAAGCAGGTCACCGGCATCGCCTACGAGACCGTCCAGACGGCGACCGGCGAACTGCCGCTGCTGGCGCCGATGAGCGAGGTGGCCGGACGGCTGGCGCCGCAGGCCGGGGCGTACCAACTGATGCGTCCCTACGGCGGCCGCGGCGTGCTGCCGGGTGGCGTGCCCGGCGTCGCGCCGGCCCGCGTGGTCGTGATCGGGGCCGGCGTGGCGGGCATGAACGCCGCCCAGATCGCCGTCGGGATGGGCGCCGACGTCTCCCTGCTCGACCTCAACGTCGACAAGCTGCGAGCGGCCGACAAGATCTTCGGCAATCGGGTACGCACGCTGGTCTCGACGCCGTGGGAGGTCGAGCAGCAGGCGGTCGAGGCCGACATGATCATCGGCGCCGTCCTGATTCCGGGCGCGAAGGCGCCGACCGTGATCCCGCATTCGCTGGTGCAGAAGATGAAGCCGGGCGCGGTGCTCGTCGACATCTCCATCGACCAGGGTGGCTGCTTCGAGGACTCGCGGCCCACCACGCACTCCGATCCGACCTACCGCGTCGGCGAGACGATCTTCTACTGCGTGGCGAACATGCCGGGCGCGGTGCCGCACACCTCGACCCGCGCGCTGACCAATGTCACGCTGCCCTACGCTGCCGCGCTGGCCGACCGGGGAACGCTGCCGGCGCTGCGCGCCGACCCGGCCCTGGCCCGGGGGCTGAACACCCACGGCGGCCGGCTCACCGAGGAGCCGGTCGGTGCGGCATTCGGTATCCCCGTGACCCCGCAGGCACAGGTGCTCGCCGAGTGAGCCCGGACGAGGTCTCGCGCGCGATCCTGGTCGCGTTGCAGCGCGACGGGCGCCGCTCCTATGCGGCCCTCGGCAAGGATGTCGGCCTGTCGGAGGCAGCCGTCCGGCAGCGCGTGGCCCGCATGATCGAATCCGGGCTGATGCGGATCGTCGCCGTGCCGGATCCCGCGGCGCTGGGCTTCGACCGGCGCGGCACGATCGGGGTACGCACCGACGGCCCGTTGCAACCGATCGCCGAGCGGATGGCCGCGCTGCCCAGCGTCACCTCGGTGGTGTTCACCGCCGGCTCGGTGGACCTGCTCGCCGAGGTGGCCTGCCGCAGCGACGAGGAGTTCCTGACCGTGATCGAGCAGATCCGGTCGCTGGAGAATGTGACCGCCACCGAGAGTTTCGTGCATCTGCGACACGCGGTCGGGCCGCAGTTGCGGCTCGACCGTTGACCGACCGGCAGTTGATCAAGCGGAGCTGATCAAGCGGAGTTGATCAAGCGGGATTGATCAGGCGGGCGCCGGTGGTTCCGCGTCGACCAGCGTGCTGGCCGTGTCGGCATCGGTGATCAACCAGTCGACCCACCCCGCCGACAGCGCAGCGGTGATCGCGCGTACCTTCTGCGGGCCGTAGGCCGCCGCGATCACGCACGGAATCTCACTGAGTCGCTCGGCGGATACCGCCATCAGCCGCTGGTGGATCGGATGGTCCAGGAAGCGGCCGTCCGCGTCGAAGTGCCGGCCCAGGATGTGCCCGACGGCGCCGAGCTCGGCGATCTCGGCCTCCTCCGCGGGAGCGAGCAACCCGTCGAAGATGTTCGTCCGTCCCGATCCGGTGGCGCCGATGCCGACCACCGCGACATCGGCCCGCGACCCGAGCGCGAGCGCCGTCGCGACGGCGCTCTCCCGCCGCAGCCCGCCGGCCACCCGCGCATCGGAGACGATCAGCGGGGCGGGCAGGACCCGGTGGGTGCCGCCGAACGCCCGTGCCAGCCGGCGCGCGATGTCGGAGCCGTCCATGATCGGGTTCGCCTGGTCGAGCAGGCCGATCATCTGGACGACCACCACCCCCGGCCGATGCCAGCTCGGCAGTTCCTCGATCAACTCCGAAACGGTGCCGCCCGTGGAGGCCGCGATCACCGAGTCATCGGCCACACACTCCTGCAGGATCTCGCCGAGCACCTGTCCGAGGGCAGAGTTCAGAGGAGCGCCGGGATCAACGGCGGCCACCCGCGCGCCGCCGCTGAGCGCGTACCGCCGGGCGAGCCGCTCCTCGAGCTCGATGGCACGCTCGCTCGGATGCCCGATCTCGATCCGGACGATGCCTCGCCGCCGCGCCTCCGCGAGCAGCCGGGAGACCGTCGGCCGCGAGACGCCCTCGACCTCGGCGATCCTGGCCTGGTCCCAGCCGAACTCGTAGTAGTGCCGCGCGACGCGCAACAGCAACAGCACCCGCTCCCGGCTCATCTCGCCCATTCCCCCGCCACATCCGCCACACCGGCCCCGAAATTGTGTGCGGAACCACCGGCCCCCGCGGCAATACCCCTTCCAACCGCGGCCACTCGGCCGATCCGTGAACATACGTTCAGTGTCCAACTGGCTGGATCACCGGAACGCAACGTAGCGTGTGCCCCCGAACGGCCCACCCGCCGGGTCAGCGATGACCTGCGGCGAACCAGGCGACGGGCACATCTGTGCGACCGGCATCGCCACGCCGAGAAGACGGTGGCTGCTCCGGGGGGAGTCATCACAGCCAGTCGAGTCGGGCGTTCCTGCGGGCCGCCGCGTCATCCGCGCGGCGGTTCCGCTGCCTCCCGGCCAGCCTCCGCAGCCGCCCGCTCCAGGCCGAGTAACGTCAGCCCACGCGGGACCCGCCGACCGGGCCCGCGCGGCCCCGCCGATCATCGACGGCGGGCGCGACACACGGGGGCAGGCACATGTATGTGATCACCGGGCGGCCATGACCGGCAGCCACGGCATCGCGCGACGAGCCCTGCCCGACGATCCCGCCGGCGCCGACGACACCCGCTTCGACGTCAGCACCTTCGGTGAGGGCCAGCTCCGCCTCACGGTTCCGGCCGGCGATCGCCTGGCCACGACGAACCGGCTCCGCGTGACCGCTGCCTGCTCCGAGGCCAATGTCGCCGGCCTGCTCGCGCAGTTGCAACGGCGTACCGCATGGGCGACGGTCGTGCCCGACGGCGAGCTCGGCGACCGGATTCTGCGCGAGTACCGCGCGGTCGGCGTCGACACCTCCCAGGCGCTGCGCCGCGACGGCCGGGTGGCGCTGTACTTCCTCGAACCCAACGGGGGCGCCGTTCCCGCCCGGGTGCGCTACGACCGCGAGCACACCCCGTTCCGCGATCTCGCGATCGACGACTTCGACTGGGATGTCTTGTTGGACACCAGCGTGCTGTTCGTCTCCGGGATCACCGCCGCACTGACCGAGGCGACGGCCGGCGTGGTCGACCACGCGATCGACCTCGCCCATCGGCACGGCGTTGCGGTCGCGCTGGACGTCAATCACCGCGATCAACTGTGGTCCGCCGACCGCGCCAGGGCCACGATCACCCCCTGGCTGTCTCGGATCGACATCTTGTTCTGCTCGCGGACCGACGCCAATACCGTGCTCCGGATCCCGCACGCCGGCGCGACGGTCGCCGCCGAACTGCAGCAGCGCTTCGACATCGAGACGGTGATCACCACCGACGGCACCGCCGGGGTGCATCGCGCGTCCGCGGAGGGGCTGCGCTCGCACCCGGTGCGCTGGGTGCCGGTACGCGACCGCCCCGGCGCGGGCGATGCCTTCATCGGGGGCGTACTGCACGGCTGGCTGGACGACGATGTGGATGCGGGCATCGGGACCGGGCTGCGGGCCGCCGCCCTCGCGCTCACCCATCACGGGGACCTCACCCACCTCAGCGCCGACGATCTGATCGTCGCCCGACGCGCCGACATCGTCCGCTAGGGCGGCGCGTGGTCCGGCCGCTTGTCGGTGGCGGACGCCAAGATGGGGGCATGGAGATCGTTGGCATCGGGATGTTGCTGATCGGACTGGCGTTCGGCGCGGGCACGGTCTGGCTGGTGCTGCGCGCGCGGGCGGCATCGACGGCCGGCGAGCAGACGGCGCGCGAGCAGGCGGCGAACGCCCGGGGTCAGGCCGAGATCGAGCGGTCCCGCGCCGACGCCGAGCGCGCCCGCGCCGAGGCGGCCGCCGTGCGCGAGCGGCTCTCGTCGGGCCAGGCCGCGATCGCCGACGCCCGCGCCGAGGCGGCGAATGCCCAGGCCGAGGCCGCCGCCGTGTCGGCCGAGCTGGCCAGCGCCCGCGCCGAGCGCGATGCGGCCCGGGAGGCCGCCGAGCGGTTGCGCGCCGACCGCGACGCCCTGGTCGCGCAGTTCAAGGCGTTGTCGGCCGAGCAGCTCGCGGCCCAGGACAAGCAGGCCGATGCGCGCGCCCAGGAGCGGTTGCGCGCCACCGAGCAACTCCTCCGGCCGGTCGCCGAGACCCTCGCCCGCTTCTCCGACCGGCTGACCACCGTGGAGAAGGAGCGCGTCGCACTCGCCACCGACCTGCGCAACCAGGTGCAGGCCGTCCAGGCAACCGGTGAGCACCTGCGCCGGGAGACCCACGCGCTGGCCACCGCGCTGCGCAAGCCGCACCAGCGCGGCGCCTGGGGCGAGCTGCAGCTCAAGCGGGTCGCCGAGGTGGCCGGGATGATCGAGCACTGCGACTTCACCACCCAGCACACGACGTCTGCCGATGACAAGGCGGTACGCCCGGACATGCGCGTCTCCCTCGGCGATGGCAAGTGCCTGTTCGTCGATGCGAAGGTGCCGCTGGCGTCCTTCCTGGACGCCCACGAGGCAGCCGACGACGCCTCCCGCTCCGCCGCCCTGGCGCGGTTCGCCACCAACGTCCGTGGCCACATCACCCAGCTCAGCGACAAGCGCTACTGGCAGGCCGAGGAGGGCAGCCCCGAGTTCACGATCCTGTTCCTGCCGAGCGAGGCGCTCGGTGCCGAGGCGCTGGCCCAGGCGCCGGATCTGCACGAGTTCGCCGCCGCGCGCAACATCGTGCTGGCCACGCCGACCACGCTGATCGCGACCCTGCGCGCCGTGGCCTACGGGTGGAAGCAGGCCGCGCTCGCCGAGTCCGCGGCAGAGGTGTTCCGACTCGGCCGCGAGCTGCACGACCGGCTCGGCACCATGGGCAACCACTTCGACCGACTGGGCCGGGCGATCGAGCGCGCCGTCACGGCCTACAACTCGACCCTGTCGTCCCTGGAGACCCGGGTGCTGGTCAGCGCGCGGCGGTTCTCCGAGCTGCGGGTGAGCGATGCCGAGCTGGCGGCCTCGTCGGCGGTCGAGGAGCCCGTGCGTCGGGTGAGCCAGGCCGAGCTGGTCGACGACGCGGCCGGGGTCGCCCCGATGCTGGGCCGCGCCGATGACCGGCTGCCGGAGGCCGACCAGCTCCGCCGTGGCGAGCCCGACCTGTTCGACCTCGTCGAGGAGGCCGGCCCGCGCCCGGCCGGGCGTACCGACCGGCGCGACGCGGCTGGCTAAGCTGCCGCGCGTGGCTGCGCTGCTCACCTGGTCCGACGGCCGGCTCCTCCGGGCCGGCGTACCGCATCGGATCCTCGCCGGTGCGATCCACTATTTCCGCGTGCATCCGGACCAGTGGGCCGACCGGCTCGCCCGGCTGCGGGCGATGGGCGCGAACACCGTCGACACCTATCTCGCATGGAACTTCCACCAGCCGCGCGAGACCGAACCGCCGGACTTCACCGGCTGGCGCGATGTCTCGCGGTTCGTCGAGCTGGCGGCCGGGCTCGGGCTCGACGTGATCATGCGGCCGGGGCCCTACATCTGCGCGGAGTGGGACAACGGCGGCCTGCCCGCCTGGCTGACCGGGCGCGACCTGATCCCGCGTACCGCCGATCCGCGATGGACGGCCCCGATCGAGGAATGGTTCGACGACGCACTGCCGCGGCTGACCGGGCTGCAGGCCGCGGCGGGCGGTCCGATCGTGGCCTGGCAGGCCGAGAACGAGTACGGCAGCTACGGCGACGACGCCGACTATCTGCGCTGGAACGTGCGGGCGCTCGCCGAACGCGGCGTGACCGAGTTGATCTTCACCGCCGACGGGGGCGAGGACTACTTCCTCGACGGCGGCGCACTGCCGGGCGTGCTGGCCGCCGCGACCTTCGGCTCGCGGGCGGCGGAATCGCTGGAGGTCTGGCGGCGCCGCCGCCCCGGCGAGCCGATGATCAACATCGAGTTCTGGGACGGCTGGTTCGACCACTGGGGCGAGCGGCACACCACCCGTCCCGGCTCCGACGTGGCGGCCGAGATCGGCACGACGCTCGACGCCGGCGGGCTCGACGGCGGCGGATCGGTCTGCCTCTACATGGGGCACGGCGGCACCAACTTCGGGCTCTGGGCCGGCGCGAACACCGGCCCGGGCCCGGCGGGCGAGCTGCCGGAGCGCATCCAGCCGACGGCAACCAGCTACGACTACGACGCCCCGATCGCCGAGGACGGCTCGCTGACCGAGAAGTTCCACGCGGTACGCGCGGTCTTCGGCGCCTACGCCGAGCTGCCCCCGGTGCCCGATCGCCTCGCCGCCACCCCCCGCCGGCTCGCCCCGACCGAGCTACCGACGCGGCCCGGCCCCGGTCTGCTGGACTGGGCGCGCGCGGGCGACCCGCTGCCGGGGATCGCGCCGCGCCCCTTCACCGACCTGGGCATCGACCAGGGCCTGGTGCTCTACTCGGCCCGCCCCGTGCTGTCCGCGGGCGACCAGGTGCTGCGACTGCGCGACCTGCACGACCGGGCGCAGGTGTGGCTGGACGGCGTACCGCTCGGCGTGCTGGACGAGCTGACCGGCGCCGAAGGGCTGCCGTTCACGGGCACCGGCGAGCGCGGCCGGGTCGACGTGCTGGTGGAGAACCGCGGCCGGATCAACTACGGCCCGCGGTCGTTCGAGGACAAGGGCATCCTCGGCGGTGTGCTGATCACCGGGCGGTACGCCTTCGGCTGGCAGCACCGCCCCCTGCCGCTGCCCGAGCTCGGCGAACCGGAGCTCGATTCGATCATGAGCGGAGCGATCGCGGCCGGTGCCGGGTCGCCGGGCTGGGCGCGGGCGGAGCTGATCATCGACGAGCCCGCGGACTGCTGGTTGGCCTTCCCCGGGTTCGGCCGCGGATTCGTCTGGCTGAACGGATTCCTGCTCGGCCGCTACGACGCCGCGGGGCCGCAGCGCAATCTGTACTGCCCGGCCCCCCTGCTCCGCGCGGGCGCGAACACCGTCACGGCGTTGGACCTGGAGCGCAGGGGCGCGAGCATCGCCGTGGAGGACGCACCGCGGCTAGGGTGAGCCGATGAGCATCCCGGAACGCCCGGTGGCCGAGTTCGCCGGGGTCGACGGCAAGACGCTGCGCGAGAGGTTGCCGCGGGGTGAGCTGGCGGCGCTGCGGCTGCCCGACGATCGCGATCCGCTCCGCATCCTGACCGAACAGCACGAGAGCCGGCTCGCCGGCCTGATCGGGGTCCGGATCGGCCGGATGCTCCAGTCGCCGTTCGCCTACTACCGAGGCACGGCCGCGGTGATGGCGGCCGATCTCGCTCCGGCGCCGGTGACCGGCCCGCGGGTGGTGGCCTGCGGCGATGCGCACATCTCCAATTTCGGCTTCTTCGCCTCCCCGGAGCGGACGCTGCTGTTCGACCTGAACGATTTCGACGAGGCCGGGATCGCCCCGTGGGAATGGGACGTCCGGCGGCTCGCGGCGAGCATCCACATCGGCGGCCGGGACAACGGCATGTCGGAGCCGCGCTGCCGCGAGGCCACCCTGGCCGGCGTCGAAGGCTACCGGGAGACGCTGCGCGAGCTGACCGAACTCACGGCCACCGAACGCTTCTATGTCCAGGTCTCGTCGGGAGACCTGGAGGAGAAGCTGTCCGGCCGCGGCCTGAAGATCACCCGCAAGGCGACGAGCAAGGCGCGCGGGCGTACCTCGGACCAGGTCCTGGAGAAGATCACCACCCGTGATGATCATGGGGACCTGAGGATCGTCGACCAGCCGCCGATCACCCGCCATGTCGATCATGCGTCGCTGGAGGACATGAACGGCCTGTTCCGCCAGTACCTCGGCACGGTGCGAGCCGATGCGGCGTACCTGTTGGCGCAGTTCCGGCCGGTCGACTTCGTGCTGCGCGTGGTCGGCGTCGGCAGCGTGGGCACGCGGTGCTACGTACTGGCGCTGGAGGGCCCGGGCGGTGAGGTGATCTTCCTGCAGGCCAAGGAAGCACAGCCGTCGGTGTTGCAGACCTACGGGGGCATGCCGCGGGTGATCCCGGCCCACGAGACCGGCGAGTTCTCCGAGGGGCGGCGCGTCACCGCCGGGCAGCGCATCCTGCAGGCGCAGTCGGATCCGTTCCTCGGCCACATCGTCGGGTACGCGGGCGAGCTGTCGCACCGCAACACGCGGGTCGACTACTACTGGCGCCAGTTCCGCGACATGAAGGGCTCGATCGAGCCGTCGCGGCTCGATGCCGCCGACTTCGGCCGGTACGCCACCCTGTGCGGCCGACTGCTCGCCCGCGCCCACAGCCAGTCGCCCGCCGGGCCGGCGATCGCCGCCTATCTCGGCCGCAGCACCCGGGCCGCCGAGGCGCTGGCCGACTGGTCGGCCGGCTATGCCGATACCTGCGAGGCCGACTTCGCCGCGCTGGAGCGGGCGGTTGCCGACGGGCGGTTCCCCGTGGATCGCGGGGTCTGACGACCCGGGTCAGCCCCCGTCGGCCCCGATCCGGGCGATCGCGTCGATCATGACATCCCAGAACCGGTCGGCGTCGAGATCCAGCGCCACCCGGTGCCGACCGGCCGGGGTCGGCCCGCGCAGGTCCACGACCGTCATCCCGCGGGTCGCCGCGCCGGCCAGCTCCACCGTGATCGGAGCCCGGCGGGTGGCGATCATGGTCGGGTCGATCAGGTACGCGACGGCGCACGGGTCGTGAACCGGCGGCGCGCTGAACCCCTGATGGGTGCGATAGGCGCCGCCGTAGAAGGCGAGCATCTCCTCGACGAAGCGCGCCGGGCCGCTGCCGAGCGCGCGGATCCGCTCGCGTACCTGCGGTGTCGCGAGCGCGCGGTGCGTCACGTCGAGCCCGATCATGGTCACGCGCCACGGTGCGCCGAAGACGATGTGGGCCGCCTCGGGATCGGCCCAGATGTTGAACTCGGCGACGGGCGTCCTGTTGCCCGGGCCGACCGCGCCGCCCATCAGCACGACCTCACCGACCCGCTCGGTGATCCGCGGCTCCAGCCTGGCCGCGAGAGCGATATTGGTCAGCGGCCCGACCGGGACCAGGCTGACCTCGCCGGGCTGGTGGGCCAGCACCGTGTCGATGATCAGCTCGGCGGCATGCCGCGCATCGAGCGGGTCGGTCGGCTCGGCCAGGGCCGGGCCGTCGAGGCCCGTCTCGCCGTGGATGTCGGGCGCGACAATCAGGTCACCGACGAGCGGTCGGTCCGCGCCGGCCGCGATGGGTACGCCGGTCAGGCCGAACGTCGCCGCGATTGCTCGGGCATTACGGGTGACCTTGGCCAGCGTCTGGTTACCGGCGACCGTCGTCACGGCGAGCAGGTCGATCGCCGGGCTGCCGTGTGCGAGCGCCAGCGCGATCGCGTCGTCGTGACCCGGATCGCAATCCAGGATGATCTTGCGCGGGGGCCGGTCGTCCGCCACGGTCGGGTCTCCTCTCGGTTGGTCGGGGTTGCCGGGTGCGGACCAGCGTGCCTGGCCGTCAGTCACCGAGAGCCCGCTCCACCCGCTCGACCTTCGCGGTCAACTGGCCGGTGTGGCCGGGCCGGATGTCGGCCTTGATCACCAACGAGACCCGTGGGCTCCGGGCGGCGAGCGCGTCGACGCAGCGCTTGATCACGCCCATCACCTCATCCCACTCGCCCTCGATGTTGGTGAACATGGCATTGGTCTCGTTGGGCAGTCCGGACTCCCGGACGATCCGCACGGCCTCGGCGACCGCGTCGGCCACTCCGCCGTCGGGGTCGGTGGCCGCGGGGGCGATGCTGAACGCTGCGATCATGCCGCCCATCCTGCCCCCTGCCGTCCGCGGGGCGGCACGGCCCTCAGCCCCAGCGCCGGAAACCGCCCTCGGAACTGATCACCTGCCCGACCACCCAGCGACCCTCGTCGCTGACCAGCCAGGCGATCAGCCGCGCCGGATCGTCGGGCTCGCCGAACCGGCCGGCCGGGAAGTGCGCCCGGATCTCGTCGAGCCGATCCGCGCGATCGGTCGTCTCGGCATCGAGATACCCGGTGTTCACCGGCCCGGGATTGACGGTGTTCAACACGATCCCGGCCTCGATCAGATCATCGGCGACGCTCGGGGTGAGCCCGGCGAGCGCCGCCTTGGACGCGGCATAGGCGATCTCGTCGCGCATCGGGCCGGCGACCTGCCCCGAGGTCATCCAGATCACCCGGCCACCCGGACGAGACGAATCGTGCCGGGCCGCGAACGCCTTGGTGGCCAGGATGGTGGAACGGGTGTTGACCGCGAAGTGGCCGTCCAGGCGGTCGGCGGTCATCTCCGCCAGCGGCCCGTCGCCGCCGCTGCGGGCGTGGTTGCAGATCAGGATGTCGAGTGGGCCGAGCGCGTCGGCGGCCAGCCCGATCAAAGCCTCCCCCGCATCGGGCGCGGCCAGGTCGAGGGAGGCGTCCGCGAGCCGGCCCCCGGGCTGCTGCGCCTCGGCGATTCCTGCCAGCACGTCGGCGATGTCGTCGGCGCCCCACGGTTGATCATCGTCGTGGGCCGACCAGTGCTGTACGAACAGATCGGCCCCCATCGACGCGAGCCGGCGGGCGACGCCGTACCCGATCCCCTGCCGTCGACTGACGCCGGTGATCACCGCGGTACGCCCGGACAGGGTTCGGCTGTCTTCCATTCGCCGATCATGCCCGGCCGGTGAGGCGGGCGACAACCAGGATTTTCAGTCGTTGATCGCGCCGGTACGCAATCGCTTGCGCAGCTCCGGCGGCAGGGCGAAGACCAGATTCTCCTCGGTCAGCCGCTCCTCGGTGGCCGCCGGGAACCCCCTGTCCACCAACAGGTCCAGCACGCCCTGGACAAGATCATCGGGCACCGAGGCGCCGGAGGTGACACCCACGGATTCGACCCCATTTAGCCAGGCCTCGTCGACCTCGCCGGCGTTGTCGACCCGGTGCGCGGCCTTCGCCCCGGCCTCCAGGGCGACCTCGACCAGGCGTACCGAATTGGAGGAGTTGGCCGAGCCGACCACGATCACCAGGTCGCTGTGCGCGGCGATCTGCTTCACGGCGGCCTGCCGGTTGGAGGTGGCGTAGCAGATGTCGTCGCTCGGCGGGTCCTGCAGCAGCGGGAACTTCTCCCGCAGCCGGTGCACCGTCTGCATCGTCTCGTCGACGCTCAGCGTGGTCTGCGACAGCCATGCGACGTTGTCGGGATTCTCCAGCTCGAGGTCGTCCACGTCCTCGGGCGACTGGACCAGGGTGATGTGCTCGGGCGCCTCGCCCGAGGTGCCCTCCACCTCTTCGTGCCCCGCATGCCCGATCAGCAGGATCTGCTTGTCCTCGCGGGCGAACCGCTTCGCCTCGTTGTGCACCTTGGTCACCAGCGGGCAGGTCGCGTCGATGGTCTGCAGGCCGCGCTGCTCGGCCTGGGCGTGCACCGCTGGCGACACCCCGTGCGCGGAGAACACCACCAGCGCGCCCTCCGGCACCTCGTCCAACTCCTCGACGAAGATCGCCCCGCGCTCGGACAGCGTCTCCACGACGTGCTTGTTGTGCACGATCTGCTTGCGGACATAGACGGGCGGGCCGTAGTGGTCGAGGGCCTTCTCGACGGTGATGACCGCCCGGTCCACGCCGGCGCAGTAGCCCCGGGGAGCGGCCACCACCACCCGGCGACCGGAGCTTTCCGGCGTCGGCGGCTGGTCGGACCGGCTCTCGGTTGCAGTCATGCCGCCAGTCTAGGGGCGCCCCGAATTGGGATGCGCCTGTCGGCCGGCTCCCCTAGCGTGGCCCGTCGTGACCCCGATCAGCGCCGCCCCGCCCCGCGCGGGAGGCCCGACGGCGGAGGCCCAGCCGATCGGCTGGCGCCGCCTGGCGGGCGCGCCGGCGGCGGTCGCGGTGCTGTTGTGCCTGGCCGGCGCCATCGGCGAGACGCTCGGCACAGTGGTCGCCGGCCGGCTTGCCGAAGGCGCCACGGTCGGGCTTGTCGCCGCCCTCGCCGCCTGTGTCGTGCTGGGCGCGGTGCTCGAATCCGTCGGCCGGGTGATCTGGGCCGGCGTCAGCGACCGGGCCGAGGGCCGGCTGCGCGACGATCTGGTCGCCGCCGCCTGGGCCCAGCCGGTGCACCGGCTGTCCGAACAGGCCGCCGGGGAGATCCTGGACCGCGTCGACGACGACACCCACGAGGTGGGTACGCTCGTCCGCCGCCAGGTCTGGGAGTCGCTGCGGACGATCTTCGTGACCTTGCCGATGTGGGTCGTCGCCGGACTGACCTGGTGGCCCGCCTGGATTCTCTTCCCGGTCGCGGCGGCCGCCTGCCTGCTGGTGGTCCGGCCGCTGCTCGGCACGATCGCCGAGCGCAAGGTCACCGAGGAGATCGCCTGGACCGACCATGCCGCGATCTTCGAGGAGGGGGTCGCGGCCCGCGACGACCTGCGGACCAGCCTGGGCGCGGCCTTCATCCTGCGCCGCAGCACCGAGCAGGCCGCGCGGGTGCTGCGCCTGTTCCGGCGCGTGGTCGCGGCCCAGGTGGCGCTGATCTTCCGCTCGACCGCACTGCTCAACGGGCTGCTGGGCGCCGTCGTCGTGATCGGCGCCGCGCTGGTGCTCGGCGGCCGGCTCGGGCTGGGCGAGCTGGTCACCCTGGTGCTGCTGACCACGATCTTCGTCGGCCAGATCGGTCGGCTCGCCGAACAACTGCCCGAGCTGCAGGCCGGCATCGGCGCGGTCATCCGGTTGCGCCAGTTGCTCGAGACCGAGCGCGAGCCGACCGGCGGCCTCCCGCTGCCGGACGGGCCGCTGGAGCTGCGGATCGACGGTCTCGACTTCGGCTATGCCGACGGCGGCTTTCGCCTGCGCGTCGACGACCTGACGCTGCCCGCCGGACAGACCCTGGCCCTGGTCGGCCGCTCCGGCTCGGGCAAGTCGACCCTCGCCGCGCTGCTCTCCCGCGCGGTCGAACCGCCGCCCGGAACGATCACCCTGGCCGGCACCGGCATCGACCGGCTCCGGCTGACCGACCTGCGGCGCGCCGTCGGGGTGATCACCCAGCGCACGGAGATCCTGGCCGGCACGCTGGCCGAGAACATCACCCTGTTCACCGACATCTCGCGCGAGCGGGTGGCCGCGGCGATCGACGAGCTCGGCCTCACGGCGTGGGTGGACAGCCTGCCGGGCGGCCTGGACACGCCCCTCGGCCCCGGCGGTGCCACCTTGTCGGCCGGCGAGGAGCAGCTCGTGTCCTTCGCCCGGCTACTGGTCCGCGAGGTACGCGTCGTGGTGCTGGACGAGGCAACCGCCCGGATGGATCCGCGCACCGAACGGCTGGTGATCGCCGCCTCGGCCCGGCTGTTGCACGGGCGTACCGGCATCGTCATCGCCCACCGGCTGGCCACCACCCGTCGCGCCGACCGGGTCGCGGTGCTGGCCGCCGGCACCGTGCTCCAGCAGGGCCCGCGGGCCGAGCTCGAGCGCGCACCCGGGCCGTACCGCGACCTGTTGTCCGATGCCGGCGAGTGGCTCGAGGGCGGGCCGGCCGCCGAGCCCGAGCCGGCCGCGGCAGATCCCGTCGGCGTGGGCACGCTGCGCCGCCGCACCGACGCACCCGACCGGCCCGATCCGGCCGCGATCCCGAGCCTGGTCCGCGTGGTGACGCGCGCGATCACGGCCCACCCGCAGTGGGGCATGCTCGGCGCGGTCCTGTTCGGCATCGCGGCACTGATCGGCGGCTATGGGACGGTCACGGCGTACCTGTGGGGCCAGATCGTCGCCGCCCTCTCTGCCCCGACGGTCGACCCGGCCCGGCTGTGGCCGCTGGTCGCGGGCATGATCGGCAGCCTGTTCGCGTGGGTGGTCCTGTTCCCGCTGGCCATCCGGCAGTACCTGCCCTGGTGGGGCGAGATCCTGCTCCGGGTGCGGTCGAGCGTGCTGATCGCGCAGACCGCGCAGCGTCGGCTGCCCCGCGACCCGCCGGGCGAGGTGGTCTCCCGGGCCCTCGACGCCGACCGCCTGTCGCGCTACGCCGATCGCTGGGTCGACTTCGTCAACGGCCTGGTGGTGGTCGTCGTGACCACGGTGCTCGCCCGCAATCTGGCGGCCGGCGCGGTGCTGGTCGTCGTCATGGTCGCGGCCGCGCTGGCCTCCTCGCTCGGCCGGCCCGTCGCCGGGCGCTCCGCGGCCAGCGCCGCCACCGCCCGGGCCGGATTCGGCCGCGCCCTGGTCTCCGCGCTGGACGCCACCCGGACGGTCAAGCTCGCCGATGCCACCGGCGCCGTGCACGCCCACCTGCGCCGCGTCGACGCCGGCCGGGTCGCCGCGGCCGTCCGCGAGCACCGGGTACAGGCCGCCCTGGACGGCGTACCGATGGTCATCGTGCAGGGCGGCGTGGTCGCGGTCTGGGCCATCCATCTGCTCGGCGGCTGGGACCTTGCGACCGCCCTGATGCTGTCGGTGACGGTCGTCGGGTTCGACTACTTCGGCATGGTCACCGGCTGGGTGATCACCGAGGCGCCCGGCACCCGCGCCTGGCAACGCGAGACCAGCCGCCTGGCCGGTGGCTCCGATCTGATCCGGCTGCCCCCGGGTGTCGATCTGGTACGCGGGACCGCGCCCGCCCCCGGCGAACCGGCGGCCCTGGCGCCGCTTCGCCGGCTCGAACTGTCCGACGTCTCCGTCGTGCACGAGGACGGCACCATCGGCGTCGAGGACGTCTCGCTGTCGATCGCGCCCGGCGAGTTGGTGCTGCTGCTCGGTCCGATCGGCGCGGGCAAGTCCAGCGTGTTGCGTGCCCTGGCCGGGCTGGTCGACCACACCGGCACCATCACCTGGAACGGTGACCCGGTCACCGACGTCGAGCTCTACCTGCGCCCGAGCCAGGTCGCCTATGTCGCGCAACTGCCGCGGGTGCTGTCCGGCAGCTATGCCGACAACATCGTCCTCGACCACGCCGGCCGCAATGCCGCGCAGGCGGCCGACGCCGCCCGGCTCGGTCCGGATCTCGCCGCGGCGGGCGGACTCGACACCGTCGTCGGCCACCGCGGGGTGAGACTGTCCGGCGGGCAGGTCCAGCGGCTGGCGCTCGCCCGGGCGCTCGCGACGAGGGCCGAGCTGGTGCTCGCCGACGACATCTCCAGCGCGCTCGACGCAACCACCGAGATCGAACTGTGGCGCACGTTGCGCGGGCGCGGCACCACCGTCATCGGATCGACCTCCAAGCGCTCGGCACTGGCCGTCGCCGACCGGGTCCTGGTCCTCGACCAGGGCCGCGTGGTCGCCGCGGGGACCTGGCCGGAGCTGGCGGGCCGGTACGGCCACCTGGCCGGCTGAACCGCGGTCGCGGCGCGGGCAGCGGTGTCGGGCCCGGTCGCTAACCTGATCCGGTGCCGTTGCAGACCTCACCGGATTCGCCCGCGCCGCTGCGCGACGTGGTGAACGGTGTTCGCGGCTGGGTGGAGCGGCTCGGGCGGGTGTGGATCGAGGCGCAGGTGGTCGAGCTGAAGGCGTACCGGGCGATGACGTTCCTGACCCTGCGCGATCCGCTGGCCGACGTCTCGGTCACCGCGACGGTCGACAACGTGGTGCTGAACCGCAACGGGCCGGTGCAGCCGGCGAGTCAGGTGGTGGCCGAGCTGCGACCCTATCTGCACACCCGCGCCGCCGATCTGCGCTTCGAGTGTTCCGATCTGCGGCCGAGCGGGGAGGGGCGGCTGTTGGCCCGGTTGGAACAGTTGCGGCAGCGCCTGCAGGCCGAGGGGCTGTTCGGCGTCGACCGCAAGCGGGCCCTGCCATTCCTGCCGCGGGCCATCGGGCTGATCACCGCGGCCGGCAGCGCGGCGGAGCGCGATGTGGTGGAGAATTCGCGCCGCCGCTGGCCGTCGGCGGTCTTCGTCACCCGCAATGTGCCGGTGCAGGGCAGCGGGGCGGCCGCGGAGGTGATCGCGGCCGTGCAGCACCTGGACCGCCGCGCCGAGGTCGAGGTGATCATCATCGCCCGCGGCGGCGGATCGCTGGAGGATCTGCTGCCGTTCTCCGACGAGGGGCTCCTCCGCGCGGTCGCGGCGGCCCGGACCCCGGTGGTTTCCGCGATCGGGCACGAGACCGACACCCCGCTGCTCGACCACGCCGCGGACCTGCGCGCCTCCACCCCGACCGATGCGGCCCGGCAGGTGCTGCCGGACGCCCGCGAGGAGGCGGCCCGGTTGGAGCAGGTCCGCGCCCGGTTACATCGCGCCATCGACACCATGATCAGCACCGAGCGCCGACACCTTGATCAACTGCGGTCCCGGCCCGCCCTGGCCGACCCTCTCTACGGGTTCGAGCTGCGCCATGATCAGGTCGCGGCGCTGCGCCAGCGGGCGCGGCGGGCGATCGATCAGCGCCTGCGCCACGACGCGACCGAGCTCGAGCACCAGTTGGCCCGGGTCCGGGCGATGTCGCCCAAGGCGACCCTGGAGCGCGGGTACGCCATCATCGCCGACGCCCGCGGGGCGACCGTCAGCTCGGTCGGGCAGGCGACGGTCGGCGAGGAGTTGTCGGTGCGGCTGCGCGACGGTGAGCTCGCGGTGCAGGTACGCGGAAGCGAGGAGCGACGATGAGCGCGAACGACGGCGCAACCGGCGAACAGAGCCCCGACGAGACCGAGATCAGCTACGAGGCCGCGCGCGAGGAGCTGGTCGGGATCGTCGGGCGGCTCGAATCGGGCGGCGTACCGCTGGCGGAATCGCTGGAGCTGTGGGAGCGCGGCGAGAAGCTGGCGAGGATCTGCGCGGACTGGCTCGACGGCGCGCGGGCCCGGGTCGAGGCCGCCCGGGCGACGGACCAACCGGACGACTGAGCGGCGGGTCGGGCCGCGGTCAGCCGGCGGCCTGTTCGGCCAGCAGCTCGATGGCCCGCGCCACCACGGGCGTACCGGCGACGGCATCGCGCGCGTGCACCACGACGCGGCGATGCGGCGTCGGGTCGGTCAGGGCCACGGTGCACACCTCCGGGGGCAGCCCGCGCGCGCCGAGGGTCGGAACCACCGTGATCCCGAGACCGGCGGCCACGAAGGCGATCGCGGAGACGTGATCGGTGGTCTCCACCACGAAGCGCGGATGGAAGCCGGCGGCGACGCAGGCATCGATCGTCATCTGCCGGCAGGGCCCCGCGTGGCGGTCGTTGTCGATCCATTCCGCGTCGGCCAACTCGGCCATCCGCACGCTTCTCCGGCCCGCGAGCCGGTGGCCCCGGGGCACGACCGCCAGGTACGGCTCGGTGACCAGCTCCCGCTCGTCATAGCCCGGCGGCGACCCGACACCCGGGGGCGCGACGACGATGGCGAGATCGGGGCGGCGCTGATCCGCATGGGTGAGCTGCTCCTCGATCTGCACCCGGACCCGGACCTCGGGGAACTCACGGGTCAGGGCCACCGTCATCCCCGGCAGCCAGTTCGTGCCGGCGGTGGCGAATGCGGCGACGAAGAGCCCGGCGCTGCGACCGGCGCGCAGATCCGCGACCCGCGTCTCGAGGTCGGTCAGCGCGTCCAGCGCCCTGGCCGCGTCGCGGGCCAGCGCGCGGCCGGCGGGCGTGGGCACCACGCCACGGCCGGAGCGCTCCAGCAGCCGCAGCCCCGTCTCGCGTTGCAGGGCGGCCACATGCTGGCTGATCGCGGAGGGGGTGTAGCCGAGCTGGCGGGCGGCGCGGTTCATCGAGCCGGATTCGATCACCGACCGGAAGACCGTCAGGCGTTGGGCGTCGAGCATGCGGGCAGTCAATCACGATTCATGATCACTAATCAATAGATAATTGATCGTCGCTTGTGCTAATCAATTGCGCGTCCGACGATGGAGCCATGACTCGCCGCCCCGGACTTCTACCGCTGCTCGCGCTGCTCGGCACCGTGCTCGCCTGGTCGTCCGCCTTTCTCGTCCTGCGGATCACCGCACCCGTCTTCGGACCGGGCGAGATCGCCCTCGGCCGGCTGGCGGTCGGCAGCGTCGCGCTCGGCCTGATCGCCTGGCGGCGCGGGATCACTATCCCCCGCGGCCGCGCGCTGGCCCTGCTGATCAGCTATGGCGTGCTCTGGTTCGGCGTCTACTCCGCGGTGCTGGCCTGGGCCGAGAACTACCTCGATGCGGGCACCGCCGCGCTGCTGGTGAACCTCGCGCCGGCGCTGGTCGCCCTCTACGGGGCGATCCGACTCGGCGAGGGTCGCCGCCCGAGCCTCTTCGTCGGCATCGCGATCGCGCTGGCCGGCACGGCGTTGATCGCCTTCGGATCGGCGAGCGGCCCGCGCCTGACCCTGCTCGGCGTCGCCCTCGGCCTCCTCGCGGCGCTGCTCTACGCCGTCGGCGTGATCACCCAGAAGCACACGCTGAATGCGGGCGTCGACGGGGTCACCGCCACCACCCTCGGCTGCGTGATCGGCATGATCGCGACCCTGCCGTTCGCGGGCTCGCTGATCGGACAGGTCGCGACCGCACCGCTGGCGGCCACCCTGGGGATCGTCTGGCTGGGCGCGATTCCGACGGCCGCCGGATTCCTGCTGTGGGCCTATGCCCTGGGCCGGGCGCCGGCCGGGATCACCGCCGCGGCCAGCTACCTCGTCCCCGCCGTGGTGATCATCACTGCCTGGCTGCTGCTGGGCGAGGTGCCGACCCCACTCGCCCTGCTGGGTGGCGCGCTGTGCCTGGGCGGCGTGGTGATCACCCGGCTTCCGCAGCGAACGCCCGTCGGTACGCCTGCGGGGCCACCCCGACCTCTCGCCGAAAATGATCACGCAGCACAACAGCGCTGTTGAAGCCCACCCGGCGGGCGATCTGCTCGACCGCGAGATCGCTGCCCTCCAACAGTTCGCGCACGCGGGCCACCCGCTGCCGGTTCAGCCAGTGCGCCGGAGTCGTGCCGACCTCGGCCCGGAAGCGCCGGGCGAAGGTACGCGGGCTCATCGCCGCCTCGCGCGCCATGCTGCGTACGGAGTGCGGCTCGTCGAGACGGTCCAGCCAGTCGTTGAGCAGGTTGGACAGCGAGTGATCACCGGTGGCCGGCATCGGCCGTTCGACGAACTGTTGCTGACCGCCGTCGCGCTGCGGCGGAACGACCATGCGGCGGGCAATCGCGGACGCGACGGAGGCGCCGAGCTCGCGCCGGACGAGGTGCAGGCAGGCATCGATGCCGGCCGCGGTTCCCGCACTGGTGATCACCCGACCGTTGTCGACGAAGAGCACGTCGGGGCGCACATCCAGGTCGGGATGGCGGCGGGCCAGCTCCTCGCTGTGATGCCAGTGTGCGGTGCACGGCTGGCCGTCCAGCAGCCCGGCGGCGGCCAGCACGAAGACCCCGGAGCACACGCTCAGCACGATCGCCCCGGCCGCGTGGGCCTCCCGCAACGCGTCCAGCACCTCGGCCGGCGGCGGCGGGCTGACCCTGCCCAGGTAGGTGTTGCCGGCGGGCACGATCACCAGGTCGGCCCCGGCCAGCGCGTCCAGCCCGTTGTCGATCAGCAATCGCGAACCGCTGCTGGTGACCAGCGGACGGGCCGGATCCGGGGTCACGTCGGCGTAGTCGAAGCGGGGCAACCCGTCCATGCTGCGATCGATGCCGAACACCTCGACGGCCACGCCGTACTCGAAGGTCGAGATCCGCTCGATGCACAGGGTGCGCACGGTGTGCAACGTCATGGCGCCGAGTATGGCACAAATCTTGCCACCACCGTCTCTTCTGCCACTCGTGGCGGGATGGTTACCAGGAAAGACTTCATGCCATGGGCACCGTCATCCTCATCGCACTCGTCGCCGTGATCATCGCGCTGCTGGAACACACGCACCGCGCCACGCTCCGCCGCGGCCGCAACCCGTGGGCCGTGGTCGGTCCGCAGCCGCCGCGCCGCCGGCCGCCGGTCCGCGCGCGGCCCGTCGGCTGACCCCGCGCCTCAGGGCGACAGCGTGGAGGCGTACGCCTCGAGCTGGGCATAGCCGACATCGCCCGCCACGATCGTGACGGCACCGTCGGCCCGCCGGACCAGCGAGCGCGTCCGCCCGTCCTGGCTGACCAGGCGCTGCCACTCCGCGTTGCCCACGCGCGCGGTGCCGTCGGGCACGCCCTGTCGGCTGGCGCGCGCGATCAGGTCGTCGGGCAGCGCATCGCCCTGACTCAACTCGAGGTAGACCCGCTCGGGATCGAGGAAGCCGAGCTGCCACTCGTTGCGCAGCGACGGTTCGGCATTCAGGCCCGGTGCCCCTTTGGGCAGCCACCGCACCCGCGTCGGCACCCAGGTGTCGGGCAGACCCTCCGGCGCCAGGACGGGCCAGTCCACCGCCGCCCTGGCCTGGGCGAGCTGGGGGCGCCACTCGACCGGCTGCACCGGCGCCTCCGGCGGATTACGGGTGTAGATGAAGGTGATCACCAGCACCGGGATCAAGATGATCAACAGCGACCGGATCATGTCGCCCGCGCCGGCCTTCCGGGTGCCGCCGTGCGAGGGCGGCGGCCCGGACGCGGCGGGGATCTCACTCACCTTGCCATCGTCACAGATCGATCCAAGCTTGCCCAATCCGTCCTGCCCGATCCGGGCACCGGCACGCCCGCTCCGCACGGGTGACAACACCCGCCCGTTTCCTCGCGAATCGCCTGCGCCGCGCCGCCGACGCCGCTAGGTTCTCAGCCAAGGCCCGCCCCCCAGCCGAAGGCAGACGCCCATGTTTCCTCACTTCGCGCCGCGCCGCCGCCCGGTCGCCCTGGCGATCATCATTGCAATCCTCGGCCCGATCGCGGTGGCGCTCACCGCGCCACCGGCCCGGGCCGAGCCGGGCGAGCACTGGACGCCGACCGGCCGGACCGCGCCCGCCCCGGGCACCCAGGACCCGACCCGGCAGCGGCGTTCGACCGGCGGCTACGACGTCTGGACCCTGCAGCTCGACGAGTTGCGGCGGGAGCTGGCGGCGACATCCGCGGACGACGAGGTACGCGTGGCGCTGCCGCGGCCCGACGGCGAACTGGAGACCTTCGCGGTCCGGCGTACCACCGTCCTCGCCGACGGACTCGCCGCCGCACGCCCCGACATCGTGACCATGGGCGGCACGAGTGTCGACAACCCGGGCGTCCGGGTCCGCCTGGACCTGACCAACCTCGGGTTGCGCGCCTACGTCCGCGCGCCCGGCCAGCGGTCCTGGTATGTCGAGCCCCAGAGCCCCGGCGATGCGGAGCAGTACGTGAGCCTGGCCAGCGCCGATCTGGCCGCGGAGCTGCCTCGGCTGGAGTACCGCGAGGACGCAGAACAGCCGGAGGTCGCCGAGGACGAGGCGGGCGCCGAGCCGGCGCCGGGCGCGGTGCCCCTGCGTACCTACCGGATCGCACTGCTGTCCGACGTGACGTATGCCGAATACGTCGGCCAGGCAAATGTCGTCGACGCCAAGGCCAGCCTGATCAACCGGGTCAACGACATCTACGAGACCGACCTCGGCACCCGGTTCGTGCTGGTCGACGGAACCGAGAAGCTGAGCTTTGCCACCGAGGCCGAGCAGACCGGGGCCAATGGCCCCTGCGGCGCGCAGCCGTGCTTCACCCCGGCCCAGGTGACCGCGTGCAGCTCCGGCACGCTGAACCGCAACACGGCGGTGATCAACGCGCTGCTCGGCAACGACGACTACGAGATCGGGCACATCGCGCTCGGCCGTAACGGCGGCGGCATCGCGCGGCTGTGGTCGGTCGGCGACCCGGCCGTGAAGGGCGCCGGTTGTACCGGCCTGACCCGGCCGGTCGGCGACTACTTCGCGGTCGACTACGTCGCCCATGAGATCGGCCACCAGTTCGGCGGCTATCACACGTTCGCCGGCTGCGGCGGCAATTCCGACCCGAACCGGCTCGAGCCCGGCAGCGGATCGTCGATCATGGCCTATGCCGGCATCTGTGGCGCCGACAACCTGCAGCAGCGCAGCGATCCGTACTTCCTGGGCCACAGCATCCGCCAGATCGCGCGCTTCCAGGCCGACGGTCCCCCCTCGTCGGTGCTGCGCACCCGCGGCGATGGATCCCGCGCCGCGGCCCCGGGCGCCGAGGCTGCCGCCGGGTCCGAGCCGCCCCCGGGTGGCTGGGGGTACGGCGGGCAGGTGAGTCACCCGGGCAATGCCTACCCGACGGTGTCCGCGGGTGCGGACCGGGTGATCCCCGCGCGCACCCCGTTCACGCTGACCGCGCAGGGCAGCGACCCCGACGGCGACGAGTTGACCTATCTGTGGGAGCAGAACGACTCGGCGCGGTCGCCGCTGCCGGCGCAGCCGAAGACCGCGGGCCCGCTGTTTCGCCAGTTCGGCGTCGCCAACACCGCGCCCAAGAGCCCATCGGACTACTACGACGCCGGGCTGAACGCCGCGACGGGCGACCCATCGCGGACCTTCCCCGACCTGGCCCAGGTGCTGGCCGGCAATACCAATGCCGAGACCGGCCGGTGCCCGGTGGCCGACGCGTCGGCCCCCACGGCGAGTGAGCGGGACTGCCTGTCGGAATACCTACCGACCGCCGACTACGTCGGCAACGCCGGCGACGCGGTGCTGAACTTCCGGGTCGGCGCGCGCGACAGTGCCGGCCGCGCGGGCGGCGTGGCCTTCGCGGAGACGCGCGTGCGGGTGGACACGTCGACGGGTCCGTTCCGGGTCACCTCGCAGGCCGCCAACCACACCGTGCGCGCCGGCGGTCAGGGCGTGATCACCTGGGAGGTGAACGGCACCGACGCCCCCGAGCTCGCCGAACGGGTACGGATCACCCTGTCGCGCGACGGTGGCAAGACCTTCGATGTGGTCCTCGCCGAATCCGTCCCCAACTCCGGTCGCGCGCGGATCACGTGGCCGACGACCGACCTCGCCGATGCGCGGATCATGGTCAGCGCCGTCGACAACGTGTTCTTCGACGTCAACGACTCCCGATTCGCGATCCAGCGGCGGTGACCGGGCTCCCGCGCACGCTGGCCCGGGCACGGACGCCGCAGGGCGAGCTGGCGCTGCGCGAGCGGGTCGCCGACGACGGCGCCACCGTGCACGAACTGATCGTGAACGGCGCGTTCGCGATGGACTCGGCCGAGGTCGCCTCCGAGCTGGCGCTCGGCGACACGCTTGCGCAGGCCGCCGGCCCGGACGGGCGGGTACTGCTGGGCGGGCTGGGGCTCGGCTTCACCGCGGATCGGTTGCTCCGGCACGGTGTCGGCGAGCTGGTCATCGCCGAGCTCGCCGAGCCGCTGGTGGCGTGGGCCCACGCGGGAATCACCGACCGCCTGGGCCGGGTCGCGGCGGATCCGCGGGTACGCCTGATCGCGGGCGACATCGCCGAAGAGCTGACGGCCGGTGGCCCGGGCTTCGGCGCGATCGGCCTGGACGTGGACAACGGCCCGGACTTCTTGATCCATGAGCCGAATGCCGCGCTCTACGGGGCGCCGCTGCTGCGGGCGGCGTACCAGCGGCTGGTGCCGGGCGGCCTGCTCGCCATCTGGTCCGAGCGCGCCTCGCCCGCGTTGGCCGAGCGGCTGGCCGCGCTCGGCCGCGCCGACACCGTGATCGTGCCCGTGCACCGCGACGGGCACGCGATCGACTACGCGATTCACCGGGTTCGCCGGGCCGCGGGCCACCCGGCAGAATGACCGCATGACTGAGAACGCCGCGACGCCGCAGTACCGCACCGAGCACGACACGATGGGCGAGGTCCAGGTCCCCGCCGACGCCTTGTGGAAGGCGCAGACGCAGCGTGCGGTGGAGAACTTCCCCATCTCGGGTACGCCCATCGAACCGGCGCTGATCCGCGCGCTCGGGCTGATCAAGGGCGCGGCGGCGCGGACCAATGCGGCGCTGGGCGTGCTCGATGCCGATGTCGCCGACGCGATCGTCGCCGCGGCCGCCGAGGTCGCCGAGGGCAAGCACGATGCCGAGTTCCCGATCGACGTCTTCCAGACCGGGTCGGGCACCTCGTCGAACATGAACACGAACGAGGTGATCAGCTCGCTGGCCAGCGAGCAGGGGCACGCCGTGCACCCGAATGATCACGTGAACGCGTCGCAGTCCAGCAACGATGTCTTCCCGAGCGCGATCCACATCGCGACCACCGATTCCTTGATCAACGATCTGGTGCCCGCCCTGCGGCACCTGGCGGAGTCGCTGCGTGCCAAGGCCGAGGAGTTCGCCGAGGTGGTGAAGTCCGGGCGTACCCACCTGATGGATGCCACCCCGGTCACCCTGGGCCAGGAGTTCGCCGGGTACGCCGCACAGATCCAGCTCGGCGTCGACCGGGTCGAGGCAGCGCTGCCGCGGGTGGCGCAACTGCCGCTCGGCGGTACGGCCGTCGGCACCGGCATCAACACCCCGCCCGGATTCGCCGCGCAGGTGATCTCCACGATCGCCGACCAGACCGGCCTGCCCTTGACCGAGGCGCCCGACCACTTCGAGGCCCAGGGGGCCCGCGACGGGCTGGTCGAGGCCTCCGGGGTGCTGAAGACCATCGCGGTGTCGCTGATCAAGATCGCCAATGATCTGCGCTGGATGGGCTCGGGCCCGCGGGCCGGCCTGGGCGAGATCAATCTGCCCGACCTGCAGCCGGGCAGTTCGATCATGCCGGGCAAGGTGAACCCGGTGATGTGCGAGGCGACGCTGATGGTCGGCGCACAGGTGATCGGCAACGACGCGGCGGTGACCTTCGGCGGCGCGTCGGGCAACTTCGAGCTGAACGTGATGTTGCCGATGCTGGCCCGCAATGTGTTGGAGTCGGTGCGGCTGCTCGCGAATGTGTCGCGGCTGCTGGCGGACCGCTGTGTGGACGGGATTACCGCCAACGCCGAGCACTGCCGGGTGCTCGCGGAGTCGTCGCCGTCGATCGTCACGCCGCTGAACAAGTACATCGGCTACGAGAACGCGGCCGCCGTGGCGAAGCAGGCGCTGAAGGAGAACAAGACCATCCGCGAGGTCGTGATCGAGCGCGGTTTCGTCGACGACGGCTCGCTGACCACCGAGCAGCTCGACAGCGCCCTCGACGTCTTGGCGATGACCCGGCGGCCGGCCTGAGCACCGCCCCGGCGCCCTGGCGGATCCGGCGGGCGGTCGCCCGCGACGCCGAGCCGTGGGCCGAGGCGCTGACCACGTCGATGGCCCAGACCTATGCCGATCTGCTGCCCGGCGACTTCGCCCGGCTCCGGCGCGCCGAGCAGCCGGCGGTTGCGGCCGAGTTGGCGGCCCGGATGGGCGGGCCCGGAAATGATCACGAGCACTGGCTGGCCGAGGACGCCGACGGCATCGCCGCGGTGGCCGAGACCGGCCCGGGGCCGCTGGAGTGGGAGATCGAGAACGGCTATCCCGCACCGCCGGTGCCGCTGCAATTGATCAAGTTGTACGCCGTACGCCGCGCGCACGGCACCGGGGTCGGGCAGGCGCTGTTCGATGCGGCGCTCGGGCCGAGAGCGGCGTACCTGTGGATCTTCGACGGCAACTCCCGCGCGCTCGCGTTCTACCGCCGCAACGGATTCCGGCCGGACGGATTCACCGCCGTCTCGGGCCCCGGCTGGGGGGAATCTCTGATGCTGCGACTGGCCCGGGCGTCTACCGTCACTGCATGAGCATCTCCCAGACCCCGGTGATCGCCGAACGGCCCGGCGTGCAGCTCCGGGTGGTGGCGGCGGACGAGACGGCGACCTGGTTGCGCCCGCTGCAACTGGCCTTCTTCAACAACGATCCGATCGACGAGGCTCGGCTGGCCGCGATGGCGGAGGTTGTCGCGACGAGCCGCACCCTGGGCTGGTTCGACACCGCGAACGGCGCGTGCGTCGCGACGTTTCGCCGCTTCGAACACGAGCTCACCCCGGTGCTCGGCGACCCGGTGCCGTCGGCGGCGGTCTCCTCGGTCACCGTGGCGCCCACGCACCGGCGCCGCGGGCTGCTCCGGGTCGCCATGGTCGACGAGCTGCGTCGGGCGAAGGACGAGGGCTACTCGCACAGCGGGCTGATCGCGGCGGAGTACGGGATCTACGGGCGGTTCGATTACGGCCCGGCGACGCGGGTGCGGGACCTGCGGATCGACGTGCCGCGCGCGGGCGCGATCGCCGAGCCGGCCGGCGGGAGCTTCGAACTGGTCGAGCTGGACCGGCTGCCGGAGTTCGGTCCGCAGGTGCACGACGCGATGCGCCGGCGCGTGCCCGGGATGGTCTCGCGTACCGGCCTGAACTGGCGCCGCCTGGCCCGGATCGTCGGCGCGCGCCCGGCGGATGCGACGGCCGGGCGCCGGTTGCTGGTCCACCGCGGCCAGGACGGCGAGGTGCGCGGGTACGCCGTCCACACCGCCGTCAGCGGCGACCTCAACGGGCAGCCGACCGCCACGATCACCGTCGAGGACCTGACGGGCGTGGACACGGCGGCCGAACGCGCGCTGTGGAGCTGTCTGATCAACACCGACTGGGTGGACACGGTGATCGCGCCGGCCCGGGCGCCGGACGAGTCGGTGGCGTCGGTGCTGGCCAATCCGCGGGCGCTGGCCGCGACCGCGTCCCAGGACTATCAGTGGATCCGCCCGCTGGACGTATCGGCGCTGCTCACGCAACGGGGGTACGCGGCACCCGGTGAACTGGTGTTGACGGTGCATGATCGCGACGGCCTGGCCGGCGGCACCTTCCGGCTGGCGACCGACGGTGAGCGCACCGAGTGCCTGGCCACGCACGCGGATCCCGACATCGAGCTGGACGTCGCCGCGCTGGGCACCCTGTGGCTGGGCGGCTACTCGGCGAGTGAGATAGCCGCGCGCGGCGGTCTCGTTCCCGGTCCCGACCGCGCCCTTGATCAGCGGTTGCTGAACCGGGTCTCGGGCCTGTTCTCCTCCGACCGTGCGCCGTGGGTGCGCGACGCCTACTGAGGGATCGTCCTGACGGCGTGGGCCGGCCCCCCGACGGTGATCGACACGTCGGGGGGCCGGTGATCACAGCTCAGCCCAGTTGTTGATCTTCCAACATCTCGGTGACCAGCGCGGCGATCGGCGAGCGCTCCGAGCGGGTCAGGGTGACGTGGGCGAACAACGGGTGGCCCTTCAGCTTCTCCACCACGGCGACCACGCCGTCGTGCCGCCCGACCCGCAGGTTGTCGCGCTGGGCGACGTCGTGGGTGAGCACCACGCGCGAATCCTGGCCGACCCGGCTGAGCACGGTCAGCAAGACGTTGCGCTCCAACGACTGCGCCTCGTCCACGATCACGAACGCATCGTGCAGCGAGCGGCCCCGGATGTGGGTCAGCGGCAACACCTCGAGCAGGCCGCGGTCGAGCACCTCGTCGATCACATTGCGGTTGGTCACCGCGCCGAGCGTGTCGAAGACCGCCTGCGCCCAGGGGGCCATCTTCTCGTTCTCGGTGCCGGGCAGGTAGCCGAGCTCCTGGCCGCCGACGGCGTACAGCGGCCGGAAGACGATCACCTTCGAGTGCTGCCTTCGCTCCAGCACGGCCTCCAGCCCGGCGCACAGGGCGAGAGCGGACTTGCCGGTGCCGGCGCGACCGCCCATCGAGACCACCCCGACCGACGGGTCGAGCAGCAGGTCGAGCGCGACGCGCTGCTCGGCGGAGCGGCCGTGCAGCCCGAAGGCATCGCGATCGGAGTTGATCAGGCGTACCTGCTTGTCCGGCGTGATCCGACCGAGCGCCGACGCCCCACCCCCGAGCAGCACCACACCGCTGTGGCAGGGCAGATCTCGGCCGGCGTCGAGGTCGATCACATGCTCGGCGTACAGCCGGTCGATGTCGCCTGTGGTCACGTCCAGCTCGGCCATGCCGGTGTAACCGGTCTCGATCGCCGCGTCGGCCCGGTACTCCTCGGCGGCGAGGCCGACCGCGGACGCCTTCACCCGCATCGGCAGGTCCTTGCTGACCAGCACCACATCGCGGCCCTCCGCGCGGTAGTTGAGGGCGACGGCGAGGATCCGGGAGTCGTTGTCGCCGAGCCGGAAGCCGCTCGGCAGCACCGTGGGATCGGTGTGGTTGAGCTCGACGTGGATCGTGCCGCCGTCGTCGTTGGCGGGCACCGGCGCGTCGAGGCGGCCGTGGCGCAGCCGAAGATCATCGAGATGCCGCAGGGCCGTCCGCGCGAAGTAGCCGAGCTCGGGATGGTGGCGCTTGGCCTCCAACTCGGTGATCACCACGACCGGCAACACGACGTCGTGTTCGGCGAAGCGGCGCATGGCGTGCGGATCGCTGAGCAGTACGGAGGTGTCGATCACGATGGTCCGGGTGACGCCGCGCTCGGCGGCGGGGCGGTCGGCGGTGGGCAGTGCACTGTGAGACACGGTTGATCCTCGCCGTGGGGCCGCACGTCACCTCGCCGGCCCCACCTGGGTCAGGTGGTGGACCGGAACAGGTGGCGGGCTGGTGAAAGCCCTGTCGAGCTCGGTCGAGCCGGACGCGCCATATGACTTCCTTCCGGGTGAGCGGCTTCCCGACCGCTCACGTCTTCGACGCTACGGCGGGCCCGGCACAGTTGCGGGTACGCCACGCCGGACGGCTCGTGAACGTCTGGTTACGGGCCGCTCATCCGGGGCCCGGCGCGAGGGCGCGGGCCTCAGCGGCCGAAGCGCCGCTCGCGCTGCGCGTAGGCCCGCAGCGCGCGGACGAAGTCGACCTTGCGGAAATCGGGCCACAGCGCCTCGCAGAAATAGAACTCGCTGTGCACCGACTGCCAGATCAGGAAGCCCGACATCCGCTGCTCCCCCGAGGTCCGGATCACCAGATCCGGGTCGGGCTGGCCGGCGGTGTAGAGGTGGTCGGCGATGTGGTCCATCTCGAGGGTCTGGGCGAGCTCGGCGATGCCGACCCCGCGCTCGGCCTGCTCGGCGAGCAGCGACCGGACGGCATCGCGCAGCTCGTGGCGGCCCCCGTAGGAGATCGCGATGTTGACGTGCGTGGCCGCGTCGGCGTTGCTGCGCTCCTCCGCCGCGCGGAGCCGGGCCGCGGTGTCGGCGGGCAGCAGATCGAGCGCCCCGACCAGTTGCACCCGGCATCGGCCGGAGTCGGCCAGGTCGTCGACGAGCCGCGCGATGACCTCCAGCAGCGACCCGAGCTCCTCCTCGTCGGCGCGGCGCAGGTTGTCGGTCGACAGCACCCACAAGGTGACCAGGCCGATGCCCGCCTCGGCACACCAGCCGACGAACTCCTGCAGCTTGCGCGCCCCGGCCCGGTAGCCGGCGGCGAGCGGCTGACCGGGGGCGTTCAGCCGGGCCCAGCGCCGGTTGCCGTCGGCCATCACCGCGACGTGGTGGGGCAGCTTCTTCGGATCCAGCTCCGCCAGCAGCCGATGCTCGTAGGTCGAATAGAGCACCCCCGGTGGGCGCAGGCGGCCGATGCGCTCACGCAGGCGCGCGAGCGTCGCCTTCGGCGTCTCGGTGATCCGCGGCATGGCCGCGAGCCTAGTGACTCGCCCCGCCTCCCCGCGTACCCGACGCAGAATTGATCACGCGCCGAGCATTGGCGTACCCGCGCGGACCGGCTACCCTGAACCTACGCAACCGTAAGTTACGGCGGCGTAGGTTTGTTCCGAGATGCGTGCGAAGGTTGGTCGATGGCAACGAGTTCACCGGGCCTGGCGAGCGAGATCGCCCGCCCGCTGAAGCCCAAGCTGCGCGGCTGGCTGCACGCCGCGATGCTGCCGCTGTCGCTGGCCGCGGGCATTCTGCTGGTGGTGCTGGCGCCCAGCGCGCTCGGCAAGATCGGTGGCGCCGTGTTTCTCGCGGCCTCGGTGCTGCTGTTCGGGACCAGCGCGCTCTACCACCGCTTCTACTGGGGCGCGCGGGGCGAGGCGGTGCTGCGGCGGATGGACCATTCGAACATCTTCGTCTTCATCGCGGCGACCTATACGCCGATGGCGCTGCTGCTGCTCGACGGGACCGGGCGCTGGGTGCTGCTCGGACTGGTCTGGGGCGCCGCGATCATCGGTCTGTTGTCGCGGGTGCTCTGGCTCGGCGCGCCGCGCTGGTTCTACACCCTGCTGTATCTCGCGATCGGCTGGGCGGCGGTCGGCTGGTTGAAGCCGTTCTGGGACAATGGCGGCCCACTGGTGTTCGCGCTGATCGTCGCGGGCGGGTTGCTGTACTCGGTCGGCGCGCTGGTCTATGCCCGCAAGCGGCCCGACCCGTCGCCGCGCTGGTTCGGATTCCACGAGATCTTCCACGCCTGCACGGTCGCCGCCTTCGCCTGCCACTACGCCGCGATCAGCGTCGCCACCTACGCCTGATCGGCGCCGCCTCCGGTGACGGTGAGTTGTGGTGTCTGCACGGGTCCAGCATCGAGGTCGGTACGCGGCCCCGCTGGCGGGAATCGGACGCGGCGTTCAGGCCAGTTGCGCGCGCAACCCCTCGAGGTCGTGGGCGGGCAGCCCGCACGCCTGGTTGGTGCAGACGTAGGCGGCGGGCAGCTCGGCGCCCCGACCGCGCGCCAGCGGGAACTCCTCGCTCGGGCCGGGCAGCGCGAGGATGACCGAGCCCTCCGGCGCCTCGCGCCAGGCGGTCGTGACCAGCGGGCCGTCGTCGCCGAAGATCACGAT
The DNA here is from genome assembly GCF_013408305.1 of Naumannella cuiyingiana. Lineage (NCBI taxonomy): Bacteria > Bacillati > Actinomycetota > Actinomycetes > Propionibacteriales > Propionibacteriaceae > Naumannella > Naumannella cuiyingiana. Next base: position 2,634,315 of record NZ_JACBZS010000001.1, on the reverse strand, counting down.
CTCGCGGGCGGCGGCGCGGTCGGCGATGATCAACTCGCGCAGCCACCAGCCGGCGAACCGCGGCGCGGCGGTGGCCAGGGCGGCGCCGGTGGCGGTCGCGGCGGGGAGGCGATCCAGGCCCTCGCCGGTCAGCCCGGCGACCGCCCGGTGCGCGGCGATCAGGGCACTGCCGCCCGAGGGGGTGGCGTTGTCGGACAGGTCGCGCGGGCGGGCGTAGAGGTCGGTCGCCGCGTCGGCGTCGTACCAACCGCCGTCGCCGGCGGCGAACAGCTCGTCGGCGCGGTCGAGCAGTGTACGGGCGCGGTCGAGCCAGGTCGCGTCGCCGGTCGCGCCGGCGAGCGCGGCGTAGGCCTGCGCGAGCGCGCCGTGATCCTCGGCGATCCCCGGTGCCGTGCCGGGTTGCTGATCACGGCTGACGCGCAGCAGGGTCCGGTCCGACTCGCGCCAGTGGGTCTGCCACAGGTACGCCGCGGCGCCGCGCGCGCGGTCGAGCCAGTCGGGGCGGTCGAAGATCATCGCCGCGGTGACCAGTGCGGTGATCAGCCAGCCGTTCCAGGCGGCAACGATCTTGTCGTCGCGGGCCGGGCGGGGGCGCCGGTCGCGGGCGGTGAAGAGCCGCTCGCGCCAGTCGTCCTCGATCGGTGCGAGGGCGCGCAGGGTGGAGGCGCCGTGTTCGAAGGTGCCCCGATCGGTGACCCCGAACGCGGCCGCCGCGCGCGCCGCGTCCGCGCCGAGCACCGCGCGCAGTTGGGCGGGGGTCCAGACGTAGAAGGCGCCCTCGACCAAGCGGCCGGATTCGTCGGCGGAGTCGGCGTCCAACGAGGCGGCGTACCCTCCGTCGTCGACCAGCAGCTCGCGGTCCAGCCAGCCGACGAGCCGTTCGGCGGTCGCGTGGTAGGCGGCGGCCCGCTCGGGATCCACCCGCGCGCTCGCGCGGGCGAGCGTGCCGAGCAGCAGCGCATTGTCGTAGAGCATCTTCTCGAAGTGCGGCACCACCCAGCCGGCGTCGACGCTGTAGCGGGCGAAGCCGCCGCCGAGTTGATCATGAATGCCGCCGGCGATCATGGCATCCAGGGTGGCCGCGACCTGTTCCAGCGATTCGGGCGTACCGTCGGCGAGCAGGGCGTCAAGGACCGTGGTCGGCGGGAACTTCGGCGCGCCACCGAAGCCGCCGTGCAAGGGGTCGAAGTCCTCGCGCAGACGGGCGAGGGCGCCGGCCAGATCGGCCTCGCCGGGCAGCGCGCGCTGGGTCGCGGCGACATGATCGACGATTGCCGTGGCGCTGGTGATCACCTCCTCGCGGCGGTCCCGCCAGGCGTCGACCAGCGCGGTCAGCACCTGACCGAAACCCGGCATCCCACCGCGTTGGCGCGGCGGGAAGTATGTCCCGGCATAGAACGGACGGCCCTCCGGCGTCAGCCAGACCGACATCGGCCAGCCGCCCTGCCCGGTCAGGGCCTGGGTGGCGGCCATGAAGATCGCGTCGACGTCCGGCCGCTCCTCCCGGTCGACCTTGATCGGCACGAAGTTCGCATTGATCAACTCGGCGATCTCCGGATCCTCGAACGATTCGTGGGCCATCACGTGACACCAGTGGCACGCCGCGTACCCGACCGAGAGGAAGACCGGCACGTCCCGCTCCCGCGCCTGCGCAAACGCCTCGTCCGACCACTCCCGCCAGTCGACGGGATTGTCGGCGTGCTGACGCAGGTACGGCGAGAGGCTGTCGGCGAGTCGATTGGCCATGGTTCGAGTGTTGCGCACCCCGTCTTGCCGCTCGACCCCACGCCGGTCGAACCTCCCGGACGTCTCGGGAATCCCCGTCAATCGCCCAGGTCGTTGCGGCCGATGCGGCGGCGCTTGCCGAGCTTGCGCAGGACTCGCCAAGGGTCGCGGACGGAGCGCCCGTTACGGCGATTCTTGTGGGGCCTACAGAGCTGGCAGCCCTTGTACTGCCGATGCGGTGAGTGAGCCATCGTGTCTCCAATCCGTGAACCAGCCCCGCCACGGTGGGCAGGGCGGCCGCTGGAGACATCGAGGCACGGCCGCAGTCTAGGTGACAGCGCCGACCTCAAGGCGATGGCGAGCCCGTGGACGGCTGCTGTGCCCGCCCGACGATGGGTGCGCGGGACGACATGCGCACCCCGCTGACTCTCGAAGCACGCCGGCGTCTCCCGGAGCCCGCCGTGACGCGGTGCGCTCCGGTCGACGCCACGCCGAGAGTCACATGGGTGCGCGCCGGCGGTCAGCGCACGGGGTGGGAGATCAGGTCACGGCGTCCCCGCCGGGCGAGCCCGGCGCCCGACGGTCAGTTCGCGCCCGTCAGCGGCACCGTCGATCACCCGCGAGCGTGATCCAGCCTTTCGAAGGAAACGAAACGCGGTTATGCTTTCTTCGAAACAGGGAGGAAGCCATGACCGCGCGCCCGCTCGACCAGCAGACCTACGTGCCGACCGACGAGGACAAGGTCGCCGACATACTGAGCTTCATCAAGGCACACGAGGACGCCCCCGGCAACCGACCCACAGATCGCTATTTCCTGGCCGGGCCGCGAGAGGGCGACCACGTCGAGTTGCCGGAGTCCGTCTACCGTGCCGTCCTCCAGGTCGTCGAAGCCATGGCCGCTGGCAAAGCGGTCACTGTCGCACCACAGAACCAACTGCTGACGACGCAGCAGGCGGCCGACCTGCTCGGGGTCAGCCGACCGACGGTGATCAAGCTCATTGACTCCGGGGAGCTCCCTGCTGAAACTCCCGGAACGCGCCGCCGCATGATCAAGCTCGATGACGTCCTGGCGTGCAAGAACCGTCGCCGAGAAGCTCAATACGCAGCGTTGATGGAGATCGCCACCGATGACATCTACGCGCCCGATGAAGAGCCAGAGCTGACGGCCGAGCAGGTCGAGCAGGTGCGCGCTGCGATCGCCGCCCGACGACGCGCAAAGCGCAACGACTGACCAGATCGCCCCATGTTCTCGGCCCTTCTCATCAGCTCGCCGAGCGCTACAACCTCGCTGAAGCCGCCGGCATGATCCGACCGCTCCTCACCCCCGAGTGATACGCACACCCGGACCAGACTTCTGGAAACAACACGCCGCATCAACGCCCGATCCCCGACCCGCTCAGCGCGGGGTGATGGTGAGCATGTGGAAGGCGCACACCCGCTTGCCGGGGTTGCCGAAGTGGTGGGGCGCGTCGGCGCGCGCGGACAGGGTGTCACCCGCGGCCAGTTGGTAGCGGTGCTCGCCGACGACGTATTCGAGCCGGCCCGCGAGCACGTGCAGGACCTCCTCGGTGCGGCTGCGGTGGGCCGGGAACTCCGCGGAGCGGGCGCCGGGGGGCACGGAGTACGCGATCAGTTCCACCCCCGGGGCCGGCCGCGCCAGCGAGGCGCGACGGATCCCGTTGTCGGCGGTGAAGGTGGTGAGCTCCGCGGCCGGCACCAGCACCGGCTCGGACCCCGCCTGCTCCAGCAGATCGGACAGCGCCACCCCGAGCGCCCGGGCGATCGCGGTGGCGTTCGCCAGGCTGGTGTTCAGGGCGTCGTTCTCGATCCGGGACAGCGTGCCCCGCGACACTCCCGATGCCGCGGCAAGCTGGTCGAGGGTGATCGCCAACTCGGCGCGGCGGGCACGCACGGCCGCACCGAAGCGGTTGGCCTGATCGGTCGGCACGCGCTCAGCCTAACGCCGTGTTGCGTATGCGCAACTCCACTGACAGCATTCGCAACATGCTCCTGCTGCCGCTGGCCCCGGTGCTGGTCGCCCTCGCCCTGAGCCTGGCCCGACGCTCGGCGCTGCTCACCTCCGCCGCCGGCGCGCTGGCCGCGGTGGTCATCTGCGCCGTGGCGTACCCGCTGACCCCCGGGCAGATCGCCGAGGCCACCCGGCAGTGGGCGCCGGTGATGATCGAGGTGCTGGCGATCGTGTTCGGCGGCCTGCTGCTCAGCGAGGCGATGCGGCGTACCGGCCGACAAGACGTCATCGCGAGCTGGCTCGGCCGCACTCTCGGCACCGGTACGCCCGCCGCACTCGCCGTGCTGCACGGCGTCACGCCCTTCGCCGAATCGGTCACCGGCTTCGGCATCGGGGTGACGCTCGCCATCCCGCTGCTGCTGCACCTTGGCTTCTCCAGCCGCCGGGCCGCGACCATCGGGCTGCTCGGGCTGTGCACGGTCCCCTGGGGTTCCATGGCGCCGGGCACGCTGATCGCCGCCAGTCTCAGCGGAATCGGCTTCCAGCCCCTCGGCGTCGGCTCGGCGATCGCCAGCGGCCCGGTCTTCATCGGCGTGGGCCTGGTGGTCGCCACCCTCACCAGCCCGCCCGGCGCCCGCGCCCGGAACCTGGCTGCCGCCACGGCCAGCGGCGCGACGCTGTGGGCGTCGATCCTCGTTGCCAACCTGCTCCTCGGTACGCCGGTGGCCGGCGCCGTCGGGGCGCTACTGACGCTGGTCGCGCACCTGCTCGTGCACCGCCTGCGTGGCGCGCGGATCGTGGTGACCCGCGCGCTGGCCGCGGCCGCCAGCCCGTACGCGGTGCTGCTCGGCGGCATCCTGATCGCCACCGCGCTGCTCGACGCCACCCGCGCCGGCGGCCCGTGGCACTACCTGGCCTCGCCCGCGATCTGGCTGCCGCTTTCCGTCGCGGCCACGCTGCGCGGCCGCGACCTCGCCGGCGCGGTCGCCGCGACAGCGCGGCGCTGGCTGCCCGTCGGGCCGGCCAACGGGCTCTTCCTGCTGCTCGGGGTCGTGATGGCGGTCAGCGGGATGGCCGCGGCAATCGCACGCGCGGTCGCCCAGCTCGGCCCCGCCTACGTCCTGCCGCTCGGTTTCCTCGCCGCGCTTGGTGGCTGGCTGACCGGCTCCAACGCCGCCGCGAACGCGATGTTCGCCGCTCCGCAGAGCGAGATCATCCGCCTGCTCGGACTCCCCGCACTGATCGCGATGTCGGTACACAATGTGTGCTCGTCGCTGTTCATGATGGCCTCGCCGGCCAAGATCGAACTCGCCGCCCAGCTCTGCCCCGAGCCGGCCGAGGGGCGCCGCGCCGGCCGCACGGTGACGATCACCGCCCTGGTGATCACCGGCGTCCTGTCGCTCGGCCTCGGCCTGCTCACCCTCTCGCCTACCATGCCCCGATGAGCACGCAACCGACCCTCGGCATCATCGGCGTCGGCGAGCTCGCCGCCGCCATCGTGGACGGGCTGGCGCTCGACCCCGAGCGCGAGGCGCCAACGATCGTGCTCTCGCCGCGCGGCGCCGCGACGGCCCGCGCTCTCGCCGAGCGCCACCCCGCGGTCATCGAGATCGCGGACGACAATGCCGAGGTGGCGTCGCGCGCCGGCACCCTGCTGCTCGCGGTTCGTCCCGACGACCTCGCCGCCGCACTGCGGGACGTGGACGTTCCCGCGGGAACGCTCGTGATCAGCGCCGTGGCCGGCGTCGATCACGGTCGGCTGCGCGAGCAGCTCGGTGCCAACCCGACGATCGTTCGCGCCATTCCCATGCCGGCGGTACGCCAGCGCGCCGGCGTCACACCGATCCATCCGCCCGACCCGGCCGCGGCGGCCCTCTTCGACCGGCTGGGCGGCACGCTGGCGGTGACCGAACAGCCGGCCTTCGACGCCCTGGCCGCGATCACCGGCACGGTCTCCGCCACCCTCGCCGTGCTCGCCGCGATCGCCGACTGGGCCGGCCGCCAGCCCGGCCTGGACCCGTCCGCCGCCGACGCCTTCCTCCGCGGCATCGTCACCGGTGTCGCGGGCGAGTTGCACACCGACGAGCCGCTGGCCGCGGTCGCCGGCGGCCACGAGACCCGCGGCGGCCTCAACGAGCAACTGCGTACCGACTGGTTCGACGACGCGAATCGCGCCGCCCTCGACGCCGCGCTGGACCGGCTGCTCCGCCGGATCCGCGGCTGACTCGCGGCGGGTCAGCCGACCGCTGGTCAGCCGACCCGGATCTGGCGCTGCGCGGTGGCGCCGTTCACCGTGACGGTCAGCGTCGCGGTGCCCGCCCGGACGGCGGTGATCCGGCCGGTCAGCGGGTCGATCGTGATCACCGCGTTCCGGGGCTTCGAGCCGACGGCCACCCCGGTGCCGCCCCAGGTCGCCGACACCGGCCAGGCCACCGGCACCTTCCGGGAACCGTCCTGGGTGATCACCGCCTTCACCTCCGCCGTCTCGCCGCGGGCCAGCGTGGCTGGCGCATCCAGCGCCAGCTCGTCCACCCGGGCCCGGGTCTCGGCCCGCAGCCAGTCGGTGCGCCCGGTAGCGCCCGGGTCGATCCCGATCATGGTCCAGCCGGTGAACCCGCCGGCATCCGGCGTACCGGACGGGCCCTTGCCGGAGTTGCCGTTGATCATCCGGGTCACCCCGTCCAGGGCCGAGGCATCGAAGATCCCGACGTGGCCGTTGAGCTGGGCGACCTGCTTGCCGGAACGACGGGTGAAGTCGGCCAGGGTGCGCGCCAGCGCGTCGGCCTCCACCCGGTCGCCGAGCTGGCTGGCCGCGTCGGGCTGCGGGTCGTCGACCGGATGGTGGTTGGCCACCAGCACCCCGGTGATCCCGGGATCGCGTTCCGCATCGGCCAGCCCCGCCTCCAGCATCCGGAGCTGATCGGTGCTGCCGCCCGGGTGCAGGTTGCCGGTCGAGGAGTCCAGGGTGATGATCTTCGTCCGCTGCAGCACCCGCTCGGTCGCGGTGTCGCCGAATTCGGCCCGGAAGTTGTCGATCGAGCCGCCCATGATCTCGTGATTGCCCGGCACGTAGACATGATCGAGATCGCCCAGCTCCTCCTCCAGCACCCGCCTGGCGAGCGCGATGTCCTCCGGCGCGGCCTCGTCGACCAGATCGCCGGCGATGATCACGAAATCCGGTTTGGCGGCGACGATCTCGCGCAGCGTGCGGCGCGCCGCCTGCACCAGATCGGAGTCGGGATTGCGGGCCACGAACTGGGCGTCACTGATCACCGCGACCCGCAGTGGCCGGTCGTCCACCGTGCCCTGGCTGATGATCGCCGGGTCACGCACCGGCGCGGGCTCCGGCAGGTCGATGCTCTGCGGCACCTGGGCCCGCAGGTCGGCGATCTCCAGCCGGTCGCGATAGCTGGCGTTCGAACGGGTCTCCATGAAGCGGATGGCCGTGAGCTGCAGCGGGTACGCCGTCCCGGCCGGCACGGGGAACGTCACCTTGCGCCACCCCGTCCAGTCGATCAGGGCGCCGTCGAGATTGGTGCTGGTCTGGTCACCGCGGGTCACCTGCAGCCGGGGCCACTCCCCCTTCCCCGTGCCCTTGATCCACAGCGACACCGACCGGGGCTGCCCGGGCAGCTCGATCGGCGTCACCGGCACGGCGTACATCCCGCGGGTCGCGGTGCTCGTGGTGAAGTCGAAGTCGAGCGCCAGCGCCGGACCGCCCTCGGGCCCGGTCGCCGAGCCCAGGCCGCCGGTGGCGCGGGCCGTGCCGACCTTCCAGTCCGCCGGATCGGCGAAGTCGGCGACCTCGCGGTCGTCGTGGCCGACGGTCACGCCGAGCGTGGTCTCCTTGCCGCGCACCGCGATGGTCACGGTCCCCGACTGCGCGCCCTCGCGCGCGCCGATCACCAGCTCGGCCAGGCCGTCGCGCTCGACCGTGAGCCCGTCGCTCGCGGCCACCTCGATGTCACGGTTCTCGACCGGTACGCGGTTGCCGTCGGCGTCGATGCCCGTCACCCGGACCGCGGAGGTGTCGGCGGCCGAGCCGAGCGGGACCAGCGTCTCGGAGGCCTCGATCCGTTGCAGGTCACCGAAGACCCGCAGGTCGGTGCTGGTGGCGTCCCGGCCGGCCCCGTAGATCACGGTCGTCGTTCCCGGCCGGTTGCCGCGCACCACGGTCCGGTCGTAGGGCCCGCTGCGCTCGGTGTCCTCGACCCGCACCAGGCCGGCCCTGGCCCGGATCACCGACCGCCCGGCCGGGGTGGCGGCGAGGTTGGCGTCGAGGCCGGTGCCGATCAGCGTGCGGCTCAGCCCGGGCAGTACGCCGTGCGCCGCGGGCTCCGGCAGGCCCGCGGCCGGCTCGAGCTCGGGCCGCAGCACGCGCCCGGTCGGCGAGGACCCGCGCGCCGCGGACCGGAAGACCAGTGCATTGCTGTCCGCGCGCTGCTTGCCGTCCGACGGGCGGTTGATCACCTGCAGGTCGTCGGTGCCGGCCGGCCGCGCGACCAGGGTGGTGGAGCCGCCGCCGTCGAGGTTGACCGCGTTCCACATGCCGAGGTCGGACATGAACCGGGCGAGCTCCTGGATGGTCATCCCGTGCGCATCGGCGGACCTGCCGTCGACGGTGATCACCTTGATCGCGGTGCCATCGCGGTTGACGCCGATCGCGGTCCGGGCGGCGGTCACCTCGTTGTCCTCGGTGACCCGTCCGTCGGTGAGCAGGCGCTGCGACCCGCCGACGGCAAGATCAACATCTTCGGACGCCCGGATGGTCAGCTTCGCCTCCGTGCCGACCGCCAGTCCGGCGAGCCGGTCGGCGGCGCGGCCGCGCCCGACCAGCACCGCGCCGTCGTCGGGCACGGCGTCACCCGAGGCGATCGCGCCCCGGTCGGTCGTGTTGGCGCTCACCCGGCCACCGGAGATCATCACGATGCGCACCGGCTCGGACTCGCCGACGAGCCGTCCGATCGGATACGTGCCCCAGATCGGGGTGAAGGCCGCCAGGCTGTCGCCGGCGAAGCTCGGCGAGTTGACCGAGCCGATCTCCGACGTCTCGCCGCCCGCCTCCACGGTGGCACCGCTCATCAGGGACTGCACGGCGGCCTTGCCGTCGCGGATCGTGAACGCCTGCCGCGGGCCACCGCCGGCGGTCCGCAGGCCCTCGTTCGGCGAGACATTGGTGCCGATCGGCGCATCGGAGGCGTTCATGTCGAAGTAGTCGCCGTTGATCGCCGCGACCGCGTCGGCATTGCGCGCGAATTCCTCGACGGTGGCATTCGAGCCCGACACCTCGCCGCCGTCGGTGACGTCGAGCGACAGGCTCGGCGTGGTCAGGTCGGCGTCCATCACGTGTCCGGTCACCCAGCCGCCCGGTTGCAGCCGCCGGAAGCTGGTCAGCGTCAGCCCGGGCGCGATGTCGGTACGCCGGTCCTCGACCAGCGTCGCGGGCGCGACGCGGAGCGCCGCCGCGGTCGCCCCGGCCGGATCGGTCTCGGCCCGGACCTGCGTCGCCCCGCCGAGCAGCCCCGCGGTCGCGAGCAGCAGCCCGAGGGCGAGCGCGAGACCGCGCCGCGTACCGGCGGTGGTGGCAGTGGACATCGTGGCTCCCTCGACAGACGACACCGGTGCAGACCCGAGCCAGCCTGCCCTACCCGTGCGCCCGCCGGGGAAGCCTCAGGTGTCGCGCGGGCGAACGGCAGTTGTCCGATGCCCGCCCACTACCGCTGCCCGCACACCGTGACGCGGGCCTCGCCGGCGACCAGCCGGCCGATCACCGGATACCCGGGCAGTTCGCCGGCCACCAACAGGCCGCCGGAGGTCTGGGCGTCGGCGAGCAGGATCAGCTCGTCCTCGTCGACGTCCGAGCCGTCGAGGTGCGGGCGTACCCAGTCCAGATTGCGCTTCGATCCGCCCGGCACGAAGCCCTCGGCCAGGGACTCGCGCGCGCCGGGCAGATAGGGCACCGCCGCGGCGTCGATCTCGGCGGCGACCCCGCTGGCCCGGCACAGCTTGTACAGGTGGCCGAGCAGCCCGAAGCCCGTCACATCGGTGGCGCAGGTCAGGCCGGCGGCCAACGCGGCGCGCGCAGCATCGCGGTTGAGGGTGGTCATGCTCGCAACGGCATCGGGAAACACCTCGCCGGTGGCCTTGTGCCGGTTGTTCAGCACGCCGACGCCGAGCGGCTTGGTCAGCGTGAGCGGTACGCCGGGCGTACCCGCGTCGTTGCGGAGCAGCCGCGCCGGGTCGGCGATGCCGGTCACGGACAGGCCGTACTTGGGCTCGGGGTCGTCGATGCTGTGCCCGCCGGCCAGGTGGCAGCCGGCCTCGGCGCAGACGTCCGCGCCGCCGCGCAGCACCTCGGCGGCGTACTCGAACGGCAGCGTCGAACGCGGCCAGCCGAGCAGGTTGACCGCGGCGATCGGCTCGCCGCCCATCGCGTAGACGTCCGACAGGGCATTCGCCGCGGCGATCCGGCCCCAGTCGTAGAAGTCGTCGACGACCGGGGTGAAGAAGTCGGCGGTGCAGACGACGGCGCGACCGCGGCCGTCGACGTCGTCGGCGATCCGGACCACCGCCGCGTCGTCGCCGTTCTCCAGGCCGACGATCAGCTCCTCCGCCGCGCTCGTCGGCATCACGCCGGCGAGCACGCGTTCCAACTCACCCGGCGGGACCTTGCAGGCGCAGCCGCCGCCCGCGGCGTAGCGCGTCAGCCGGTCGGTCATCCCCTCGCGTACCGCTGCCGTCATGCCGGCCAGCCTAATCAGGCCGAATTCGGTTGGCCCCCGGCGCCCGATCGCACTAGCCTCGCTGGCATGTCGAGCCCCGAGACATCCAGAGCCGGGCTGGCGGTCAAGCCGTCGGCCCCGCGCTGCTGAATCTCCCCGCCCCGCAACCTCCCCGCTCCGAGACACCCGTCCGGCGGGTACGCCGACGCGCTGACCAGACGAAGCCATCCGTTCCCCTTCGCTCTGGAGTGTCCTCGATGCCTGTTCCTCTCTACCTGCTTGCCGTTGCCATCTTTGCGATGGGCACGTCCGAGTTCATGCTCGGCGGCCTCACCCCCGATCTGGCTCGCTCCCTCGGCGTCTCCGTCGGCACCGCCGGGCTGCTCACGACCGCATTCGCGCTGGGCATGATCATCGGCGCTCCGACCATGGCCGCCCTGGTCCGGCGCTGGAATCCTCGCACCAGCCTGCTCGTCTTCCTGACCATCTTCGCCGCGGCGCACGTGATCGCCGCCTGGGGTGATCACTTCGGATTGTTGCTGGCCATGCGCCTGGCCTCGGCTCTCGCCAATGCGGGATTCCTGGCGGTCGCCCTCGGCGTCGCCGGCACCCTCGCCGGCCCAGATCGGGCGGGCCGCGCGATCGGGGTGTTGCTCGCCGGAACCACGCTGGCCACGGTGATCGGCGTACCGGCCGGTGCCGCGCTCGGCGCGCTGCTGGACTGGCGGGCCACGTTCTGGGCCGTGGCCCTGCTCTGCGTACCCGCGGCGATCGGGATCCTCGCCGGCATCCCCGGCGACACGCTCGCCGGGGCGAGCAGCGAGGTCGATCTCCGCGGGGAGCTGGCCGAGCTCCGCCGGCCGCGCCTGAGGCTGGCGATGCTGCTCGGCGCCCTGGTGAACGGATCGACCTTCGCCACGTTCACCTACCTGGCGCCGATCGTGACCGGGCGTAGCGGTCTGGGCGAGGCCTGGGTGCCGGGGGCGTTGATGATCTTCGGGATCGGGTCCTTCGCCGGTGTCAGCATCGCCTCGCGGGTGTCCGATCACCGCCCATTGATCATCATCCTCGGCGGCGGTCCGCTGTTGGTGCTGGCGTGGTGCGCGGTTGCCGTCGCCGCGGGCAATCCGCCGGTCCTGTTCGTGGTGCTGTTCGTCTCGGGCGCTCTCTCGTTCGCGGTGGGCAGCACCCTGATCGCGCGCGTGCTGCGCGCGGCGCCGGGGGCGCCGACGATGGGCGGGGCATACGCGACGGTCGCCTTCAATCTGGGCGCCGCCGCCGGGCCCGCCGCGGCGGGCCTCGCGTTCGACGCGGCGGGCGCGCTCGGGCCGGTGTGGGTCAGCGCATGCCTGACGTTCGCGGCGGTAGCGCTCGCGGCGCTTGCGCGGCGCCGCCTGGTTCCCTACGATTCGGAACGTGCCGTTTCGTAATGATGGTCCTGCTCGGGGCCGCCCGCGCGACGATGCCCGAGAACGCGCCATCCTCGCGGCCGCGCTGGACCTGCTCGGCGAGCGCGGCTACGACGGCGTCTCCTTCGAGGAGGTGGCGCGGCGCGCGGGCGCCTCCAAGGCCACGCTTTACCGACGCTGGCGGACCAGGCGAGAGATGATCATCGCCGCCCTCCGGGTCGGCCCCGCGCAGCGCGTCGAGCCGGCCGAGATCGACACCGGCAGCCTGCGCGGGGACCTGCTGGCCCTGTGCCGCCGACTGATCACGACGATGCGCTCGACCGATGGCCGGACGGCGTTGCTGCTGTTGGAGGCCGGCCTGGACGACCCCGAGTTGTGTGCGGAGATCGAGCGCTCCGTCGGCCCGACCGGCGCCCGCCTACCGCCCGTGGTCGTCGACCGGGCGGTACGCCGTGGCGAGTTGCCCGCCGGGGCCGATCCGTTCGCCTTCGAGGAGGTCGCGGGCGCCACGCTGCTGCTGCGCCGGTTGAACGGGCTGGCCACCGACGAGGCGTACCTCGCCTCGCTCGTCGATTCGATCATCCTGCCCGCGCTCACCGCCTCGGCGAACCACGACGAACTCCCGGCCGGGATCTTCTCCGGCCGGCCCGAGCCCGATGCCACGTCCCGCTCAGAAGAGGAGAACGATGCCCCAGCCGACGATTGACGGATTCGCCTACCGCACCATCGCCGGAGCCGGCGGCGTCGACCTCAACGTCGCCGTCGGCGGTTCGGGACCGGCGATCGTCCTGCTGCACGGGTTCCCGCAGACCCATCTGATGTGGCGCGGCGTCGCTCCCGCGCTCGCCGGCGAGCACACGGTGATCGTGCCGGACCTGCGCGGCTACGGGGCCAGCGACAAGCCCGTCGCCGACGATCCCGAGACCTACTCCAAGCGCACCATGGCCAATGACATCGTGGCGATCGCGGAGACGCTCGGCCATGATCGGTTCGGCCTGGTCGGCCACGATCGCGGCGCGTTGGTCGGCGTGCGGGCCGGTCTTGATCATCCCGACCGGGTGCTGTTCCTCGGCATTCTCGACGTGCTGCCGACGATGGACACCTGGGACGTGCTGCACGGCGTCGACGCGAAGGTTGCCTGGCATCTCTATCTGATGGCGCAGCCGCCCGGGCTGCCGGAGAAGATGATCAAGGCGACCGCGGAGGAGTTCTTCGGGTCGTTCCTCGACGCCTGGGACCCGACCGGCGCGACCTTTCCGGATGAGGTACGCCGGCACTACCTCGACGCGTCGATCGGCGCCGTCGACTCGATCGTCGCCGACTACCGGGCCACCGCCGACATCGACCTGGTCATGGACCGCGAGGACCGCGCGAACGGCCGCCGCCTGGCGATGCCCGTCGGCGTGATCTCCCAGGACTGGGGCGCCGCACTCGGCTTCGACGCCGCTGCGCTGTGGGGCGCGTGGGCGCCCGACCTGCGCTACGAGGCCATCGACGCCGGCCATTTCATGGCCGAGGAGAAGCCCGGCGAGATCGCGCGGTTCGTCCGCGAGCTGGCCGCGGGCTGATCAGTCGGCGGCGTCCTTCGCCGCCTCGCCGGCCGAGGGCGCGGGCGTACCCGCGGCGGCCGCCGCTTCCTGCTTGCGCCGCAGCCGCTCCTTCTGCGGGATGACGGTGTACTTGGGGTCGCGGGCGGACACCATGCCGGCTTCGAACACGCCGAAGCGCAGCACCTGGGAACCGGCCACCATCGCGGCGCCGGCGATCGCCGACAGCACCCGGTTGCGGCGACCCAGCACGCTGAGCGCGGCGCCGCCCAGGGCAAGCCCGCGGGCGACCTTCAGCAGCCGCCCTGCCTTCCCGGTCCGGTAAGGCTCGGCCAGCAGATGCCCGAGCCGGCGCTCCATCAGCTCGCTCGCGCCCACCTCGAGCGCCACCCCCAACACGCCCATCCGGCGCGCCGGCGCGGCCTGCTCGGTGGGCACCAACAACAGGCCCAGCCCGCCGGCGGCCATGGCACCCGATCCGCCGAAGACGAACGGCAGTTCCTGGTGCGCCTCGTGCCACGACGGCACCGCGGTGTTCGCCAGCAGCGCGGCGGTGTAGGTCGCCAGCGGCGGCCCGAACAGCGCCGCCCCGGCCCCGGCCAGCCGCCCGATCAGCCGGAACTTCCCGAGCACCTGGGTGCCGGCCGCGATCCCGGAGAACGTCGCGAACGGCGCCAGGATGTAGGACCCCATCGACAGCGGCGAGGTCGGCTTGAAGACCCGCAGCATGTTCAGAAAGCGCTCCGGCCGACCAAGATCGTGGACCAGCGCCACGGTGCCGGCCACCGCTCCCCCGGCCGCCGCCAGCCGGGCCACCTTCTCCAGGGCCGGCAACCCGCGCAGCGCCGCGCCTTCGGCCAGCAGCGACGATCCGCCCGCCATGCCGCCGACGAAGAGATAGAAGGGCACGTCCGGCACCTTCCACACGGGCGGCTTGATGATCGGCCGCCCGTAGTAGGAGTCGAACTCCGCGTCGGGGACCATCCGCTCCTCGCGCGCGCCGCCGCTCATCGGCGTACCCCGATGAACGCCGCGATGCCGATCCCGACCAGCGTGGCGGCGGCCGCGCCCACATGTCCCCAGATCGAGCCCATCGCCCGGGTCGTGACCACCGGATCGGGCGGGAAGCCGTAGGTCTCCGGCTCGTCGAGCAGCAGGAAGAACGCACCGTCGCCGCCGACCCCGTCGTCGGGATCGCGCCCGTACAGCCGCGCCTCGTCGACGCCGAGCTCGTGCAACTGCGCGAGCCGCGCATCCGCCCGCTCGCGCAACTCGTCAAGATCACCGAACTGGATCGACTGGGTGGGGCACGCCTTCGCGCAGGCCGGGGTCAGATCGTCCTTGAGCCGGTCGTAGCACAGCGTGCACTTGAACGCCCGCCCGTCGCCCTTCCGCACGTCGATCACGCCGTAGGGGCACGACGGCACGCAGTAGCCACAGCCGTTGCAGATGTCCTCCTGCACGACGACCGTGCCGAACTCGGTGCGGAACAGCGCCCCGGTCGGACAGACGTCGAGGCAGCCCGCATGCGTGCAGTGCTTGCAGACGTCGGATTCCATCAGCCAGCGCACGCCGGCCTGATCGCCAGCACCTTGATCACCGGCGGCAAGATCACGAAGGTCGACATCGTCGACCGCGTACGCTCCGGCGCCGGCCTGCTCCCGCGTACCCGTCGCGGTCCCCGCCGACACCCGCTCCGCGCCGGGCGGCCCGCTGCCGGGCATGCCCAGATCGATGGTCGGCCGCGGCGGCGCGGGCTGCTCGATGAACGCCACGTGCCGCCAGGTGTTGGCCGACAACTGGACCGTGTTGTCGTACGACATCCCGGTCAGCTCGTAGCCATCGGCCGGTACGCCGTTCCACTCCTTGCACGCGACCTCGCAGGCCTTGCAGCCGATGCACACCGAGGTGTCGGTGAAGAATCCCTTGCGCGGCAGGTGTTGATCATGTCCGGCGTCGGCGGCCGGGTCGTCCAGCCGGCCCCACAGCGATCCCATCAGGCTCCCTCCTCCGGCGTGATGACACCCTGCTCCACCGCGCGGGTGCGGAAGTCCTCCACGAGCGCCTCCAACTCCGGCCCGCGCGGGCGCCGCCCGGGCAGCACGGCACAGGTGCCGACCTTGCCCTGGATGAACACATTCGGGTCCAGCGTCAGGTTGACCAGATCGTTGGCCGAGTCACCGGTGATCACGCCGTTCGGGCCCCAGTGGTACGGCAGACCGACCTGCTCGACCCACCGGTTGCCGACCCGCAGCCGCCGCATCCGGGCCGTCACCAGTACCCGCGCCTCGATCGCGGCGCGGCTGGTCACGATCGTCGCCCAGCCGCCGTTCTCCAGCCCGCACTCGGCGGCCAGTTCGAACGACACCTCGCAGAACATGGCCGGCTGCAGCTCCGACAGGTACGGCAGCGTGCGGCTCATCCCGCCCGCGGTGTGATGCTCGGTCAGCCGGTAGGTGGTGAACACGAACGGGAACACCTCGTCCGGCGACGGGTTCAACGGGTTCTCCACCGAGTCGACGTTCTGGCGTACCGGATTGTTGCGCACACCGTAGAGCCGGTTGTCCACCGGCGACTCCGGCGGCTCGTAGTGCGTCGGCAGCGGCCCGTCGGCCAGCCCGGACGGCGCGAACAGCCACCCCTTGCCGTCGGTCTGCATCACGAACGGGTCGTCGCCGCCGATCGCCGCCGGCCCGGTCGCGTCCTCGGGCGGCCGGAAGTGCGGCGGCAGATCGTCGATGAAGTCGGCATTGTCGCGACCGACCCAGCGCCCCTGCCCGTCGGCGGCGTCCGGGTCCCACCACAGGTACTTCTTGCGCTCCGACCACGGCTTGCCGTCGGGATCGGCCGAGGCCCGGTTGTAGAGCATCCGCCGGTTCGCGGGCCAGACCCAGCCCCACTCGGGTGCGACCTCGGTCTGCTCCCAGTGCGGCTTGCGGCGGGCGGCCTGGTTGACCCCGTCGGCGTACACCCCGCAATAGATCCAGCAGCCGCAACTGGTGGAGCCGTCATCGGCGAGCTGGGTGTAGGCGGAGAGCGGCGTACCGTCCGCGGCGCGGCCGTTGATCTCGGCGAGCACCGCCTCCGCATCGGGCTCGTCGTACTTGCCGTGCGTCGGATAGTCCCAGGCCAGGTCGAGCACGGGCCGGTCCATCTCGTCGATCCGGCCGGCCTCGTCCGCGGCCGCGCGCAGCTTCTCCCGGACCCGCTGGCCGAGCCGGTAGTAGAAGTCGAGATCGCTACGCGCATCGCCCGGCGGCTCGACGGCCTGCTGGCGCCACTGCAGCATCCGGTTGGTGTTGGTGAACGTGCCCGACTTCTCCACGTGCGAGGCGGCCGGCAGGAAGAACACCTCGGTGCCGATCTTGTCGGTCTCCAGCTCACCGGTCTCGATCTCCGGGGAATCGGACCAGAAGGTCGCCGTCTCGATCAGCCGCATGTCGCGCACGACCAGCCAGTCCAGATTGGCCAGGCCCATCCGCTGCATCTTGCCGTTGGACGAGCCGACCGCCGGGTTCTCCCCGACCACGAAGTAGCCCTTCACCTTGCCCTCGATCTGGCCGAGCACGGTCGCATAGGTTCCGTGATTGCCAGTCAGCCGCGGCAGGTAGTCGAAGCAGAAGTCGTTCTCGGGCGTCGCGGCATCACCGAAGTACGCCTTGAGCAGGCTCACCGTATAGGCGCGCATGTTGCCCCAGAAGCCCTTCTTGCCCGAGTCCTCGGCGACGAAGTCGTCCAGGGTCGAGTGCAGCTGGGCGTGCGGCATCGGGATGTAGCCCGGCAGCAGGTTGAACAGCGTCGGAATGTCGGTCGAGCCCTGGATGCTGGCGTGCCCGCGCAGCGCCATGATCCCGCCGCCGGGCCGGCCGATGTTGCCGAGCAGCAACTGCAGGATCGAGGCGGTGCGGATGTTCTGCACGCCGATGGTGTGCTGGGTCCAGCCCACGGCGTAGCAGAACGCGGTGGTCCGTTCCCGGCCGCTGTTCGCGACCAGCGCGTCGGCCACCTCGGCGAACTGCTCCCGGCTGATCCCGCAGACCTCCTCCACCATCTCCGGGGTGTAGCGCGAGAAGTGCCGCTTCAGGATCTGGTAGACGCAGAACGGATCGGTCAGGGTCTCGTCGCGCCGCGCCGGCGGGCCGACCGAGATGCCGCCCGCGCCGGCCCGCTCGCCCCGGGCCGCCTCCTGCTCGGCCTCCTCGGTCTCCACATCGTGCGCCGAGGTGGCCTGGGCCGGGTCGCGCGTACCCGCGGACGACCCGTCCGCGGCGCCGCCGGCGTACTGCCAGGTCGCCGAGGAATAGTTGCGCTTCTCCGGATCGAAGCCGGAGAACAGCCCGTCCAGATCCTCGGTGTCGCGGTAGCGCTCGTCGATGATCACCGCGGCATTGGTGTAGTTCAGGACGTACTCGCGGAAATCCAGCCCGTTGCTCAGCACGTGGTTGATCAGCGCGCCGAGGAAGGCGACGTCGCTACCGGCGCGGATCGGGACATGGGTGTTCGCCACCGCGGAGGTACGCGTGAAGCGCGGATCGACGTGGATGATCTTGGCGCCGCGCAGCTTCGCCTCCATCACCCACTGGAAGCCCACGGGATGGGCCTCGGCCATGTTCGATCCCTCGATCAGGATGCAATCGGCATTGGCCAGGTCCTGCAGGAAGTTTGTGGCACCTCCACGCCCGAACGAGGTCCCCAGACCGGGAACCGTGGAGGAGTGTCAAATACGCGCCTGGTTCTCGATCTGGATCGCGCCGAGCGCGGTGTACAGCTTCTTCATGAGGTAGTTCTCCTCATTGTCCAAAGCTGCCCCGCCGAGGCTCGCAATGCCCGTCGTGCGGCGGACCTTGTTGCCCTTCTCGTCGGTCCACTGCCAGAACTCGCGCCGGGTCTTGATCACCCGGTCCGCGATCATGTCGATGGCGGTGTCAAGATCGAGATCTTCCCACTCGGTGCCGTAGGGACGCCGATAGCGCACCTTGGTCGCCCGGTTGGGATAGGTCACGAGTTGCTTGCTGGCGCTGCCCTTCGGGCACAGCCGACCGCGAGAGACCGGGCTGGCCGGGTCGCCCTCGATCTGGATGACCTTCTCATCCTTCACATAGACCTTCTGGCCGCAGCCGACGGCGCAGTAGGGACAGACGGAGTCGGCGACCCGGTCGGCATCGGCGATCCGCGGCCGCAGGTCGCGGCTGCGCTCGGACTCGGCGGCGGCGCCGCGGCCCAGCCGGTCGGCGCCGAGCTGGCGCAGCATCGGCCACTTCGCGAACAGGTCCACCATCGCGTGCCTCCTGACGTCGCCATCGCCGGTTACCCCGGCAGCCTAACGCCCCCGGACCGAGTGCGGGGACAGGTGGGGTGCACCCGGCGAGTGCCGGCCGGGGGTAGGCTCGCGGTTCGCGGAGGCGTACCTCGTCTGGTGACGGGCGCGGTCTTCAAAACCGTTGTGGCCGGGTATCTCGGCCAGGCGGGTTCGATTCCCGTCCGCCTCCGCCACCCTTCGCCCGACGGATGCGAGGAGACCCCGGGAGTGAGCGAGTTCGACCCGCGCCGCCGGGTCCCCCGCACCGACGCCGTGCTAGCCGACCCCCGGCTGGTCGCGGCCGCCGGGCGCCTCGGCCGCGGACCGATCAAGGACGCCGTCGGCGCGGCCCTGGCCGCCTGCCGGGCCGGCGAGATCGCGCCAGCCGAGGTGACGGACCGGGCGGTCGCCGGGCTGCCGCGCGACGCGGGTTCGCTGCGGCCCGTGATCAATGCCAGCGGCGTGATCGTGCACACCAACCTCGGCCGGGCTCCCCTGTCGGACGCTGCGCGCGCCGCGGTCGACCGGGCCGCCGGCGCGACCGACGTCGAGTTGGACCTGGCCACCGGGCGGCGCGGCCGCCGCGGCGCCGGGGCCGTCGGCGCCCTGGTCAATGCGGTGCCGGGCGCCGAGGCCGCGCACGTGGTGAACAACGGCGCGGCGGCGCTGGCACTGGCGGCCAATGCGCTGGCGCGCGACCGCGAGGTGATCATCGCCCGCGGCGAGATGGTGGAGATCGGCGACGGCTTCCGGATCCCCGAGCTGCTGGAGGCGGCCGGCGCGCGGCTGCGCGAGGTGGGCACCACCAATCGGGTACGCCTCGCCGACTATGCGGCCGCCGTCGGGCCGCAGACGGGGTTCGTGATCAAGATCCATCCCTCCAACTTCGTCGTGGACGGGTTCACCTCCACCGTGGGGCTCGGCGAGCTGCGCACGCTGGGCGTACCGGTGGTGGCCGACATCGGCTCCGGTCTGCTCACCCCGTACCCCCGACTGCCGGACGAACCGGACGCAGCGACCAGCCTGGCCGCGGGCGCCGACCTGGTCACCGCGTCGGGCGACAAGCTGCTCGGCGGCCCGCAGGCGGGGTTGATCATCGGCCAGGCGACGCTGGTCGAGCGGTTGCGCCGGCACCCGCTGGCCCGCGCGCTGCGGGTGGACAAGCTCACCCTGGCCGCGCTCGAGGCCACACTGGTCGGACCGGTCGCGCCGGTCCCGGCGGCGCTCGCGCGGACGCGGGACGAGCTGACCGCGCGGGCGGAGCGGATCGCGGCGGCGATCGGCGAGCCGGCGCGGGCCATCCCGAGCGAGGCGGCGGTCGGCGGCGGGGGCGCGCCCGGTGTCACACTGCCCAGCGCCGCGGTCGCGCTGCCCGAGCACCTCGCCGAGATCCTCCGGCTGGGCAATCCCGCGGTGGTCGGGCGCGTCGAGCGCAGCCGACTACTGCTGGACCTGATCGCCGTCGACCCGGCCGACGACGAGTCGTTGATCACCGCCGCCCGCGCCGCGATCGGAACCTGAGCGATGCACGTGCTCGCCACCGCGGGCCATGTCGATCATGGAAAGTCGACGCTGGTCCGCGCGCTGACCGGATCCGACCCGGACCGGCTCGCCGACGAGAAGCGACGCGGGCTGACCATCCGGCTCGGCTATTGCTGGACCGAGCTGGATCCCGTCGGCGAGGTCGCCTTCGTCGACGTGCCCGGCCATGATCGTTTCCTGCCGACGACGCTGTCCGGGCTGGGCCCGGCGCCGGCGGTGCTGTTCGTGGTGGCCGCCGATGACCCCTGGATGCCGCAGGCCGCCGAGCACCTCGCGGCGCTGGACGCGCTGGGGGTACGCCACGGCGTGCTCGCCGTGACCCGCGCCGATCTGACCGATCCGGGCCCAGCGCTGGCCACGGCCCGCGCACAACTGGCCGGGACCGGGCTGGCGGGCGCGCCCGCGGTGGCCGTCAGTGGGCGTACCGGACAAGGGCTGGCGGAGCTGCGTGCGGCGCTCGGTGCGATGCTCGCGGCGATCCCCGCTCCCGATCCGGCGACGCCCGCGCGGCTGTGGGCCGACCGCAGTTTCCACCTGCGCGGCTCCGGAACGATCGTCACCGGCACCCTGCCCGCGGGGACCATCGCGGTCGGCGACCGGCTGGTCACCGACGCGGTCGAGGTCCGGGTGCGCGGCATCCAGGCGCTCGGCAGCGACACCGACCGGGTGGTCGGGCCGGCGCGGGTGGCGCTCGACCTCGGCGGCGGCGTCGGGCGGTCGGTGGCCGAGGGCAGCGTGCTGGTGGCGCCGGAGGCGTACCGCTGGACGAGCGAGATCGACGTCCGTCTGCGCGGCGACGGCGACCCGCCGCGCGGGCCGCTGCTGCACATCGGGGCGCTGGCGTGTGCGGTGCACGTCCGCCCGCTGGGCAACGGGTACGCCCGGCTCGGCCTGGAACGACCGCTGCCGCTGCACGCGGGCGACCGGGCGATCCTGCGCGATCCGGGCGACCGGCGGATGTGGGGTGTCGCCGTGCTGGATCCCGACCCGGTGCCGCTGCGCCGCCGCGGCGCGGCCGGTCGGCACGCCACGGCGCTGGCGGGCTTCGACGGCGGGATGGCGGCGCCGCTGCGGGTGCGGGGAGCGGCGCGCCGGTCCGAGTTGGCCCGCTCGGGGTTCACCGACGATCTTGACGCCGCGGCGGGCGATGAGTGGCTGCTCGATCCCGCGCGGGCGTCAGAACTGGCCGCGCGGCTGACCGAGTTGGTGACCGCCGCGGGTGTGGACGGGATCAGCCCGGCCGACGCGGCACGGCGGCTCGGGCTGCCGGATCCCGTGTTGTTGCGGGCGCTCCCCGGGCCGGCGCCGATCGAGCGCGGCGGCCGGCTGGTCGCGGACATCGGGCTGGGCGAGGCCGAGTCGAGGGCGCTGGCGGCCCTGACTGCCGAGTTGGCCGACGCGCCGTTCGCGGCCCCCGATGCCGACCGCCTGCGCGAACTCGGCATCGACGACGCGATGCTCGCCCGGCTGGCCCGCGCCGGGCGCCTGGTCCGGCCGGCGCCGGGCATCGCGCTCGGTCCGGGGGCGGTGGACGAGGCGGTCAGCAGGCTGGCGGAGCTGCCGCAACCGTTCACGGCGAGCGAGGCCCGGCGGGCGCTCGGCACCAGCCGCCGGGTGGCTCTTCCCCTCCTCGACCACCTCGACCGATCCGGGCGTACCGTCCGGCTGCCGGATGATCGCCGGCGGCTGCGGACCTGAGTTCGGCACGCGGCTTGGGTGGGGGCCCGGTGCGGCTGGTCGGACCGGCGCCAATGCCGCACCGGTGTGACGCTCGGCGGCTGCCTGTCGCCCGTGGGCCCCGCCACGACGGCATCCGGCCGACCTCCGGCAATCGCGAGAGTCAGAACGGTGCGGAAGCCCCCATCCGCGAACCGAAACGGCACCCGCGAGCGATACTCGGCCCGCACCTGCCGGTTCAGCCCGCGACTGCCAGTTCGGCCCGTGCCTGCCGAGTGAGCCCGTGCCTGCCGGTTCAGCCCGCGGACAGCAGCCACATCCCCCATCCGCGAACCGAAACGGCACCCGCGAGCGATACTCGGCCCGCACCTGCCGGTTCAGCTCGCGGCTGCGAGTTCACCCCGCGAAGCCTCGGCGGAATACAATCGCCAGACTTGAACGTTCAACCGTCATGAAGAAGATCGGATTCCTGTCGTTCGGGCACTGGACGCCGTCGCCGCAGTCGGAGACGCGGACCGCGGCCGACGCGCTGCTGCAGTCGGTCGACCTGGCCGTGGCCGCCGAGGAGCTCGGCGCCGACGGCGCGTACTTCCGGGTGCACCATTTCGCGCGCCAGCTCGCCTCGCCGTTCCCCCTGCTCGCCGCCATCGGCGCCCGCACCTCGCGGATCGAGATCGGCACGGGCGTGATCGACATGCGGTACGAGAACCCGCTCTACATGGTCGAGGACGCCGGCGCGGCCGATCTGCTCGCCGGGGAGCGACTGCAGCTCGGCATCAGCCGGGGATCGCCGGAGCAGGTGATCGACGGCTGGCGCTACTTCGGCTACGAGCCCGGCGAGGGAAAGACGGACGCCGACATGGCGCGGTCCCACACCGAGGTCTTCCTCAAGCTGCTCGACGGCGAGGGCTTCGCCCAGCCGAACCCGCGCCCGATGTTCCCGAATCCGCCCGGCGCGCTACGCCTGGAGCCGCACTCCCCCACGCTGCGCGACCGCATCTGGTGGGGCGCGGTCTCGGACGCGACGGCGCGTTGGACGGCCGAGCAGGGCATGAACCTGATGTCGTCCACCCTGAAGGCCGACGAGACCGGCGAGCCGTTCCATGTCCAGCAGGCCAAGCAGATCCGGGCCTTCCGCGAGGCGTGGGCAGAGGCCGGACATGATCGTGAGCCGCGGGTGTCGGTGAGCCGGTCGATCATCCCGTTGATCAACGACACCGATCGGGCCTACTTCGGCGTGGAGCGCAATTCGCGTGACCAGGTCGGCCAGATCGAGCCGAACCTGCGCGCAGTCTTCGGGCGCAGCTACGCCGCCGAGCCGGACAAGTTGATCACCGAACTGGCCGAGGACGAGGCCATCGCCGAGGCGGACACGTTGTTGATCACCGTGCCGAACCAGCTCGGAGTGGACTACAACGCGCACGTGATCGAGGGCGTACTGACCGAGGTCGCCCCGGCCCTCGGCTGGCGCTGAGCAGGTGCGGTCGACCGGACGGCGCGCTCACCGCCGTCCGGTACGCGCCGGCTCGGATCCTGCGGCGGGCGGCGACGGTCGAGGCCGCGCGCGGCGATCGCTGAGCGGCGACCGGCCCCGGTCGTCGTGGCCTGCCCCATCGCATCATCAGACTGTGCCAAGGTAGCCACGTGCCCGTACCACCCCGCGCCGAGCGCCGCCGGCTGGAGGACGAACTGCGCTCTCGCGGCCTGCCGCTGGTGCTCTCCCCGGCGATTCGCGGGCGGGCGCTGATCGAGCGCACCGCGCCGGTCATGCTCGGTCTGGCCACGCTGCTGACCGGGCTCGATCTCGGCGAGCGGATCGGCGACGAACTGCCCGACCCGGAGACCTGGGAACCGGGGACGACTCCTGAGGATCTGGCCCTGGTCGGCCTGATGCTCGCCGCGCTCGGGCTGCTGCTGGCCTCGCCCTTCGTCGCCTGGCTCACCACATTCGTCGAGCGGCGGCTGCCCCGGCGGGCGCGCGTGGTGCTCGGCCTCGTCGCAATCGGAGTGCTGCTCGCCGGCCCGCTGATCATCGGGCTTCCGGTCCTTCCCTATCTCCCGCTGCGCGTGCTGGCCGCGGCCGGCGTACTGCTGCTGGCCTACTGGGGAGTCGGCACGATGCTGACCTGGGCGGGTCATCGCGCGGTACACGAGCTCTGGACGCTCGGGCCGATGATCTCCCGCGTGCTCCCGGTGCTGATGGTGGCGGTGCTGTTCTTCTTCTACAACGCCGAGATCTGGCAGATCGTCGCCACCCTCAGCTTCGGTCGCACCTGGGCCGCGGTCGCGGTCTTCCTCGGCCTGGCCGTCGTCCTGACCGCGGTCAACGCGAGCGACGAGGTCGGCGAACTGCTGCGTGATCAACGGCAGCGGCACCGCACCAGCCGGCTGCGCCCGCGCGAGCGGCTCAACCTGCTGCTGGTCGCCGTGCTGGTCACGCTGATCCAGCTCACCTGGTTCGGGGTGTTGGTATTCGTGTTCTTCGTCGCGTTCGGGGTGCTGACGATCACCGATGCGACGGCGGCGCAATGGATGGGCCGCCCGCCCGACCGGCTGGACGGACTCTCCGGGCTGCTGCCGATCAACCGGCAACTCGTCCAGGTCTCGATGATGATCGCCGCGTTCTCCGGGCTGAACTTCGCAGCGATCGCCGGCAGCGACAAGCAGTACCGTGCCACCTTCGTCGACCCCGCGCTCGATGAGGTACGCCGCGGCCTGGAGGTACGCGAGAGCTACCTACGGCCCGATGATCACCGCCGAGACGCCTGAGCCGCTCAGGCCGGGTCGCCGCCCAGCACCCAGGTGTCCTTCCCGCCGCCCCCGCGGGAGGAGTTGACGATCAGGCTGCCGGCGGGCGCGACCCGGGTCAGCGCGGCCGGCACCAGATGGCTGTCGATGGCCTCCCCGTCGGCGCGCAGGTGCACGAATGCCCGCAGATCCATGTGGTGCGGGAACAGCCCGCTGCCGTCGAAGGTCGGGTGCGTCGACAGCCGCAGCACCTCCTGGGCGATGAACCGCTCCGGATTGGATTCCAGCTCGCGGCGCCGCTCCTCCAGCTCCGCCTCAGTCGCCGCCGGACCGATGGTGATCCCGGCGCCCCCGTAGCCGTCGATCGGCTTGACCACGAGTTGATCAAGGTTCGCCACCACGAAGTCACGCTGATCGCGCTCGGCGCACAGCCAGGTCGGCACCTGCGGGATGATCGGCTCCTCACCCAGGTAGTAGCGGATCATCTCGGGCACGAAGGCATAGACTGCCTTGTCGTCGGCCACCCCGTTGCCGAGCGCATTGACCAGGGCCAGGTTCCCGCGGCCGAGCGCCCGCGTGATGCCCGAGCGCAGTCGGTTGCCCTCGGCATCGTGGGAGGACAGCAACATGTCCTCCTCCATCCGCACGTAGAGCACGTCGATCCGCTCCTCGCGGCCGCGCCGCAGCGCATACAGCACACCGTCGCGCGCCACCAGGTCATCGGTGTCCAGCAACGAGATCCCGGCCCGTTCGGCGATCATGGTGTGCTCGAACCAGGCGGAGTCGGCCGACCCGGAGCTGAGCATCGCGATCCGCGGCTCGTCACCCGCGGCCGGCGGTGCGGCGGCGACCAGCGTTTCCAAGATCATCGCCGGTACGCCGTCCACAGGCCTGACGCCGGCCGGCATCGGGATGTCGGCCCCGAGCCCGCCCATCATCTCGCGGCTGGCCAGGGCGTACCCGATGCCGGATGGGACGCGCAGATTGTCCTCCAGCACCATGAATTCCCCCGGCCCGGTGCTGACCAGGTCGAACCCGCTGATGTGGTTGCGCACCGGCTGCCACGACGGCATCCGGCCGACCGACCGGAATCCGGGCGCCCGGTCCAACAGCTCCGGCGGGATCAGTTGATCACCGATGATCTCCTGGCCCGCGTAGATGTCGCGCAGGAAGGCGTTCAGCGCGCGGGCTCGCTGGCCGAGACCGTCGCCGAGCCGCGCCCAGGTGTCGGCCTCGATCAGCCGTGGCACCAGGTCCAGCGGGAAGACATGCGGCCGGTCCTGGCCCGACACCCGGAAGGTGACGCCACCGCGGCCGAGCTCGCGTTCGACCGCGTACTGCGTGCGCCGCAGCGTCACCGGGCCGATCCGGTCCACGGCGGCCAGGATCTCCCGGTACGCCGGCCGCGGCCGCCCCCCTGCGTCGACGGCCTCGTCGTGCACCGGCGGACCCGCCTCGGGCAGCTCCTCGCGATCCAGCCGCTGGTAGCCGTGCAGCAGGCTCGACCCGGCGCTCGGCAGCGGAGCAGCGGACGGCTGGCCGGCGGTCTCGGCCACCACCAGGTCGACGACATCGGTGAGCAGCCCGCGCCGGCGCAGCACGCGGCGCTGCCGCGAGCTGGACGAGCCGATGTGCAGCGCGCGGGTCACCAGATCGGTCACCGTGTCCCAGTCCCCGGCGGCCTCGAGCTGCGGGCGCAGGCCCGCGGTCAACTCCTCGATCGCGTCGGTCGCGCGTCGCGGCCGGTGCGACTCCGGGTCGATCAGCTCGCCCTCCATGCCCGAGCGTGCCGCCTGCCAGAGCGCGGCCCGCGCCATCGGCGCGCTCATCTGCGTCGGCGGCTCGCCCCGCTCCATCCGACCCACCTCGCGATCCACGAGCGCCCGGAACAGTCCGGCAATCGCCGCGATGGTGTCGACCGAGGGGCAGGAGTCGCAGATCCGCAGCTCCAGGGTGTCCAGGTGCGAGGACGGGCGGACGTCGAAATAGACCATCCCGGGATCGGTGATCACGCCGCTCGCCACCAGCTCGGTGATCAACTCGTCGTACTCGGCGGCGGAGCCGACGGGCGCCGCCGGCCCGGTTGTCGGCCAGCGCTGCCAGATCAGGGTGCGCGCGCTGGCGTACCCGGTGTCGGTGCCGTCGGACCAGAAGGGAGAGGAGCAACTCAGCGCGAGCAGCAGCGGCAGCCACGGCACCAGCCGGACCGCCACCCGGACGGCCTCGTCGCGATCGGCGACGTCGACGTGCACCTGGGTGCCGCAGATCAACTGCTCCCGCGCCAGCAGTTGATAGTCGGCGAGCATCCGCCGGTAGCGCGGCGACTCGGTGACCTGCAGATCGGTGGGCATCGACAGCGGCATCGTGCCGGCGGCGGCGATCCCGACGCCGAAGCGTTCGGCGGTACTCGTCAGCAGCCGTCGGTTGTGCAGCAGGTTCTCCCGCAACTCGGCCAGGTCGGTGAAGACCGCCGAATTCGATTCGATCACGAAGCGCTGCATCTCGGCGACATAGATGTCCTCCGGCAGCGCCTCCAACAGATCGCCGGCGCGCGACGTCAACCGCCTCGTCTCGAGATCGATCAGGTGGAACTCCTCCTCCACCCCCAACTTCCGCGCGCCCGCACCCGTTTGCCCACCCCCCGTGTGCCCGCCGCCCATTTCCCCAACCATTGCGCCAGCCTAGGGGCAGGCGCGTTACGCCCGGGTTACCGGCAGCCGGGTCGGGCCATCAGGCGGGCGGCTCGAAGCGCCCGTCGATGGCGGTCCACCCGCCGTCGACGAAGAGCTGGCTGCCGGTGACGAAGGACGCGGCGTCGCCGGCGAGAAAGACGACCGCACCGACCAGTTCGTCGGGCCGGGCCCAGCGCCCGAGCGCGGACTTCTCGGCGTACGCGCGGCCCCAGTCGGCGTCGTCGCGGATCTGGCGGGTGAGTGGGGTCTCCACGACGCCCGGTGCGACGGCGTTCACCCGCACCCCGGCGGGCCCGTACTCGGCCGCCGCCGTCCGCAGCAATTGCACCAGCCCGGCCTTGGTCGCCGCATACACGCCCTGGCCCGGTTCGGTGGTCACCGCCCGGATGGA
This sequence comes from Naumannella cuiyingiana, assembly GCF_013408305.1. Classification (NCBI taxonomy): domain Bacteria; kingdom Bacillati; phylum Actinomycetota; class Actinomycetes; order Propionibacteriales; family Propionibacteriaceae; genus Naumannella; species Naumannella cuiyingiana. Next base: position 2,606,593 of record NZ_JACBZS010000001.1, on the reverse strand, counting down.
GGAGAAGCCGATGATGCTGCCCCCGCCGCGCGCCGCCATCGCGCCGCCGAACTCGCGCACCAGCGCGAACGACGCGCGCAGATTCAGCGACACGACGCGCTCGAAGTCGTCGGCGGTGTAGTCGGCGATCCGCTTGCGGACATTGGTCGCCGGGGTGAAGACGAGGACGTCGACGGTCAGCTCGGCGGCCGCCCGCGCGACGGCTGCCGGGTCCAGCACGTCGAGCGGGTACGCCGTCGCGGGCTCGCCGAGACGGCGTACCGTCGTCGCCAGCGCCGCCTCGTCGCGGTCGGCACAGATCACCGCCGCACCCTGGGCGGCCAGGCCCGCGGCGCACTCGGCGCCGATCCCGCCCGCCGCACCCACCACCAGCGCGCGCCGGCCATCGAGCCGGAACAGGTTCGCATAGTCCATGATCATCTCCGTCTGGTCAGGCCCCGCCTTGTCAGGCCCCGGCGCGGGTGTCCGGCCGGATGATCGCCATCCGGGTCACGGTGAGTTCCTCGATCGCGAACCGCGGCCCCTCGCGGCCGGCGCCGGAGTCCTTCACGCCGCCGTAGGGCATCACGTCGGAGCGAAATCCCGGCACCTCGTTGACGACCACGCCGCCCGCCTCGATCCGTTCCACAGCGGCGAAGGCGGCGGCCAGGCTGGCGGTGAAGATCGCGACGTGCAGCCCGTAGCGCGAGTCGTTGACCAGGTCGATCGCGGCGGCCAGGTCGGGCACCGAGCGGACGGCGACGACCGGCCCGAAGATCTCCTCGGCCCAGGCCTCGGTGACCACCGGCGGGTCCACCAGCACCGTCGGCTCGATGGCGCCACCGACCAGTCGGCCGCCGGCGATGATCTCGCCGCCCGCGGCCTGCGCCGCGGCCAGCCAGTCCCGCACCCGCCGGGTGGACCGCTCGTCGATCAGCGCGGCGACCCGGGTCTTCGGGTCCCGCGGATCGCCGACGACCACCTCCGCCAGCCGCGGGGCCAGTTCGGCGAGGAAGGCCTCGCGTACCTCCTCGACCACGATCACCCGCTGCACGCTGATACACGCCTGACCCGAGGCGTAGTAGCCGCCGCGGATCACCGCATCGGCCGCCGCGGCCAGGTCGGCATCGGCGGCGACCACCAGCGCCGCATTGGATCCCAGCTCCAACAACACCTTGGTCGGCGCGGCGTCGCGGGCGATCGCGTGCCCCACCGCGGCCGAGCCGGTGAACGAGACCGCGCCCACCCGCGGGTCCGTCGTCAGCGCGCGACCCACCGCCGCATCGCCGGTGACCAACTGCACGGCGCCGGCCGGCGCGCCCTCGGCGACCAGCGCCCGGCGCAGCACGTCGACCAGCCACAGCGTGGCGAGCGGCGTCTGCGGCGCGGGCTTGACGATCACCGGACAGCCCGCGGCGAGCGCCGGCGCGATCTTGTGCATCGCCAGCAGGAAGGGATAGTTGAAGCCGGCGATGCCCACCACGACGCCGATCGGGCGGCGCTGCCAGAAGCCGATCAGACCGTCGCCGCTCGGCAGCAGATCCAGCGGCACGGTCTCGCCGTGCAGCCGGGCCACCTCCTCGGCGGACAGCTCCAGGGTGAGCAGGGCTCGGTCGACCTCCACCCGGCAGTCGATCAGCGGCTTGCCGGTCTCGGCGACCAGCAGTTGCTCCAGCTCGGCGCGCTGCCCGCGCAGCTCGGCCAGCGCGCGCTGCAGCGCGCCGCGGCGGATCCGCGACGGCAGGGCTCCGACCACGTCGGCCAGGGCTGCGGCATGGTCGACGGCCCGCGCGGCGACCGCCTGGTCGCCCACCGGCGCAGTGCCGATCACCGATCCGTCGTGCGGGAAGATCACCTCTTCAGAACCCGGTACGCGCTGCCAGTCCTCGCCGATCGGAAGCCCGTCGGGCCAGCGCTGTTCGATCATGGTTCCTCTCCGTCCGTGCCGGCAAGCAGGTCGGCGGTGCCGGCACCCGCCAGTGCGCGATCGAGATCGGGCACCGCGGTGATCAACTGGCGGGTGTAGGCGGCCGCGGGATCGGCCCAGATGCGTTCCACCGGGCCGATCTCGACGATCTCGCCCGCGCGCATCACCGCCATCCGGTCGCAGACGTGCCGGACCACCGACAGATCGTGCGAGACCAGCACGAGCGTCAGCCCCAGGTCGTCGACGAGCCCGGAGATCAGGTCGAGCACCTGCCCGCGCACCGAGACGTCGAGCGCGCTGACCGGCTCGTCGGCCAGCAGGATGTCCGGTCGCGGGGCGAGCGCGCGGGCGATCGAGATCCGCTGCCGCTGCCCGCCGGAGAACTGGTGTGGGAAGCGGCGGGCGGCCTCGGCCGGCAGGCCGACCTGTTCCAGCAGCTCGCCGACGCGGGCGCGTCGTTGCGCGGGGGTCGCGCCGATCAGCGGCTCGGCCACGATGTCGGCGATCCGCATCCGCGGGTCCAGCGAGCCCGCCGGATCCTGGAAGACGAGTTGCAGCCGCCGGCGCAGGAACCCGAGCCGGCGCTCGGGCAGGCCGGAGACGGGCGTACCGTCGATGATCACCCGGCCGGCGCTCGGTCGGTCCAGCGCGGCCAGCAGTCGCAGCAGGGTCGACTTGCCCGATCCCGACTCGCCGACGATCCCGAAGCGCTCCCCCGCCGCGACCTCGAAGTCCACCCCGCGCAGGGCGTCGACCACCGGCGCCGGCCCGAACAGCGACCGGCGGGCGCGTCGGTAGCGCCGGGACACGCCCTGGGCGACGACGAGGCTCATCTGCCCACCTCCGCCCGCGGGGTCAGCCGGGATGCGGCGAGCAGTTTGCGCGTGTAGGTGTGCTGGGGCCGGGCGAGCACCTCGCCGACCGCCCCGGCCTCCACGATCCGGCCCTCGGTCATCACCAGTACCCGCTCGCAGACGGTCGCCACCACCCCCAGGTCATGGGTGATCAACAGCAGCGCCGCATCGTGCTCGGCCACGCCGCGCCGAATCAGGTCGAGCACCCGGGCCTGCACGGTGACGTCGAGCGCGGTGGTGGGCTCGTCGGCGATCAGCAGCTCCGGGTCATTGGCGAGGGCGATGGCGATCACCACTCGCTGTCGCTGGCCGCCCGACAGTTGGTGGGGGTACGCCAGCGCCGCCTGGGCGGGATCGGGCAGCCCGACATCGGCGAGCAGCTCGACGGCCCGGCGCCGGGCGGCCGCCCGGTCCGGGCGGGTGCGGTGGATGATCATCACCTCTGCCACCTGGTCCCCGATCCGCATCGTCGGGTTCAGCGCGGTCATCGGCTCCTGGAAGACCATGCTGGCCAGCCGCCCGCGGATCCGGGCGCGGGCGCGTTCGCCGGCCTCGACCAGATTGCCCTCGAACCCCGCCAGCCCGACCCGCCCACCTGCCCGCAACCCGTCGGCGAGCAGGCCCAGCGCGGCGAGGGCGGTCAGCGACTTGCCCGAGCCCGACTCGCCGATCAGCCCCACGCGCTCGCCGCGGCCGACGGTGAACGAGACGTCGTCGACCAGCCGCCTCGCGCCGGCGGTGACGGTCAGGCCCTCAACCTCGAGCACGCTCATTGCACACCCGCCAGTCGTGGGTCGAGGCGGTCGCGCAGGCCGTCGCCGAGCAGGTTGAAGCCGAGCACCGCAAGGGCAATCGCGATCCCGGGGATGATCACCAGCAGGGGTGCGGCGTAGATCAACTGCTGGCTCTCCTGCAGCATCCGGCCCCAGGACGGCGTGGGCGCCGGCGTGCCGAACCCGAGGAAGGACAGCGCCGCCTCGGCGAGGATGGCGATCGCGAACGAGACGGAGGCCTGGACGATGATCAGGCTGGCGACGCCCGGCAGGATGTGCCGCACGGCGATCCACAGCGGCGAGCGGCCGGCGGCCCGGGCCGCCGTGATGTAGTCCGCGTGCAGCAACTGCAGGGTGCCGGACCGGATCACCCGGGCGAAGATCGGCACCGTGGAGATGCCGATGGCGATCATCGCGACGGCGGTGCTTCCGCCGTAGACGGCGGTGAACATGATCGCCAGCAGCAGGGCCGGGAAGGCCAGCAACAGATCGACCCCGCGCGCCAGCAGCACGCCGAAGATGCCGGGCAACATGGCGGCCAGGATGCCCAGCGGTACGCCCACCACGGCCGCCACCCCGACGGCCACCACGCCCACCCACAGCGTGGTCCGGGCACCGACCATGAGCTGGCTGAAGACATCGCGTCCCAGCGCGTCGGTGCCCAGCAGATGCTCTGCCGACGGACCCTGCAGCCGGTCGATCGCGTTCACCAGGGTCGGGTCCCACGGGGTCCAGACGAAACTGATCAGCGCCATCGCGATGATCAGCGCAACCAGGATCCCGCCCACCCACAGGCTCGGGTTGCGTGGGCCGCTCATCGCGCCGCCCGCAGCCGCGGGTCGATCACCAGGTACAGGGCGTCGACCACGAAGTTGACCACCAGCACGGCGACGACCAGGACCATCACGACGTCCTGGACGACGATCAGGTCGCGGTTGGCGACGGCGTCCAGCAGCAGGGAGCCGATGCCCGGCACCACGAAGACCCGCTCGACCACCACGGCCCCGATCAGCAGCGTGGTCAACTGCAGACCGAGCACGGTGACCACCGGGATCGCGGCATTGCGCAGCCCGTGCCGCAACAGCGCCGGCACCGGCCGCAATCCCTTGGCCCGGGCCGTGCGCAGATAGTCCTCGCCGAGCACGTCCAGTACCGCGCTGCGGACATAGCGGGCCAGCACGGCCGCCTGGACCAGGGCAAGCGCGAGCACCGGCATGATCAACTGCTTGACGAACATCGCCGGGTCCTCGCTCGGCACCGTCCACCCGCCGGCCGGCAGCCAGCGCAGGCGTACCGCGAAGATCGTCACCAAGACGATGCCCGCGGCGAAGGCGGGCACCGCCATGCCGACCTGGGACAGCGCCGACAGGACCAGACCCGAGACCCGGCCGTTGCGCAGCGCCATCAGGCAGCCGAAGGGCACGGCGATCAGCACCGCGACGATCATCGCGCAGGCGACCAGCCAACCGCTGACCTGCAGCCGGTCACCGATCAGCGGCGCGATCGGCGTGCGGCCGATCCAGGAGTCGCCGAGGTCGAGGGTGAGCAGCCCGCGGACCCAGTCGACGTACTGCACCACCAGCGGACGGTCGAGCCCGAACTCCGTGCGCAGCCGGGCCACCGCCTCCTCCGAGCTGTTCACCCCCAGTGCGACCCGCGCCGGATCGCCCGGCAGCACCGCCATGAAGAGGAAGACCAGCACGGAGGCCGCGAACAGGCTGATGATCAGCAGCCCGAGCCGGGCCAGCAGCCGCAGCGCCATGGTTCAGCTACGGCCCAGGCCGGACAGGTCGAAGGACTCGGACACCGCATTCTTCGGCAGCCCGGTGATGTCGGCATCGGCGACCATCAGGTTCGGGAAGAGGAACAAGAAGTCCGCGGCGGCATCCTCGGCGATCATCCGGGCCGCGCGCTTCATGTTCTCGGTCTGCTCGGCCTCGGTGCCGGTGTCGGCGGCCTTCAGCGCCGCGACGAACTCGGGCTTGCCGTAGTGGGTGTAGTAGTCCGGGTCGCCGAAGACGGTGCCGATGTCGCGCGGCTCGACGTGCGCGACGATCGACATGTCGTAGTCTGAGTCCTTGAACACCGTCTGCAGCCACTGCGCCGGGAACTCGAGCTGATCGAGTTCGACGGTGAAGCCGGCCTGCTGTAGCTGGCTCTGCACCACCTGGCCGCAGGAGACCGCGTAGGGCAGGTTCGGGACCCGTAGCCGGATCGTCTCGTCGGCCTTGCCGGACTCGGCCAGCAATTGCCGCGCCCGGGCGGGGTCGTAGGGGTCGACCGCGGTCAGGTCCTCATACCAGGGGTCGGTCGGCGGGACCATCGAGCCGATCAGCGTGCCGCGGCCCGCCCAACAGGTGTCCAGCAGGGCCCGATGATCGATGGCCGAGCGGACGGCCCGGCGTACCCGCTGATCGCTCATCGGCTCGGTCGAGTTGTTGAACGACAAGACCACCTCGCCGTTCGTGGTGCCCTCGATGATCTGGAACCGCTGATCGCCCTCGAACTGGCGCAGCGCCTCGGGCGCCTGCACGGTGCCGATCACGTTGATCGTGTTCGACAACAGCGCGTTGTTCAGCGCATTCGGGTCCTTGAAGTAGCGGAAGGTGACCTCGCCGAAGGCCGGCGGGTTGCCCCAGTAGTCGTCGTTGCGGGTCAGCGTGATCGAATCGCCGCGGCGCCACTCGCCGAAGGTGTAGGGGCCGGTGCCGACCGGGGCGTTGGCAAGATCGCCGACGCCGTCGGGGGTCATCATCGCGCCGATCCGGGTGGTCATCCGGTAGAGCCAGTCGTTGGACGGCTCGCGCAGGGTGACCCGCAACTGGGTCGGCGAGACGGCCTCGGCGCTCGCCACGCGATCCATCGCAGACTTCAGCGACACCGACCAGTTCGACTTGACTCGCTCGATGGAGAAGGCGGCATCGTCGGCGGTGAAGGGCTTGCCGTTGCTGAAGGTCGCGCCCTCGACCAGCTCGAAGGTGTAGGTACGCCGGTCCTCGCTGAGCGTCCAGGACTTCGCCAGGGCCGGGACGATCTGGCCCTCGTTGTCCACCTTCACCAAGGTCTCGTAGACGTTGTAGAGCAACACCTGCGGGATGGCCGCCCCGTCGGTGCTGGTGAAGTCGAGGTTGGCGGGCTCGGCGATCAGGCCGACCGCGAGCGCATCGGTGTTCGGCCCGTCGGTCCCGCCCGGTGCGCCGCCGTCACCGGTGGCACCGGCCGAGCACGCGCTCATGATCACCAGCGCCAGCACCGCCAGCGCACCCGCGGCAGCCCGCGCCCATCCGTCAGTCCGGCCAGCCATCGCCCGCCCTCCCTCGCATTCGTGGGCCTCGTCGCCCGCGCTCAGCGTACGGTCCGAGCCGCCGCCCGCCGGCGCCGTCTCAGTGGTCTGACCAGTTGACTCGCCCGACCGTGGGGCTACCCTGCTGTTCGGATCGGGCGGTGTCAAGGGCCCGGCGAGATGCCCGCCGACGGGCAGAGCGGAGACGTCGATGACGAACCCGGCACGACTGAGCGCGGCCGAGTTGCTCCGCCGCTACGCCACGGGCGCCCTCACCCCGACGCAGGCCCACGACGCGGTGCAGGCCGAGATCGAACGCCGCGAACCCGTACTGAACGCCTTCTGGGTACGCGATGCCTCCGCCTCGGCGGCCGCGGCGGAGCAGAGCACGAAGCGCTGGGCCCGGGGCGAACCGGCCGGGCCGCTGGACGGCGTACCGGTCACGATCAAGGAGAACCTGGCCCGGGCCGGCGTACCCATGCCGGCGGGCAATGCCGCCGTGGCGCCGGTGCTGCCGGAGCGCGACTCGCCCGTCGCCGCGCGGCTGGCGGCCACCGGGGCGATCATCCTCGGCTCGACCGTGATGCCGGACTGGGGCATGTTGTCCTCGGGCGTGTCCAGCCTGCACGGGATCACCCGCAGCCCGTGGAACCCCGACTGGACCACGGGCGGGTCCAGTTCCGGGGCGGGCGCCGCCGCGGCGGCGGGATTCGGCCCGCTGCATGTCGGCACCGACATCGGCGGCTCGATCCGGCTGCCCGGCACCTGGCTCGGCCTGGCCACGCTGAAGCCGACCGGCGGACTGATCCCGCTGGATGCGCCCTATCTCGGTCGGGCCGCGGGACCGATGGGGCGCTCCGCCGATGATCTTGGTCTGCTGCTCGGCGTGCTCGCCGGGCCCGACCGACGCGACTGGACCGCGCTGCCGACGGTGACGGAGCCGACACCCGCACCGTCCGTGGCGGGTCTGCGAGTCGGGGTCCAGCGGGCGGCCGGCGCCGGGATGGACGTCGACGCCGAGGTCGCGGCGGCGACCGATGCGGCGGCCGCGATCTTCGCCGCGGGAGGCGCGGAGTTGGTCGACCTGGCCGGGTTCTTCACCCCCGAGCTGTTGCGCCGCCTCGACCTGTTCTGGCGGGTTCGCTCGCTGCATGATCAACGCGCGCTGCCGGCCGAGCGGGCGGAGCGGACGCTGCCGTTCATCCAGCGCTGGGTGGCCGGCGGCGCGGGCGTGGACGGTCTCGAGCTGATGGCCTGCTACAACGCGATCATCGAGCTCCAGTCCCGCACCATCGCCGCCACCGACGGGCTCGATCTGATCATCTCGCCGGTGGCGCCGGTCGCGGCCTTCCCCGCCGAGTGGCCGATGCCGTTCGGTGATCAGGATCTCGGGATGGCCCATATCGGCTTCACCGCGCCGTACAACATGTCCGGTCAGCCCGCCGGGACGATCAATTGCGGATTCACCTCCGACGGCCGGCCGATCGGGCTGCAGGTCGCCGGGCAGCGCTTCGCCGACCGGGCGGTGCTGGCGGCGCTGACCTGGTTCGAGAACCACCGGCCGGCGACCGCCGAACCGCACTGGCCGATCGGGGGGTCGTGATGGCGCCCTTCTCGCCGGTCCAGCCCGTCCGCCTCTACGAACGGATCGTCGAGCAGATCGAGCAGGCGGTCCGGGCCGGCGAGCTGCGCCCCGGGCAGCGACTGCCGAGCGAGCGGCAACTGGTTGCCGAGTTCGGCGCATCCCGGGCGACGGTGCGCGAGGCCCTGCGCGTGCTGGAATCGAACGGCGTCGTCCGCTCGCGACCCGGCGACCCGGGCGGGCCGGAGGTGCTGGGCTTCTCCACCGCGGCACTGAGCCGCCAGCTCCAGCGGCTCGCCGGCTCCGCCGAACTCGATCTCGCCGATCTGGTGGGATTCCGGATGATCATGGACGGCGCGGCCGTGACGCTCGCGGCGCAGCGGCGTACCGACGACGATCTGGCGACGCTGGATGCGCTGGTCACCGAGATGGAGGCCGCCGCCGAGCGGGGCTTCGGACCGTTCAGCGAGGCGGACCTCGCCTTCCACGAGGCGCTGACCCGCGCCGCCGGGAACACGCTGGTGCTGTTGTGCCTGCAATCGGTACGCAGTGCGGTGCTCGGATTGATCGCCGACGAGCTGGCCCGGGCGAGCGACGCGACCGCGCGGATGCGGGAGTCGGTCGAGCGTCACCGCGGCGTGCTCGCCGCCGTCCGGGCCGGCGACGGCGAGGGCGGCGCGGCGATTGCCCGGCGCGACCTCTACGACTACTACGCACCCCATGTCGCGGCGTCGGCCCGCGATCAGTTGCGGGCGCTGCTGGGCTGATCGGGCTCGAGCCAGCGGCGCACCTCGGGCTCGATCTCGCGCCAGGAGCCGACCGCCTCGGCCTGCTGCCCGCGCATCGCCCTCAGGTACAGGCCATCGCCGATCAGCAACAGGATGCGGGCCATCGCCGGGTCGCCGACGACGTCCAGCAGTGCGGCGTACCAGCCGTCCTCGAGGCCGTTCAGCACCGTCCGCGCACGGTCGGCGCCGGTCTGGGTCAGCCGGCTGGCGGCGATGTAGAGCTCGTTCAGATCGCTCGGGGACTCCGCCGAGGTGCGCAGGTAGTAGTCCACCGGCCCTTCGGGTGCCTCCCGCATCAGCGCGACGTCCTCGCCACCGAGCTCGGCGAGTCGGTCGAGCAGGCCGTCGACGAGCGCCTCGCGCGACCCGAAGTGATAGAGCAGGCCGCCCTTGGAGACGCCGGCCCGAGCCGCCACGGCGTCCATGGTCGCCGCCTGTTCGCCCGCCTCGGCGACGATCGCGGCGAAGGCGTCGAGCACCTTGTCACGGGCGGCGGGCGGTCGCGGCATGCGCTGCAGCGTACCCAGCAAGCCGGCGGGCGCTCAGCGCGGCACGCCCGCGCCCGGTGCTGAGCGGCTCTCGCGCGCGGCCGGCCGCTCCGGGGCCTGCCCCGCCGACGCGGCCCCGGCCAGGGCCTGCTCGAGATCGGCGATCACGTCCGCCGGTTCCTCCAGGCCGACCGACAGCCGCAGCAGCCCGGCATGCGGGCGCGCCTCGGCGGCGACCGGGCGGTGGGTCAGCGCCGCCGGGTGCTGGATCAGACTGTCCACCCCGCCCAGGGAGACGGCATGGGTGATCAGCCGGCAGCGCTCGGCGACGGCGGCCGCCGCGGCGTACCCGCCCCGCAGGCTGAACGCGAGCACCGCACCGGGTGCGCTCATCTGCCGCTCGCAGATCCGCTGCGGATCGTCGATGCCGGGATGGTGCACGCGAGCCACGGCGGGCTGGGCGGCGAGCCAGTTGGCGATCATGGTCGCGTGCTCGGACTGGGCGCGCACCCGCAGCGGCAGCGTCTGCAGGCCGCGCTGGGCCAGATGTGCCGCATCGGGATGCAGCAGGCCACCGGTGATCGCGCGGATCCCGCGCAGGCGCCGGGCCCACGCGGCATCGGCGGCGATCGCGCCGCCGACCAGGTCGCCGTGTCCGCCGACGAACTTGGTCAGGGAGTGCAGGGCCATCGCTGCACCGTGCGCCAGCGGGTTCTGCAGCACCGGGGTGGCGAAGGTGTTGTCGATCACCACGGGTACGCCGCGCGCCTGCCGCACCAGGTCGGCGATGTCGACGAGATCCAGGGTCGGGTTCGCCGGCGTCTCGGCGAGCACGATGCCCGTGCGGGGCGTGATCGCGGCGGCCACCTCGGCGGGACGCGCCCAGGTCACCTCGGTGCCGAGCAACCCGGTCGCGAGCAGGTGATCCGTGCCGCCGTAGAGCGGGCGGACCGCCACCACGTGCGGCGTACCGGCCTGCACGCAGGCAAGCAGCAACGCGGACACCGCGGCCATTCCGGACCCGAACGCGACCGCCTCGGGCGCGCCCTCCAACTCGGCGAAGGCGTCCTCGAACCGGGCGACCGTCGGGTTCCACAGCCGCTGGTAGACGAAGGAGTCGGCCGGCCCGGGGCGCCCGCCCGTGGCGAGCGTCTCGTAGGCGTCGCCGCCCGCCAGCACGCCCGGGAGCGCCGAGGTGCTCGACCGGTCGATCGGCGGCACGTGGGCCCAGCGCGTCGCCGGGCCGCCCAGGTCGCGGCGTCCCGCGTGTACGGCCCGGGTATCTGCGCTCATGCCGGTCATCTCCGCTGCTCCTTTGCTCGTCGATCTGACGTGATCCTGCACAGATGCCCGCGAGAGTGCGACACTGATGACGCAAGATTTCGCAGATTGTCCGTCTGTCACTCGATTCCTCGATGACAGCGGTACGCCGGGAGGACCTCGTGCAGGAGATGCAGCCCCTCGACGACCTCGACCGCACCCTGGTCCGGCTGCTGGCCGAGGACGCCGCACGGTCCAACAAGACGCTCGCCCGGGCAGCCGGCGTGGCCGAGTCGACCTGCCTGAACCGGATCCGCGCGTTGCGCCGCCGCGGGGTGATCACCGGCGTCCGCGCCGAGATCGCCCCGGAGCAGCTCGGGCTCGGGGTGGTTGCGATGGTCTTCGTCCGCTTCCACGCCCAGCAACGCACCCAGTTCGCGCAGTGGCGGCGCGAGATCTCCGCGCTCCCCGGCGTGATCGCCGGCTATCACCTGTCCGGCGCCTACGACTACCTGGTGCACGTCGCGACCGAGTCCCCCGACGCGTTGCGGGACTTCGTGCTCGATCACCTCTCACACCGTCCGGGCGTCGCCCGGGTCGAGACCAGCCTGGTCTTCGACACGGTCCGCGGCCCCGGTCTCGTGTGAACACACCCGTGGAAACTTAACCGTCTAGACGGTATAGTTACGGTCATCCACGTCCCGCAGGAGGAGGGTGACCATGACCAACCAGTTGATCGGCAGCTCCGAACGCGCCGGCCTGCGCGAATGGCTCGCGCTCGCCGTCCTGATGCTGCCCGTGCTGCTCGTCGCGGTGGACAACACCGTGCTCGGCCTGGCCCTGCCGGCCATCGCCGCCGACCTCCATCCCAGCGCCACCCAGCAACTGTGGATGATGGACGCCTATCCCCTGGTGCTCGCGGCGCTGCTGCTGGTGATGGGCAATCTCGGCGACCGGATCGGCCGGCGCCGCCTGCTGCTGGTCGGCGCCACCGGGTTCGCCGCGATCTCCTTCCTCACCTCCTTCGCGCCGAGTGCTGGGTGGCTGATCGCCGGCCGAGCCGGGATGGCGATCTTCGGGGCGATGCTGATGCCCTCGACGCTGGCCCTGCTCCGCTCGACCTTCGCGGTCCCCGCCGAGCGCCGGTTGGCCATCGCCGTCTGGACGGCGACCTTCGGCGCCGGCGCGGCACTGGGCCCGCTCGTCGGCGGCGTGCTGCTCACGGCCTTCGACTGGGGCGCGGTGTTCTGGATCGCCGTGCCCGTCCTGGTACCGCTGCTGGCGCTGGCTCCCCTGTTGATCAAGGAGTCGCGCAATCCGGCCCCCGGCCGTGCCGATCTGCTCAGCGTCGCGCTGTCCATCCTGGCGATGGGCCCGGCCGTGCTGGCGATCAAGGAGTTCGCGGTGCAGGGCCCGGGTCTCGAACCGTTGCTGCTCGCCGGCTTCGGCGCGGCCGTCGGTGTGATCTTCGTCCGCCGCCAACGGCTGCTCGCGGCAAGCGCCGGTCGCCAGCCGATGCTGGACGTCGCGCTGTTCGGCATCCCTGCCTTTCGCTACTCCGTGCTGGTGAACCTGTTGAGCATGATCGCGATGGTCGGCTTCCTGTTCCTGGTCTCCCAGCACCTGCAACTCGTGCTGCAGCTTTCCCCGCTGGACGCCGCGCTCGTCCTGGCGCCGGGCGCGCTGGCCTCGATCGTCGCCGGGTTCGGGGTGGTCTTCGCGGTCCGCCGGATCCCGGTACGCGTGGCGATCACGGCCGCCCTGTTGCTGTCGGCATCGGCGTACCTGAGCATCGCGATCGCGGGCGCCGGGGTGTCGGCGCTCGTGCTCGCGGCCGCGTTCACCCTGCTCGGGCTGGGCGTCGGCGCGGCCGAGACCCTGTCCAACGACCTGATCATCTCCTCGGCCCCGCGCGACCGGGCCGGCGCCGCGTCGGCGGTGTCGGAGACCGCATACGAGGTGGGCGCGGTGCTCGGCACGGCGCTGCTCGGCAGCGTGGTGACCGTGGCGTACCGAGCGCACCTGTACCTGCCGGCCGGTGTGGACGGCGTCGCCGCGGACGCGGCGCAGGGTTCCCTCGGCGGCGCGCTGGACGAGGCGGCGCGGATCGGCGGCGAGAGGGGTGCGGCACTGGCCGATGCGGCGCGTGCGGCCTTCGAGTCCGGAGTCACGGTGACCACGGCGCTGGGGGCCGCGCTGATGCTGGCCGCCGCGGTGATCGCCTGGCGGGGGCTGCGACAGGCTCGCTGACCCCCAGGCGGGGTGCAATCTTCCCATGGCCCGCCGTCACCGCCCGCTCCTTTTGCTCGTCACGCTGCTGCTCGCGATCATGGGCGGCGTGGTGGCCGCACCGGCGTACGCGTGCGCGTGCGGCGCCTACGAGCCGAGCCGGCAGCGCGATCTCTCGCTGAGCGGCGAACAGGCTGCGATCAGCTTCGACGGCAGCCGGGAGCGGATGGCGATCAGCACCGGGCTGCGCACGGACAGCACCGACCTCGCCGTCCTGCTGCCGCTGCCGGCCGAGGCGACGCTGACCCTGGCCGATTCGGCGATGTTCGATCAGCTCTACGACGCCACCGCACCGGAGGTGATCACGACCGAGAACTGGCTGCCCGGCGGCTCGGGCGTCGGCGATGGCGCGCCGGGCGCGGGCGGGGGCTCGGTCCAGGTGCTGGAGGAGAAGCGAGTCGGGGAGTACGCCACGGCGCAGTTGCGCGGCACGCGGGACGCCGTCGCGGACTGGCTCGGCGCGAACGGATTCCGCAGCCGAGACGACGTGCTCGACGGGCTCGGCGACTATCTGGAACGCGGCTGGATCGTGCTGGCCGTCCGCGCGAGCCTGCCGGGCGGCGGGGCCGACGAGCTGCGGAACCTGCAGCCGCTGGTCGCAGAGTTCGCGACCAGCGAGCCGGTGTATCCGATGCTGCTCTCGGCGACCTCGGAGGACCGGCTGCCGTTTCGGCTGTACGCCTTCGCCCCCCATCGCCTCGACGCGACCGTCGGCGCCGCGAGCCTGCCGGTCAGCTTCGCCGGCCCGTTCGATGCTGGAGCGGCCCCGGCGGCGGCGGCGTTCGCGCAGCCGGGGGCGGGCTTCCTGACCCGCTTCGACGACGTGCTCGATCCGCGGGAGATCACCAGCGACGTCGCCTTCGCCGACAGCGCGGTCGGCGACCAGCCGCTGCGTGGGGTGATCCACCGGACCGTCGATCGCAGCGGGTGGACCCTGGCGGGCGGGGCGGCGATCCTGATCATCGCCGCGATCGCCGTCGCGGTCGGGGTCGGCCTGCGGCGCCGCCGAGCGGCTGGCTGACTGCTCACCCCCTGCTCACACCCCCCGGGGCGCCCGGGTTGTCCCGACGTTTGCGTCAGATCTGACGCAAACGTCGGGACAGACCCGTCAGCGGCCGCCGGTCCCGCCGACGACGGGTACGCCCTCCGAGGGCTGCACCACCACGAAGCCCGGGCCGTGGAAGGCGAGCTGGAAGGTCTCGCCCGAGCCGCGGCCGATCAGCGAGCCCATCTTGAAGTCGTTCTTGATCTGCGGCGCGAGATTCGCCGACCAGCAGACGGCCGCCTGCGGGTCGACATAGGTCGGCTGCTGCGAACAGTCGAGCAGCATCGGCGGACCGTCGGAGGTCACCGCGACCATGCCGTGGCCCTGCAACAACAGGTTGAACAGCCCGCCGGCCATGAAGCCCGCCCCGCCGAGCGACTTGATGTCCCAGTCGATGCTGGAGTCGAAGGCCAGCATGTTCTTGGTGTTCAGCGTGAGCGCCTCGCCCTCGAGCTGGACCAGGAAGATGTCGTGGGCCTGGCGGGCGTAGAAGACCTCGCCGTGGCCGCTGGCGCGCATCATGTTGGCCCCCTCGCCGGTGGCCATCTTCTTCAGCAGCTTCATCCCGCCGCCCGAGCCCTGGTAGGAGAAGTCCAGCTGGCCCTGGTAGGCAACCATCGCCCCGGCCGCGGAGACGATCTCCGGTGCCTGCGGAGTGAGGGCGCAGCGCAGCATCTTCTGCGACTGCAGGGCCCAGCGTTCGTTGGTCTGACGTTCGGCGTTCGAGGCGTCGAACAGATTGCTGCGCATGCAAGTCCTCCTGGGATTTTGGCCGGTACGCGAGGCCCATCCCAGCAGATGCGCGGGTCAGCGCGGGTCGACGCGGCGCGCCAGTCCCGGGTAGTTGATCACGAACCCGTCGGCGTCGACGGTCAACTCCGCACGAAAGTCGCGCAGCTCGCTCTCGTAGCGCACCCGGCCCGGGCCGGCGCTGGCGTAGCGCTGGGCCGACGAGATGACGCGCAGCGACGGGACCTCGATCCAGGCCATCGTCAGCACCTGTTCCTCGACGGTGCCGTCCAGCAGACCGAGGCGGCGGATCGGCATCACGTTGGTCAGCGGACACAGCCCGAGATCGCAGTCCAGCGCGCCGTCCAGCCCACCCGGGTGATCGAGCCCGGGCGGCGGCAGATCGGGCTCGCCGTCAGTCGTGACCGCGCTCGTCCAGCCGCCGTCGTCGTCGCGGCGCAGGTCGAGCGTCCGTGCCCAGCCATCGCCGAGCGCGCTCACGCGCATCCGTCGGGTGATCCAGCCCTCGCCGCACTCCAGCGCCCAAGCGAGCGCCCAGACGTTCGTGCGCTGGGTGCCGTGCGCGGTCAGCGTCGCACCGTCGACCGACGCAAGGGCCGTGTCGAGGCGTTCCGGATCATCCTCCCCGAGCCAGGCGAATGATCGTCGCATGGACCCATCCTCGCAGTGTCGCCGCACAACCTCGCAGCCGGCGTGGCTGCGGTCAGAAGTCCCAGTCCTCGTCGGTGGTATTGACGGCCTTACCGATCACGTACGACGAGCCGGACCCCGAGAAGAAGTCGTGATTCTCATCCGCATTCGGCGACAGCGCGGACAGGATCGCCGGCGACACGTCGGTCACCGTCGCCGGGAACATCGCCTCGTAGCCGAGGTTCATCAGCGCCTTGTTGGCGTTGTAGTGCAGGAACTTCTTCACATCCTCGCTCAGCCCGACGCCGTCGTAGAGCGCGTGGGTGTAGGCCACCTCGTTGTCGTAGAGATCGAAGAGCAGGTCGAAGGTGTAGGTCTTCAGCTCCTCGCGCCGCTCCGGGGTCTGGGTCTCCAGGCCGCGCTGGTACTTGTAGCCGATGTAGTAGCCGTGCACCGCCTCGTCGCGGATGATCAACCTGATCATGTCCGCGGTGTTGGTCAGCTTGGCCCGGCTCGACCAGTGCATCGGCAGGTAGAACCCCGAGTAGAACAGGAACGACTCGAGCAGCGTCGAGGCGACCTTCTTCTTCAGCGGGTCATCGCCCTGGTAGTAGCCCATGACGATCTCGGCCTTGCGCTGCAGGTGCTCGTTCTCCACCGACCAGCGAAACGCCTCGTCGATCTCCCGGGTCGAGCACAGGGTCGAGAAGATCGACGAGTACGACTTCGCATGCACCGACTCCATGAACGCGATGTTGGTCAGCACCGCCTCCTCGTGCGGGGTCAGCGCATCCGGGATCAGGCTGACCGCGCCGACCGTGCCCTGGATGGTGTCCAACAGCGTCAGGCCGGTGAAGACCCGCATGGTGAGCTGCTGCTCCTCCTTGGTCAGCGTCCCCCACGACTGCACGTCGTTGGACACCGGCACCTTCTCCGGCAGCCAGAAGTTGTTCACCAACCGGTTCCAGACCTCGACGTCCTTGTCGTCGGCGATCCGGTTCCAGTTGATCGCCTGCACGTGGTCGACCAGCTTCACCGCCGGCGTCGCCGTGCCCTCGCCCGTTGTCGTCATGATCAGTTCTCCTTCACAGCATGCACGAGACGCAGCCCTCGACCTCGGTGCCCGACAGCGCGAGCTGTCGCAGCCGGATGTAGTAGAGCGTCTTGATGCCCTTCTTCCACGCATAGATCTGGGCCTTGTTGATGTCGCGGGTCGTCACCTCGTCGGTGAAGAACAGCGTGCAGGACAGGCCCTGGTCGACGTGCTGGGTCGCGGCGGCGTACGTGTCGATGATCTTCTCGTAACCGATCTCGTACGCGTCGGCGTAGTACTCCAGATTGTCGTTGGTCAGGAACGGTGCCGGGTAGTAGACCCGCCCGATCTTGCCCTCCTTGCGGATCTCGATCTTGGCCGCGACCGGGTGGATCGACGACGTCGAGTTGTTGATGTAGGAGATCGACCCGGTCGGCGGCACGGCCTGCAGGTTCTGGTTGTAGATCCCGTGCTCCATCACGTCGGCCTTGAGCTGCGCCCAGTCGGCCTGGCTCGGGATGGCCACGCCGGCGGTCGCGAACAGCTCCTCGACCTTCTCGGTCTTCGGCTGCCACGGCGCATCCGTGTAGGAGTCGAAGAACTCGCCGCTGGCGTACTTGCTGCGCTCGAATCCGTCGAAGGTCTCGCCCCGCTCCCGGGCGATCTTGTTCGACGCGCGCAGGCAGTGGAAGAGCACCGTCATGAAGTAGATGTCGGTGAAGTCCACACCCTCGGCCGAGCCGTAGTGGATCCGCTCGCGGGCCAGGTAGCCGTGCAGGTTCATCTGCCCGAGCCCGATCGCGTGGCTCTTCGAGTTGCCGTACGCCACACTCGGCACCGAGTCGATGTGGCTCATGTCCGAGACCGCGGTCAGGCCGCGGATCGCCGTCTCGACCGTCTGCCCGAAGTCCGGGGAATCCATTGCCGAGGCGATGTTCAGCGAACCCAGGTTGCAGGAGATGTCCTTGCCGATCTCGGCATAGGAAAGATCATCGTCGTAGCGGCTCGGCGTGGAGACCTGGAGGATCTCGCTGCACAGGTTCGACATCGTGATCCGGCCGTCGATCGGGTTCGCCCGGTTCACCGTGTCCTCGAACATGATGTAGGGATAGCCCGACTCGAACTGGATCTCCGCGATCGTCTGGAAGAACTCCCGCGCGTTGATCTTGGTCTTGCGGATCCGCGAGTCATCGACCATCTCGTAGTACTTCTCGGTCACCGAGATCTCGGTGAACGGTACGCCGTAGACGCGCTCGACGTCATAGGGCGAGAAGAGGTACATGTCCTCGTTCTTCTTCGCCAGCTCGAAGGTGATGTCGGGGATCACCACGCCGAGCGACAGCGTCTTGATCCGGATCTTCTCGTCGGCGTTCTCCCGCTTGGTGTCGAGGAAGCGGTAGATGTCGGGGTGGTGCGCGTTCAGGTACACCGCGCCGGCGCCCTGGCGCGCGCCGAGCTGGTTGGCATAGGAGAAGGAGTCCTCCAGCAGCTTCATCACCGGGATCACGCCCGAGGACTGGTTCTCGATCTGCTTGATCGGCGCACCGGACTCGCGGATGTTGGTCAGCGACAGCGCGACACCGCCGCCGCGCTTGGACAACTGCAGCGCCGAGTTGATCGCCCGCCCGATGGACTCCATGTTGTCCTCGACGCGGAGCAGGAAGCACGAGACGAGCTCGCCGCGCTGCTTCTTGCCGGCGTTGAGGAAGGTCGGCGTCGCCGGCTGGAAGCGGCCGCCGAGGATCTCGTCGACCAGGTTCTCCGCCAGCGCCTCGTCGCCCCGGGCGAGCGCCAGCGCGACCATGCACACGCGGTCCTCGTAGCGCTCCAGGTAGCGCTTCCCGTCGAAGGTCTTCAGCGTGTAGGAGGTGTAGTACTTGAACGCGCCGAGGAAGGTCGGGAAGCGGAACTTCTTGGCGTACGCCCGCTTCCACAGGCCGCTGATGAACTCGCCGCTGTACTGGTCGAGCACCTCGCGCTCGTAGTAGCCGTGCTTGACCAGGTGGTCGAGCTTCTCCTCCAGGTCGTGGAAGAAGACGGTGTTCGGGTTGACGTGCTGCAGGAAGTACTGGTGCGCGGCCTCCCGGTCGGCGCCGAACTGGATCCGGCCGGCCTCGTCGTAGAGGTTCAGCATCGCATTCAGCTCGTGATAGCCGAGCCCGCGGAACCGCTCGGGGATCGCCTTGTCGTCGGCATCCGGGGCGACATCGGACGCGATGAGCTCGGGCGCCGGCTGTGGCGCGCTCCCCGGCTCGCCGCTGCCGGCGTCGGTCTCGGGCCCGGGCGCGGCGCCCTCGGTCAGCTCTTCGACTGTCGTCTCCACAGTTCCTCCAGTCCCTCCCGGACCCGGGTCACGTCCTCCGGGGTCCCCATCAATTCGAACTTGTACAACACGGGCACCCCGCACTTCGCCGCGATGATGTCGGCGGCGACGCCGTAGGTGTCATGGAAGTTGGTATTGCCGGCCCCGATCACTCCGGTCAGCCTGGCCCGGTTGGCCGGATCGTTGAGGAAACGCACCACCTTCGGTGGCACGTGCCCCTTCCCGTCGGCCCCGTAGGTCGGGACCACCAGCACGAACGGCGACCCGGCCCTGACCTGTTGCCCGGCCAGGGGCAGCCTCGTCGCCGGGAGCCCCAGCTTCTCGACGAAGCGGTGGGTGTTTCCCGAACTGGACGAGAAGTAGATCAGCCGCTCGTTCGTGTCGAGCAGATCAGATCCGTCGGCGTTGCCCGCGTCCGCTGCGGTGGCCAGCATCGCGTTCGGCATCGGTACGCCCGGATCGGTTTCGCCCGCGCCGCTCAGGCGACGTTGCTGGCCGCGGCATCGGCCTTGGCCAGCGCCGCGATCTTGTCGGGCCGGAAACCCGACCAGTGATCGGTGGCGGTGATCACGATCGGCGCCGCGAAGTAGCCCAGATCCTTGCTGTGCGCCAGGGCCGCATCGTCGGTGGTGAGATCGATGATCTCGTAGTCGATGCCGGCCTTGTCGAGAGCGCGGTAGGTCGCCGTGCACTGCACGCAACCGGGCTTGGTGTACACCGTCACGGACATGAGTCGGGCTCCTCGGAAGTGGGGTGGATGACGGGCCGGATTGCTCCTCCGGGCCTCGTTGTGCTTGTGTTGTGCGCCGGGTGCTCAAACACTAGATGTAGTGGCTGACGCTCACCTCGACCGCTAGATAAGCGTATTACACCGGTGTGATTTTGGGAAGACGACGGCGTGTCTTTTTCGCCTCGGGCCACCCCGCCCAGCGCTGGCGCGGGCGAGCGGGGATCAGTCGTCCGAACGCTCGGGCGTGTCGCGCCGACCACCCTCCTCGGCCTCGTCCTCGAGCCGCTCCCGCTCCGCGCGCATCCGCTTCATCATGCTGCGGAACAGCAGCACCATGACGACGGCCATCACCACCAGCAGGATCGCCATGCCCCAGCCCGCGATGGCGATGTCGGCCAGCGGATTGCCCTCGTTCCTCATGCCCGGGCCTCCTGCGCCGCCGACACCGCGATGCCCGCGAACAGGTCGTCCTCCGGGGTCGCGGCGTCGATGCGGCTGCGGGCCAGCTCGAAGTCCTCCGTGGGCCAGGCCGTCTGCTGGACGTCGAGCGGCACGGCGAACCAGCGGCCGTCCGGATCGATCTGGGTTGCGTGGGCAAGAAGCGCCGCATCGCGTACCCCGAACCAGTCCGCGGCATCCACCCGCGTCGTGATCCGCTGCTCCCACTCGGGCTCGCGCTGCCAGTTCGCCAGTTGCTCCGCATACGGCGATTCGAGGCCCCGCTCGCGCATCGCGGCATCCAGCGCCTCGAACCGGGCCCGATGAAACGACATGTGGTAGTAGAGCTTGCTGACCGCCCACGGCTCGCCGTGTTCGGGCCAGGCGGTCGGATCGGCGGCGGCATCCCACGCCGCCAGGCTGATCCGATGGGTCATGATGTGATCCGGGTGCGGGTAGCCGCCACGTTCGTCATAGGTCGTCATCACATGCGGCCGGAACTCCCGGATCACCTGGACCAGCCGGCCGGCCGACTCGTCGATGTCGGTCAGCGCGAAGCATCCGTCGGGCAGCGGCGGCAGCGGATCGCCCTCGGGCAGGCCCGAGTCGACGAAGCCGAGCCAGACCTGTTCGACTCCGAGGATCTCCCGCGCCGCGTCCATCTCGGCCTTCCGGACGGCGGCGATGTTGGCCTCGATGTCGGGGCGCTCCATCGCGGGATTGAGAATGGATCCCCGTTCGCCGCCGGTGCAGGTCACCACCATCACCTCCACCCCCTCGCCGACGTAGCGGGCCGTGGTCGCCGCTCCCTTGCTCGACTCGTCGTCGGGGTGGGCGTGCACGTGCAGCAGCCGCAGTGGTTCTCCCGCGCGGTCGCGGCGCAGTACGGGGACATCGTGCTGGGTGGTGCCCTCGTGGGCCAGCTCACGCTCGGTCATGTGCCCATCCTTCCCAGCCGCGCCCGTCCCGGCCAACTCGGGGTCTCGCTCTCCCCTTGCCGCGCCACCCCACTACTGCACAACACCGCGCCGACGGCACGGATTCCCTGCCGAGCGCCGCGGTGCCGCACAATTGCGGGGTGTCCGAGCAGCCGCTGACCGAGGCCGAGCAACGCATCGCGCGCCGTTACCCGCCGCCGCGGATCCCGCGCGCGGCGTGGTGGATCGCCGGCGGTCTGTTGATTCCCGTGCTGGTGGCCGGCTGGCTGTGGATCGCGACGAGCCAGGCCAATCGGGCGGTCACGGCGAGCGTGCACACCTTCGAGATCGCCGACGACCGGGTGGACGCGGTGATCACCGTGCAGCGCCCCGATCCTTCGCGCGCGGCGACCTGCGAGGTCTTCGCCCAGGCGGTCAACTTCGAGCGCGTCGGGGAGATCTCGGCGCCGGTGCCGCCGTCGACGCGTACCTCCGACACCATCGCGGTCACGATCCAGACCTACCGCCGGGCGACCGCGATCGACGTCGGCGACTGCACGATCGTCGACTGATCGACCCGGACCCGGGCCGCGTCGGGGCCCCGTGAGGGCGCCCTTTGCTAGCCTTGTCCGATGGCAGAGACCACTCAACCGAACACGATCTGGCTCACCCAGGAGGCCTACGACAAGCTGGCCGCCGAGCTGGAGCACCTGCAGAACGAAGGCCGCGCCGAGGTGACCGCCCGGATCGCGGCGGCCCGCGACGAGGGCGACCTGCGCGAGAACGGCGGCTACCACGCCGCGCGTGAGGAGCAGGGCCAGCAGGAGGCTCGGATCGTCCAGCTCAAGGACATGCTGCGGCGCGCCGAGGTGGGCGAGCCGCCGACCGATCCCGACGAGGTCGTGCCGGGCAGCAAGGTGACGATCGCCTTCGACGGCGATGAGTCCGACACCGACACCTTCCTGCTGGGCTCGCGCGAGATGCTCGGGCTGGACGACGGCGTCGACGCGCTCAACGTCTACAGCCCGCAGAGCCCGCTGGGCGCGGCCATCCTGAACAAGAAGAAGGGTGACGCCGTCTCCTACGAGGCGCCCAACGGGTCATCGATCAACGTGACCATCGTCTCCGTGGAGCCGTTCGACGGCTGACGCCCCTGCACTCTCCGCCATCCGCGAGGGCCGCACGGATCACCGTGCGGCCCTCGCGGTTTGTCTGCGTTCTCGGCGAGACCGCAGCTTCAGTTGTGTTCCTCGGCGGTCGACCCGGTGCGGATCGTGGCGGCACCCATCACGATCGCGACATCGAGCCGGGCAGCACCGTTGCCGAGGACCACCTCATCGGCGGCACCCGTGTGCTCGCCGGCCCAGCCGACCCGGCCGAGCTGGCTCTCCGCGTGCACGGTGACATTGGAGTCGGCCCCGAGGGCGACGGTGAGACTGCCGGATTCACAGCGGACGCGGGACCGGCCGGTGGTGATCGTGCCCGTGACGGTGCCGGGGCCGGCCTGGATCAGCACGTCCTCGGCCTCGGCGATGCCGATCAGCCGGGCGCCGCCCACGGTCACCCGGACCTTGCCGAGCAGATCGATCGATTCGGTACGCAGGGAGCCACCCGTCACCTCGGCGTCCAGCACCAGCTCGGGGTTGATCCGGACGACGAGCTCCTTGCCCAGGCCCATCGACTTCACGTCGTCGAAGCTGCGCGGCGGTCGGAACAGGCTGAACCCCTGCATCGACGGGCCGACATCGCCCTCGCTGATGATCTCCACGACATCGCCGCTGCGCCGCAGCACGTGCTGGCCGTCGACCTCGGCCGTGGTCACACCCGGGTCGCCCAGCACGCGTACCCGCCGGCCGACGACCCGGATCGAGACCCGCCGCACCCCTCCCGGGCGAGCGCCCGGTCCCCGCGGCGCCGGCCGGGTGAACTCGTCCGCGCCCGCCCCGGCCGGTCGCTCGGAAAAGCGCGTCTCGGCCTCGTGCCGCAGCCGTCCGAGCCCCTCCTCCGCCTCGTGCCGCAGCCGATCGAATCCCTGCCGCGCGAGGTCGAACCAGGACTGCTCGGCGCCGGCGCGCCCGGTGCCGGTCTGCTCCCCGGCAGCGTGCTGCTCCGGTGACTGTTGATCATCGTCGGGCTGGTTCTCGGTCTCGCCGGCAGGCTCTTCGGGCGACGGCTGGCTGAAGTCCTCGCGGGCGAGGCCCGGGCGCTGCGCCCGGCCGAGCTCCTCCTCGCTGCGCTGCTCGACCACGGGCTCGGCGTCGCTCGCCCGGTCGCCAGCGGGCTCGGCGTCGCTCGTCCGGTCGCCAGCGGCGGCGTCGCTCGCCCGGTCGTCCGTGGGCTCGGCCTCCGGCCGGGGCCGAAGATCCTCCTCGTCGGGCGGCACGGTGCCCGACCAGGCGGCCGACCGGGCCCGCCTCGGCTCGCCTGCCGGGCCGTCCGCGGCACCGCGTACCTGCTCGATCCGGCGCGCCGCCTCGGCGGAATCGATCCGCCCGGCGGCGAGGTCGTCGAGGATCGGGTCCAGCTCCGATGAACTCATGGGCCCGAGTCTAGAGAGCCGAAATCCGCCGCGGGTCCGCCTGTGGTGCCGGTTCAGGGCAATCTCCGGGACCGCACGGGTTGGGCTAGCCTCGGCGAAGTGAGGGGGCGGGTCCGAGGGTGGGTACGCGATCGCTCCACCCTCCCCCGCGATGTCTTCGTGCTGGCCCTGATCGCCTTCAGCGTTGCCGTCGGCTTCGGCGTGCTGGTGCCGGTCCTGCCGGTCTTCGCGAAATCCTTCGGGATCGGCAACCTCGAGGCGGGTGCCGTCATCTCCGCATTCGCACTGCTGCGGCTGCTCACCAGCCCGCTCGCGGCGCGGCTGCTGCGACGCTTCTCCGAGCGCGCCGTGCTGGCGACCGGCGTATTCGTCGTCGCGGCCTCGAGCGCCGCGGCCGGCCTCGCCCAGAGCTATCCGCAGTTGTTGATCATGCGCGGCCTGGGCGGGATCGGCTCGGCGATGTTCACCGTCTCGGCGATGACCCTGCTGCTGCGCTCGGTCCCGGCGACCATGCGGGGCCGCGCCGCCGGCTTCTTCCAGTCCGGGTTCCTGCTCGGCGGCATGGCCGGCCCGGCGCTCGGCAGCCTGCTCGCCACCATCTCGCTGACCGCACCGTTCTTCTTCTACGCGGCGACGCTGGCGGTCGCGGGCACCGTCGGGCTCGCGCTGCTCCGCCCGCCGGTGCACGCGGGCGCCTCGACGTCTCGGCCCGGGGTGCCCCTGCGTACCGTGCTCGGCGACGCCCGCTTCCAGGCGGCCTGCGCGACCAATTTCGCTCAGGGCTGGAATGCCTTCGGGGTACGCAGCTCGTTGGTTCCGGTCCTCGTGGTGGAGTCGTTGCACCGCTCGCCCGCCGACGCGGGCATTGCCTTCGCGATCGCCGCCGTCGCCCAGACCCTTGCGCTCGGCCCGGCCGGCCGGTTCGTCGACACGATCGGTCGCCGACCGGCCATGATCGCCGGCGGCCTGATCTGCGGGTTGTCCGCGGCCGCAATCGCGTTCGCGCCGGATCTGTGGGTGCTGACCGGGGTGTTCGTGATCTTCAGCCTGGGCGCGGCGCTGCTCGGCACCGCGCCGGCGGCGGCGGTCGGGGACGCGGCCGGGCCGAACAGCGGCCAGCCGGTCGCCGTGTTCTCGATGTGCGCCGACATCGGGGCGATCATCGGCCCGCTGGTCGCGGGCGCACTGGCCGACGCGTTCTCGATGCCGGCCGCGTTCGCGGTGGGTGCGGTGTTGTTGATCATGTCATCCGCCCTCGCGACGCGGATGCCGCCCGGCGTACCCGAACCTGAGCCCGCGACGAAAGGGACGAGATGAAACGACCACTGTCCGAGCTGATCGCGCCCGACTGGGCGGCAGCGCTCCACCCGGTGGCCGACCGGATCGCCACGATGGGCGACTTCCTGCGGGCCGAGAACGCCGCCGGCCGGGGCTACCTGCCGGCCGGCGATGCCGTGCTGCGGGCCTTCACCCTGCCGCTGGAGCGAGTACGCGTGCTGGTGGTCGGCCAGGATCCCTACCCCACGCCGGGCCACCCGGTCGGCCTGAGCTTCTCGGTGGCCCCCGACGTGCGGCCGTTGCCCAAGTCGTTGATCAACATCTACCGCGAGCTGCACGATGATCTTGGCGTGCCGCCCGCGGAATCGGGCGACCTGACCCCGTGGTTCGACCAGGGCGTGTTGCTGCTCAACCGGGTACTCACCGTGCAGCCCGGCCGGTCGGCGGCGCATCGCGGGAAGGGCTGGGAGGTGATCACCCAGCGAGCGATCGAGGCGCTGGTGGAGCGCGGCGGACCGCTGGTCGCGATCCTGTGGGGCCGCGACGCCCAGTCGCTGATCCCGATGCTCGGGTCGGTGCCGCACGTGGCCAGCCCGCACCCCTCGCCGCTGTCGGCGCACGCGGGCTTCTTCGGCTCCCGGCCGTTCTCCCGGGTCAACGAACTCCTCGAACGGCAGGGCGCGGACCCGATCGACTGGTCGCTCGACGCGCAGCGGGCCTGAGTCGAGTTAGCCTGCCGCCGTGGAGCGCGACCACGTCCTGCACCCGGCGCTGCGGCCCATGTTGCGTCGCTGGTCGGCTACCGCGCGCGTCTGGACCCCCGCGCGGTGCATCACGGCCTGCCGTCGCCGACGATCACGGTCGTGCTGTCCTTCGACGAGCCGCTCGACGCCGGCTGGCTGGGCCGGCCGGCCGGTCGCGGCGACTTCTGGACCTGCGCATCCGGCCTGCACACCACCCCCGCGCTGATCCGCACTCACGGCGCGCAGCACGGCATCCAGCTTGCGCTGACCCCGCTCGGCTCGCGCGCGCTGCTCGGCCTGCCGGCGGGCGCGCTGGCCGGTGAGCTGGTACGCCACGAGGACCTCCCGGTCGGCATCGGCGCGGGCCTGCACGCCGAGCTGGCCAGCCTCGATGGCGGCGAGCGGGTGCGTCGCCTGGAACGACACCTGCTGGCGCTGCTGGCCCGGTCCACCACCGACCCGGCGCACGCGATCGGCCCCGAGCTGGCCCGCGCCTGGGCGCTGTTGCAGCGCACCGGCGGCACCGTTCGGATCGACGAGCTGGCCACCCGGATCGGTTGGGGGCGGCGCCGGCTGACCCGCGAGTTCCGCGCCGAGTACGGCGTCTCGCCGAAGCAGGCCGCTCGGGTCACCCGGTTCGACCGCAGCCGGCGGCTGCTCGCCGCGGGGAGACCGCTGGCCGAGCTCGCCGCGAGCGCCGGGTTCTTCGACCAGGCGCACCTGTCCAGGGAGTACGCGGCGCTGGCCGAGCGCAGCCCGGGACAGTTGCGCGCCTCGGCGTACCACCTGGCCTGATGCCCATTCGTCCAAGCCGGCCGGCCCGCGGCGCGGGCACGCTGGCGCCATGAGCAGACAACTCTTTGCAGCATTCGCCTTCGACGACCCGGACGCGGCGATCGCGTTCCTCACCGCGGTCGGGTTCGCCGAGGCGGGGGTGTATCGCGACGGCGCCGGCACCGTCGTGCACGCGCAGTTCGACTGGCGGGACACGGGCGGGGTGATGTTCGGCGCTGCCCGCCGCGGGGACGAGGGCGACGCCGACCGTGCCGCGACCGTCGGGCGGGGCGCCTGCTACTGCGTGTGCCCCGACGACGCCGCGGTCGATGCGGTGCATGCGTCGGCGCTGGCGGCGGGCGCGTCCTCGGTGCAGGCGCCGACCGACATGGACTACGGCGGCCGCGGGGCCACGGTCCGCGACGCCGAGGGCAACCTGTGGTCCTTCGGCAGCTACCCGGGCTCCTGATCCGCGGCGCGAGTGCGCGGGTTGACCTCCAGCGTGGTTGAGCTCCTAGCGTCGCTGCCATGACGACACCTACCGCGCCCACGGCGGCCATCCGAGCGATCATCGTCGAGGAGTTCGGCCCGCCGGACGTATTGCGGCCCCGGGAGGTGCCGGCCGCGGAGCCGGGCGCCGGTCAGGTGGTGATCAACACCGTTTTCGCCGACGTGATGTTCCTCGACGTGCGGCTGCGCAGCGGCTGGGGCGCCGACTACTTCAAGATCACCGCGCCCTATGTCCCGGGCGGCGGCGTCGGCGGCACCGTCGCGGCCGTGGGCGCGGGCGTCGACGACGGCCTGGTCGGGGCCACCGTCACCGCCCGGGTCGGCGGCCGCGTCCCGGTCGGCGGGTACGCCGAGCGCGCCCTCGCGCAGGCCGACGACCTGACCCGCGTACCCGCGGGGCTCGGCCTCGACCTGGCCACCGCCCTGGTGCACGACGGCAAGACCGCGCTCGCCGCCTGGCGCGCGGTCGACGTCGCCGCGGGCGACACCGTGTTGATCACCGCGGCCTCGGGCGGGCTCGGGACGCTGCTCACCCAGCTCGCGGTGCGCGCCGGCGCCGAGGTGATCGCCGCCGTCGGCAGCGCCGCCAAGGGCGAACGCCTGCGCGCGCTCGGCGCGAGCGAGATCGTGGCGAGCACCGACCCGCGGTGGAGCGACGCGGTGTCGGCCCGGCCGCAGGTCGTCTTCGACGGCGCGGGCGGCGACGTCGGCCGCGCGGCGGCGGGCCTGCTCGCCGACGGCGGCGCACTGGTCGGCTACGGCGCCGCATCGGGCGGGTTCGCCGCCGTGGACGATCCGCGGATCCGCGTCGTCGACCTCGGCAAGATCAACGCGGCCGAGCCCGGCCTGGCCGACGAGGCGCTGGAGCTCGCCCGCACCGGCGAGCTCGCGGTCACCATCGGCCAGACGTTCCCGCTCGCCGACGCCGCCGAGGCCCACCGCACGATCGAGGAGCGCCGCGCAATCGGCCGGACGCTGCTGACGATCTGAGCCGCCGGCGGCGGGGCGGTCCGAGGGCGGCGGTGCTCAGCCCGGCCAGGCGTCGGCGAGGGCGGCGATGTCGGAGCGTTCGGTACGCACCGCGCGGCCGGGGACCAGCGCCGCGTCGGCGACGAAGCCCTCCTCGCGCCCGGTCAGGTCGTCCACCAGCCGCCGGCGCCAGAGCGCGATCTCGTCCGAGCGCGCGGGGTCGTCGATCAGATTGTGCAGCTCGTGCGGGTCGGCCTCGAGGTCGAAGAACTGCTCGATGCCCTTCGCCGATGCCCACAAGAACTTCCGCCGGCCGTCGGTCACCCACTGCAGGGACTGATCGAAATGCACGTGCTCGCCGTGCAGATGATCACGCCACCGGGCCACCTCGCCGCCGACCGCGCCCGGCGCCAGGCTCGCCCCGTCCATCGACGGCGGCGCCGCCACACCGGCGAACTCCAGCACCGTCGGTGCGATGTCGCGCAGCTCGGTGACCTCGCTGCGTACCTGACCGCGCGGTGCCTCCGGGCTGAACCGCGGCGCCGGCCGGACGATCAGCGGCACCCGCGCACTGCCCTCGTAGCCGACGCTCTTGCGATACATGTCATGATCACCGAGCATCTCGCCGTGGTCGGAGGTGAAGATGATCACGGTGTCGTCGAGCAGCTCATGATCGGCGAGCGCCTCGCGGATCCGGTTGATCTGCAGGTCGAGGTGACTGATGTTGCCGTGGTAACCGGCAACCGCGCGGTGCCGGGTCTGCGGGTCGAGCCGACCCATGACGGTCTGGTGATGATCATCGCGGCGAAACTCGGCAAAATCGTCGATCCAGTCCCCGCGCGGCGGTTCGGTGCGCGGACCGTGCAGGTACTGGTCGAAGGCCCACCGCGGCGGATTGAACGGCGCGTGCGGGCGGTGGAACGACACGTAGCAGAAGAACGGCACCGTCGGATCGCGTCGCGCCAACCAGTCGACGGTCTCCTGGGCGACCCAGTTCGTCGGGTGCAGCCGCTCGGGCAGCGTCCACGGCACCGCGACCATCGAGTTCGGCCCGACCCCGTCACCGAAGCCGTCCGCGTCCGGCCCGACCTCGGGCTGGCGACGGAGCCAGGCCAGATAGTCGTCGTGCGCGGCAAGATTGCGCCCGCCGTAGCGCCGGGAGAAGTGCAGGAATCCGTCGTGCAGCCGAACATCGTCGAAGCCGCAGCGCGACCGCTCGGGAAAGACGTGCATCTTGCCGATCGCCTGGGTCTGGTAGCCGTGCTCGCGCAGCACCGCCTGCATCGTCACGGGGTGCGCGTCCGCGAACGGCACGCCCTCCCGATAGCCGTAGCGCCCGTGCCGCTCCTGCGACTGACCGGTGAACAACCCCACCCGGGCCGGAACGCAGGTCGGCGTCGCGGAGTACGCCCGGGCGTACCGCGTTCCCTCGCCGGCCAGCTCGTCCAGGTGTGGCGTACGAACCACGGGATGACCGGCCGAGGACAGCGCGTCGCCGCGCATCTGGTCGACGCAGACGACCATGATGTTGGGCCGGTCGTGGCGGATCGCGCGGGGACCACTGGCCCGCGACGCAATCGACTCCGCCATCTCCCACCTCCGCCGAAAACCTATCGCCCGCGGCTGCGCAGCCTTGGCGGCGGGTGCAGACTGGAGGCATGCTCTTCCGCAACTTCACCCCCGAGATGGTCACGGCCGACCGCGCGCTGCCCGGGCGCGACACCCCGGTGCTGGCCCCGATCCCGAAGCACCTCGCCTACGGGATCCCGCTCGACGAGGTGCCCGAGGGGTCCGAGGTCGCCTACTTCGGGATGGGCTGTTTCTGGGGCGCGGAGCGCCTGTACTGGCTCACCGACGGGGTGACCAATACCGGGGTCGGCTACCAGGGCGGGTTCACCCCGAACCCGACCTATGAGGAGGTCTGCTCCGGGCGTACCGGCGACGCCGAGGTCGTCAAGGTCGCCTACGACCCGAACCGGGTCAGCTTCGAGGAACTGCTGAAGGTCTTCTTCGAAAACCACAACCCCACCCAGGGGATGCGGCAGGGAAATGACGTGGGTACGCAGTACCGCTCGCTGATCCTGACCACCACCCCCGAGCAGTTCGCCACCGCGGAGCGCGTGCGCGATCTCTACCAGCAACGGTTCACCGACGCCGGCTTCGGCACGATCACCACCGAGATCGTCGAGGCGAGCCCGTTCTACTGGGCCGAGGACTATCACCAGCAGTATCTGATCAAGAACCCAGGCGGCTACTGCAACCACGGCCCCAACGGCGTCAGTTGCCCGGTCGGCGTGCTGCGGCAGGACCAGGTGCCGAGCCAGGAGTCCGTGCTCGGGCGAGAGGAGTAGCCCCGGCCGTTCCGATACGGCAGACTCCCTGCCCATGATCACGACGGGGGCCGATCGCGAACTGCTCGAGGCGATGCTCGACGACAACCGGGCCGAGCTGGTGGCGAGCGTCCGCGGGCTGTCCGATGCCGACGCGCGCCGCAGGCTGGTGCCCTCGCTGACCACCCCGCTCGCGCTGCTCACCCACGCCGCGGCCGCGGAGCGATCCTGGTTCCAGCGCCGGTTGGCGGCGCTGCCGGAGTCGGAGTGGGACGGCTACGGCTACGGCGACGACGCCAGCTTCGCCACACCCGAGGGCCTGACGCTCGACGAGGCGACCGCGGCGTTCGAGCGGGCCTGCGCCCGTAGCCGCGAGATCGCCGCCGAGTTCGACCTCGACCACGAGGTGCACCACGAGCGGATCGGCACGGTCTCGCTGTGCTGGATCATGTTGCACATGATCCGCGAGCTCGCGCGGCACGCCGGGCACGGCGACATCCTGCGGGAGCAGTTGCTGGGGGGCGGGTCGGCGACCCGGCCGGAGTTCGGCGTACCGCCGCCGGGGTCGGGCAGCGACTCACCGCACAACCCGTAATCTGCGTCACATGACAGCAGTTCCTACTCCTGCTGCACAATGGTGCACGGCGGAAGCGAGGTGCCGGACGAGTCCCCCCGAACGAACGTCGGGTTCAGCGCAGCCCATCCGTTCAGCTCCCCGACACCCCGCTCCCGAGAACGCTAATCGCTGGCTCTTCACTTACCGCGGGCCCGCAATGTGAACGCACCCGACCCGCACCGCCTGCGCCGACCGGCCGAGAACGATTTCCCGACCGCATTCGCCCGCGCGCTGACCTCGCAGGGCCGGACCCTGGAGTGGTTGCGCAGCCGCCTGGCCGATCGCGGTACGCCGGTCAGCCTGGCGACCCTGAGCTACTGGCGGTCCGGGCGCAGCCGGCCCGAACGCCTGGCCTCGCTGGACGCGCTCGACCAGATCGAATCGCTGCTGCGGCTCGAGCCCGGGCACCTGCGCAACCGGTTGGGTCCATCGCGGCGCGTGGGGCCCGACGGTGCGTCCGCCCCGATACCCGACATCGCCGCCATGCATGCCGACAGCATCGGCGATGCGCTGCGGCGCCTGGGCTTCGGCGACGGTTGGGGCATGATCGACCTGAGCACCCATGTTGTGCTCCGGATCGATGCCGATCGCGCCCTGCGCCGGGTCTCGACCCGGACCCTGTGGCGCTGCCAGCACGATCGGGCCGACGCGCTGCCGCTGATCTACGTGCCGAGCGATCCCGACGAGACCGTGCCCACCATCGGCCTCGTCCGCGGTGGGACGGTCGAGCAGATCCTCTCCGACACCCCGAACATGCTGGCGGCGCGGATCGCTGCCGATCGGCCCGTTCGCTGGGGCGAGGAGATCGTGGTCGAGCACGAGCTGGAGTTCCCCGGCGTGTCCGACGACTGCTACGAACACCACGTCGTGCGTCGGATGCAGGAGGTGCTGATCTGGGTCCAGTTCGACCCCGCCCGGTTGCCGGCATCCGCCGATGTCTACTGGCACGACGCCGACGACGGATCCAGGATCGAGCCGGTCGACATCACGGGGCTGACCACGCTGCATCACCGACGTCGCGGCTTCGGCCCGGGATCGTTGGGCATCCGGTGGCGCTGGTGAGCATCCGGCGTACCCCATGACGGAAGTCACGCGCATCCGGTGACCGCGCGCACCGGTCGCACCCGCAGGCATGTGATCGACTTCTCGGGTGCCCGCCTTGCCCGCGATTGAACAAGCGTTTAACGTAGCGCTCATGCCGCCCGACGCCCCCGAACGCATCCGCCGCGCCGCGGTCGAGCTGTTCGGTGAGCGCGGGTACGCCGGCACGACCGTGCGGGCCATCGCGGAGCGGGCGGACGTCTCCCCCGGACTGGTGATCCACCATTTCGGCGGCAAGGAGCGTCTGCGCGCGGCCTGCGACGAGCTGGTCGCCGAAGCCATCCGGGCCAAGGCACCGATCCTCGAGGGCGTCGACCTGCCCGATCCCGCAGCACTGCGCGATCTCCAGGCCGAGGCCGAGCCGTTGCGGGCCTATCTGGTCCGGATGATCGGCGAGGGCGGCGCGGGGGCCGACGCACTGTTCGCTCGGATGGTGGAGTTGACCGAGGGGATGCTCGCCGCCGGCGAGCGGGCCGGCACCGTCCGCCCGAGCGACGATTCGCGGGCGCGTACTGCCATGCTGGTGGCGTACTCGCTCGCGGCCCCGCTCCTCGGCGGCCAACTGGCGAGCTACCTCGGCTACCGCGATCCCCGCGACGCGGCCCTGCAGCATCGGCTCGGCCGCGCGTCGGTCGAGGTTCTCGTCCGCGGGATGTTCACCGACGAACGGCTGCTCGCCCTGATCACCGCCATGGGTGACAACCCCGAGCCCGGCATCGGTCGAAAGACGGATGCGGACTCTGACCCCGAGCAACCAGACTCGAACCCGGCCGACCGGCGCTGATCGGCACACCGTGATCGACAACTCCTCGACCAGAAACTAGGAATCTCGTGAGTCATCTGACCCGCCTCAGCCTCGGCAACCGCGCGGTGATCGTGTTGTTGTGCCTGACCATCGTGGGCCTCGGCCTGTTCGCCACCCGTTCGCTGAAGCAGGAGCTGATCCCGCAGACCGACTACCCCTTCGCCTACATCACCGCCTCCTACCCCGGCGCCTCGCCACAGGTGGTCGAGCGTGACGTGACGAAGCCGATCGAGGACGCGGTACGCGGCGTCGCCGACATCACCAAGACGACGTCGGCGTCGTCGACCGGCTTCGGCCAGGTCCAGGTGGAGTGGAACTTCGGCATTCCCACCGACGACATGCAGAACAAGCTGCAGGGCGCCGTCGACCAGATCAAGGCGAATCTGCCCACCGATGTCGAGCCGAAGGTCACCACGATCAGCCTCGACGCCGCGCCGGTGCTGGCGCTGGGTGTCTCGTCGGACTACAGCTCCGAGGAGCTCAGCGACAAGCTGAACGACATCGCGGTACCGCGGCTGAACGGGCTGCCCGGCGTGGGCTCGACGGAGGTATCCGGCCAGCAGGTGAACGAGGTCGTGGTGACATTGCGCCAGTCCGATCTCGACGCCAAGAAGGTGCAGCCGAGCCAGCTCCAGCAACTCTTCCAGGCGTACAAGTCGCAGATCCCCGCGGGCAGCCTGACCGCCGACGGGCAGCAGATCAATGTCCAGGTGGGCAAGACGCTGACCACGGTGGACGACGTGAAGAACCTGGAGCTGCAGGGCACCGACGGACCGGTGAAGCTCGGCGACGTCGCCGACGTGGCGGACAAGCCGGCCGAGTCGACCTCGATCTTCCGGGTGGACGGCCAGCCGGCGCTGGGCCTGACGGTGACCAAGACCGCCGACGGCAATGTCGTCGAGGTCGCCAACGCGGTGAAGCAGGCCCTCCCGGAGCTGCAGACCCAGCTCGGCGGCAACACCAGGTTCAACACGCTGTTCGACCAGGCGCCCTACATCGAGGACTCGATCAAGGACCTGGGTACGGAGGGCGTGCTCGGTCTGATCATGGCGATCGTGGTCATCCTGATCTTCCTCTGGTCGGTACGCCCGACGATCATCAGCGCGATCTCGATCCCCCTGTCGCTGCTGATCGCGATGATCGGGCTGTTCGTGGGCGGCTACACCCTGAACATGCTGACGCTCGCCGCGCTGACGGTCGCGATCGGCCGGGTGGTGGACGACTCGATCGTGGTGATCGAGAACATCAAGCGCCACCAGGGCACCGGCGCCGAGTTCGGGGCCGACCTGATCATCAAGTCCGTCAAGGAGGTCGCGGGCGCGATCACCGCGTCCACGCTGACCACGGTCGCGGTGTTCTTGCCGATCGCCCTGGTCGGCGGTCAGGTCGGCGAGCTGTTCCGGCCGTTCTCGGTGACGGTCGCGATCGCGCTCGGCGCCTCGCTGGTGGTCGCGCTGACCATCGTGCCGGTGCTCGCGTACTGGTTCATGCGGCCGTCGCGCCGCCCGGTGAACCCCGAGAAGGCCGCGCGCCGCCAAGCCAAGGCGGACGCACTGGCGGCGCGGGAGGCCGAGCGGGAGAGCGCGGCCCAGGCGAAGACCGCCGCCCGCGTACAGGCCAAGGAGGAGCGACTCGTCGCCAAGCTGCAGGCCCGCGGCAAGAGCCCGGAGCAGATCGGCGCGAAGGTCGCCGCGCTGCGCGCGAAGTACCCGACCGGCAGCTCGCTGCCGGCCGATCACGACGCGCACGCCTCGGCCGAGACGCCCCTGCAGCGCGGCTACCTGCCGATCCTGCGCTGGACCCTGCGGCACCCGGTGATCACCAGCGCGGCGGCGATCCTGATCTTCATCCTGACCATGGCGATGACGCCGTTCCTGAAGACGGACTTCCTCGGTTCGTCGGGCGAGACGACGCTGCAGGTGACGCAGACGCTGCCGGCGGGCTCGGCGATCGAGCGCACCGACGAGGACGCGAAGAAGGTCGAGCAGGTGCTGTCGGCCGATCCCGACATCGACACCTACTCGACGACCATCACCGGCGGCGGCGGGGACGTCTACATGGGCACCGGGGGTGGCGCGAACGTCGCCAGCTATTCGATCACCCTGAAGGATCGCGCCGACGGCACCGCGACGATGGAGCGGTTGCGCGGCCAACTCACCGCGCTGCCCGACGCCGGCGAGATCGAGGTCGCGGTGGCCGGCGGCACGGGCGGCGGCAACGAGATCGCGATCCAGGTGCAGGGCAACGATGAGAAGGCCGTCTCCGAGGGCACCGACCGGGTGGTCGAGATGCTCAAGGCCATCCCCGGCATGTCGGAGGTGAAGAGCGACCTGTCGGAGCAGCAGACCATCCTGCAGGTCGACATCGACGAGTCGAAGGCGGCCCAGTACGGGATGAGTCAGGGCACGATCGGCCCGGCCGTCACGGAGGCGCTGCGCGGCACGACGCTCGGCCAGATGCAGATCAACGACAGCGAACAGGACGTGGTGCTGCGCTCGCGCGAGCCGGTGAAGACCAAGGAGGAGCTGGAGAATCTCGAGCTGCCGGTCACCGAGAAGCAGACCGCCGATGCCCAGCAGGACGAGCAGGACTCGATCAAGGACGAGCAGGACGAGCTCGCCGACGAGCAGAAGCGCAAGGCCGAGGAGCAGGCCGACAAGCAGCAGGATCAGTTGCGCGAGCAGCGCGACAAGCTCTCCGACCAGCTCGACGAGCTGCTCGGCCAGCTCGACGACGCCCGCAACGCGCCGGTGCCGGCCGCCCCGCCCGCCGGAGCGCTGCCCCAGGCCCCGGACGCCGGCGGAGGGGTCGGCGCGGGAGCGGGAGCCGGCGCGGGAGCGGGAGCCGGCGCCGGCGCGGCCGCCAAGCAGGCCCAGGTGGACGCGCTGGAGGAGCAGGTCTCGCAACTGCGCGAGCAGTTGAGCGAGATGGACGACCAGATCGAGGAGGCCCGCCAGCAGCGCGCCGATTCCGACGAGCAGCAGCGCCGGAGCGACGAGCTGGCCGACCGCAGCGAGAACCTGAAGGACATCACCGGAAAGCCGGTGAAGCTGAAGGACGTCGGTAAGGTCAACGAGATCACGGCGCCGTCGACGATCAACCGGATCGACGGCGCGCGGGCGGTCTCGGTGACCGGCAAGCCGACCGGTGACGACCTGGGCGCGGTCACGGCGCAGATGCAGAGTGGCCTGGCGACGATCAGCCTGCCGAGCGGGGTCACGGCGAGCATCGGCGGCGTGTCCGCCGACCAACAGGAGGCCTTCGGACAGCTCTTCGCGGCGATGGGGGTGGCGATCGCGATCGTCTACATCATCATGGTGGCGACGTTCCGCTCGCTGCTGCAGCCGTTGATCCTGCTGGTCTCGGTGCCGTTCGCGGCGACCGGCGCGATCGGACTGCTGTTGCTCACTGGCGTACCGCTCGGCATCGCGTCCATGATCGGCCTGCTGATGCTGATCGGCATCGTGGTCACCAACGCGATCGTGCTGATCGACCTGATCAACCACTATCGAGCCCAGGGCGCATCGGTCGACGATGCCGTGATCCATGGCGCGCGGTTGCGGTTGCGACCGATCATCATGACGGCAGCGGCGACCATCTGTGCCCTGATCCCGATGGCGTTCGGCCTGACCGGCGGCGGGGTGTTCATCTCCCAGCCGCTGGCGGTGGTGGTGATCGGCGGACTGATCAGCTCGACGCTGCTCACCTTGGTGCTGGTGCCGGTGCTCTACCACTTCGTGGAGAAGTTCCGCTCCCGCAAGTCCGACAAGGGGAACCGGCCGCGTCGCGACGCCGAGCGCGACGAGCCGACGACCCCGCTGAACACGATGTTCGGCGACGATCCGGGCCCGGCGCCGGCGCGCTGAATGCCGACGCCGGGCGTCTCAGGCCAGCCGGTCGAGGCGCCCGGTGTCGACGTCGTACATGAAGCCGCCGACCGCGACCGACTCGTTGATCAACGGGTGCGAACGGACCTTCTGCACGTCGGCGGCGAGCGTCCGCTCGGGGTCGGTGATCACGCCGATGCTCATCCAGCTCGCGTCGACTCCGGTGCTGTCGGTGAGCCGCTGCCGGATCTCGTCCTCGCTGGACGACGCGACGGCACACCGGGTGTGCTGCACGATCAGTACGCGGCTCACGTTCAACAGGTTGACGCCGAGCACGAGGGCGACCAGGGCTGCGTCGTTCACGCGACCACCCGGGTTGCGCAGGATCTTCGCGTCGCCGGCCCGGAGCCCGATCATCCGCAGCGGGTCGATCCGGCTGTCCATGCAGGTCAGCATCGCGACACCCGCGCGGGCGACACCGTCGAAGCCCTGCAGGTCGAAGCTCTCGGCGTAGCGGGCATTGGAGTCCAGCAGATCATCGAACTCGCCCATGATCATTCCGTTCTGCGCGGTGCCCGGCCGGTGCCGGGCGTTCGGTCGGTCAGCCTAGCCGGACGGTACGCCGAGACGGTCGGATCGCCCGCGATGAAGAATCGCCACGGCACGTCGGTCGCCCGGCTCACGCCGACCCGTGGTCCGGCCGTGATCAACTCGGGCGGTAGCGGATCGGCGAGTTCCAGGGCAGGCCCCTCGCCCGCCGCGAGATCGGCTCCGTCGTAGGCGCGGGTGATGCCCAGGCAGCGGGTCAGATTCCCGGGGCCACGGGCCAGCCGGGCATCCGGCACGGGTGCGGCGGTCCGCTCCCCCCGCCTGGCCCGTGCGGCGTCGATGCCGCCGATCACCTCGCCTGCGCGGACCAGCAACCCGGTCGGCGTGCCCGCCGCCCCGCAGACCACATTGCAGCAACTGTGCCCGTGCATCGTGTAGACGTAGAGGTGGCCGGCCGGCCCGAACATGGTGGCATTGCGCGCCGTCTCACCGCGCCAGGCGTGCGAGGCGGGATCGTCGGCGCCGGCGTAGGCCTCGACCTCGGTGATCCGCACCGCCACCTCGCCGTGCCGCAGCACCGACCCGAGCAACCGGGGGGCCACCTCGGGCGCGGATCCGGCGAGCTGGCGTTCCAGCCACTCCCGGCGCACCGGCGCTCAGGCGGCCGCGCCGGTCGAGACGTTGGGATCCATCAACTGCCGGCACACGTTGGGGTCGCCGCTCTGGTAGCCGCGCATCAGCCAGGCCTTGCGCATCTCCGACGAGCCGTGCGTCCAGGTCTCCGGGCTCACCTGACCCCGCATCGAGGACTGGATCCGATCGTCGCCGACCGCCTCGGCCGCGTCGACGGCCCGGTTCAGGTCGTCGGCGGTGATCACCTCGATGGCATCGTCGGGATCGGTCGCCGACCAGGCGAGCCAGTTGCCGGCGAAGCAGTCGGCCTCCAGCTCCAGGCGTACCGCCATCGACTCGGGGCCGGTCGAGCGGTCGGACTGCCCGCGGCCGAGGTCGCCGATCAGGTTGGAGATGTGGTGGCCGTACTCGTGGGCGATCACGTACGCCTCGGCGGCGTCGCCGCCCTGGGCACCGAACTGCGAGCTGAGTTGGTCGAAGAAGCCGGTGTCGAGGTAGACCGTCTCGTCCCCGGGGCAGTAGAAGGGCCCGACCGCCGAGGTCGCGGTGCCGCAGGCGGTCTGGATCTGGCCGCTGAAGGTGCGGGTCACGGTGGGGCGGTAGCCCTGCACGGTCTCCCCCCAGTACTGCTGGATGGAGTTGGTGTAGGCGACGAAGCGGCAGCTCCGGTCGGTCGCGATGTCGCCACCGGTGCGGCAGGCCTCGTTGCTCGTCCCCTCGGACTGGGTCTGGGCCGGGCCTGAGGCGACCTGCCCACCGGCCAGCCCGGTCAGGTCGACGCCGAGGATGTTGGAGAGCAGGAACAGGATCAGCAGCGTGCCGATGCCGCCGCCGACGGCGATCTTGCCGCCGCCGATCCCGCCGCCACCCCCGCCGCCGCTGCTGCGCACCTGGGACGTGTCGAGCCGCGCGTCGTCCTTGTACTGCACGAGATGACCTCCTCGCCGGCGGCTACCTGCCGCGCGATGAGCATAGTGGGCGGGTCCCCTGCGTGGTGGCTGGCCGGCCCCCGGGCGGGCGCGCCATGATGGCGAAATGCGACTGATCGGACTCGGGCCCGCGGGTGAGCCGCTGGTGAGCCTGGAGATCGATCACGGCGTGGACCCGCACACCGCCTTGTGGAACCGGGGCCTGTCGCTCACCCGACCCGTGCGCGCACAACGCGGCCCGGCCGGCGAACTGGTGCTACTGGTGCACGCGACGCCGCACGGTCGCAAGCGTGGCCGCCCGGGCGGGCGCCAGCGGCCGGAGCGTCCCGGATCGGGGGCGGTACGCCGGCAGCGCGTCGCCGCCTATGCCATCACGCTGAGCGACCGCGGCGTGCTGGGCACCGAGTTCTCCGCCCGAACCCACGTGCCGGGTCAGTGGGGGCTGCCGGGCGGCGGCGTCGATCCGGGCGAGGAACCTCCGGAGACGGTACGCCGGGAGCTGATGGAGGAGGCGGGCCAGCGGGTCGATCTGGGGCTGCTGATCGACGTGCAGTCCGACCACTGGGTCGGCACCTCGCCCTCGAACGTGCTGGAGGACTTCCACGCGCTGCGGCTGATCTATGCCGCCGACTGCCCCGAGCCGACCGACCCGGTGGTGCACGACGTTGGGGGCACGACCTCGGCCGCCGCCTGGATCCCGCTCGGCCGGTGGCGGGAGTGGCGCTGGACCGCCGGCGCCCGCGCCCTGCTCGAACGACACCTCGGCTAGCGCCGGCCCGAACGCGACGAAGGCCCCGCCCGGTGGGGCGGGGCCTTCGGTTGCGCGGTGCGTACCGGTCAGCGGCGCAGGTAGCTGATCAGGCGCAGCATCTCGACGTAGAGCCAGACCAGGGTCACGGTCAGCCCGAACGCGGCCTTCCACGACTGGTCGGCCGGGGCGCGCATCGCGATGCCGCGCTCGACGTGGTCGAAGTCCAACACCAGGTTCAGCACGGCGAGCACGACCGCGATCAGCGAGATGCCAACGGCGAGCAGCGTGGGCGGGCCGGTCAGGCCGCCGCGCAGCCCGACACCACCGCCGAACAGCACGAACAAGAAGTTGATCAACATCACCGCGGCGAACGCGATGGTGGCGATCACCACGACCTTGCGGAAGGTCTGGCCGACCTTGATGTTGAAGAACTTGTACGCGGCGAGCGTGACCACCGCCGCGACCAGCGTCGCGAAGACGGCCTGCACGACGATGCCGGGGTAGATGTTCTCGAAGATCCGAGAGAACAGCCCGACGAAGGCGCCCTCGAGGACGGCGAAGAGGATCGCCAGCGGGACCGGGACGGTACGCCGGGCGGCGACGACGATCGTGATGATGAAGGTGCCGAGTGCGGCGACGATCGCGACCGGCAGGCCGAGGGAGACCGGCAGCAGCATGAAGGACGCGGCCGCGGTCAAGATCACGATGCCGAGCATCACGCCGGTCTTGGTGATCACGTCGTCCAGGGTCATCACCCCGCCCGAGCGCGGCGACTGCTGCGGCTGACCGCCGAACTGCTGGCCGTACTGGCTGTCGGCCGGCGCGTAGCCGCCCGACGACCAGGCGTCGCTGCGCGACAACACCGGGTTGGAGCTGCGCATCATGGGGTGGTCCTTTCTCGGTCTGGCTGATCGGCTCGGCGATCCGGCCGACCTCGTTCGACAACGGCGCCCATCCTACCGGGCGGTGCGTTTCGTTACTCTCTGGTAACCCCGGGCGGGGCCCCGATATTCCCCCTGCCCTAAGCTCCGCCCGTGAGCTATGAGTTCGATGCCGTGACCACCCTGGCCCCCGTCGCGGGCGACGAGGCGACCCTGGCCGGCGACTTCGGCACCGGTTGGCTGGTCGGCAAGGCGGTCAACGGCGGGGTGGCGCTGGCCGTGGCGGCGCGGGCGCTCTCGCTCGCCGCCGGCCCGCGCTATCCCGATGCGATCGCCGTGACCGGCACCTACCTGAACCCGTCGATCGCGGGTCCGCTGACGGTGCGAACCGACGTGCTGCGCCGCGGCGGCAGCCTCGCCACCGGGTCGGCGCTGCTGCTGCAACCGGACGCCGACGGTACGCCGGTGCCCCGTGTACTCGTCCAAGGCAGCGTCGGCGACCTGGGCGCCCTGCCGCCCGACGACGACGGCCCGACCGATCCGCCGACCGACCTGCCGGCCGTCGAGGACTGCATCTCCTCGACCGAGAACCGGCCGCCGAGCCTGCACAAGTCGGCGCTGCTGGACCGGTTCGACATGCGATTGGACCCGGCGACGCTCGGCTGGGCGCTCGGCGAGCCGTCCCACCGGGGAATGATCCAGGGCTGGTTCCGGCTGCGCGACGGGCGCGAGCCCGACACCTCGATGCTGCTGTTCGCCGTCGACGCGCTGCCGCCCGTGACGGCCGATCTCGGCCGCCTCGGCTGGGCACCGACCCTGCAGCTGTCGGTCTATGCCCGCGCCCGGCCCGCGCCGGGCTGGCTGCAGTTGCGGCACGAGACCCGGCACCTGTCGGGCGGGCAGTTCGAGGAGGATGCCCGGATCTGGGATTCCACCGGGACGCTGGTCGCGCAGGCGCGCCAGCTCGCCCGCGTACCGCGCTGATCCTCCCTAGACTTCTGTCCGGGCCCCCGTAGCCCAATCGGCAGAGGCAGGCGGCTTAAACCCGCCACAGTGCGGGTTCGACTCCCGCCGGGGGCACCGGTGCGTCGTTGTTCGGATCGGTGTCGATGTAGACCGTCGTGAACGTGAGCGGCCCCTCGGGCTCGATCGTGCACGCGTCCTGGCTGTCCGACGCCCTCGCCCTGAGGCGGCGGTCGGGTCGGGATCGCCGCAGCGCCGGCGTGAGCCGCACCCTCTCGACGCGCGCATGAGCGTTTTGTCGTCATCTCGGCGACCGATGTGACCACAAAGTGCTCACGCCCGCCGGGTGGGGATCACAGCCTTACCGGCCCGACGGTCCGGCCGCGACGGCCGAATTGCGCGCATGCCAATAGATGCCGAACTGGATGATTCCGATCAACAGAATCATCATCGCCTCGGCCCGGGGGGGGACGACCTGCGTGGAGTCTGCCGTGCGGGTATTGCGGTGTCCACAGGTTGTTCGAGTTGTGCACAGGATTTCACCGCGCAAACGGGGATATCCACAGAAATGTGAGGGGCTATCGACAGGGCGCCGGGGCTGCTGGAAGGATCCTCGAAATCGGCGAGAGGAGCCCCCCAGTGATCGCTGCCGACCTCCGGCGCTTCGGCGCGCTCGTGATCGCGCCCGTTGTTGCTGTCCTGGCCGCCTGCACGCCCGCCGCATCCGAGCCTGCGCCAACGCCCACCCCCTCACCCTCTCCCTCCCAGACCCCCTTCGCCGAGAAGAATGCCGCCGCCATCGAGGCGTACAAGCGGTATGAGGAGATGCTGGAAGAGACCTTGATGTCGGGCGGCTACCAAACTGCCGAGGAAGCTCCGCCATCGGTGCGTGCCACGACCATGGGCGAGGAGCGGCAGCTCGTTGATCAGGACAACATCGACCTGGCCAAGGACAAAGCCAAGGGCACCGGTCAGGTGACGATCAGAAACATCGCCATCACGTCGTCGGTCCCGATGCCCGGCGCGCCCGGAGGCCACCAGATCAAGATCGTTGCCTGTCGGGATAACAGCGGTGCACGCATCATCGAGGGCGGCCGAACCTCTGAGCCACCTCAGCGTCTGCAGGAGGTCCGGGTGACGCTCTACTTCGATGAAGAGACGCCCGCCGGCTGGAAGGTGTCCGAGCAGCGCGGGAAGGGTGTTTCCGAATGCTGAGTGCCATGCGAGCTCTCGCGGTTTGGACGAGTGGGCTAGTCATGCTGGCTGCCGCGCTGCCGGCGCATGCCAGCCCGACGCCAAGCCCTCCTCCCCCGCCCGAGGAACCGAAACGCACAAGCACCCGCGATGGCGAGACGGACATCTATGTCGACGCCGAGTCCGAGGGGGTGCGCAAGACTGACACCAACCGACAGCCGAGAGAGCATCGAGGTACCGGCCCGGCCCCTGATCCCTGGGCGGGCTTCTCCAAGGAGGAGCGCGAGGTTGCCGAGCAGACGGGTGGCGTACCGAGCGCGAACGGCAACGGCGAGATGGTTCACCTGTCGGTGTGCCTGGATGACCCGACCGTGTCCGTGCTGTGCCCGAACTATCCAGGCGGAGGGGACGGCGCCCCGCCCGCGCCGACCATCGCGCCCGAGGAGGCCGCCCGTCGCGCGGTCGCCAAGATCCGACTGACCGCCAAGCCGCCAGGGCTCAGCCCGGACTGGAACAAGAACAAATACAAAATGCTGGCCGTCGGATTCCCGGTCTGGGTGCACGCCGACCCGGATTCACTCACCCCCGTCAACGACTCCCAAAACATCGAAGGCCTCGGCGTCTCACTCGACGCCGCCAAACCGAACATCGCGGTCAAGATGGGCGACGGCACCACCCTGCGCTGCGCGCTGAAAGGCCGCCCGTTCAACGACCGCGACGAACCGGGCAGCGACGGCCCCTGCTCGCACCGCTACCAGAAAATGTCCCCACCCGACGGCTACACCGTCACCGCCATCTACACCTGGGACGTCGCCTGGACCGCCGGCGGACAATCCGGCG
Organism: Naumannella cuiyingiana; assembly: GCF_013408305.1. Taxonomy (NCBI): domain Bacteria; kingdom Bacillati; phylum Actinomycetota; class Actinomycetes; order Propionibacteriales; family Propionibacteriaceae; genus Naumannella; species Naumannella cuiyingiana. The sequence continues at coordinate 2,563,272 of NZ_JACBZS010000001.1, read as the reverse complement.
TGATCACCGTGAGCAACCAGGCCAGCACCCAGATCCCCATCGGCGAACTCCAGGCGCTCATCACCGCCCCACGCTGACCACCCCCAACCACAGCCGGCCCCCAAGCAGCGCCCGCCGCGCACAAGCATGTGCGTTCTGTCGTCATCCCCGCGACCGAGATGACCACAAAACGCACACGCTCGCCAGGTGAAGCCGCCGGCGCACCGGCCCGCACCCATCCAGATCCCTCCCGCAGTTATGCCCGCTCTGCGGCCCGCAGAGCGGGCATAACTGCGGAAACAATCGGAGGCGAGGGGGAGATCAGACCAGGACGCGGGAGACGGGCAGGCCCGAATCGGCGCCGAACCCCAGACCCGACGACGACAGCCCAGCCGCGGCGCGCCCCGCCCGACCACCGGTGGTGGGCGGTCACTAGGGTGCGAGACCGAACCCACGCATGGACGACGACCCGGAGCAGGTGACCGATGGACGCACTGGAGGACGTGCTCAGCTCGATCAGTTCGGTGATCTGGGGGCCGTTCATCCTGATCCCACTGCTGCTCGGTACGGGCCTGGTGCTGACCATCCGGCTGCGCGGCATCCAACTGCGCAAACTCGGCCCGGCGCTGCGGCTCGCGCTGATCCAGCGCAAGGACGACGACGCCGAGGACTCGGGCGACATCTCGCAGTTCCAGGCGCTGACCACGGCGCTCGCGGCCACCGTCGGCACGGGCAACATCGTCGGCGTGGCGACGGCGATCGCGATCGGCGGGCCGGGCGCGCTGTTCTGGATGTGGGTGACCGGCCTGGTCGGGATGGCGTCGAAATACTCCGAGGCGTTCCTCGGCGTACGCTTCCGCACCACCGACGCCGCGGGCGAGCGCTCCGGCGGACCGCAGTACTACCTCGAGCGCGGCATCGGCGGCGGCTTCGGCAAATTCCTGGCCCTGTCCTTCGCCGTGCTCGCCTTCCTGGCCTCCTTCGGCATCGGCAACATGACCCAGGGCAATTCGATCTCGGCCAACCTGGAGTCCTCCTTCGGCGTACCGCTCTGGCTGACCGGCGCGGTGCTCACCGTGCTCACCCTGGTCGTGCTGGTCGGCGGCATCCGCTCGATCGGCCGGGTCACCTCGGCGCTCGTCCCGGTGATGATCGTCTTCTACGTCCTCGGCGCGCTGTGGATCCTGATCGTGAACGCCCCCCAGGTGCCGGCCGCCCTCGCGCAGATCTTCGGCAATGCCTTCACCGGAACGGCTCCGGTCGGCGGCTTCGTCGGCTCGGTGATCATGGTCGCGATCCAGTACGGCGTGGCCCGCGGCATCTTCTCCAACGAGTCCGGGATGGGCTCGGCGGCGATCGCGGCGGCGTCCGCGCAGACCACCCATCCGGTACGCCAGGGCCTGGTCTCGATGACGCAGACATTCATCGACACGATCATCGTCGTCACCTGCACCGGACTCGTGATCGTCACCACCGGCGTGTGGACCGGCGGCGAGGACGCCGCCGCGACGATGACCGGCGAGGCGTTCAGCCGCGGCCTGCCGGGCGAGTGGGGGCACTGGATCGTCACGCTCGGGCTGGTGATGTTCGCCTTCTCCACGATCCTCGGCTGGGCCTACTACGGCGAGCGATGCGTCGAGCGACTGGTCGGGCGCCGCGGCGTACTGCCCTATCGGGTGCTGTTCTCCCTCGTCGTGTTCGTCGGCTGCACCGTGCCACTCGCGGTGGTGTGGAACTTCTCCGACGTGATGAACGGGCTGATGGCCATCCCGAACCTGATCGGCTTGTTGATCTTGTCCGGTCTGGTCGCCCGGGAGACGGCGCACTATCTGCGCAACGACCCGCGGCTGCGCGCCGACCGCGCCGAGGTCGACGCGTTCATGGCCGACCGCGAAACCTGAGCTCAGCGCAACAGCGCCGCGGCGATGACTCGCCTTTCAAGGAACTCGCCGGTCAAACAAACTCGGGTAGAGTGGATCCACCACCGTCACGGGGAACGGTGGCTGCCCGACTCGGACGGGGTAGCCGGCTCGGACAGTCTTTCGACAGGGGAGTAATCGCACGTGCCTCGGTTCACAGACGATTCTTCGCAGGGGACATCGACGCCGAGCAGGAATGGCCGGCCGCCGGCATCTGCGGAGGTGCTCGGGTTCATGGATCAGGTCGGGCGGCTCGCGCTGGCCAATGAGCGGGTCCGCGCCACCCTGGCCAAGGAGATCAACCTCAGCCTGCACGAGTTCAACACCTTGTTGCACCTTGACCACGACGGTCCGGTGACCCCGAAGGACCTCGCGACCCGGCTGTCGATCACCACCGGCTCGGCGACGGCGCTCGTCGACCGGATGGTCGGGGCGGGCTATGTGAACCGCGAACCACACCCCGCCGACCGGCGCAGCATCCTGCTTCGGCTGACGCCCCGGGGCACCGACATCGTTCGCGGCGTCCGCGAGCGGTACGCCTCGGCGGCCGGCACCGCCTTCGACGGTCTCAAGCCCGAGCAGATCCGCGAGCTCGAGCGGTTCACGGCGGCCTTTGCCGACCAACTGCGCGCGTGGAAACCCTGACCCGCCCGGCAGCGAGGTCGCATCACCATCGAGTCACACTACTGACGAGTTGTTCGCCTATCGACTGACTTGATAGCCAAACTGTTTGGTTGTAGAGTCTCCTTCATCCGGGACGATCCCCGGCCACCCACGGCCCCCACGAAGGAGCGTAGATGCCCGTTTCCCCTCGCCTCGCCCGCGCCGCCAAGTTCGCTGTGATTCCGGCCGCCCTCGCGGTCAGCGGACTGCTGGTGGCGCAGAGCTCGTACTCGGCGTTCAGCGCCCGCACCGACAACCCGGGCAATTCCTGGGCCAGCGGGAGCGTTGCACTGACCGATGACGACAACGGCGTGGCCATGTTCGATGTGACAAACCTCAAGCCCGGTGACAGCGGCTCCAAGTGCCTGACCGTCACCTCGAACGGCTCACTGCCGTCCGATGTCCGGCTGTACGCCGAGGCGGGCGAGGCCACCAAGAACCTGGATCAGCACCTGTCGCTGAAGATCACCCAGGCCGCGTCGTGCGATGCGGCGACGAAGGACACGATCTTCGACGGCACGCTGAACGAGTTCCACACTTCCAAGACCAACTTCTCCACCGGCGCGGGCTCCTGGGCGACCGCCGGCGGCGAGGGCGAGAAGCAGGCCTACACCGTCGCCTACACGCTGAGCGACGACACCCCCAACTCCGCTCAGGGCGGGACCGCCAAGGTCAACTTCGTGTGGGAGGCGCAGAACCAGTAATCCCCCATCCCCCGGAACCGCTGGGCCATCTCGCAGCCGACCAGCCCTAGAGGACAAGCGATCATGTCACCCGACCGCACGGCACCGTCGTCACCGCGATTGGTGATCATGCTGCTCGCCCGGTTGCTGCTGGCCACCTGCGTGGGCCTGGCGTTCTGGGCCGTCGCGCCGATGATCCTCGGCTGGATGCCGACGACGGTGTCATCTGGGTCGATGGAGCCCGCGATCGTGACCGGCGACGTGGTGGTCACCAAACCCGCCGCGGCGGATGAGTTGGCTCCCGGTCAGGTTCCCCTGGTCACAGATCCCGACCACCCGGACAAGCTGCGCCTGCACCGCCTCGAGCGAGTCGAGGCCGACGGGCGACTGGTCCTGCGCGGCGACGCCAACCCGGCCGCCGACTCCACCCCGGTCTCCCCCGACGCGGTACGGGGTGTCGGGGTGTTGCGGATCCCGCTCCTCGGGCTGCCGGGCCTTTGGTGGCGCGCCGGGAACATCGGCGCCCTCGCCGGCTGCGTCGTCACTCTCGGCGTGCTGCTGCTGCTCGCCTCGGAAAAACCCCTGAGCCGCCGCCTCGGCATCGGCGCTGCCGCGTCCGGCGCCGCCGCGACCGTCCTGATCGCGACGACCGTCGTGCCCGCGTTCCGCCCGGCCTACGCGGGCTTCTCCGACACCACCCAGGCTTCGGGTTCCTTCGTCAGCGCACCAGGAATGACCTATCGCCAGCAGGTGCTGTCGGACAAGCCGCTCGTGTTCTGGGAGGGCGAGTCCGGCGACGCGACGCTGGACACCAGCGGCAACGGCCAGACCACCGACTACCACGGCATCACCACGGCGTCGCCGGGCTCGCACCCGAACAGTGATCAATCGTTCACGGTTGCCGGCGACACCAACTACAACGGCCCGCACATGACGCTGCAGCCGCGGATCCTCAACGCGGGACCGCGAGAGTTCAGCCTCGAGCTGTGGTTCAACAATCCCGTCGCCGGTCGCGGCGGCCGGATGATCGGTTTCGGGCTCTATCCGACCAACTACGACACCTACTACGACCGGGTCGTCTACATGACGACCAAAGGCACGGTCATCTTCGGCGTCGGCCCGTACGGTCCACACCGGATCGAGACCACCAAGCGATACGACGACGGGAAGTGGCACCACCTGGCCGCGACCCGCGCGAGTGACGGCACGATGCAGTTGATCATCGACGGCGAGAAGCTCAGCAAGCCGACCAGCGAGGTGCAGTACTACGACGGGTTCTGGCGCGTCGGCTGGGGCCAGCTGGACGGTTGGCCGGAGGAGCCGATGCCGCGCAACCTGCCCTTCCCGGGACGCCTGGACGACATCGCGATCTACGACAAGGCGCTGCCCGCAGCCCACGTCACCAGCCACTACGAGGCTGCGCTGGGCGAGGGCTGACTCAGCGCAGCAGCGCCGCAACCATCCCGTCCAGAATGTCGGACTCGCTGACCCGCAGGGTGTCCGTGCCGACCCTGCGCGCCAGCCGGTCCAGGATCAGCGCACCGCCGGCCAGCACCTCGGCGCGGCGCGGCGGGATCGGTCCCCGGTCGATCAGGTCGGCGATGGTGCTGGTCTCGATCTCCCGGCACACCAGGTGCAGCCGCTCGACCGAGATCTGCGCGCCGTGCACCCGCGACCGGTCGTAGCTGCCGAGGCCCATCGCGAGCGCGGCCACGCTGGTCGCCGTCCCGGCGACGCCGAGCCAGGTCCGCGCCGCACCAAGATCAATATCGGCCCCGTCGAGCTGCGCGTCGACCTCGGCCTCCGCGGCGGCGATCTCGTCGGGGGTGGGCGGGTTCCCGGGCATCAGCCGCTCGCGCAGGCGTACCGAACCGATGTCCAGCGACACCGCCTGCTCCACCCGGCCGGCGCGGCCCAGCACCAGCTCGGTCGAGCCGCCGCCGATGTCGGCCACCAGCGTCGGGTCCCGCACCTGCGCCGCTCCCGCGATCGCCCCGGCGAACGACAACCGGGCCTCCTCCTCGCCGGAGATGATCTCCGCCTCGACGCCCAGGCGCTCCCGCACCCCGGCGAAGAACTCCTCGCGGTTGCGCGCATCCCGCGCGGCCGACGTGGCGACGAACCGCGTCCGCTGCACGGGTACGCCGAAGCCGGCCACGATCTCGGCGTACTCTCCCGTGGCGGCCAGCGTGCGGGCCAGCGCGTCCGGGGCGAACTCCCCGGTCGCGTCCACGCCCTGGCCGAGCCGGACCAGCTCGAGCTGGCGGTGCAGCTCGACCGGCGCGCCGTCCTCGCCGGGCTCGGCGACCAGCAGCCGGATCGAGTTGGTGCCGCAGTCGATCGCCGCGACCCGCTCCGCGCTCATCGCCCGGCCTGCTCGACCAGGCACGGGCGGGCGAGCCAGTCGGCCAGCCGCTCGACGACCTCGTCACCGAGCGGATTCACGCCGGGACCCTTGGCCAGCGCGTGCGCGGCCAACACGTGCAGGCACTTCACCCGGTCGGGCATCCCGCCGGCCGACACGCCGGCAATCTCCGGCACCTCACCCAGCGCGGCCCGGTCGGCGAGATAGGACTCGTGCGCCGCCCGATAGCCCGCGGCCAGCTCCGCATCCTCGCCCAGCCGCCGGGTCATCTCGGCCATCAGGCCCGAGGCCTCCAGCGTCGAGCAGCCCGCGATCAGGCTCGGGCAGGTCAGGTAGTAGGTGGTCGGGAACGGCGTACCGCCCGGCAGCCGCGGCTCGGTCATGATCACCCCGGGGCGGCCGTCGTGGCAGCGCCACGCCACCCGCACGACGCCGCGGGGGCGCCGCTGCAACTGCGCCTCCACGACATCGGCGTCCGCCTCGGTGAAGGTGTCGGAGGCGCTCATCCGCCCTCGTCGTCAGTGGTGATCGGCGGCCGGTCGGCGGGATTCTCCGTCGGCTCGGGGGGCGGCGCGGGGTGATCGGCGGCCTCGATGCTGCCCCAGGCCTTGCCCCACCAGGGCACGACGGGCGGGAGGTCGCTCGCCGGGGTGCGCCGGTCGGAGTCGATGCTCGCGCCGATGCCCTGGCCGTCCGGCCCGATCACCCGGAAACCGGTCTCGCCGGGCACCACCCAGCCCAGCCGTTCCCGGGCCTGGGCGCGGACATAGTCCTCGTCCTGCCACCGCGACAGGTCGGCGTTCAGATCATCGATCGTCTGCTGGCGCCGCTCGGTCTCCAACTGCAGCGCGGCGATCTCGGCCTCCTGGTCCAGATAGATGCGCACGCTGTTGGCGTAGGAGATCATCAGCACCGCCAGCACCACCAGCAGCGCGATCGCCCGCGGGGTCACGCCGACACCGCCCGGCAGCGTCAGCCACGGCCGCCGCCGACCGTCCGGCGAGGCCGAACCCGTCGACCCCGCCGGCGCCTGCGGCGACGCGCTCACGGGCCGACGATCGGTCCCCGTCCGGCGGGCCCGCGTGCGGGTACGCGTCGGGCCGGAATTGTCCGGCCGCCCCGTGGGGCGACGCCTACTGGTGGGAGCCACTGATCCAGTTCACCATGCGCCCGGTGATCGGCGAGGTTCCCGCGCCGGGCGCCACCGGCCCTCAGCGGGCGCTGAAGCGCGGGAAGGCGGACGCGCCGGCATAGGTCGCGGCGTTCTCCAGATCCTCCTCGATCCGCAGCAGCTCGTTGTACTTCGCGACCCGCTCCGAACGCGCCGGGGCACCGGTCTTGATCTGTCCGCAGTTGGTGGCGACGGCCAGGTCGGCGATGGTGGTGTCCTCGGTCTCGCCGGAGCGGTGGCTCATCATCGCGTTCATCCCTGAGCGCTGGGCGAGGCTGACCGCGTCCAGGGTCTCGGTGAGCGTACCGATCTGGTTGACCTTCACCAGCAGCGCATTCGCGGCGCGCTTCTCGATGCCGGTACGCAGCCGCTCGACATTGGTCACGAACAGGTCGTCGCCGACGATCTGCACCTGCTGGCCGATCTTGGCATACAGCGCCGCCCAGCCGTCCCAGTCGTCCTCGGCCAGCGGGTCCTCGATCGAGACGATCGGGAAGTCGTTCAACCAGCCGGCGTAGATCTCGCCCATCTGCTCCGCGGTCTGCGGCTTTCCGTCGAACTGGTAGACCCCGTCGGTGAAGAACTCGGTGGCCGCGACGTCGAGGGCCAGCGCGATGTCGGTGCCGAGCTTCAGGCCCGTGGACGCGACCGCCTCGGCGATCAGCTCCAGCGCGGCGCGGTTCTGCGGCAGGTTCGGCGCGAAGCCGCCCTCGTCGCCGAGCCCGGTTGCCAGCCCCTTGGCCTTCAGTACCGACTTCAGCGCGTGGTAGACCTCCGCGCCCTGGCGCAGCGCCTCCCCGAAACTGGGCGCGCCGATCGGCGCGATCATGAACTCCTGGACGTCGACATCGGAGTCGGCATGCGCGCCGCCGTTCAGGATGTTCATCATCGGCACGGGCAGCACGTGGGCATTCGGGCCGCCGACATAGCGGTAGAGCGGCAGGTTGGCCGACTCGGCCGCGGCGTGGGCGACCGCCAGCGAGACACCGAGGATGGCATTCGCGCCGAGGTTCGCCTTGTTCGGCGTACCGTCCAGCTCGATCATCACCTCGTCGATGTAGCGCTGCTCCGACGCCTCATAGCCGACGATCTCCTCGCCGATCGTGTCGATCACGTTGTCGACGGCCTTCAGCACGCCCTTGCCGCCGTAGCGGGCCTTGTCGCCGTCGCGCAGTTCGACGGCCTCGAACTGGCCGGTCGAGGCGCCGCTCGGCACGGCCGCACGGCCGACCGAGCCGTCGTCGAGCAGGACCTCCACCTCGACGGTGGGGTTGCCGCGGGAGTCGAGGATCTCGCGGGCGTCAACGAATTCGATGGATGCCACGGGCAGGCCTTTCCGAGCGGGGTGCGGAGTCCGGCCTCAGCCTAGCGATCCGATTCGGCGGCGGCGATCCGGTCCTCGAGCTCGCGCAGCGCCCCGCGTACCGCCTGGTCGGCGTCGACGCCGCCGGCCTGCGCCCGCGCGACCAGGGCGAGGATCTGCTGCCCGACCTCCTCGGCCGTCACCGGTTCGGCAGGCAACTCGACGGGTACGCCGTGCGAGCGCGAGCGGGAGATCACCTTCTGCGCCCTGGCCAGCGCGGGCATCGGCGGGATGCCCTGCAGCGCCGAGGTGCGGCCCTTCTCGGCACGCTTGCGCTGCTCCCAGGTGGCGTGCAGATCCTCGGGCACGGCGCCGTCGCCGAACACATAGGGGTGGCGCCGGACCAGCTTGTCCGCGACCCCACCGGCGACCGCCTCGATGTCGAAGGCTCCGCGCTCGGTGGCGATCTCGGCGTGGAAGATCACCTGCAGCAGCAGGTCGCCCAGCTCCTCGCGAAGATCGGCATCGCCGCCCTCCTCGATCGCCTCGACGAGCTCATGACTCTCCTCGATCAGGTAGGAGACCAGGGATCGATGGGTCTGCTCGGCGTCCCACGGACACTCGGCGCGCAGCCGGTGCATCACGGCGACCAGCCGATCCAGTTGGCTCGGCGCCGGCTCGGTCACGGATCAGGCCGCGGCGGGCGCGGGCACCGACAGCGATCCGGTGCTGACACCGTCCAGGCCGCCGGTCTGGTAGCTCCACGAGCCGTAGGCCGGGTTGATCGTCAACGGCACCTGCTGGCTCAGCTCGAGATAGGCCGGCGCGCCGAGCTTCTGCTGCACCAGCGCGGGGTCGATCAGGTCGTCCAGGAAGTCGCGGGCGGCCGGGTCGGCAGCGAGCTGGGACAGGATCGGCGCGTTGGCGGTCGCGATGAACTTGGCCCGATCGTCGGGGGTGATCGTGGTGTTGGTGGCCGCGGCGACATCGTCGGCGATCTGGCCGCCGATCAGCGTGGCGGCGACGGCGCGGGTCGAGACCGCCCCGGGCTCGGCCTGCAGCGCACGCTCGACGACGGCGGTCGCTTCCGACAACTCGCCCGTGGTGATCCGCTGACCGCCGACATCGGCGACGGTGGCCGGCGAGCCGGCACAGCCTGCCACCCCGAGCATCGCCACGATCATCACGGCCACTGCGGCCAGGCGCTTGGTCATCGTTCTCCTTCGCTCACGCATCCGCACGGCATGGTACGCGACCCCGCGCAGCCGCCTCACCATCGCGGTACTGCCGCCACCATTCGCCGGGTCCGCCCGCCCGATCGGCGCGTCGGTCCAGTCCAGCGCTTAATCGATTGCCACCGCGCGTGCGTGCGGCGCTTGATCAGATCCAGCAGGTCGCCGGCAGGGCGACCGCCCTCATGAAAGGTCCCGTCATGTCTTCGATCCGACACTCGTCTGCGCCCGATCCCGCGCACTCGCGCGGCGCACGACTCGCGCTCGTCGTCGGCGCTCTCGCCGCGCTGGGCGTGCCACTCCTCGTCGCCGGTCCCGCCGCGGCCGACGACACGGACCTGATCGACCGCGAGAACGTCTCGCTGCGTACCGAGGACGCGGTCACCGTCCCCGGCGCCGAGGCCCTCGGCGAGGAGGTGCTTGCACAGGTGCTCGAGCGCACCGGCGGCGCGGGCACCCCGGGCGAACGCCTGGAGCGCCTGGCCGGACAGGGCAGCGACGTCCAGGTCCGGGTCAGCGCCGCCACCGGTGACTGGGCCGAGGGGGTCAGCGTGGTCACCGCGCAGGCCGGGGTGGACGCGATGCCGGAGGCCTGGGTCTACCTGGCCCGGCAGGTCGACGGCCGCTGGACCGTCGCGCTCGAGGGCGACCCGCAGTTCGCCGACTTCGCGACCGAGAGCGCAACCCTCGACGACGAGGCGCGCGACACGCTGAGTGGGTACGCCCGGGGCGCGCGGGTCCCGGCCGGGACCACCTCGACCGACCTGGGGATGCAGTTCCCGGTGAAGAAGGGCACCTGGTTCAACCTGACCGGCGGCCCGCACGGCTGGAGCGGGAGCGGCGCCGAGCCGCAGAGTTCGATCGACCTCTCCGGCAGCGACGGCACCGTCCGCAGCGCGCGCGGCGGGCGGGCCTATGTGGTGTGCTCGGGCATGACCCGGGTGATCCACAACAACGGCTTCTCGACTGACTACTACCACATGTGGAACCAGAAGAACCTGAACGGCGGCATCGGTCAGGACGTCGTGCTCGGCACCCAGGGCACCAACGTCACCTGCGGTGGCATCGCGCGCGGCGCGCACTTGCACTTCGCGATCCGCAGCTACTCCGACCCGAACGCGGCCGGGAAGTACGTGGACTGGAACGGCTACCGGATCAACAACCACGAGATCACCGGCGGCAACTACTCCGGCAAGACGGTCGACGTGACCAACGGCAACGTGAACTACACGCCCGCCCGCACCTACAACTACTGATCAACATCCCGGAGCCGCCGGGCCGGCAGCGCGTCCGGCCCGGCGGCGGGTGGTTCGGACTGGGCGAGCTGGGGCCCGGGTTCAACCCGCGACGGGCGCCAGTACCGGCGCCAGGATGTCCTCGACCACCCCGGTCGCCCAGCGCAGCAGCTCGTCGTCGGTCGGCGGCGGGCCGCCGACCCGCTCGGCCTGCGGCCGCGGGACCAGGATGATGCCGGTCTGTTCCTTGATCACCGAACGCGGGTGCAGCCGCTTCAGCCGCAGCGTGCGCGATTCGGGCAGGTGCACGGGGGCGAATCGGATGTAGTTGCCCTGCGCCACCACCTCGGTCAGCCCGGCCGCGCGCGCCGCGAGCCGGAACCGGGCCACCTCGATCAGCGTCAACACCGGCCCGGTCGGCTCGCCGTAGCGGTCCGTCAGCTCGGCCACCACGGCCGCCAGATCCTCCGGCGTGCGGGTCTCGGCGAGCCGCTTGTACATCTCCAGCCGCAGCCGCTCGGTCTCGATGTAGTCCTCCGGCAGGCGGGCGTCGACGGGCAGCTCGATGCGTACCTCCGGCTCCGGCTCGCCGCCCTCGCCGCGGAAATCGGCGACGGCCTCGCCGACCAGCCGGATGTAGAGATCGAAACCGACATCGGCGATGTGCCCGGACTGCTCGCCGCCCAACAGATTGCCGGCGCCGCGGATCTCCAGGTCCTTCATCGCGATCTGCATCCCGGCGCCGAGGTCGGTGTGCGCGGCCATCGTGGCGAGTCGATCATGGGCGGTCTCGGTCAACGCCCGCTCCGGCGGGTAGAGGAAGTAGGCATACCCGCGCTCGCGGCCGCGGCCGACGCGACCGCGCAACTGGTGCAACTGCGACAGCCCGAGCAGGTCGGCGCGCTCGATGATCAACGTGTTCGCGGTGGAGATGTCCAGGCCGGCCTCGACGATCGTGGTGCACACCAGCACGTCGGCGCGGCGCTCCCAGAAGTCGACCATCACCTGCTCCAGCTTCGACTCGCCCATCTGGCCGTGCGCCGTCGCGACCCGCGCCTCCGGGACCAGCTCGGCGATCCGCCTGGCGGTCTTCTCGATCGACTGGACCCGGTTGTGGATGTAGAAGACCTGGCCCTCGCGCATCAGCTCGCGCCGGATCGCTGCGGCCACCTGCGCCTCGTCGTAGGGCCCGGCGAAGGTCAGCACCGGGTGCCGCTCCTCCGGCGGGGTGGCGATGGTGGACATCTCCCGGATGCCGGTGATCGCCATTTCGAGGGTACGCGGGATCGGCGTCGCCGACATGGCGAGCACGTCGACATCCATCCGCAGCCGCTTCAGGGCCTCCTTGTGCTCGACGCCGAAGCGCTGCTCCTCGTCGATGATCACCAGCCCGAGATCCTTGAACGAGACCTCGCCGCCGATCAGCCGGTGGGTGCCCACGACGACATCGATCGAGCCGTCGGCGATGCCCTCGCGGACCTTCTTCGCCTCCGCCTCGGACTGGAAGCGGCTGAGCGCGGCGACCTTGACCGGGAAGCCGGCGTACCGGTCGGCGAAGGTGGCGTGGTGCTGCTGCACCAGCAGCGTCGTCGGCACCAGCACGGCGACCTGCTTGCCGTCCTGGACCGCCTTGAACGCCGCGCGGACCGCGATCTCGGTCTTGCCGTAGCCGACATCGCCGCAGATCAGCCGATCCATCGGCACCACCTGCTCCATGTCCTGCTTGACCTCGGTGATCGCGCCGAGCTGGTCGGGCGTCTCCACGTAGTTGAACGCATCCTCCAGCTCGCGCTGCCAGGTCGTGTCCGGGCCGAAGGCATGCCCGCGGGTCGCCTGCCGGGCGGCGTAGAGCTTGATCAACTCCGCCGCGATCTGGCGTACCGCCTTGCGGGCGCGGCCCTTGCGCTTGGCCCAGTCCGCGCCGCCCATCCGGTCCAGGCTCGGGTTCTCCCCGCCGACGTAGCGGGTCACCTGGTCGAGGGAGTCCATCGGGACGAACAACCGGTCGCCCGGCTGGCCACGCTTGGACGGGGCGTATTCGATCACCAGGTACTCCCTGGTCGCGCCCTGCAGGCTGCGCTGCACCATCTCCACGTAACGGCCCACGCCGTGCTGTTCGTGCACGACCGCATCGCCCGGCGTGAGCTGCAGCGGGTCGATCTGGTTCTTGCGCCGGCTCGGCATCCGCCGCTGCGACTTGTCCGCATTGCGCTGCCCCGACAGGTCCGCCGCGGTGAAGACGGCCAGATTGGCCGCCTCGGCGACGAAGCCCGCGCGCAGGTCCGCGATGATCACGTTGACCACGTCGCCGGCCAGCTCGCCGGCTTCCGGGCCCTCGGCCGGCGCAAGCCGGGCCGCGATGTCGTGCTCGCCCAGCAGCTCGACCATCCGCTTCGCCAGCCCGGCCCCCTCGGCGGCCAGGGCCACCCGCCAGCCCGCCGCGAGCGCGTTGCGGATGTCGGCAACCGCGGCGTCCACGTCGCCGCGCCACGGCTCGACCGCGCGCGCCCCGACCGATCTGCTCCGCACGCCGCCGATCTCGCCGACACCGGACAGATCGACGACCTCGCCGTCCTCGGTACGGACCGGCTCGTCGTCGGCCTCCCCCGGACCGGCGGCGAACGGGCTCAGCGTCCACCACGCCAGCCCCCGATCCAACGCCTCGCGACGGACGTCGCCGAGGTCGCGGTACGCCGAGGCGGCCAGGTCGATGGGCGCTCGCCCGCCGGCCGCGGCCGCCTGCCAGGAGGTCGCCAGGAACTCCTCGCTCATCGTCACCAGGTCGGCCGCCCGGCCGCGGATCAGCTCCGGGTCGGCGACCAGCACCAGCGTGTCGTCGGGCATCGCGTCGATCATCAGCTCCATGCCGTCGACCAGCGCCGGCGCCAGCGACTCCATCCCCTCGACGGCATGCCCCTGGGCGATCCGTTCCAGCATCTCCGCCAGCTCGGGATGATCATCGATCAGCGCGGCGGCGCGAGAGCGTACCTGCTCGGTGATCAACATCTCCCGGCACGGGGAGGCGATCAGCTCGGCGACCGGCTCGCCCGAGCTGCGCTGGTCGGCGACGGTGAAGGTCCGGATCTCCTCCACGGTGTCGCCGAAGAAGTCGATCCGCAGGGGGTGTTCCTCGGTCGGCGGGAACACGTCGACGATCCCACCGCGGATCGCGAACTCGCCGCGTCGCTCGACCAGGTCCACCCGGGTGTAGGCGGCCGCGACCAGATCGCGGGCAAGATCATCGGGATCGTACTCGGCCCCGCTGATCACCCGCACCGGGCGCATCTGGGCCAGCCCCCTCACCTGCGGCTGCAGCAACGAGCGGACCGGTGCGACGACCACCCGCGGTGCGGGGAGTTGATCATTGCCGGCCAGCCGGCGGAGCACCGACAGACGACGGCCTACGGTGTCGGAGCGCGGGCTGAGTCGCTCGTGCGGCAGGGTCTCCCAGGCCGGGTAGTAGGCGACCTCGTCGGCCCCGAGCATGCTGGCCAGCGTCGCCGCCTGCTCCTCGGCCTCCCGATAGGTGGAGGTGACCAGCAACACGGGCCGGGTGGTCGCCAGCGCGGCCGCCAGGAACGGGCGCAGCGCGGCCGGACCGGTCAGGTCGAGCGCATCGACGGTACGCGAACGGGCGCCCTCGACCGCGCTGGAGATGGCGGGATCGGACGCGACGGCGGACACGAGAGCGGACAGGCTCACCGAGTCAGCCTAGCGCGGGCCACCGACCCGCGCGGACGCTAGCCTCGGGCGCCGGAGGTGCCCGTGACGACATTCGACACCCGACCGCTGACGGATCCGGTCGACCCCGCGGAGGTGGCGCGGTTCCGGACCGAGATGACCCGTTCCGGCGACCCGCGCTGGCGCCCGCCCAACCCGTTCCGGTCGGTCATCATGATCGCGGTGATCGTGGTCTTCGGGTCCCAGGTGATGTTCACCTGGAGCACGATGGCGATGGGCCGGATGGGTCCGGTCGGTTGGCTGCCGGTCCTCGCCGTCCTCGGCGTGATCGCGGCCGTCGGATTCCGGGCCCTGCGCGGCCGGGGCGGCCGCACCTGGCCCACCCACCTGCGGCTGTCCCGCTTCGCCCGGGCGAACGGCATGCAGTACTCGCCGCGCTCGAATCCCGCGGGCTTCCCGGGACTGATCTTCGGCCTCGGGCACGACCAGCGGGCCGAGCAGCACGTTTACGCGATGGCCGGACCCGTCGCCGACTGCGGCACCCACTTCTACGTCACCGGCTCGGGCAAGAACCGGCGCGAGCATCGCTGGCAGTACGCCGCGATCAGGCTCGAGTCCGCCCTGCCGCACATGCTGTTGGACGCGAAGGCGAACAACGGCTTCGGCAGCAACCTGCCGGTCAGCTTCACCGGCGACCAGCGGCTCTCCCTCGGCGGTGAGTTCGACCGGCACTTCGACCTGTACTGCCCCGCCGAGTACGGCTTCGACGCCTACTACGTGTTCACCCCGGACCTGATGGCGCACCTGATCGACCGCACGCATGCCTTCGACGTCGAGGTGGTCGACAACTGGATGTTCCTCTACACCCGCTTCGAACTGCCGGTCACCGATCCGGCGACCTGGCAGCGACTCGCCGCGATCCGCGACACGGTCGCCCGGCAGTTGCGGGACCGGTCGCGGACCTACCGCGACCGCCGCCTCGCGGCCGGTCCGCGCGCTGCCGCGCCCCCCGTCGCCAGGCCGCCCGCCGCGTTGGCCGGGACGCCCGCCGTCGCGGCGCCCCCGACCATCGCGCCGCAGGGCCGGCGGCTGCGCCGACGCTTCCGCTGGAGCTTCGTGGTGGTGGCCGTAATCCTCTTCGCGGTCTGGCTGTTCGGCGTCGTGGGCATGGAGGCGATCGTCCCGTGAGCCGCGCTCACCCGTCCGCCTCGGAATAGTGGGCGGCGAGCTCGGCCCGGCCGCGCAGGCCGAGCTTGGTGTAGATCCGGGTCAGGTGATACTCGACGGTCTTGACCGAGACGAACAACTCCTCGCTCGCCTCCCGGTTGGTCGCGCCGCTCGCGACCAGTCCCGCAACGGTCCGCTCCTGCGGGGTCAGCGCGGCCAGCACCAGCGGCCGGCGGGTGCCGAGCCCGGCCGCGCGGAGCTCGCGGTCGGTACGCAGCAGCATCGGCTGCGCGGCCAGGCCGGCGTACAGCTCGCGGGCCTCCCCGAGCGCACCGACGGCCTCCTTGCGCTTGCCCGCCCGACGCAGCATCTGGCCGAGCGAGAGGCTGATCGACGCGCGCAGGACCGGTCGCGTGAGCTGGTCCAACTGCCCCAGCGCGGCCGCGTGCGCGGCCCGCGCCTCGTCGAGCCGACCCCGCGCCGCCAGCCAACGGCCGCGGACCTCCCCCAGCCGGCCCAGCGACGTCCGGTGGCCGCGGGCCGCCGCGCGCTCCTCGTGCGGGCGCAGGAACACATCGGCACGCTCCAGCTCGCCGGTCGCGACGAGCGCGGAGGCCCAGGCGTGTTGCCACGGCCAGCAACCGGGCTCGTCGATGTCGCGGCGCCCGGCGAGTTCGGCGACCGGTTCCAGGGCACGCAGCACTCCCGGATGATCACCGCGTACCTCGGCGACCTGCGCGCGGGCCAGCGCCGCCGGGATCAGCGCGCAGGCGTACTCCCGCGGCACCGACCCGGCCGCGCGCAGGTGGCGTTCCGCGCGCTCGGTCGCGCCGCGCAGCGCATGCACCCGGGCCGCGCTCCAGTGCAACAGCGGGGCCTGCAGGTCGAGGCCCGAGCGTTGCAGCAGCGGCACCCGGCGCTCGACCGTTTCCAGGGCGGCGTCCCATTCGCCGAGCTCGTACAGGACCCGGGCCAGCCAGCCATGGGCCCACAGCGAGATGCGCGCGGAGCCGCCCCAGGTGCGAATGGCCAACGCCCGCTCCAGGTCCTGGCGGGCCTCCTCGTGGGCGTCCTGCGTCATTCGCAACCAGCCCCGGCCCATCCGGGCGCGCTGGGCCTGGGCCCCGTCGGGGATCTCGGCCATCACCTGGGCATAGGCCTCCTCGGCCTCGGCGAGCCGGCCGGCGCCCAGATGGCCGAGGCCGTAGAGCACCTTCGTCTCGATCACCGCCGAGGCGGTCGCGCCACCGAACTCGAGTGCCCGCTCCGACCAGGCGACCAGCTCCTCCGGCCGCCAGTCGCACAGCGCGTGCAGCGCTCGACGCTGGCTGATCAGCGCGGCCGTCGCCGCGTCCGCCCCGACGGTGCCGGCGGAGCCGGACCAGGCACGCTCATAGAGCAGCTCGGCCTCGCGCGCCCGCCCCTGCAGCGCGGTGAGATAGCCGATCACCGCATCCCGGCGGGCGACCGGGGTGAACCCCTCGATCTCCGGCGACAGCGCCGCAGCGGCGGGCAGATCCCCGGCCGAGACCAGCGCATCGACCGCGCGCAGCAGACACTCGGCCGGATCTCCGGCGATCCGGCTGACCATGATCAACATCTCGGCAGCGTCGGACCAGGCGCCGGCCAGCGCGAGCTGCTCCGCGCGCCGGATCACCGATGCGGCGAGCTCGTCGTCGCGCCCGACGGTCGCCAGGACGCGGTGCAACAGGCCGCGGTCGGCACCGAGCACCCCACCCGCCTGCCGGTGCCACCGCACGCGCCGGGTCAGCGGTACGCGGTCGCGGACGGCGGCAAGCCCGAGCGGGCTGGCGAACTCGATCCGTCCGTCGACGTGGGGACACAGGATCCCCGCGCCCACCGCCCGGTCGATCGTCGGCAACAGCGCGGCCGCGGCGCCGGACCCGGCCGCCGCGAGCAGCATGGCCAGCTCGTCGCCCGATGTGCTCCGCCCGACCGCGCACAGCGTCGCGGCCGCCTCGGCCAGTTCGGTCACCTCCGGGGGCTCGCCGGCCAGCGCTCGGCGGAACGCTGCGACGACGGAACGCGGCGCCGGTAGTGGCACCCGGGGGTCGTCCCACAGCGAGTGCCGCGAGTCCAGCAACTCGATGATCGGCCCGGGACAGCCGGCCGTGTGCCGGGCCAGCCGACCCGCGCCGTACCCGCCGATGGCCCGCCCGCGCGAGGCGGCCAGGGATGCCACATCGGCCGGGCCCAGCCCGGCCACGGCGATCGCCGTGTCGGCATGCGCGGCGCGCACCTCGGCGAGGCCGACCGGCCAACGTTCGGGGTCACCCGAGGCGACCAGGACGACCAGCACGGGCGCCGCGAGCCGGCGTACCGCACTGGACAGCGCCCGCAGCGAGGCGGTGTCGGCGTGCTGCGCGTCCTCGACGACGTGAGCGACCGGCCCGTCCGCGGCCGGCTCGGCGCAGCGCGCGGCGAGCCAGGCGGCCGCGGCATCGGGATCGGTCGCGGGATCCGGATGAGGCGCCCCGGCGGCGATCCCCGCGAGCAGGCTCGACTCCCAATGCACGGCGGCACGGCGGATCACCCGGGGTGCGGGCTCCTCGGCCAGCGCCGCGTCGACGAGCGCGCTGGTGCCGACGCCGGCGGGGCCGTGCACCACGACCAACGCGGGCTCGCCGCCGCCGACCCGGGCCAGGACGGCTCGCAGCGCGGCCAGCTCGGCTCCCCGGCCGATCAGTCCGGCGGCGTCACCGGGCTGTGCTGACATGTCGGCACTGTAGTTGTCCCCACGCGGCGACGGGGCAGCTCCACGCACCGGCGCCTCAGCCGAGATCGCCACCGGCGACCGGTAGCACCGAGCCGGTGATGTAGGAGGCCTCGTCCGAGGCCAGGAAACAGATCGCGGCGGCCTGTTCGTCGAGCGTGCCATAGCGATGCAGCAGCGAACTCGCGGTGGTCTGCTCGACGATCGCGGCGTACCAGTCCCGCTCGGTCTCGGTCGCCGGCGCCGGGCCCCGCGGGATCCGCCGCGGCGGCGCCTGGGTGCCGCCCGGGGCGGTCGCACTGACCCGAATCCCGTGCGGTGCGAGCTCCATCGCCAGCGACGCGGTGATCGCGTTCACCCCGCCCTTGGCCGCCGCATAGGGCACCCGGTGCACCCCGCGGGTGGCGACGGAGGAGACGTTGACGATGACCCCGCCACCGGCGTCGATCATGGCCGGCGCGACAGCGCGACAACCCCACAGGGTCGGCATCAGCGAACGGTTCAGCTCCGCGACGATCTCGGCCGGCGTGTAGTGCTGGTACGGCTTGGCCCAGATCGTGCCGCCGACCGTGTGGATCGCGACATCGATGCGCCCGTGCCGGGCCAGGGCGGCATCGACGGCGGCGGTGGCGCCCTGCCAGGTCTCCAGGTCGGCGAGCACCGGATCGGCCGCCGCCTGGGCCCCCGCGAGCTCGTCGACCAGCTCGTGCAGCACCTCGGAGCGGTCGGCCAGCACGAGGTCGGCACCCTCGGCCGCGAGCCGGCGGGCGACCGCCGCGCCGATGCCCTGGGCGGCGCCGGTCAGCAGCACGACCCGGTCGGCGAAGCGACCCGGGTGCGGGGTCACCGGTTTGGGGGTACGCCGTCGCCGCGGCGCGACCAGCGGCGCCCGGTCGGCGGCGGCGAAGACGGCCTGACCGGCGATCGCCCGCGCGGCGACGGCCTCGGCGCGTCGGTCGAGCGGGCGCGCTGCACCGGGCGCCGGCCCGAGGTCGCGGGCGGCGAACCGGAAACGATGCAGCTCACGCGCCTCGGCGCACCCCGCGGCCATCCCGCCGCCGGTCGGCGCGCCGGACCAGATGGGCCTCCGGTCGTCCGGCGCCAGCATCCGCTGCCCGGCGAGCCGGTGCGCCTGATCGGGATCGGGAACGGTGGCGATGCGGGCGGCCACGCGCGGGCGGGCCGCGGGCGCGTGCGGGGCCGGCTCCGCCGCGGGCGGATCTGCCGGAGTCGGCTCGGCCGGAGCCGCGCCGTGGGCCCGTCCGACGGTGAACTTCTCGAAATGGAAGCTGGCGGGGGCGATGCCCTGCTCGTCCAGCCAGCCGCGGACGGCCTCGACCATCGGCGGCGGGCCGCACAGATAGACATCGACATCGCCACCGGCCAGGTGCTCGGCGTCGATCAGGCTCATCACGTAGCCCTGGTTGGGGGCGGTGGTCCGCTCGTCGGCGACGCACCAGTCGAAGGTCAGGTTCTCGATCCGCTCGGCGAAGTCGGCAAGATCGGCCAGGTGGACGACATCGTCGTCGGTGGTGGCGCCGTAGACCAGGTGCACGGGGTGTTCGGGCGGCTTGGCCGCCAGCGTGTGCAACATGGCCAGGATCGGCGCCAGACCGGTGCCGCCGGCAAGCAGCAGGGCACGCCGCTTGACGGGCCGCAGGTAGAAGGAGCCGAGGGGCCCGCTGAACTCCAACCGGTCGCCCGGCCGCGCGCGCTCGCTGACCCAGGTCGACATCGCCCCGCCCGGGGTGATCTTGATCAGAAAGGACAGCTCGGCGGAGTCGGCGGCATTGCTGAACGAATAGGAGCGCACCTGGTCGGTGCCGGGCACGGTGATGTTGACGTACTGCCCGGGCTGGAAGGTCAGCCGCTCCCGGTCGGCCATGGTGATCTTCAGCCCAACCGTGGTCGGCGAGTGGCGGATCACCTCGGCCACCTCGCCGCGCCAGCTCTGCGTACCCGTCTTCGCCAGCTCCGAGGTCGAGGAGATCTGCAGGACCAGATCGGACAGCGGTTTCATCTGGCACGGCAGGCAGAACCCGGCCGCGGCCTCGTCGCGGCTCAGCGCGTCGTCGATGAAGAATCCCGGGTCGAACTCGCCCGCATCGCATTTGGCCTTGCAGGTCCCGCAGGCGCCGTCGCGGCAGTCGAACGGGATGTTGATCCGGGCCCGGTACGCCGCATCGGCGATGGTCATGTCGGGATCGCAGTCGATGGCGCGACTGACCCCGTCCTCGAAGTTGAGCACCACCTGATGGCTCATGATCACTCCTCCCGGTCGTCGATCGCTGCCGATCAGATGTGGTAGACGTCCACCACGTGGTGGATGTAGTCGTTCTTCAGCACCACGGTCTTCCGTCGGATCAGCGGCGCATCGCCGGAGAAGTCGATCGTGTAGAAAGACGTGCCGTAGTAGGGATCGACGGTGTGGTAGCGGAAGTACATGGTGTGCCAGTTGAACCGCACATCCACGAGCGGGCCACGCTGCTCGATGATCTCCACATTGGTGATGTTGTGGCTGGTCCGCGGCTCCGGCAGGCTGGTCGCGCTGGAGCGCTCGGTGCGGATCCGGAAGACGCGATCCTCCAGGCCCGCCCGGTTGGCGTAGTAGATCAGCGACAGCTCGTTCGCCGGATCGGTGGTGAGCTCGTCGTCGTCGGCCCAGGCCGGCATCCAGAACTCCGCATCCTCGGCGTAGCACTCCACCCACTGTTCGAAGAGCCGATCGTCGAGATAGCGCGCCTCCCGATAGAGGAACTGCTCCACCTCGCGCGGGTCGATCACCCGCGTCGGCACCGTGCGCTCCGGCGCGGCATCCGTTTCCTCGGGCGCCGTCAGCGTGCTGGTCATGATCACACCCTCCGTCCGTTGCTGATCAGCTCGACCGGCCCGCGATCGGGTGCGGGCCGGGTGGCGGCGCGCTCGCGCTCGGCGGCGGCGCCGCGGCGTACCTGTTCCAGCCAGTAGGTGTGCTGGATCGGGAACAGGCCCTCGTCCTCGTTGCGGACACCGCAGGACAAGACGTCGTGCATGCCGAGACTGGTGGCCAGCTCGTCGGGGCCCGTGTGCCAGTGCACCGCGCCGCGACTCATGTCGTTCCAGCGCGCGGCGCGGGCGAGGAAGGTCTTCTGACAGGAGCGGAACTCCTCCAGGTCGTCCGGGGTGGCCATCCCGCTGGCGTTGAAGAAGTCCTCGTACTGGCGGATCCGGGCCGTGCGCGCGGCCTGGCTCTCCCCCTTCGGCGCGATGCAGTGGATGGTCACCTCGGTCCGGTCCGGCGAGATCGGGGTGAACCGACGGATCTGGGTGGAGAACTGATCCATCAGATAGACATTCGGGTAGAGGCACAGGTTCCGGGAACCGCGCACCATGAAGTCGCCCTTGGCCTCGCCGAACTGCTCGATCAGCTCCTCGCGCCGGTCCCACAGCGGCCGGTCCTGCGGATTGGCCGTCCAGGTCCACAGCGCCAGATGCCCGTTGTCGAAGGAGAAGTAGCCGCCTCCCTGCTTGCCCCACTTTCCCGCATCGACCGCCTTGGTGTCGTTCTTGGACTCACCGGTCCCGCGCCTGCTGGTGGTGGCCGCATAGTTCCAGTGGGTGGCGGTGACGTGGTAGCCGTCCGCGCCATTCTCTGCCTGCACCTTCCAGTTGCCGTCAAAGGTGTAGGTCGAGGAGCCGCGCAGCACCTCCAGGCCCTCGGGGGACTGGTCGACCAGCATGTCGATGATCAACCGGGTATCGCCCAGGTGCTCGGCGAGCGGTGCCACGTCGGGGTTCAGGCTGCCGAACAGGAACCCCCGGTAGCTCTCGAAACGCGCGACCTTGGTCAGGTCGTGCGAGCCGTCGGTGTCGAAGCTCTCCGGATAGCCGGCGCCGTCGGGGTCCTTGACCTTGAGCAGCTTGCCGTCGTTGCGGAACGTCCAGCCGTGGAAGGGGCAGGTCAGGGTGATCCGGTTGTCGGTCCTGCGGCGGCACAGCATCGCGCCGCGGTGGGTGCACGCGTTGATCAGACAGTTCAGCGTGCCGTCCTTGGACCGGGTGATCACGATGGGCTGCCGGCCGATCGAAGTCGTGTAGTAGTCGCCGGCTTCGGGGACCTGCGACTCGTGGGCGAGAAAGATCCAGTTCCCCTCGAAGATGTAGGTCATCTCCAGCTCGAACAGTTCCTCGTCGGTGAAGATCCGCCGGTCGATCCGGTACGCCCCGGTGGACGGGTCGTCGACCACGACATCGGACAGATCGATGTCGAGGTCCGCGATGGGATGCGGCATGGCTCCTCCTGGGTGGCGTCGTCGGCACGGGTCCCGGTCAGCGGTCGGCGACCGCCCGGGCCTCAACCGTGACACCGCGCGGACCCCCTTGCCCCAGGGATGACCCCAGGCCTGACCCAGGGTTCATTCAGAGGCACCGCCTCTCATTGGGCATTCATTCGATATTTGAACCTCTTAATGCCCCGGCCTAGGGTGCTGCACAGGGGCGACCCGGGGCGATCCGGAGAAACGATCCCCGATCGACACCACCCGGGGCGGCAGGTCTCGGGGCCACGACGGAAGAGGCGGCGACGATGACGTCACGACGCGGGAGCGATGTGGAGCTGCGGCTCCTGCGCTACTTCCTGGCCGTCGCCGACACCCGGCACTTCGGCCGCGCCGCGGAGCGCCTGCACATGGCGCAACCCCCACTGTCACAAGCGATCCGGCAACTCGAGTCGCAGCTAGGCGTACCCCTCTTCGAACGCACCACGCGCCAGGTCCGGCTGACACCCGCGGGCGAGCTGCTGCGGACCGACGCACAACGCATCCTGGACGCCGTCGACGAGGCAGTGAACCGGGTGGCGGCGCTGGCGGAGGGGCGCACCGGCACACTGCGCGTCGGCTTCACCGGCTCGGCGTCCTACGGACACCTGCCGCGGATCGCGCGGGCGGTCCGCGACGCGATGCCCGGGGTGGCCCTGGACATCCGCACCGAGATGCTCACCCCGGCCCAGGAGGAGGCGCTGGTCGAGCACCGCATCGACGCGGGCATCCTCCGCCCGCCGGTGCGCGCGGAAGGTCTGGCGTACCGGCCGATGGCGGCCGAGCCGCTGGTCCTGGCCTGCCAGGAGGGCAGCGCGCTCGACCGGCCGGACCGCCGGGTGGTCGATCTGCGCGGCAGCGATTTCGTGATGTACGCCGCCGCGACCCGGTCGGTGGTCAACGACGCCGTGCTGCGCACCTGCGCGCGAGCCGGCTTCCGCCCGCACTGTGCCCATGAGGTCACCGAGACCTCGACGATGCTCGCCCTGGTCGCCGCCGGTCTCGGGATCGCGCTGGTGCCGGCATCCGCGCGCGCCGCCCGACTCGACCGGGTCGCGTTCCACGAGCTTCCCGACACCGAACGCATCGACATCGGGGTCGCCTGGCTGGCCGATTCCACCGATCCGCTGCTGGAGCGTTTCGTCGACACCCTGACCCGCGAGGGCATCTGCGGGAACCGGACCCGCGTACCGACCCTGACCACCGAGCGTGCCGAGGAGATCGCGTGAGCGAACAGATGATCATCGACGCGGTCGAGGCGATCCCGTACCGGATCGACTACCGCAAGCCGCTGCGGTTCGCGAGCGGCGAGGCGCACACCGCCGATCATGTGCTGGTCCGGGTGCGGACGTCCGACGGGGTGATCGGAGTGGCCGATGCGCCACCGCGTCCCTACACCTACGGCGAGACCCAGGCCTCGATCACCGCGATCATCGACGACGTGCTCGGGCCGCAGGTGATCGGGCGCTCCGCCCTGGCGCGCGAGCAGGTGCACGCCGACTTCCGCCGCACGGTAGGGAATCCGGCGGCCAAGGCGGCGCTCGACATGGCGATCTGGGACGCCCTCGGCACGACGCTCGGCGTGCGGGTCAGCGACCTACTGGGCGGCCACGGCGAATCGATGCGGGTCAGCCACATGCTCGGCTTCGACAGCCCGCAGGCGATGGTCGACGAGGCCGAGCGGATGCGTGCCGAACACGGCATCACCACGTTCAAGATCAAGGTCGGCCGGCGGCCCTGGCGGCTCGACACCGATGTCTGCCGGGCGCTGCGCGAACACTTCGGCGACGAGGTCGAGCTCTACGTCGACGGCAACCGGGGCTGGAGCGCCAGCGAGGCCGCCGAGGCGATGCGAGCCATGGACGATCTCGGGCTGACCCTCGCGGAGGAGCTGTGCCCTGCCGACGATGTGCTCGGCCGTCGCTGGCTGGTCCGCCAGCTCCGCGTACCCTTCGTCGCCGACGAGAGCGCGGCCCGGCCCGGGGAGATCACCCGGGAACTGCTCGGCGGCGCGGCCGATGCGATCTCGATCAAGACCGCCCGGACCGGCTTCACCGAGTCCGCGGCAATCCTCGGCCAGTGCACCGGGCTCGGCGTCGAGGTGGTGATGGGCAACCAGATCGACGGACAGGTCGGCACCATGTGCACCCTGGCCTTCGGCGCCGCGTTCGGTGCGACCAGCCGACGCGCCGGCGAGCTGTCCAACTTCCTCGACCTGTCCGACGACCTGCTGACCGAGCCGCTCAAGATCGTCGACGGCCGGCTCGAACTGCGCACCGCGCCCGGCATCGGCTACGCCATCGACGAGGACAAGCTCACCCACTACCGACAGGATCGATGATGTTGTACGCCGTGCGGATGGATGTCGCCATCCCCCACGACCTTGATCCCGGGCACCGCCAGGAACTGATCAGTGCCGAGAAGGCGCTGTGCCATGAGCTGCAGCGCGCCGGCGAGTGGGTACACATCTGGCGGGTCGCCGGGGCGTACTCCAACATCAGCATCTTCGACGTGGCAGACAACGAGCGGCTGCACGAGATCTTGTGGTCGTTGCCGCTGTTTCCCTACATGCGGGTGCAGGTCGACCCGTTGGCGACCCATCCTTCCGATCTTGCCGTCGCCGACGCGGCGGGCACCGACCCGAAATAGCCCGAACAAGGACCAACCACCAGAAAGGGGCTCAACGATGACCCAGACCACCGACCCGAAGACGAGCGACGAGCTCGCCGCCCGCGCCGCCGATTCCGGCGCCGGCGCGACCGCGAACTTCCGCCAGTCCGGCAAGACCGGCAGTGCGCAGGTCGACCCCGAACGGGTGGCGCTGCTCGCCGGCTCACTGATCAAGGCCGCGAACGATCTGGTCCGCGAACACGGCGTCAGCTACGACGAGTACAACGCCTTGAAGTCGTGGCTGATCAGCGTCGGCGAGGACGGCGAATGGCCGCTCTTCCTCGATGTCTGGCTGGAGCACAGCGTGGAGGAGGTGAACACGTCGCACCGGAAGGGCTCCAAGGGGACCATCGAGGGGCCGTACTACGTGCCGGGCGCGCCCGAGCAGGACAGCCCGGCCACGATTCCGATGCGCGAGGACGAGCCGGGTACGCCGTTGGTCTTCGCCGGCCAGGTCCGCGATGTCGACGGCACGCCGCTGTCGAATGCCGTGGTCGATCTGTGGCATGCCGATGCCAACGGCTTCTATTCCCAGTTCGCGCCGGGCCTGGACCAGTGGAACCTGCGCGTGCGGGTACGCACGGACGCCGACGGGCGCTACGAGATCAACACGGTGCAGCCGGCGCCCTATCAGATCCCGACCGACGGCGCCTGCGGCAAGCTGATCGCTGCGGCCGGCTGGCATGCCTGGCGTCCCGCTCACCTGCACGTGAAGGTCGAGGCGCCGGACCACGAGACGCTGACCGCGCAGCTCTACTTCCCCGGCGACGCGCACAATGACGACGACATCGCCTCGGCGGTGAAGCCGGAGCTGCTGCTCGACGTCGCCGAGAGCGAGGGCAAGAACTCCACCGAGTACGACTTCGTGCTCGATCCCGTGCGCTGAGGCGTCCAGAACCGACCGGTGACCGTGATCACCGGTCGGTTCTTCATGTCCACGATGCCTTCTGTGCAACGCTTTCCCGCGTTCCCTTGGTCAGCACTCGGGTTATCCCCGGGGCAACAGTGATCAACTTCGGACAGGATCGTGCTGGACCACCCGGTCCACCGACACCGGCCAGATGCAGGCCCCACCGATGCAATGGAGCGTCCGATGAGTACAACCACACTCCCGCCAGAGAAGGCCTGGTCCTCCGACCGGCATCGCCGTTCGGTGATCTGGGTGGTCAGCCTGTGTGTCGTGGCGATCGTCTTCGACGGCTATGACCTCGTCGTCTACGGCACCATCCTGCCCACCCTGATGGCCGACCCGTCCCAGCTCGGACCGGTCAGCCCGGAGCAGGCGGGCGCACTCGGCTCCTATGCGCTCGTCGGCGTGCTGATCGGCGCGCTCGCGGCGGGCGCGATCGGCGACCGGATCGGGCGGCGCCGGATGATGGTGATCAACATCGTCTGGTTCTCCGTCGGGATGGGGCTGACCGCGCTCGCCGACTCGGTGACGACCTTCGGCCTGCTGCGCTTCGCCGCGGGTGTCGGGATGGGGGCGCTGGTGGCCACTGTCGGCGCCGTGGTGGCGGAGTTCGCGCCCGCCGCCCGGAAGAACCTCTACAACGCGATCGTCTACAGCGGCGTACCGACCGGCGGCGTGCTCGCATCGCTGCTCGCGATCGCGCTCCGCGATGCCATCGGCTGGCGCGGGATGATGGTGATCGGCGCCCTGCCGCTGATCATTCTGTTGCCGCTGGCCCTGGCCAAGCTGCCGGAGTCGCCGCGCTGGCTGGCCGCCCAGGGCCGGCTCGAGGAGGCGCGCCTGGTTTCGGAGCGGACCGGCGTAC
This sequence comes from Naumannella cuiyingiana, assembly GCF_013408305.1. Lineage (NCBI taxonomy): Bacteria > Bacillati > Actinomycetota > Actinomycetes > Propionibacteriales > Propionibacteriaceae > Naumannella > Naumannella cuiyingiana. Next base: position 2,536,400 of record NZ_JACBZS010000001.1, on the reverse strand, counting down.
CGCTGCCGACGGCAACCGAATCGGCCGCGGACGCCGAGGCGGGCGACAGGCGCGGCTTCGGCGGCCTGCTGAGCCGGCGCTACCTGCTCGGCACGGCGCTGTTGGGCCTGATGAGCTTCGCCGGGCTGCTACTCACCTACGGCCTGAACACCTGGCTGCCGCAGATCATGCAGACGGCGGGCTTCAATGCCAAGAACTCGCTGCTGTTCCTGCTGGTGCTGAACGGTGGCGCCGTGATCGGCGGGCTGATCGCCTCCTGGCTGGCGGATCGGACGGGTGCCAAGCGGGTGGTCACGACGACCTTCCTGCTGGCCGCGCTGGCGCTGGTGCTGCTCACGGCGGGGCTGCCACTGGGCCTGTTGTTCCTGCTGGTCGCCCTCGCGGGCGTCGGCACGATCGGCACCCAGGTGTTGATCTATGGCCTGGTGTCGAACTACTACGCCACGAACGTGCGGGCAGCCGGCGTCGCCTGGTGTGCCGGGTTCGGCCGGCTCGGCGGCATCCTGGGGCCGGTGATCGGCGGGATGCTGATCGGCGCCGGACTGACCTCGGCAACGACCTTCTGGATCTTCGCCGGCGTCGCCGTCGCCGGGGCCGCCGTCACCTTGCTGGTGCCCCGAACCCGGGCCGCGCACACCGCGACCGCGGCACCGCCGGCAGCCGCCCTGCCGCTGGTCGGCGACCGCAACTGACTCGGCCCTCGCCCGCCGAGTCGTGTCGTCAGTTATCGCCCCCTGGAAGCGGCTCCGGGCGGCGAAAGCTCACGACGAGATCGGAGGCACCTCGGGCCGCGCCGGCGTACCGCAGCTGGCGACGCTCGTCGCGTTCTCGACCGCAGATGATGCCGCCATCCGGGGCTCGGAGCGGGCATAACTACGGAAACAATTCGGAGTGGGGTGGCCGAGATGGAACGGGGCGATCTCAGCCGAGCGCCCGCAGCCGGGGCGCCAGGTCGCGGGCGAACAGCTCCAGGAAGCGGCGCTGATCGTTGCCCGGGGCATGGAAGACGAGGTGGTTGAACCCGATCCGGCGATACGGCTCGATCGCCGCCACCGCCTCGTCCGGATCGGACGCCACGATCCAGCGCTTGGCGACCTGCTCGATCGGCAGCGCATCGGCGGCCCGCTCCATCTCGATCGGGTCGTCGATCGAGTGCTTCTGCTCGGGAGTCAGCGACAGCGGCGCCCAGAACCGGCAGTTCTCCAGCGCCGCATCGGGATCGGTGTCGTAGCTGATCTTGATCTCGATCATCTTGTCGATCGCCTCGACGTCGCGGTCGGCCTTCTCCGCACCCTCGGCCAGCGCCGGCAACAGCTTCTCGGTGTAGAGCTCCATCCCCTTGCCCGACGTGCAGATGAAACCGTCACCGACCCGGCCCGCGTACCGGGCCACCATCGGCCCACCGGCCGCCACGTAGATCGGTACGCCGTCCTCGGGCACGTCATAGATCGACGCCCCCCGCGTGCGGTAGAACTCCCCGTCGAAGTTGACGCGATCGCCGCGCCACAGCTCACGCATCAGGCGTACCGACTCGCGCAACCGCGCGAACCGCTCCTTGAAGTCCGGCCACTCCGCCGCCGCGCCGGTGGCGATCTCGTTCAGCGCCTCACCGCTGCCGATGCCGAGCATGATCCGCCCCGGGTACAGCATGCCGAGGGTCGCGAAGGCCTGCGCGATCACGGCCGGGTTGTAGCGGAAGGTCGGCGTCATCACCGAGGTCCCGAGCTGGATCCGTTCGGTACGCTCACCGACCGCCGCCAGCCAGGCCAGCGCGAACGGGGCGTGGCCGCCCTCGTGGCGCCACGGCTGGAAATGATCACTGATCGCCGCCGAGTCCATCCCGCTCGCTTCGGCGGCGACCCCCAGCTCCACCAGCTCGCGCGGCCCGAACTGCTCTGCCGATGCCTTGTAGCCGAGCCTCAGCGGTTGCGTCATGCGATCACGATACCGACGCCTCCGGGCGCCGGGCGCGGTCCCGTCGGACGAACCAGTAGGCGACCAGGGCCAGCACGATGATCAGGGCGATCAGCTCGAAGGTGCCGGCATTCGGGCCGAGGCCGTGGATGGCGATGAAGCCGATCGCCCCCGCGGCGAAGCAGTAGTACATGGTGACCAGCACGGTCTTGCGGATCAGGTCGCCCTCGCGGCCGAGCAGGCCGACGGTCGCCGAGGCCGCGACGATGTTGTGGATCGCGACCGGATTGCCGCCGGCCCCGCCGACGGCCTGGGTGGCGACCACCTGCTCCGGCGGTACGCCGATTGCCTCTCCGGTCGACCACTGGAACTGGGCGAAGGTCAGATTCGACACGGTGTTGGAGCCGGCCACGAAGGCGCCGAGCGCGCCGATCCACGGGCTGAGCACCGGCCAGGCCGAGCCGGCCAGCGCCGCGGCACCTTCGGCCAGGGTGACGGGCATGCTCGCCAGCCCTGAGTCGTTGTTCGCGGCGCCGGACTGGATCAGCACCCGGACCAGCGGCACCGCGAACAGCAGCGCGACCGCGGTGCCGGCGAGCTGGCGCCCGGACACCCGCCAGGCCTGCGCGATCTGCCGCCCGGTCATCCGGTGCGTGAGCCAGGCGACGGCCGCCGCGATGATCAGCCAGAAGCCCGGGGAGAAGAACGGCTGCACGGTGGTGCTGATCGAGGTGCCGAGGATGTTCGAGGCCTTGATCGTCATCGGCGGCACCGATGCGGTGAAGAAGGCCTTCACCGACGGCACCGCGCGGGTCAGCACCAGGACGGCCGCCAGCACCAGATAGGGCGACCAGGCGGTGATCAGCCGCATCGGGCGCGACTCCTCGGTGTCCAGGTGATCGGCATCGATGCTGCCCATCCAGCGCGCCGGCCACGACGCCCGCGGGCCGAAGTCGAAGATCTCCTTCGGCATCAGGAAGCCGCGACTGGAGGTGAACATCACCAGCGCCAGCCCGATCAGCCCGCCGAGCAGCGAGGGGAACTCCGGTCCCAGCAACCATGCCACCAGCACATAGGGCACGGTCATCGCCAGCGACGCATAGATCGCGAACGGCCATACCTTCAGGCCCTCGGCGAAGCTGCGCCGCTCGCCGAAGAAGCCCGTCAGCATCGTCACCAGGATCAGCGGGATGAGCAGCCCGCACAGCGCATGGATGATCGCGACCTCGAGCCCGATCCCGCGGACGTAGTCGGGATAGGTCACGCCCAGCTCGGCCAACCGCGCCTGGATCGGGGCGCTGTCGCGGCCGAGGCCGTTGGTGACGCCGACCAGGATCGGCGTACCCACCGCGCCGAAGCTGACCGGGGTGGACTGGATCACCAATCCGACCAGCACCGCCGCCATCGCGGGGAAGCCCAGGGCCAACAGCAGCGGCGCCACGACGGCGGCCGGCGTCCCGAAACCGGACGCCCCCTCGATGAACGAGCCGAACAGCCAGCCGATGATGATCGCCTGTACGCGGCGATCGGGCGAGATCGCGTTGAAGCCGGCCTTGATCCGGTTCATCGCACCCGAGCCACTCACCGTGGACAACAACAACAGCGCGCCGAACACGATGAAGAGCAGGGTCGCGGCGGTGATCAGGCCCTCGATCGCGGCGGCGGCGATGCTGACCGGCCGCATCCGCCACACCGCCGCGGCGATGATCACGGTGACGACGAAGCCGACCGGCATCGCGTACTTCGCCGGCCAGCGCAGTCCGGCCAGCAGTACGCCGACGACCAGGATGGGGGCCAGGGCGAGCATGCCCAAGATGGCGAGGTTGTCCACGATGACACCTTTCACACCGGGCCGCGCCGCACCGGATTCGGCCGAGTCTCGCGGTTCGCCCGGGCGGGGTCAAGCAGTTCGTGCGATCAGCGCGTCGTCGAAGAAGGCACGTTCCAGGCGCACTGCGCGGGCGAAGGCTTGCGCAGCGGGCTCGGCATCGGCGGCGGCCGTGGCGTTGTCGAACTCCGCGCGCAGCCAGTCGACCCAGGCGTTGTAGTCGGGGTTGTCGTGCAGCCGGATCCAGTCGCGATGCCGCGGGGCGAGCGCGGCGAGATCGCGGTCGCGACCGCGCGCGGCCCAGTCACCGTAGAGCCATTCGGCGACCAGCAGCACCGCCAACACCACCGGATAGGACCGCGAGCCGGCGGCCTCGCGCATCAGTGCGTCGAACTCGCGGGTCGGCCGGGCCAGTTCCGGTGCCGCGCGCTCGCCGGGGGGTACGCCGAGCTCGTCGAAGCTGCGGGTGAAGTAGTCGTCCTCGTCGGCGGCGAATGCGCCGAGGACGCGCGCGAACCGCAACCGCTCCCCCAGCCCCGGCGCGGTCGCGACGGCCGCGCCGAGCAAGATCACGAACGCGTCGCAGAACTGGTAGTCCTGCACCAGATAGTGGCGCAGCCGGTCATCGGGCAGGGTGCCGTCGAGCAACTGGTCGACGAACGGATGGTTGACGGCGGCGTCCCAGTCGCGTGCGGAACCGGCCCGGCAGGCCTCGGCGAAGCTCACGCGCGACAACGTAGCGGGGCCGCGCCGCGGCGCGCCGGCGGGGCGGCTCAGCCGCGGCCCACCACGCCGGTGCCCCGGCACGGGAATGGCCGCCCCGGGCTGCTCGGCGCGGTGCAGTTGCCGGCGTCGTCGGCGCCGATGCTGGGCGGTACATCGCCGCGCAGCCGGGCACCGAAGAAGTCCCGGCCGCCGTTGTCGTCCAGCACGGCCCCGGCGCGGTGGGCCGGTGATCCGGTACGCAGCCGGTAGCCGTCGAGGTCATCGATCGACGAGCCGCCGGAGCCCGGCGCGACAAGCATCGGGTCGGCGGTGCTGCCGCCGGGGTTGGGTGGCAGATTGCCGACATTGCGGATCAGATTGTGGTCGAGCCGGTAGCCCGCGGGACTGGCGAGCCGGAAGTTCGCGGTGCCCGATCCCTCCTTGAGCACCAGGTTGTTGGCGAAGCGCACGTTGCGGGTGTTCGCGTTGTTCTCGTTGATCACGGTCTGGGAGACGCCGTCGCCGATGTAGATGGTGTTGTTGTAGATCTGCGCGCTGTCGATCGTCCCGCTGCAGGTCTCGATGCCGCGATGGGAGTCGTTGACGCTGACGTTGTAGCGCACCACCGCATTGCGGATCGAGCCGGCCGCATTGCAGAGCAGGAAGAAGCCGCCCTCGTTGTCGTGGCTGTAGTTGTACTCGAAGGTCACGTTGTTGGTGCCCTGATCGATGTCGAATGCCATCCCGTCCCGGGTCGTCCTGCCGCCGGAGGCCTCGTTGCCGGTGAAGACGATGTCCTCGGAGTTCCACGGCCAGATGCCCGCGTTGTAGCCCGCCGAGCGTTCCTGGAAGCCGTCGACCCGGTTGTCCTCGACCCGCCCGCGCTTGGTGGTGGAGATCAAGATCCCGTCCCCGCCGGTGTTGGCGACGTCATTGCCCTTGATCAGGACGTCGCTGCTGGGCGTCCAGGGCAACACGACGTCCGGCTTGCCGGACTCGGGTCGATCACCCCACAGCGATGTGCCCACCACGATGCCGCTGCGGTCGACGTCGCGGACGACGTTGTCGGCCACCACGACGTTGCGGAAGCTGGTGGGGGTGCTGCGGCCTGCCGCCGCGACGATGATCCCGCCGCTGCCATCGGTGTCCTTGGTGTCGTCACCCCAGACATCGTGCACGTAGAGATCGCGGATGGTGAGGTCGGCCAGCACCCCGGCGTCCTCGCCGAGCACGAACACGCCGCGGCGCTTGCTGCCGGGATCGGCGGAGTTGGTGATCTCCAGGCCGCTCAGTTCGTACCCGGAGACGTTGCGCAGGAGCACCGTGTCGGTCGCGCCGGCGCCGTCGATCACCGGCCGCGCCCCCTTGCCGTAGGCGCCGATCCTGATCCGCTGCTCGGCGGTGCCCGAGCCACGGGGCGCGAGCGTCCCGGTGCAGGTGGTGCCCCGCTGGAAGAGCACCGCGTCGCCGGGCGCCAGCCGCAGCGCGTTCACCTCGTCCAGCGATCCCAGCGTGTCCGGGGCGTCGGTGCCGCAGGCCACCCGGTGGGTGACGCCCCCGCCCTCGGCGTGCGCGGGCCCGCCGATCGCCAGGGATCCGATCACTGCCAGGCCGAGGGTGATCCCTGCGGCCATGATGCGCGCCCTCGACGCAATAAAGGTCATATCTCTGCAGCGTAGGACCTGGCTCACGCGTTGTCAGCAGGCCGGCACGATCACAGTAGGTCGAGTTGCGCGCGGGCCCAGGCGATCAGCGCCTCCGACCGGTCGATCTCCCCCTGGAAGACGGAGGCCTTCAGCCGAGCGATCCGGGCGTGCTGCCGGGGCGGCCGGGCCCTCAACCGCTCCACCAGCAGCGGCGTCTCGCGGGCAACCAGCGCGTCGCGCTGGGATTCCCACTCCGCAATCGCTCGCTCGTGGTGCTGGATGAACCGGCGCAACACCTCCCGCGCCCGGCGGGTCGGGACCATGTCGAGGTAGAGCGCCTGCAGGAAGAACGCGTCGCGCGCCGGGCCGGGCGGGTGGTAGTGGCCCGCCCACTCCAGCAGCTCGGCCTGTCCTGCCTCGGTGATCGAGTACACCGTGCTGCGCAGCGCGGTCGCCCGGCTCTGCCGGGTGCCGGCGATCCAACCGTCGTCCGCCATCCGGCGCAGCGTCGGATAGATCTGGCTCTGCGGCGCGGACCAGACATAGCCGGTCGACGCGTCGAAGAACTTGGTCAGCTCGTACCCGTTCATCGGTCGTGCCGACAGCACCCCGAGGAGCGCGTGCGGTAGGGACATGCGCCGCAGGATATCCGCAGCCGCATATCAGTTCCGCCGGGATGCGTCTCAAACATGTATGGACATACATGTTGCTGCCGAAATACCGTGAAGGCAACCTCACGGGAGGAGGGACCAATGACGGTTCCGACACCAACGGATCAGTCGCGCGAGCGGGTCCATCCGCTGCGCTGGCTGACGGTCGCACTCTGCGCATTCGCCATCGTCTTCGACGGCTACGACCTCGTCGTCTACGGCACCACCGTCGGTGCCCTGCGGGAGGAATGGGGCATCAGCGCCGGCCTCGCGGGACTGATCGGCAGTCTTTCCCTGGTCGGCATGCTGATCGGCGCGCTGGCCGTCGGTACGCTCACCGACCTGTGGGGGCGCCGGCGCACCATGATCGCCTGCGTCGTCCTGTTCTCCGTCGCCATGCCGCTCTGCGCGCTGGCGACCGGGCCGGAGGCCTTCGGCGCGCTGCGGTTCATTGCGGGTCTCGGGCTGGGCGGGGTGATGCCGATCGCCAGCGCGCTCGTCACGGAGTACGCCCCGGCCCAGCACCGCAATGTCACCTACGTGACCATGCAGTCCGGGTACGCCGTGGGCGGGATGCTGGCCGCCGGGCTCGCCATCGCAATCGTTCCCACGCTGGGCTGGCGCGCCATGTACCTGATCGGCGGCCTGCCGATCCTGATCTTCCTCCCGCTCGCCCTGGCCAAACTGCCTGAGTCGCTGGACTTCCTGGTCAGTCACGACCGCCGCGAAGCCGCGGCCCGGCTCGCCGCCCGGCTCGGGATGGAGGTCCCCGAGCCCACGCCGAGCGCCGAGCGTCGGGGAGCCGTGGGCACCCTGTTCAGCCGCGGCTACCTGGCCCCGACCCTGCTGTTCTGGGCGATGAGCTTCTGCGCGCTGCTGACCATCTACGGGTTCAGCACCTGGCTGCCGGACATCATGCGCCGGCAGGGTTTCGCGCTCGGCTCGGCGCTCAGCCTGCTGCTCACCTTCAATCTCGGATCGATCATCGGCTCGGTGCTCGGCGGTGTTGCCGCCGACCGCCGCGGCTCGCGCCCCGTGATCGCCGTCGGATTCGCCGCCGGTGCCATCGCCGCCATGGCGCTCTCCGCCGGGCCCGAGATGATCATTCTCTACCTGCTGTGCGCCCTGGGCGGGTTCGGCACCATCGGCGTCCAGAACCTGATCAATCCCTACGTCACCCGCTTCTATCCCCCGCACGCCCGGGCGACGGGCGTGGGCTGGGCACTGGGCATCGGGCGCCTCGGTGCGATCTGCGGGCCCATCCTCGGCGGGCTGCTGCTCGACACCGGACTCGGCCCGCAGTGGAGCTTCTACCTGTTCGCCGTGGCATCCGCGACCGGTTTGCTCGCCACCCTCGCCCTGTACGCGACCCGCCCGCGCCGCGCCGCGCCGACCCCGACCGACGACACCCCACTCGCGACCACGGAAGGACCCCGCCCATGATCAACAAAATCGCCCTCGAGGAGCACTTCGGCGCCACCGAGCCGAACATCGTCGCCCAGTCCGAGGAGCACTTCACCCCGCAGGCCTGGCCCCGGCACCGAGACATGCTGCTGGACATCACGGACCGGCGGCTCGCGCTGATGGACGAGGCCGGGATCGAGATCGCCGTGCTGTCGCTGCTCTCACCCGGAATCCAGTCGCTGCATGATCCGGCACAGGCCACCGACTGGGCGTACCGGCTGAACGACCACGCCGCCGAGCAGGTCGCCCAGCGCCCGGACCGGTTCGGCTCCTTCGCCGCCCTTGCCCTGCAGGACCCGGACGCGGCCACCACCGAGCTGCGGCGCGCCGTCACCGAGCTCGGCATGGTCGGCGCGCTGGTCAACGGCTTCTCCCAGGTCGGCGATGCCGACACCATCGTCTATCTCGACGATCCGCGCTATGCCGACTTCTGGGCCACCGTCGCCGAGCTCGACGTCCCCGTCTACCTGCACCCGCGCGACCCGCTGCCGAGCACCAGCCCGCAGTACGACGGACACCCGTGGCTGTACGGCTCGGCCTGGGCGTTCTCGGTGGAGACCGCGACCCACATGCTCCGGCTGATGGGCAGCGGGCTGTTCGACCGGCATCCCGGCCTGCAGGTGATCCTCGGGCACCTGGGTGAGTTGTTGCCGTTCAACATCTGGCGTACCGATCATCGGCTGAAGGTCGCGCCGCGCGGGATTGCGGCACAGCGCCCCTTCGGCGACTACCTGCGCAACAACGTGGTGGTGACCACCAGCGGCAACTTCCGCACGCCGGCCCTGCTCAACGTGATCGCGGAGATGGGGGCCGACCGGATCCTGTTCTCGGCCGACTATCCGTTCGAGGACATGCTGGAGGCGGCGGCGTGGTTCGACGCGCTGGAGCTGAACGAACCGGACCTGCGCAAGATCGCCTCGGAGAATGCCCGGCGCGTGCTCCGGCTCGGTGATCGTCAGAGCGCGGCGAGCAGCGCCCGGGCGTAGGCCTCCTCGGCGTCGGCGTGGCGGTAGCGGCCGTGGCTGGTCGCCACCTCCCACTCTCCCGCCACCCGGCGCAGCGAGACCAGCCGCTCACCGAGCAACTCACGCAACTGATCCTCCCGGGGCAGCCACACCGCACGGTCCAGGGGAATCGAGTCGAGCGCCCACTCCGTCGTGCCGTTGAACCCGAGCACCGACTGGTCGTGATAGCTGTGCAGCTCGATGGTCAGCTCGCTGATCCAGAAGACGTCGCCGGTCAGCTCGGCGGAGCGGATCGCGAACCGGTCGCCGGCGGCGGGCTGCCACAGCAGCCCCGCCTCGCTCAGCGCCTTCGCCGTGGCCTCGGTGATCATCGCCCGGTCACCCGTGCAGGCGTTCGGCGAGGCGATCACACTCCGACTCGCTCTGACCGCCGGAGATCTGCAGCTCACCGCCGCCGATCGGTTCTGCGACCCGCACCGCCGTCAGCAGCTCACCCTCGGCCAGCAGGGCCAGCAGTTGCTCGCTGCCCGCGAGCCGACCGGTCACCTCGCGCAGCGCCTCGGTGCCCGGCCCGTCCAGGTCGACCCGGATGCTGCAGGTCGCACCGGGCGTGGCCTCGGCGCGCTCGGCTCGTCCGGTGCCGGCGATCGCGTCCAGCAGGTACGCCTGCCCGTCGGCACAGACCACGGCACCGGGCTCGGCGGGCACCGGCGACTGCTCGGGGCAGGCGGTCCCCGGCGGCGCGGGCCGGGCCGGCCGGAATTCGATGATCGCGGGCTGGCGCCCGGTGACGAAGTTCGTCACCTCGGCACAGCCGGTCAGGGCCAGCAGCGCGATCACGCCGAGCGTCACCATGGGACGAGCCCTCATGGATCCACCGTAGCGGTGCGTCACACTGGTCTCGTGCCCCCCGGTTATGCACCGCGCTTCCTCGACACACCAATCCCACCTCCGGACCCCGGTCCGCGGATCGCCGGCGACCTGGTCGATCTCGACGGCTCCCCGGTGATCGACTACACCCACTTCTCGCTGGCTCAGAGCCGCTCGCGGCGGCTGGCCCGGTGGGTCGCCTGGAATGTCGACGGCGCGCGGCTGCGCGAGCTGGACCGCTCGGGCCTGCGGTTCCGCTACGACGAGCGGTTGGACCGGTCGGTGCAGACCGGCGACGAGGCCTACCGCGACAATCGGCTGGACCGCGGCCACATCGCCCGGCGGGCCGACCTGTGTTGGGGCGATCCGGAGGAGGCTCGGGCGGCGAATGCGGATTCGTTCTACTTCACCAACATCACCCCGCAGATGGATGACTTCAACCAGGCCAGCCGCGACGGGGTGTGGGGGCGGTTGGAGAATGCGTTGTTGTCCCAGGTCGAGGTCGATCGCCTCGCGATCTCCGTGTTCGGCGGGCCGGTGCTGTCCGACGCCGACCCGATGCACCGCGGGGTGGCCGTGCCGGTCGAGCACTGGAAGATCATCTGCTACGCCGTCGACGGTACGCTGCGGGCGCGCGCCTTCCTGTTCGCCCAGCAGGTCGAGCCGGTGCTCAAGCTGGACGGGTTCGCCGCCTGGCAGGTCGAGATCGGGGTGATCGCCGAGCGTACCGAGTTGATCTTCCCCGACATGCTGGGCGCGGCGCCGACCGCGCGGCCGCAACCGCCGCGTCCGCTGTCCAGCACCGCGGAGATCGACTGGTGATCAGGAGTTGTAGCGATTCTGCGCCTGCGCCAGACCCTCGTTGATCAGGATCTCGACCGCACCGGCGGCCCGGTCGACCTCGAGCGCGAGGTCGGTGCGATCCCGGACCGGAAAGTCCGACAGCACCCAGTCGTGCACGCTCATCCGGCCGGGCGGGCGCCCGATCCCGAACCGCACCCGGGCGAAGTCGCCGGTGCCGAGATGGGACCGCAGCGACCGCAGCCCGTTGTGGCCGTTGTCGCCGCCGCCGACCTTGAGCCGTAGCTGCCCCGGTTCCAGGTCCAGCTCGTCGTGGATCGCGATCACGTGATCCGGCGGCACCTTGTGGAAGGCCGCGAGCTTGCGGACCGCCGCCCCCGAGTCGTTCATGAAGGTGCGCGGCTTGACCAAGATCACCTTCGCCGCATCCGCCCCGACGCCACCGATGCCCGAGGCCGTGAGCCGCGTCTCGGCCACATCCGAACGCATCCCGCGCGGGGCGCCGAAGCGTACCCCCGCGCGGGACGCGAGCTCGTCGGCCACCAGGAAGCCGACATTGTGCCGATGGCCGGCATAGGCCGGGCCCGGATTACCGAGCCCGACCACCAGCCACGGGGCGGAGTCGCTCACTCCTCCGAGTCGCCCTCGGACTCGCCGTCCTCGGTCTCCTCGCCGCCCTCGGCCTCGTCGCCCTCGGCATCCTCGTCGACGGTCGGCTCGATGCCGGCCTCCGCCTCGGCCTCGGCCAGCTCGGCGTCGAGCTGCTCCTGGGTCGGGGCGTTGGTGATGTTGACGATCAAGGTGTCGGGCTCGCCGCCGACATAGGTCGAGCCCTCCGGCAGCACCAGGTCGGCCGCGGTGACCTGCGTCCCGGCCTCGAGCCCCTCGACGGAGACCTCGACGTGCTCGGGGATGTTGGTGGCCTCGGCCTCCAGCGTCAGGGTCTGGTTGTCCAGCACGACCAGCGTGTCCGGGGCGGCCTCACCGGTCAGGGTGACCGAGACCTCGACGGTGACCTTCTCGCCGCGGCGTACCACGATCAGGTCGACATGCTCGATGGTGCCCTTGATCGGGTCGCGCTGGACCTGCTTCGGCAGCACGAGCTGGGACTTCTCACCGGCCAGGTCGATGCTCATCAGGGCATTGGAATTGCGCAACGCCAGCAGGGTCTCGTGGCCCGGCAGGGTGATGTGCAGCGGGTCCATGCCGTGGCCGTAGACGACGGCGGGCACCAGGTCGGCGCGGCGGATCCGGCGGGCGGCCCCCTTGCCGAACTCCTCGCGGCGGGTGGCCTTCAGGACGATCTCGGACATCTGTACTCCTCGGCTTCGACGTGCGGCGAGGAGCGTCCGGCCGGTCGGCCGGGGGCCCTGTCGATCACGGAGCGCTGCTCCCTCGCCATGGCAACGGCGCGATGATACCCGGCCGGGCGAGCGCGGGCGAATCGAGCAGGGGCGAATCAAGCACGGGCGAATCGAGCGCGGGCGAATCGAGCACGGGCGATCTCCACCCGAACCTCCACCCGCGGGCGGTTCAGCGCGCGGCCCTCCGGCCGCAGGCTGGACGCACACCCCCAAGAACCGAGGAGCATCTGATGGAGTACGTCCTCCCGCTGATCAACATCGCGATCCTGGTCCTGGTGATCGGTCGCGTCGTCCTGCGGCAACTGACCTGGCAGTCGACCGGCGGGCGGGCGTTCCGGTTGCCGCTGATCCTGCTGGTGATCGGCGGTGCGCTGTCCAGCCAGGACATCGCGTCGCTGGCGGGCCTGTCGGCGCAGGGCTGGATCGTGGTCTGCCTCGAGTTGCTCACCGGCCTGGGGATCGGTGTGGCGATGGGCTACCTGACCCAACTGCGCCGCGGCCCGGCGGGCATCGAGTACCGCGGCGGTGCGCTCGGCGTGGCGCTGTGGGTGGCGCTGATCGCCGCGCGGATCGGCGAGGCAGTGATCGGCCAGCACTTCGGCGGCCCCGCGCTGGGCCAGCTCACCGGCCTGATCCTGCTGATGGTCGGCCTGAATCGGCTCACCGCCGCCGCGGTGGTCAGCCGGCGCGCCAACGCGATGTCGCTCACGCCCCAGTACGCCTGAGGAGTGTCCACGCCCGAGGAATGTCCGGCGACCCGCTCACCGCCGGTCGGCGCGATGATGGCCCCGTGACCAGTCCGCACCCGCCAGCGCCCGGCGACGCCGCGCCGGGCCTGCGGCCCGGTCTCGCGCGGGTGGGCATCGCGCTCGTGGCCGGCGCCGCGATCGCGCTGACCGGGCTCGCCGTCGTCGACGTCTCGTCGGTCGGGCTGTGGCTGCTCTGGGCCGGCGTGGCCTGCCTGATCGGCGAGTCGCTGCTCGCGCTGGCGCCCGACACACCGGGGACCCGCCGCGCCGGCACCGCCGCGCTGGTGGCCGGAGCCGCGTTGGCGGGCCTGTCCACGATGTCCACCCAGGGGCTCGGCTGGGCCCCGATCATCGCGGCGATCGTGCGCGGCGTCCGCTCCGACCGCGGCTGGCCCGAGGTGGCGTTTGTGGCGGTGGCGGGAACGGGCGGCCTGAGTGCGGGCGCGCTGCTCGGCGGCCAGCCGGGGCTGGTGCCGGTCGGCATCCTCGCCTGCACCGTGACGCTGTCGCTCGCGTTGCTGCGTCGCAACGCCCGGCACAGCGCCGAGCGCGAGCGGGTGCTCCTGGTGCAGCAGCTCGAGACCGAGCGGGAACGCGCCGAGAACGCCGCGCTCGCCGAGCGCGCCCGGCTGGCCGGCGACCTGCACGACGTGCTCGCCCACACCCTGGGCGCGCTGACGGCCCAGTTGAACGGCGCGGAGGCGCTGCTCGGCGCCGGCCACCCTCACCGGGCCAAGGAGGCGGTCGCGAGCGCGCGGCAGCTCGCCGCCGAGGGGCTGGCCGAGTCCCGGCGCGCGGTCGCCGCCCTGCGCGAGCCGGCGGGCTTCGACGCCTCGCTGGCCGAGCTGGTCCGGGTGCACCGGGAATCGGGCGCGGCGGTCGAGCTGGAACGGACCGGTACGCCGCACCGGCTCGACCCGGCGCGCGAGCTCGCCGCTCGCCGCATCGTCCAGGAGCTGTTGACCAACGCCCGCAAGCACGCGCCCGGCCGGCCGGTCGACCTCGAGGTCTCGTGGACCCCGGCCGGGCTGACCGTCTCGGCGACCAACCCGCTCGCGACCGGCTCGGCCTATGCCGGCGGGCTCGGGCACGGCCTGGCGGCGATGCGCGAGCGCTGCCGCGGGCTCGGCGGCGAGGTGCGCGCCGGGCGTACCCCCGACGACGAGTTCAGCGTGACGTGTTTCCTACCGGCGGAGGCGTGATGCGCGTCGTGGTGGCCGATGATCAGGCCCTGGTCCGCGAGGGCATCGTGACGGTGCTGTCGCTGGCCGAGGGCATCGAGGTGGTCGGGCAGGCCGCCGACGGCGCCGAGGCGGTACGCGTGGCGCACGAGACCGAGCCCGACCTGATCCTGATGGACCTGCGGATGCCGGTCTGCGACGGCGTCGCGGCGACCCGGCAGGTGGTGGCGGAACTGCCCGGGACCCGGGTGCTCGTGCTCACCACCTTCGGCGACGACGCGTCGATCAAGCACGCGCTCGAGGCCGGCGCGAGCGGCTACCTGACCAAGGACGCCTCGGGCGCGGAGGTGGTGGCCTCGGCACGAGCGGCCGTCGCCGGAGGGACGCCGCTGGACGCCCGGATCGCCGGACGGGTGGTGGCCGGGCTGCCCGATGCGCAGCCGCGGTCGGTCCGGGACCGCTTCCCCGCCCTGACCGCACGGGAGGCCGAGGTCGCGGAGTTGATGGGCCGCGGTCGGACCAATCCCGAGATCGCCGCCGAGCTCGTGCTGGGCGTCTCCACGGTGAAGTCCCACGTCAACGCGATCTTCGCCAAGCTCGGCGTGGCCGATCGCCGGCAGGCGATCGCCCGGCTCACCGCGGCGGGCTGAGCCGGGCGCCCGGATGGGTTAGCGTGCAGCAGGCTCGCGCGCGGCTCGCGCGAGGCGCCGGGAACGCGGGGCAGGAGGACGGCGATGGCAGGCGAGACGACCGAGCGGCCGCGAGAGGGGTCGGGCGAGCCCGGTGCCGTGCGGCGCGCGACCGTCTACGACGTGGCGCGCGCGGCCGAGGTCTCGATCGCGACCGTGTCGTTCGCCTTCCGCCGGCCCGACTCGGTCAAGCCGAGCACCCGCGAGCGGGTGCTCGCGGCGGCCCGCGCCCTGGGGTACGCCCCGAGCGGCGCAGCCCGCGGGCTGGCCGCCGGGCGGACCGGGGTGTTCGGGTTGCACTCCTTCGACCTGATCCTCGATCACGCCCAGGCGCTCGCCGGCGAGTTCGACGATCCGGTACCCGAGCTCGACCTCGACGCGCTCGCCGCCGACGGGCCCATCTCCTTCGATGCCCTGGGCGAGGCCGCGTGGCCGGACCCGCGGGCGTACCCGCTCTACGTCGACGAAGTGCAGCGCGGGTTCGAGCTGGAGAGTCGCCGGCTCGGCCGCGAGGTGTTGTTGTCGCGCGGGTCGAGCTCGGCGACCGCCGTCGCCGACACCGCCGGCCGCGTCGACGGGCTCGCGGTCTTCCCGACCCGGGACGCGCCGGAGACGCTGCGAACGATCTCGCGCACCATGCCGGTGGTGCTGCTCAGCGCCGCACCATCCGAAGATGATCATCACCGGGTGCTGGTCGACAACATGGGCGGGATGCAGACGTTGATCGCCCACCTGATCGATGATCATGGCATTCGTGATCTTGGTTTCGTCGGCTCGATCGAGCCGAGCGATGCCGCCGAACGGTTCCGCGGGATGGGGCTGGCGATGGCCGAGCGGGGGCTCACCCCGCCGGAGGCGCCAATCGATTCCTCCACCCTCGCCGAGCGCGATTCGCTCGCCCGGGTGGCCGAGCTGGCGGCACAACGCCGGCTGCCGCGCGCCCTGGTCTGCACCAATGATCAGCTCGCCCTGGTGACCATGGAGGTGTTGCGCGGTGCCGGCCTGGATGTCCCCACCGACGTCGCGGTGACCGGCTTCGACGGCGTGCTGGCCGGGCGGCTGAGCACGCCGACGCTGACCACCGTGCGTCAGCCGATGGAGTCGATGGGCCGGATCGCGGCGCGGATCCTGGCTGATGAGTACGCGGCGCCCTCGAAGGGGCCGCGCCGCTATCGGCTCGGCACCCGGCTGGAGATCCGGGCCAGTTGCGGCTGCGCCTGACCACCTGCCGACGACCTTGCACGAAGCGGGCGTGAGCCCTATTGTGGCGAAATCTAAGCGCTTTGATTTCTGTCGTTCGAGGAGGAACAGATGCAGAACGCGCGTGCCATCGCGGTGGTACTTGCCACCGTGGCTCTCGTCGCCGCCGGATGTGGCAGGGCCGACACCACCAACCAGCCCGAGTCGGAGACGACCGTCGGCAGCGGCCCCGTCCAGGGCACCGTGACCATGTGGGCCATGGGCGCCGAGGGCGAGGCCCTCCCCGAGCTCGTCAAGGATTTCGAGGCGCAGAACCCCGGGGTCAAGGTCGAGATCACCGCCGTCCCGTGGGACGCCGCCCACAACAAGTTCCAGACCGCGATCGCGGCCGGGACGACGCCCGACATGGCCATGATCGGCACCACCTGGATGCCGGACTTCGCCGACGCGCTGGCCACCGTGCCGGCCGATATCGACAGCAGCGGCTTCTTCCCAAGCTCGGTCGCCAGCAACAAGATCGGCGACCGCGTCGTGGGCGTGCCGTGGTACGCCGACACCCGGGTGCTCTACTACCGCACCGACCTGGCCGAGAAGGCAGGCTGGACCAGCCCGCCCAAGAACTGGGCGGAACTGAAGACGATGGCCAAGGATCTGCAGACCAAGGCAGGCGCCGACTGGGGCTTCGCGATGCCGGCGGGCAGCTTCGACTCCTACCAGGCCTCGCTCTGGATCCCGTGGTCCAACGGTGCCGAGCTGACCGCGGGCGACAAGTGGACCCTGGACACTCCCGAGATGGTGGAGGCCTTCGGCTACCAGCAGGAGTTCTTCACCGAGAAGATCTCCGACCCCAACGTCGATCCGGCCACCGGCGCCCGCGAGGCCGCCTTCGTGGACGGTCGCACCCCGATGCTGGTCGAGGGACCGGCGCTGGCCGGCCAGCTCGCGGAGATCGGCGGCGCCGACTTCACGTCGAAGTACGCCACCGCGGTGGTGCCGACCGGGAAGTCGTCGACCTCGTTCGCGGGCGGGTCCAACCTGTCGGTGTTCGCCGATGCCGAGAACCCCGATGCCTCGTGGCGGTTGATCTCCTACCTCAGCCAGCCCGAGGTCCAGGCGAAGTGGTACCAACTGACCGGCGACCTGCCCGCGGCGCAGGCCGCCTGGGAGCTGCCGGAGCTCAGCGGCAACGACAAGTTGACGGCCTTCGGTGACCAGTTGCAGAGCGCCAAGGTGCCGCCGGCAACGGCGACCTGGGTACAGGTGGCTGCCGCCGGCGATGCCGCGCTGGAGAAGATGGCCCGCGGCGAGCAGGATGCCGCCACGGCGCTGAAGGAGCTCCAGGCGCAGGCCGACTCGATCGGCATGGGCTGACCCTGATGGGAATCCAGGCCACCGGGGCGCTCACCGCCCCGGACACCGGACGGGCCCAGCCGCGGCCGGGCCCGTCCGGCCGGGGCCGGCCCCCGGCCCGGATCGGGGGGCGCCGTCGGCGCACGCTCGTCGCCTGGGCATTCTGTCTTCCGTTCGCGGTGATCTTCGCCTTCTTCATGCTGGTGCCGATCATCGGCTCGTTCGCGATGTCGTTCACCGACTTCACCGCCCGCGACGCCCGCTCCCCGTTCGCGGTGAACTTCGTCGGGATCGAGCAGTACGCGATCTTGTTCACGGACGAGCGGTTCCTACGCTCGATGTTCGTCACCGGCACCTTCGTGCTGGTCGGCATCCCGGTGACCATGGCGATCGCGCTGACCCTGGCGCTGGCCCTGAACAGCGGCGGCGGCAGGGTGGTGGCGTTCTTCCGGGTCGGCTTCTACGCCCCCGTCGTGACCAGCATCGTCGCGGTCGCCGTCGCCTGGCGCTACATCCTGCAGCCCGACGGTCTGCTGAACAGCGCACTGGCTCTCGTCGGCATCCAGGGCCCGAACTGGCTCAACGACACCACCTGGGCGCTCCCGTCGCTGATCGCGTTGGCGGTCTGGCGCAATGTCGGCACCCTGATGGTGATCTTCCTCGCCGGCCTGCAGTCCATCCCCGAGGAGGTCACCGAGGCCGCGCTCGTCGACGGCGCCGGACCGTGGGCGCGGCTGTCCATGATCACCATGCCGCTGCTACGACCGGCGATGCTGCTGGGCGCGGTGATGATCTCCGTCGGTTTCCTGCAGTTCTTCGAGGAGGCCTACGTGATGACCCAGGGCGGCCCGCTGGGCGCGACCTTCTCGGTGGCGTACTACAGCTTCGAGCAGTTCGGATTCGGCAAGTACGCCCAGGCATCAGCCGCGAGCTACGTGCTGTTCCTCGCCATCGCCTTGTTGAGCCTGCTGCAGTTCAAGCTGCTCGGCACGAGGGAGGACTGATGGCCCAGCAATCCGGCGTACCCGGCACGGAAGACCTGCCCGGCACGAACTCCGATTCCCGCCGCCGGCTCGGGATCGGGATGATCATCGTGTTGTCCGTCGGGCTCGTGGTGTGGGTCCTGCCCTTCGTCTGGACGGCGCTCGGCAGCCTCAAGGGCCAGGGCGAGATCCTGCGTCGGCCGCCGACGCTGTTCCCGCGCGAACCCACCTTGGCCAACTTCGCCACCTGGCTGACCGAGCTGAACTTCGGCGGCTTCTTCGCCAACAGCGTCATCGTCGCGGCGCTCACGGTCGTCGGCAACCTGATCTTCTGCTCGATGGTGGGGTACGCCCTGGCCAAGCTCGACTTCGCCGGCAAGCGGGCGCTGTTCACGATCGTGATGATCACCATGATGGTGCCCGCCGTCGTCACCTTCGTTCCGCTGTTCGTCGTCGTGGCCCGCCTCGGTCTGCTGAACAGCTATCTCGGGCTGGTGCTGCCCTTCGTCACCGCACCGCTCGGCGTCTTCCTGATGCGCCAGTTCATGCAGGCCATCCCGGACACGCTGATCGAGGCGGCCCGGATCGACGGCGCTGGTGAGTTGCGGATCTTCGCCCGGATCGTGCTGCCCCTGTGTGGCCCCGCCCTGGCGACGCTGGCGATCATCACCTTCCTGTTCTCGTGGAACAACTTCCTGTGGCCGCTGGTCGCGGCACAGTCGGAGTCCTACTACACCCTGCCGGTCGCCCTGTCGCTGTACTCGACCGGGCAGAACGCGACCAACTACGGACTGCTGCTCGCCGGCTCGGTGCTGGTGATCGCGCCCGTGCTGATCCTTTTCCTGCTGCTGCAGCGCTACTTCATCCGCGGCGTCGCGACGACCGGCCTGAAGTGACCGAACCCCCGAACCGAACGGAGCAACCGCCAGTGATCACGTTCCCCGAGAGCTTCCTGTGGGGCGCGGCGACCGCCGCGCACCAGATCGAGGGAAACAACACCAATGCCGACTGGTGGGCCCGCGAGCACGCGGCCGACACCGAGCTCGCCGAGCCGAGCGGGGACGCCGCGGACAGCCTGCATCGCTGGCCCGAGGACGTCGCGCTGCTGGCCGACCGCGGCTTCGGGGCCTACCGGTTCAGCCTGGAGTGGGCGCGGATCGAGCCCGAGGAGGGGCAGTTCTCCCGCGCGATGCTGCAGCACTACCGGCGGATCGTCGACGCCTGCCTCGACTCCGGCCTGGCCCCGATGGTCACATTGCACCACTTCACCAACCCGCGCTGGTTCGCCCGGCGCGGCGGCTGGAGCTCGCCGCGGGCCGCGGAGCGGTTCGCCCGCTACGTGGAGGCCGTGACGCCGATCCTGGACGGCGTGTCGTGGATCTGCGACATCAACGAGGTCAACATGTTGTCGATGACCCGCGGCGAGGAGGGCAACGAGATGACGGCCGCCAGCCTGCCGGCGCCGTCGCCGCTGGTCACCGAGCACCTGATCGACGCCCATCACCGGGCCAAGGACGCGCTGTCGACGCTGCCGGCGGCGGTCGGCTGGTCGGTCGCCGGCCAGGCGTTCCACGCGGCCGACGGCTGTGCGGAGGAGATGGCGGCCTACCGCTACCCCCGCGAGGATCTGTTCCTCGAGGCCTCCCGGGGCGACGACTTCCTCGGCGTCCAGGCGTACCTGCGCACCTTCATCGGCGCCGACGGACCGTTGCCGGTGCCCGCGGGCGCGGAGACCACGCTGATGGGTTGGGAGTACTTCCCGCAGGCCCTGGAGATCTGCATCCGGCACGCCTGGGAGCTGAGCGGGCACACCCCGCTGTTCGTCACCGAGAACGGGATCGCCACCGCCGACGACGAGCGCCGCAAGGACTACACCTTCGACGCGCTGGCGGGTCTCGCGAACGCGATGGCCGACGGCATCGACGTCCGCGGTTACCTGCACTGGTCGCTGCTGGACAACTACGAGTGGGGCACCTACCGGCCGACCTTCGGGCTGGTCGGCATCGACCCGAAGACCTTCGACCGCCTGCCCAAACCGAGCCTGGACTGGCTGGCCCGGATCGCCCGTAGCGGCGAGCTGGTGCGCTGACCGCCCGCCCCCGCGGGCGGCGACGTTGGCTACGCTGCCCCGCAGGTCCTGCGCCAGGATGGGGAGGCGAGGATGGGGAGGGCGAGGCCATGGAGAACGAAGCTGCCGGTGAGCTGGCCGGCAAGCGGGCGCTGATCACCGGCGGCGCGGGCGGGATCGGCGCGGCCTGCGCCCGACGGTTGAGCAGGCTCGGCGCCGTGGTCACGGTCGCCGATCGGGACGCCGACGGGGCCCAACGGGTCGCGACGGAGATCGGCGGCGAGGCCTGGCAGGTCGACCTGTCCGACACCGCGGCCCTGGAGGGCCTGGCCCTGTCCACCGACATCTTGATCAACAACGCCGGCATCCAGCACATCGACCCGGTCGAGGAGTTCGATCCCGCCACCTGGCGGCGCATGCTGGACATCATGTTGACCGCGCCGTTCCTGCTCACCCGGGCCGCGCTGCCCGGAATGTATGCGGCCGGCTGGGGCCGGGTGATCAACGTGTCGTCCATCCACGGCCTGGTCGCCTCCCCCTACAAGTCCGCCTATGTCGCGGCCAAGCACGGGCTGCAGGGGCTGACCAAGACGCTCGCTCTGGAGGCCGGCGAGCGCGGGGTCACCTGCAACTGCGTGAATCCCGGCTATGTGCGTACCCCGCTGGTCGAGTCCCAGATCGCCGACCAGGCGCGTACCAACAAGATCAGCGAGTCCGAGGTGTTGGAGACGATCATGCTTGCCAGTTCCGCCGTGAAACGCCTCGTCGAGCCCGACGAGGTCGCCGACCTGATCTGCTGGCTCGCCGGCCCGATGTCGGGCATGGCGACCGGAGCGAGCTGGGTGCTCGACGGCGGATGGACGGCCCGATGACCGCGCGCGAGCCCCGCGAGCTCGAGATCGCGGTGGACGGCGGCACGCTGCACGCCTTCTCCTACGACGGCGCCGAGCCCGACGCGCCGCTGGTGCTGGCCTTGCACGGCATCACGGGCAATCACCTCGCCTGGGCGCCGCTGCACCGGCGGGTGCCCGGGCACACCATCCTCGCGCCGGACCTGCGCGGGCGCGGGCTGAGCAGCGAGCTCCCCGGCCCGTTCGGCATCGCGCGGCACGCCGACGACGCGGCCGCCGTGCTGGCCGAGGCCGGCGCGCACCGGCCGGTCGTCGTGGTCGGGCATTCGATGGGCGCGTTCGTCGCGGCCGCGCTCGCGGTACGCCATCCGCAGCTCGTCGAACGGCTGGTGCTCGTCGACGGCGGCGCTCCCCTGCCGAAACCGCCGGGCATGGAGCGCGCCGAGCTGTCGGAGGCCGCCCGGGCCGCGCTCGGCCCGGCCGCCGAGCGGCTGTCGGCGACCTTCCCCACCCGGGACGCCTACCTGGCGATGTTTCGCGAGCACCCGGCACTGCGCGACGCCTGGGATGCCGACATCGAGGCCTATGCCGGCTACGACCTGGCGGGCACCGAGCCGGAACTCGCCTCGCGTACCTCCGCCGAGGCGATGCTCGCCGACTTCGCCGAGCTCTTCGTCGGTGGCGCGGCCGAATCGATCATCGACCGGCTCGACCGGCCGGCGGTGGCGCTGCGGGCGCCACGCGGCCTGTTGGACGCCGCGCCGCTGTATCCGCAGGGCTATCTGGACACCTGGGCGAGCACGCTGCCGCACGTCACGGTCGCCGAGGTGCCCGACGTGAACCACTACACGATCGCGCTGGGCACCGGCGCGGAGCGGATCGCCGCCGAGCTGCGCGGCTGATCCGGTCGCCGGCGCGGCCGCTCAGGCCTGGCCGTCGAACAGCTTGGTCACCGAGCCGTCCTCGAACACCTCGTGGATCGCCTTGGCGATCAGCGGTGCGATGGACAGCACGGTCAGCTTGTCGATCGGCTCGTCGGTGGTGATCGGCAGCGTGTTGGTGACGATCACCTCCTCGAAGTTCGACTCGTTCAGCCGCTGCGCCGCCGGCCCGGAGAGCACCGGGTGGGTCGCGGCGGCGATCACCTTCTTGGCGCCGCGGGCGAGCAGCGCGTCGGCGGCCTGGGTGATCGTGCCGGCGGTGTCGATCATGTCGTCGACCAGCAGGCAGACCTTGCCCTCGACATCGCCGACCACCTCGTGCACGGCGACCTGGTTGGCCACATTGGGGTCGCGACGCTTGTGGATGATCGCCAGCGGGCAGCCCAGCCGGTCGGTCCACAGGTCGGCCAGCCGGACGCGACCGGCATCGGGCGAGACCACGACCAACTCGTCGGTGTCGTAGGACTCCGCCACATAGTCGGCCAGCACCGGCAGCGCCCACAGGTGGTCGACCGGGCCGTCGAAGAAGCCCTGGATCTGCGCGGCGTGCAGGTCGACCGACATGATCCGGTCCGCACCGGCGGCCTTGAACAGGTCGGCGATCAGCCGCGCCGAGATCGGCTCGCGGCCGGCATGCTTCTTGTCCTGGCGGGCATAGGGATAGAACGGGGCGACCACGGTGATCCGGTCGGCCGAGGCCCGCTTCAGCGCGTCGATCATGATCAACTGCTCCATGATCCATTCGTTCACCGGGGCCGGGTGGCTCTGGATCACGAAGGCGTCGGAGCCGCGTACCGACTCCTCGAAGCGGACGTAGATCTCGGAGTTGGCGTAGGCCAGGGCGCGCGTCGGGGTGAGCTCGCAGCCGACCAGTTCGGCGACCTCGTCGGCGAGCTCGGGATAGGCCCGGCCGGAGAACAGCATCAGGTGCTTCTCGCTGGTCTTCTTGAGCCCGCTCACGTGTCCTCCGGGTTCGTCGTCGGTATCCCCGCCTGCGAGCCGGGACGTTAGTCGATCACGACTCATCGCGTCCATCCGTGTCACGCTCGACGCCGGGGTGCGGCGTACCGGCCGCCCGGGCACGGTCGGCGGCGGCCTCGGTACGCGTGCCCGCGCGGCGCCTGGCGACCCAGCCGTCGACATTGCGCTGGCGGCCGCGGGCGACGGCGAGCTGGCCCGGCTCGACGCCGTCGGTGACGGTCGAGCCAGCGGCGATGTAGCTGCCGTCGGCGATGTCGACCGGCGCCACCAGCACCGAGCCGCTGCCGACGAAGCTCGCTTCGCCGACCACGGTCGGGTACTTCGCGACGCCGTCGTAGTTGGCCACGATGGTGCCGGCACCGATGTTGGCGCCGGCGCCGATCGTGGCGTCGCCGAGATAGGACAGGTGCGGGGCCTTCGCGCCGGGGCCGAGGGTGGACGCCTTCACCTCGACGAACGCGCCGACCTTGGCGCCCTCGCCCAGCTCGGCGCCGGGGCGCAGGTAGGAGAACGGGCCGACCACCGCGCGCGGGCCGATGGTCGCCAGGTTGGCCTCGGTGCGCAGCACGGTCGCGCCCGCCCCGACCGCGGTGTCGCGCAGCCGGGTGTCGGGGCCGATCTCCGCGCCGTCGCCGACGGTGGTGGCGCCGGCCAGCGTGGTGCCCGGATGCAGGGTGACATCGGTACCCAGCGAGACGTCGTCGCTGACCCAGGTGGTGGCCGGGTCGAGCACGGTGACGCCGGCCCGCATGTGCCCTTCGAGGATGCGACGGTTCAGCTCGGCATTCATCCGGGCGAGCTGGACCCGGTCGTTGACGCCCTCGGTCTGCCACAGGTCGTCGGTGCGGTACGCCCCGACCCGGTCCCCGTCGCCGCGGGCGATGCCGAGCACATCGGTCAGATAGAGCTCGCCCTGGGCATTGTCGCCCTCCAGCCTGGCCAGACCGGCGCGCAGCACCGCCGCATCGAAGACATAGATGCCGGAGTTGATCTCGTCGATGCCGCGCTGGGTCTCGTCGGCATCCTTGTGCTCGACGATGCCCGCGACCGTGTCGTCGGCATCGCGCAGGATCCGACCGTAGCCCGTCGGGTCGGGCACGCGGGCGGTGAGCACGGTGATCGCGTTGCCGGCGGCGCGATGCTCGCCCACCATCGCGAGCAATGTGTCGGCGGCCAGCAGCGGCACGTCGCCGTAGGTGACGACCACCTCACCGGTGATCTCGCCGAGAGCCGCCAGCCCGCACTCGACTGCGTGACCGGTGCCGCGCTGTTCTGCCTGGGTCGCGGTGGCGGCCTCCGGCGCTATCTCCTGCAGGTGGGGCGTCACCTGGTCGGCGAGGTGGCCGACGACGACCATCAGCCGCTCCGGGCGTACCCCCTCCGCGGCGCGGACCGCCCAGTCCAGCATCGATCGGCCGCCGACCTCGTGCAGCAGCTTCGAGCGGTTGGACTTCATCCGGGTCCCGCCTCCGGCGGCCAGGATGATCACCGCCGCGACGGACTGGGTCTGGACCGAATCGCTCACACACGCTCCTTGCCGAGGATGCAATCCGGGCGATCGTAACGTGTCCGACCGTGCCCGCGGGGCGGCGACCGCCGGGCCACGGCAGGCCGGGTGGAATTGCTCCCCGGGTAGGAGTCGAACCTACGTCGCTTGTCCTGATTCAAAGTCAGGCGGGCCCTGCCGGCAGACCAACCGGGGAACGACCCGCGCGGCGCGGGTCTGCGGGACAGACTACGGGATCCGGCAGACTTGCCGCGTGCCAGCCAGCAACCATCGGACCCGTCCCGCGCGCCGGGTGCGGATGACCGGGGCCCAGCGGCGGGCGCAACTGATCGAGGTCGCGCGGCCGGTGTTCGCCGAGCACGGCCGCGACGCCGCCTCGGTCGAGGAGATCGCCGCCCGCGCCGATGTCTCCAAACCCGTGGTCTATGAGCACTTCGGCGGCAAGGACGGCCTCTACGGCGCGGTGGTGGATGGCGAGGTGCAGGTCCTGCTGGACGGGATCCGGGCCGCGCTGGACGATCCGGGCGCCCGCTCGCGCGAACTGCTGGAGCGGGCGACCCTGGCCCTGCTGGACTACATCGAGCAGCGCCCGGACGGCTTCCGGATCCTGTCCCGCGGGTCGGGTGTCGGGCAGGACGCGTCGGGCTCGTTCGCGACCATCCTGTCCGATGTCGCGAACCAGGTGACCGGCCTGCTCGCCGCCGAGTTCACCCGGCGCGGACTCGATGCCCGGACCGCGCCGCTGTATGCGCAGATGCTGGTCGGGATGGTGGCGATGACCGGCCAGTGGTGGCTGGATGAGCGACGCCCCCGCAAGCAGGAGGTCGCCGCGCACCTGGTGAACCTCGCCTGGCACGGGCTGAGCGGCATGGAGGCGCGGCCCAGGCTGGGTCGCTGACCCGTGACACCTCGGCGTCGCCCGATGATCACGCAGGCTTCACCCGGCCGGCTCTGGCGGCCGGGCCCGCCACGCGGGACAGTGACGCCATGCGTCCCAGACTCTGGTTCTCCCTGTTTGCCGCCGTCGTGATGGTGGCCGCCGGACTCGCGTCGCCGGCCTCGGCCGCGCCGCGCGGCAGCCTCGACCTGCAGGCCCACCGCGGCGGGCTCGGGCTGACCACCGAGAGCACGCTGGCGGGCTTTGCCAAGGCGCTGCGCCTGGGCGTGACGACCCTGGAGCTGGACACCCAGATCACCGCCGATGACAAGGTGGTGGTCACCCATGATCGCCAGGTGAGCGCGCAGAAATGCCAGGACACCGGGCCGGTGCGGCCGGGCGATCCGGCGTACCCCTATGTCGGGAAGTTCATCAAGGACCTGACGCTGGCGCAGATCCGGACGATGAACTGCGGCTACCAGCAGCTGCCGGGCCGCCCGGAGCAGGAGCAGATCGACGGCGCGAAGATCATCGAGCTGCGGGAGCTGTTCGATCTGGTGAAGCAGGCCCGGGCGCGCCGGGTGATGATGAACATCGAGACCAAGGTCGAGGCCGGGGCGCCGCACGAGACGGCGCCGCGGGAACAGTTCGTCCGCCGGGTGTACGAGGAGATCGAGAAGTCGGGGCTGCGCCGGCAGGTGACGATCCAGAGCTTCGACTGGGGTTCGCTGATGGCGATGCACCGGCTGGACGAGCGGCTCCCGCTGGTCGCGCTGACCAACCGCGACTTCCTGCAGACCGGGCAGCCCGGGCTCTCGCCCTGGCTCGGCGGCATCGACGTCGACGACTTCGGCGGTGACTGGATCGCCGCCGCGGCCAGCATCGACGGGGTGGTCGCCGTCTCCCCGGTGCAGGGATTCCCCCAGGACGGGGCGATCGGCGATCCGGGATTCGTGCCGTTCCCCGACGCCGCCATGATCGACAACGCCCACGCGCGCGGGCTGAAGGTGATTCCGTGGACGGTGAACGACCCGGCCACCATGCAGTACCTGATCGACATCGGCGCCGACGGGATCATCACCGACCGGCCCGACGTGTTGCGCGAGGTGATGGCGGACAACGGTATGAAGCTGCCGGCGCCCGCGCCGGGGTGCCGCAAGGCCAAGACCTGCCGGATCTGATCAACGACTGCCGGTACGCCCGATCAGGGGCCCGCCTCGAAGCGGCGCAGCAGGGCGCCGAGCAGGCGGGCCACCGTGCGCTGGTCCGCGGCCGACAATCCGTCGAGCAGGCCGCGCTCGCGCTCCAACAGGTCGGTCAGCGCGCCGTCGACGGCCTGGCGGCCACGCGGCGTGAGCGCCACCAGCACGCCGCGGCGATCGTTCGGATCGGGCTCGCGCTCGACCAGGCCGCGGGCGGCGAGGCGGTCGACGCGATTGGTCATCGTGCCGGAGGTGACGTGGGTCTCGGCGAGCAGCCGCCCCGGGGACAGCCGGTAGGGCTCGCCGGAGCGGCGCAGCGCGGCCAGGACATCGAACTCCCAGCCGGCCAGCTCGTGCGCGGCGAAGGCGTCGGACCGCGCGCGGTCGAGCCGCTGTCCCAGGCGGGCGACCCGGCTCATCACCTGCATCGGCGTCAGGTCCAGATCCGACCGTTCGCGGGCCCATGCCGCGACGACGCCGTCGACCTCGTCTGCCTCCATGCGCGACAGCGTAGAGGTTCTTGACATCGAGAGAGTTTTGGGAGAAAGATGTCTTGATGTCAAGATAGTTTGTCGGCCGGGGTCGGCGATGATCCGGAGGTGGCGTGATGGCGGTGTGGAATGCGGAGCAGTACCTGCGCTATGCAGACGAGCGCGGCCGGCCGTTCTTCGACCTGACCGCGCGCATCGGCGCGCGGCAGCCGGGTCTGGTCGTCGATCTCGGGTGCGGTCCCGGCAACCTGACCCGGACCCTCACCGAGCGCTGGCCCGGCGCGCGGGTGATCGGGGTGGACTCCAGCGCCGAGATGCTGGCGCAGGCGCCGGCAGGCGACGGGCTCGAGTGGGAGCGGGCCGACCTGCGCGAGTGGACCCCGCCCGGGCCGGTCGACGTCCTGGTCTCCAACGCGACGCTGCAGTGGATTCCGCGCTACGAAGATCAACTTCCCCGGCTGGTCGACCTGCTCGCCGACGACGGTTGGCTCGCGATCCAGGTGCCGGCCAATCACGACGAGCCGCTGCACCGGTTGCTGCGCGAGCTGCTGGCCGACCCGGAGTTCGCCCCGCTGGTGTCAGGCATCGAGCGGACCCGGGTGCTCGACGCCCGCGAGACTGCCGACATCCTGCTGGCCGCCGGCTGCTCGGTCGATGCCTGGCAGACCACCTACCTGCACCTGTTGCCCGGCGAGGACCCGGTCTTCGACTGGATCGCCGGGACCGGCGCCCGCCCGGCGCTGCAGGCGCTCACCGGGCAGCCGCGCGAGCGGTTCGTCGCCCGCTACCGGGCCGCGCTGCGAGAGGCGTACCCTCCGGGCCCGCAGGGCACCTGGCTGCCGTTCCCGCGGACCTTCGTCGTCGCCCGCGCGGGGGCTCGTCGCTGACCCCCCACCCGGATTGTTTCCGCAGTTATGCCCGCTGTCACGCTCCCACAGCGGCATCAGCTACGGGAGGGATCAGGCCGCGCAGGGTCTCGATGACCCTGCGGAAGCCAGTCCGGGCGTCCGCGACGTCACAGCGCAGGTGCCGCCACCTGGCGCGTGTCCAGGTCTCGTCACGCGCGATGTCGCGGCTTTGCTGCTCGCGGCTCAGGTGGTGCGATCCCTCGTAGTCCAGCGCGATGCGGTACGCGCGATAGCCGAGATCGGCCTCGGGAGAGTAGGGGTCGTCCGGATCCAGCCGGAGCTGGAGCTCGGGTTCTGCCAGCCCCGCGCCGATGATCGCCAGCCGGAGCCGGGTCTCCATCGGCGAATCGGATCCGCGGCGGATCAGCCCGAGCGCCTCGCGGCCGAGCACGACCCCGGGACGCCACTCGTTGAGCGCCAGGATCTGCTCAAGATCAGCGGACTCCGCCCACGGGTGCGCCCGGTCCTCGATGCGGGGCCGGGGCATCCGGACGAGCTGGTCACCGATGATCACCGCCTCCTCGCGGCGCAGCATCGGCAGCAGGTCGAACCAGCATCGCGGCCGGGTGACGATCCGGACCCCGTCGAGCTCGCCGATCTCCGCGCCGGTGATCCGCGCGGTGTGACCGCGCACGCCCCGGCGCCGCGGCTCCCAGCGCCGGGTGTCGCGACAGACATCCAGCCGGCCCGGGGTGACCAGCCGGGCGGGCAGCCAGAGCCCGTACAACTGGGCGGCGCTGACATGGGAGATCCAGCCGTCCGGGGTGGTGGCCAGGACGGCCGCCGCGTACTCGGCGAGGTCGATCTCGCGGTTCGCGGGTACGCGCAGGCCCCGGCTCGGCGCGACGAGGTCGGAGGCCTGCAGGCGCTTGCGGCTGATGCCGGCGGCCTCGGCCGCACGAACGGTGAAGGGGTGCCCGGCGAGGTCGTCCGGGAGCGGTTGTGGCGGGCGCATGATCGAATCCTCGAACATCGCGCCGCCGCCGAGGGCCCCGGAGACGGGTTGTCCACAGGGGAATCTCCTCGAGGCGAAGGTGTCCCCCCGCGCTCATCCGCCGCTCATCCGCGCTCATCCGAATTGTTTCCGTAGTTATGCCCGCCAACCGTCCCGGTTGGCGGGCATAACTACGGAAACAATTCTGGGCGGGAGGCGGGTCGAAGCGGTCTGCGCGGGAGGCGGGTCGAGGCGCCGAGACGGGCGGGTCGAGGCGGGGGCGGCGAGCGCGGGAGACCGAGGAGACGGGCGCGGCTCAGCCGAGCAGGCGGGCGCCGTGGGCGGGGCCGACGACCCGGCGTACCCGATCACCGGCGCCGTCGCGGGCGAGCCGGCCGGAGACATCGATCGCGGTGGACTCGTCGCGGCACAAGAAGGCGCAGGTCGGCCCGGAGCCGCTGATCATCCCGGCCAGGGCGCCGGCCTCGACGCCGCGGGCGAGGAGGTCTTCGAGATCGGGCCGCAGGTCGATGGCCGCCTCGGCCAGGTCGTTGCGCAGGGCGGGAGCGAGGTCCACGACGGAGCCGGCGGTGAGCGCGTTCATCAGCTCGTCGGGCACGGCGAGCTCGGAACCCTTCGGCCGCAGCTCGTCGTAGCGCCGATAGACGTCCGCCGTCGACAGGCCGTCGTTGTCGAACACCAGCACCCAGTGCCGCCGCCCCCGGCTCAGCACGGGGACGAGTTCGGTGCCCCGGCCGGTGCCGATGGCGGTCCCGCCGAGCAGGGCGAACGGCACATCGCTGCCGAGCTCGGCCGCCAGGTCCCGCATCTCATCGGCGTCGATGTCGATGTCCCACAGCACCGAACAGGCGAGCAGCGTGCCGGCGGCGTCGGCCGACCCGCCCGCCATCCCGCCGGCCGTCGGAATGGCCTTGCGCAGCGTCAGCGCCAGCCCGGCCAGCTCGATGTCGTAGCGCTCGGCGAGCAGCCGGGCGGCCCGGACCGCCAGATTGTCCTCGCCGGTCGGCACGGATTCTGCCCCGGCCCCGGCAACCAGCACGTCGATCCCGTCGCCGTCGAACTCCTCGGCGTGCACCTCGTCGAACAGCGACACCGCCTCGAAGACGGTGGCCAGCGGGTGGTAGCCGTCGGCCGCCCGCGCGCCGACCGCGAGCGACAAGTTGATCTTGGCGGGTACGCGCACCACGACCCGGTTCACAACGACCTCGGAGACCACGTGATCAACCTAGCCGCTCGGCGATCCGGGCGTACGCCGCCACGTCCAGCACCTCGCCGCGCGCCTGCGGATCCACGCCGGCCTCGACCAGCGCGGCCGACGCCTGGGCCGAGGATCCGAACAACCCGGCCAGCGCCGAGCGCAGCATCTTGCGCCGCTGGCCGAAGGCCGCGTCGATCACCGCGAAGACCTGCTCGCGGCTCGCGGTGGTGGGCGGCGGTTCCCGGCGGGTGAGGCGTACCAGACCGGACTCCACATTCGGCACGGGCCAGAAGACATTGGCCGGTACGCTGCCGACGCGCGCGGCATCGGCGTACCAGGCGATCTTTGCCGACGGCACGCCGTAGGTGCGCGACCCGGGTGGCGCGGTGAGCCGATCGGCGACCTCCGCCTGCACCATCACCAGGCCCCGGCGCAGCGAATCGAAGCGCGCCAGCAGGTGCAACAACACGGGCACCGACACGTTGTAGGGCAGATTGGCGACGATCGCGCCGGGGGCCGGCCCGGGGAGCTCGTCGACCCGCAGCGCGTCGCCGGTGATCACCGCGAGCTCGCCCGCGCGATCGGGCAGCCGGTCCGCGACGGTGCCGGGCAGCAGCGCGGCGAGCCGGTCGTCGATCTCGATCGCGGTCACCGGGTGGCCGGCCTCGAGCAGCCCGAGGGTGAGCGAGCCGAGCCCGGGCCCGACCTCGAGCACGGCCTCTCCGGGCGGCAGCTCGGCCTGGGCGACGATGCGCCGGACGGTGTTCGCGTCGTGTACGAAGTTCTGGCCGCGCTGCTTCGTCGGCCGCAGGTCGAGCCGAGCCGCGAGCTCCCGGATCGTCCGGGGATCGAGTAGGGCGGGCCGCATGGTCGGACCCTAGTTCACCAGCGGTCGACGTGAACGGCGTCCGGTCGCCGATCGCGCCGGGTCGCCGAACCGCGAGGGCGCTCGCCGGCCGCGCGGTGACCGATCGCGATCGCGGCCACGGCCTGCTGGTCGGCGGGTACGCCGAACTCGGCGCGCACCGCCTGCTCGGCACCGGCCGGGAGGCCGAACAGGCCCGCGCCGAGGCCGAGATCGACGGCGCGCAGCAAGATGTTCTCGATCACCGCGCCAGCGTCGACCCACCACCAGGGAACCGGCCAGTCGGCGCCGGGGTCTCGGCCCTTGTCCGGCTCGGCGTACCGGCGGCGATAGCTGTCCTCGGAGGTCCAGACCATGATCAGCGCCGGCGCGCGGCGCATCCCGGTGAGCCAGACGGAGGCGTGATCACCCGCGGTGGCGGCCCAGAACCTCGACACGCGGCCGCCGGTCAGGGTGAGCAGGGAGACGCCCTGGGCGTACCCCGCCGACGGGGCGCGCACACCGGCATCGGCGAGCGCCGCCAGTTGATCATCGCCGAGGGGAAGCTCGGCGAAGTCGCGCACCATCCGGCGGCGGCGCAGGACGTCGATCAGCTCCATCGTGATCACCAGCGGCCGCCGAAGGCGGCGAAGGTGTTGTCCAGCAGCGATGCGCACAGCTCGGCCAGATCCACGCCGCGCAGCTCGGCCAGGTAGCGGACGGTCCACGGCATCAGATAGGACGCATTCGGCCGCCCGCGCAGCGGCACCGGGGTGAGATAGGGCGCGTCGGTCTCGACCAGGAGACGATCGGCCGGCGTGATCGCGGCCGCCTCGCGCAATGCGTCATTGGGCTTGTAGGTGACCGGCCCGGGGAAGGACAGGTAAGCGCCGCGGTCGAGACACTGCCGCGCGAAGGCCGCGTCGCCGGAGAAGCAGTGCATGACAACGCGATCGGGTACGCCCTCGGCGTCCAGCAGGTCGAGGATGCCGGCGTGCGCATCGCGGTCGTGGATGACCAGGGTGAGGTCGTGTTCGCGGGCGAGGGCGATGTGGCGGGCGAAGCTGTGCCGCTGCAGCCGCTGACCCTCGGGCTCGCGGGTGCGGTAGTGGTCGAGGCCGGTCTCCCCGATCGCGCGGAGCCGGGTGCCGCCGGCGGCGACCAGCGTCGCGAGATCGTCCAGCGCATCGGGCAGCGCGTCGTCGAGCCGGGCGGCATCGTTGGGATGGATCGCCACCGCCGCGACGACCTCCGGGTGGGCCGCGGCGAGCTCCAGCGCCCAGCGCGAGCTGGCCAGGTCGGTGCCCACCTGGACCAGCCTGGTGACCTCGACGCCCACCGCGCGCGCGATCGCGTCGGCGGGCTCGAGGCCGGTCATCTCGCGGACGGCGTCGAGGTGGGTGTGGGAGTCGGCGACCGGGGCCGGCAGCGGCTCGGGCGCGTCCGCGAGCGTGTACCGGTCGGCTCGGGCGGTGGAACGGGCGGCCATGCCCGCCACCCTATTCAGCCCGCGCCGGCCTCGATCCGCATACGGGGTACGCCGGGTCAGGCGCGGGCCTCGAGCACGGCGGCATAGAGGGCGTTCTTCGCCAGCCCGCTCGCGGCCGCCACCTCGGCGACGGCCTGCTTGGTCCGCGCGCCGGCGGCGACCCGAGCCTGGACGGCGGCGACGGCGCCGGGCAGATCGGCCTCGGCGGGCTCGGCGCCGGCGATCACCACGGTGATCTCGCCGCGTACCCCGTCGGCGGCCCAGTCGGCCAGCTCGGCGAGCCCGCCGCGGCGTACCTCCTCATAGGTCTTGGTCAACTCCCGGCAGACCGCGGCCGGCCGCTCGGCGCCGAACGCCCGCGCCGCGTCGGCGAGCATCTCCGCGATCCGGTGCGGGGACTCGAAGAAGACCATCGTCCGGGGTTCGTCGGCCAGAGCGGCGAGCCGGCGCCGCCGCTCCCCCGCCCGCCGGGACACGAATCCCTCGAAGCAGAATCGGTCGACCGCGAGGCCCGACACGGCCAGGGCGGTCAGCACCGCCGAAGGCCCGGGCACCGCGCTGACCTCGATGCCGGCGTCGATGGCCGCGCGGACCAGCCGATAACCGGGGTCGGAGACCGTCGGCATCCCGGCATCGCTGACCACGACGACCCGCGCGCCGGCCACCAGCTCGGCCAGCAGCTCCGGCGCGCGGGCGGCCTCGTTGGCGTCGTAGTGCGAGACCACCCGGGCGTCGGTCTCGATGCCGAGCCGCTGCAGGAGGGTACGCAGCCGGCGGGTGTCCTCGGCGGCGATGACATCGGCCTCGGCCAGCTCGCGGCGCAGCCGCGGCGAGGCGTCGTCGGCGTCTCCGATCGGGGTGGCGGCGAGGATCAGCACCGCACCAGCATTGCATCGCAACCGGCATTGCATCGCAACCAGCATTGCATCGCAACCGGAGTTCGGGCGCACACCTAGGATGTGCGCGTGACCGCCACCGCCACCCGCGACGACCGGCCGACGGCCTCGCCCGAGCTGACCGCCGGGCTGCCGCCGTCCACGATCGACCGGTTGCGCGGCTGGCGGCCGACGGATGGCCTGGCGTCCTGGGCGATCACGATCGGGATCACGGCGCTGGCGTTCGTGCTGCGGGTGGTCGGCCTCGGGCATCCGAACAAGTTGATGTTCGACGAGACGTATTACCCCAAGGACGCGTGGTCGCTCCTGCTCTACGGCTACGAGCGGGCCTGGCCGAAGGACGCCAACGACAAGATCACCGCCGGCAATGTGGACCTGATCGCCACTGCCGACCCCTCCTTCGTGGTGCATCCGCCGATGGGCAAGTGGATGATCGCGCTCGGCGAGGCGATCTTCGGGATGAACAGCTTCGGCTGGCGGTTCATGGCCTGCGTCTGTGGGGCGTTGCTGGTCGCGGTGGTGATCCGGATCACCCGCCGGCTGGCGAGCTCGACCATGATCGGCGCGGTCGCCGGCTTGTTGTTGACCTTCGACGGGCTGGCCTTCGTGATGTCGCGGATCGGTCTGTTGGACATCTTCCAGGCGTTCTTCACGATGACCGCGATCGCCTGCGTGGTTGCCGATCGCTTCTGGTTCCGCAGCCGCCTCGCCGACTGGTTGGACGCGCGGGGGCTGGCCGATCTCGGCGGCGCGTTCGGCCCGCGGCTGTGGTGGCGACCGTGGCGACTGGCGGCCGGATTGTTCTGGGGTCTGGCCATCGCGACGAAATGGAACTCGCTGGTCGTGCTGGCGGCCTTCGCGCTGCTCTCGCTGTACTGGGACGTGTCGGCCCGCCGGCTCGCCGGCGCCGGGAATCGGGCCTGGCTCGCGGTGTTGTGGGACGGCATCCCGGCCTTCGTGTACCAGGTCGTGCTGGCGGCCGGGGTCTATCTGTTGAGCTGGTGGGGCTGGCTGACCAATGACGGCGGTTGGGGCCAGGACAAGGATCCGAACCGCCTGCTGGCGCTGTTGGCCTACCACAAGGAGATCTGGGCCTTCCACACCGGCGACTACATCAAGTCGCAGACCCACACCTATGACGCCGATCCGCTGACCTGGCTGGTCGTCGGCCGGCCGATCGGGATCGACGCGGTGAACGACATCGAGCCGGGTACGCAGGGCTGTACCGCCGTCGGCGAGAAGTGCATCGCCGTGGTCTCCGGGATCGGTACGCCGCTGCTGTGGTGGGCGGGCGTGTTCTGCCTCGCAGCGGCGGTGTTGTTGTGGGTGCTGGCGCGGGACTGGCGCTTCGGCGTACCGGTCGTCGGTTTGATCACCACCTGGCTGCCGTGGTTCCCGAACTCGGACCGGCCGGTGTTCTTCTTCTACGCGATCATGATCATTCCGTTCACGGTGATCGCGGTCGCGTTGGTGATGGGGCTGGCGATCGGGCCACCGGCGCCGCCGGGCGATCGGGTGGCCGAGCGGCGCCGGGCGCTCGCCGCGACCGGCTGCACGGTGTTCGTGGCGCTGGTGATCCTGAATTTCGCCTGGTTCTATCCGATCCTCACCGACGAGGTGATACCGCGCTCGGCCTGGCAGGCACGGATGTGGTTCGAGAGCTGGATCTGATCATCGAAGGAATGTCGTGACCCGATCCCTGACCGGCTGCGCGGTGGCCGTGGCGATGGTCGTCCTGCTCGCCTCCTGCGGCAGCCCGCCGGCCCCCGAACCCGAGCCGGCGCCCGCGAGCGACATCAATCCGGTTGCGGCACAGCGGCTGTCCGACGGCGGCGAGCTGCGGATCGCGGTGACCAATCTCGGCGGCACCTGGAATCCGTTGCACGCCGAACGTCCGTCGCGCGAGCGTGATCAACTCCGGCGCGCGTTCTTGCCGACCTTGTTCGATGTGGACACCGCAGGGGTGCTCTCGCCCGACCCCGACTTCCTGGCCTCGGTCGATGTGGCGCCGGGCCCGCCGGGGCAGGTCACCTGGCAGCTCAACGAGGATGCCGTCTGGGCCGACGGGGCGCCGATCGTGGCCGAGGACGCGATCGCGACCTGGCGGGCGTGCAACGGCGAGCGCCCCGAGTTTCGGTGCGCGAGCGATCTTGGTTTCGACCAGATCACCGACGTCTCGCAGGGTTCGTCGCCGAAACAGGTGAAGGTGACCTACGCCGGGTCGACCGCGGACTGGCAACGGCCCTGGTCGCACGGGCTGCTGCGCGCGGCGAGCGTCAAGGATCCGCAGACGTTCAACGACGGCTGGGCGAGCATGCGGCCGGAGTGGACGGCCGGGCCGTTCACCCCGAGTGGGCAGGAGCCGGCGGCGCTGTTCCTGGACCGCTCGGAGAAGTGGTGGGGTACGCCGCCGCGGCTCAGCCGGATCAGCCTGAGCACGGTCGATGCGGCCGGCGGCGCGAAGGGATTCGGTGATCATCTGCTCGACGTGTTGCCGGCCGAGGATCCCGACACCCAGGCCGATGTCCGCGAGCAGCCCGGGGGGACGATCCGGATGGCGCTGTCGGGGGCGTACCGCAGATTGATCTTCAACACCACGGCCGGGCCGCTGTCGGACCCGGCGGTGCGGCGCGCGATCATGCTGAGCATCGACCCGGTGGCCGTCGGCCGCGCGGCGTTCCCGGATACGGGTTATCAGCCGTTGCCGATGGACTCGCAGTTCTACGGGCGACACCAGGGCCAGTGGGTCGACACCGCCGCGCAGGCCGGGGTCCGCCTGGATCGCGAGGAGGCGCAGCGGGTGCTCGATCGCGCGGGCTGGCGTCCGGGGCCCGACGGCGTGCGGGTCAAGGACGGGCAACCGCTGGTGATCCGGGCGACCCGGATCGCGGGGTTGATCACCTCGGAGGTCGAGGCCGTCGAACTGCAGCGCGAACTGTCGGGCGTAGGCATCTCGGTGCAGATCGAGGAGGCCAGCATCGAGGAGCTCGCCGACGGTTCGCTGCTGTCCGGGGGGAACTTCGGCGTCGTCGGGATCACCGCGGACACCTCGCCGTTCCCGCTGGACGGGCTGGATGCGCGGTTCGGCAGCGGCGGCGAACAGAACTTCTCCCAGCTCGCGATGCCGGAGGCCGACCGGCTGATCGGCGAGCTGTCGGCGGCGAGCGATCCGGCGCAGCGGGTCGAGCTGTCGCGGCAACTGGAGGCGGTGCTGTGGGAGCAGGCCCCGAGCATGCCGCTCTATCAGTTGCCGCAGCTCGTCGGCGCTCGCGATCTCGTCGCCAATTACGGGGCGCCCGGGCAGGCGAGCGTCGACTGGACCGCGGTGGGCCTGATCGCGGGCTGACGCGTGCTATCGGGACCCCGTCCTGCATGCGGGCGACCTTCGCCTCTTCGAGATGAAATTGATCAATATCTTCAAAAGATGATGTTGAAAACGTCGATCAGCGCGGGGCGGTGATCAGCGCCTGCAGCTCTCCGATCGGGATGCGGACGGTCTCGGAATCGCTCGTGGTGATCGTTCCGGACTGGCCACCGGCCGACCAGTCGATGTCCCAGGTGTAGGTCGTGGTGACCTGGTAGCCGTCCTTCGGCGACATCTTCTGGTAGCGGTGCGAGCACGGGCCGTCGCTGCCGGGAATGTCGCGGTAGTTGAACTTGCGGCCCTTCAGCGCGCACCGCAGGGTGGTCCCGTCGCCCATGTCCACCGCGACCCGCGGCTTGTTCGCCCGCAACGAGACCGACAGGCCCTCGACGGTCATCGAGTCGGCCGGCGCGACCAGGGAGTCGTCGTCCACGCTCACCCACACCGGGAAGCCGACGGCAAGCATCTTGAAGCGATTCTTGTTCCAGTCGGGCGTGAGCTCGGCCGACGACGCCTTCAGCGTGATCCGGGCAACCGCCCGGCGGGCGGCGACTCCCGGATCGATCGTCGGAGCCGGCGGCGCCGCGTTGCCGCCACCACCGCCGCCGCCCGTCGGGATGGAACACAGGCGATCCGACGGATTGCAGCGGCCACCCGAGTTGATGTGCAGCTCGTCCAACGGGATCGACGGATACGCACGCCCACCCGAACCGCTGTTGCCCGACCCTGATCCTTGTGAGGGTCGGCGCTGGGAGTCTCGTTGAGATGGCGGCTCCCCAGTCGTCGAGTCCTCGAGCCCGTAAGTTGTCCCATTGTTGTCGTCGGAGCGCTCCTCAGGTGCCGGTGGGGGCGGCGGAACGGGCGGGTTCGCGCTGGCGAGCAGCCCCGATGAAACGACCAGCATCGACGCCCCGACCAGCATGCTCACAAGATGCCGGATCAACACGACTTGGCTCCCCGCGATCTCATCGTGAACACCTTCCAACCGGCGGGTTCTTCGCGGTCGAGAGTCAGCGTCGGCCACTTCTCCAAATACGCTTCCGGTGCCGGTCGTTCCCCGTCCTTACCCCGGTAGCGAACGCTGGATCGATCCACGCAGGTGTAAAGATCAACGCGCTGCGCGCTCGCAGAGGCAACGACGACTCGAACGATCTTGGATCCGCCGACTGCCAGTCGCTCACCCTCGCGATTCAGTTGTTGATTGCTGCCGTTGACGTAATCGCGCTCCTGCCCAGCCGTCGTTGCCACGACAGATTCAGGAATCGGGTCGCCGGCGGCGGGGTCGTATCCGCCTGCTCGCGCCGTGTCACCGAGCATCTGCTCGTACGCCCGATAGGCCTCGATGGCCTCCTGGGCCTGCTTGGCGCCGCGGCTGGGGGACGGCGAGGGCGTACCCACTGAAGTGGGGGCACCACTCGGGCCCGGGCCGGACTCGGCCGGACCGGTACATGCCGCCAGGACGATCACAGCCAACACCCCGACGACCGCAGGCAGACGAGGAAACATCTGGGGGGCTCCTCCCGGGTCTGCGCCCTGCAGCGCTTTCCCGGGCAGTATTCCGACGAACCCGCACGATGTCGACAGCCCGCCCGGGAAGCTGTGGAAAACCGGTCAGCGGCTACCGGGCTCGTTCAGCCGGGTGATCCACGGGATGGGTCCGATCAGGGCCGACCGCCCACGCTTGGACAGCCCGCGCGCCAGCGGCACCCGCGCCGGTCGCCACGGCAATTCCGCGGCGGCACTGCGCCCGAGCGCGACATCGGCAAGCTGCAACCCGGCGGCGGTGCCGTTGACCAGCTCGAACGCGCCGAGGCCGGCCGCGGTCAGCACGGTGTCCCCGCTCAAGCTCGCCGAACCCACCAGCGGCAACCCGTCGACGCTGCGATGGGTCGTCGTCGACCAGCCGTTGACCACCTGCGCGTCGGGCCAGCTCCGGGAGACCCGGTCGATCAATTCGGCCACCGATCCCCCGTTCTGCCCGATGATCAACAGGTCTCGGTACCGCGAGACGAGCATGCCGGGCCGATCCACCAACTGGACCTCGCGGAGCGGGAACACATCGGTCCGCAGGGCGAGCAGATGCCACGTCTCGGCCCGCACCCGCGCCCGCAGCGCGGCCCGGTCCGCCAGCGGTGCCGAGCTGGCCAGCACCACGCGTCTCGCGCGCAGTTCGGCGCTGCCGGCAATCACTCGCGCGCCGGTCCGATCGACCCGGAGACCGGCCATCGCCGCGCCGCCGAAAATGCGCACCCCGGCATCGACCGCCCGCGCCGCCAGCGCGCCCAGCCACTCCGCGGGGTCCACGACGGCGCCCCCGCCGACCACCAGCTCGGGTCGCACCTCGAACGGCAGCCCACTGACATCGGCAAACTCGCACCGGTAGCCGCCGACCCGCAGCGCCCGCGCCACGAACCGGAGCTGGAACGCCCAATGGCCCTGCGTGGTCGTTGCGCCGAACGTCCGGTCGGCCACGGGTACGCCGAACTCGGCCCCCCGCCGCCGCACGTACTCGAGCGCCCGACCGGTCTGGGCCGCCCACGCGCGCACCGCGTCATCACCGTGCAGCAGCCGGATGTCGTGCGGCGTCTCCCCCTGCAGCGGCGTCAACCAGCCCGGCAGCGCTCCCGAGGCGTCGGCGCCGATCCGGCCCGCTTCGATCACGATCACGTCCGCGCCGCCCTCGGCCGCCGCCAGGGCGGTGGTCAGTCCCGCGGCACCGGCGCCGACGACCACCAGATCGGCGGTCGCATCGACAGGTACGCCACCCTCCGCGACGGGCCGACCCCACGGGGGCCGCAACGCGATCCCGGAACTGCGTTTCACCGGGACACCCTAGCGACCACCCGCCAACCGATCCCCGCGCAGACCATCGCCGCGCCGACGATCAGGCTCGCGGGCCCGACCGTCGCCACCAGCAGCACACACAGCGCCGCGCCGGTCACCTGCAGGACCCGTGGAAAGCGCCGGTCGTCGCCGGCCTGACGCAGCGCCGCCAGGTTCGCGACCAGGTAGTACAACAGCACGCCGAAGCTGGAGAAGCCGATCACCGCGCCGAGCGGCACGAACCAGACGAGCCCGGCGGCGATCACGGTCGGGACGGCGATCGCCCGGGTCGGTACGCCGCGCGCGCCGATCGCCGCCAACCATCGGGGAAGATCATCATTGCGCGCCATTGCCAGGGCGGTACGCCCGATGCCGGCCTGCAGGGCGAGCAGCGCGCCGAGGCTGGCCAGCGCCGCACCGATCCCGATCGCCGGCACCAACCAGCTCGCCCCCGCCGCGGCAACCAGATCGGCCAGGGGCGCGGTGCTGGCCGCCAGGGCGGGCACGCCGAGGCCGCGCAGCAGTACCAGCAGCACCACCAGATAGAGCGTGAGCACGACGCCCAGGGTGATCACCACGGCGCGTCCGATTACCCGACGGGGGTCGCGTACCTCCTCACCGAGCGTGGCGAT
Source organism: Naumannella cuiyingiana (assembly GCF_013408305.1). Taxonomy (NCBI): domain Bacteria; kingdom Bacillati; phylum Actinomycetota; class Actinomycetes; order Propionibacteriales; family Propionibacteriaceae; genus Naumannella; species Naumannella cuiyingiana. Next base: position 2,496,014 of record NZ_JACBZS010000001.1, on the reverse strand, counting down.
CCGGGCGTACCCCGCGAAGGCGAAGAAGAGCAACCCCGCACCCTGCAGGATCCCGAGCGCGCTCGGTTCCGCCGGCGGTACGCCGAACCAGCCACCCGCGGCGACCGGCGCGCGCAGGCCGACGACGATCGCCGTGACCAGCACCACCAGGACCGCGGAGACGATGATCATGGTGGCCCGCAGGGTTCGGGTGATGCCGGCGCAGTTGATGCCGCCGAGCACCAGGATTGCCGCGCAGGCGGCCGGGCGTTGCCAGCCCTGCGGCACGAGGTACGCGGCGAAGATCAGCGCCATCGCAATGGTGCTGCCGGTCTTGCCGATCACGAAGCACCACCCGGCCAGGAACCCGGGCCAGGGCCCCAACAGCTCGCGGCCGTAGAGATAGCTGCCGCCGGAGCGTGGGTACGCCGCCGCCAGTTGCGCCGAGGAGGTCGCATTGCAGCAGGCGACCACCGCCGCCAGCGCCAGGGCCACCAGGACCGCCGACCCGGCGGCTGCGGTCGCCGGTGCGGGCGCGGCGAAGATCCCGGCGCCGATCATCGAGCCGAGGCCGATCCAGACGGCACCGGGCAGGCCGATCCGTCGCGCGAGTTCGTGCACGCGGCGATTCTTCCGCGCGAGCGTCGGCGCCGGACGCCGGCCCGCGGCCGCCGCCCGAGCCGGGCCCCGGCGTACACTCGAAACCACGCCAGAATCTCGACCTTCTGCGCCAACTATGGCGGCGTAACACGGTCGTAACGCGAGATTGTCTCGACAGCTCGCCAGATCACCGCAATATTCGTATGCTGGAGGACATGACTGTGACGACCTCTCAACACCTTGCCCCCGAGGCCGTGCGCGAGGTGCTCGGCCGCAACATGCTGACCGACGGGTTCGACTTCGTCCTGGACCTGGAGAACTCCGCGGGTTCGGAGCTGGTCGACCAGCGCGACGGCACGCGCTACCTGGACATGTTCACCTTCTTCGCCTCCTCCGCGCTCGGGATGAACCACCCGGCGCTCGCGAAGGACGACGCGTTCCGCGCCGAGCTGACCGAGGCCGCGATCAACAAGCCGTCGAACTCCGACATCTACTCGGTGCCGATGGCCGAGTTCGTCGAGACCTTCGCCCGGGTGCTCGGCGATCCGCAGCTACCGCACCTGTTCTTCGTCGAGGGTGGCGGCCTGGCCGTCGAGAACGCGCTCAAGGTCGCCTTCGACTGGAAGAGCCGCCGCAACGAGGCCAAGGGCAAGAGCCCCGAGCTGGGCACCAAGATCATGCACCTGACGGGTGCGTTCCACGGGCGTACCGGCTACACGATGAGCCTGACCAATACCGACCCGAACAAGGTCGCCCGGTTCCCGAAGTTCGACTGGCCGCGGATCGACGCGCCCTATGTCTCCGAGGCCCACGATGTTGCCGAGGCCGAGCGCACGGCACTCGCGCAGGCCCGCGCGGCATTCGAGGCCGACGGCGACGACATCGCCGCGTTCATCTGCGAGCCGATCCAGGGCGAGGGCGGCGATCGCCACCTGCGCCCGGAGTTCCTGGCCGCGATGAAGGAGCTGTGTGTCGAGTTCGACGCGTTGTTGATCTTCGACGAGGTGCAGACCGGATGCGGCCTGACCGGCGCCGCCTGGGCGTACCAGAAGCTCGGCGTGCAGCCCGACGTGGTCTCCTTCGGCAAGAAGCTGCAGGTCTGCGGGATCATGGCCGGCGGCCGCGTGGACGAGGTCGAGGACAACGTCTTCGAGGTGCCGTCGCGGATCAACTCGACCTGGGGCGGCAATCTGACCGACATGGTCCGCTCGCGCCGGATCCTCGAGGTGATCGAGGCCGACAAGTTGATCAACAACGCCGAGGAGCGCGGGGAGGAGCTGCTGGCGCAGTTGCGCGAGCTGGCGGCCAAGCACGAGGGTGTCGTCAGCGATCCGCGCGGCGCGGGCCTGATGTGCGCGATCACGCTGCCCGATGGCGAGCTGCGCGACCGCGTGATCGACAAGCTGCGGACCGACGAGAAGATCTTCATGCTCGGCTGCGGCGCGTCGTCGATCCGGTTCCGTCCCGCGCTGACCGTCAGCGCCGAGGACATCACCCGCGCCGTCCAGGCGCTGGACCGCGTGCTGACCGCGCTGTCCTGAGCCCGACGCCAGAAGCGGCACCCGCCCCGCGTACCTAGGTCGAGGTGCGCGGGGCGGCCCGTCTCAGCCGCCGAAGTTCTGCGTCCAGTAGATCCCGTAGCTCCCGCCGCGAGCGACGCCGACCCCCAGATCGCGGTAACGGCAGTTCAGGATGTTGGCCCGGTGGCCGGAACTGTTCATCCACGACTTCATCACCGCGGCCGGGGTCTGCTGACCGGCCGCGATGTTCTCGGCCATCACGCTGCCGGTGTAGCCGGCATCCCGCATCCGGTCGAACGGGCTGCGCCCGTCCCGGCCGGTGTGGCTGAAGTAGTCATAGCGCGCCATGTCGACGCTGTGGGCGCGGGCCACGGTGGCCAGCGTCGTGTGCTCGCGGACGGCCGGGCAGCCGACCTTGGCCCGTTCGACGTTGACGAGGCGAAGCACCTCGCGTTCCTCGGTGTTCATGGCCGTCGCGCCCGCATGGGCACTCGGCGCGGTCGAGACGGATGCGATCAGCGCTGTAGCCCCCAGCACCGCTGACACGATCGCTGTGGACAACCCTGTCTTTCGTGATCTTGTCATGCCCGGAACGCTATAGCGTCGTGCCATGACTGTCACCAGTGACGACGGGCTGCAGCGTCCGGTGTGGGCGGATGCGGATCCGCTGCTGCGCACCTACTACGACACCGAGTGGGGCATGCCGGTACGCGATGAGCGCGGGCTGTTCGAGCGGCTCAGCCTCGAGGCGTTCCAGTCGGGCCTGTCCTGGGCGACGATCCTGCGCAAGCGCGACAACTTCCGCGAGGCATTCGATCACTTCGACCCGGAGCTGGTGGCTCGCTATGGCGACGCCGATCGCGAGCGGTTGCTCGCCGACGCGGGGATCATCCGCAACCGCGCCAAGATCGACGCGACGATCGGCAACGCCCGGGCGACGCTGGAGCTGCGAGCCGAGGGCGGGCTCGCCGACTTCGTCTGGGGATTCCGGCCGGAGCGTACGCCGGAGCCGCGGACCGCAGACGAAGTGCCGAGCAGCTCCCCGGAGTCGGTGGCCTTGGCGAAGGCTCTGCGCAAGAAGGGGTTCCGGTTCGTCGGTCCGACGACGATGTTCGCCCTGATGGAGGCCGTGGGGATCGTCGACACCCACCTGGTGACCAGTCACCGGCGCGGCAGCTCCGGGGTGTGGTCCTGACCTGGCCCAATCTCTTTTCCACAGACGCATGTATTCGGGATCGCTTGTGGAAAAGGCAGTCCCGACGAGCTCGGGGCGCCGTCTGTGTCAGTGGGCGACCCTACGCTCTCGGGTATGGAGGAGTTCGGGGGAACTGCCGGCCAGGCGCAGCGGCTGATCGACGCCGCGCTGCGCGGCGTGCGCGAGGGCACCCTGACCGCTGCGCCCGATCCGCGTGCGCGGTTGGCCGAGTTGGCGAGCTGGCTCCGATTGCGTGACCGGATGGATGCGATCATCGCGGCCGGCATCCGCGCGGTCGACGATGCCGACGATGCGATGACCGCGCAGGGGTCCTCGACCCGGACCTGGCTGGCCCAGACCGGGCGAGTCACCCCGGGCCGCGCCGCGGCGTTGATCAAGGACGCGCACCGGCTCGGCCGATTCGGCGCCGTCGCCGACGCGCACGCGCGCGCCGGGATCAGCACCGATCAGGCCGGCGCGATCGTCGATGCGCTCGATCGCCTGCCGGGCGACCTGTCCGCCGGTGAGCTCGCCGCCGGCGAGGCGACCATGATCGACCACGCGACGGCGCAGCATTTCGATCCCGCCATGTTGCGCCGCCTCGGCAACCACCTCGTCGAGATCATCGCCCCCGAGATCGCCGATGAGCACGATCGCGTGGCGCTGGAGCGCGCCGAGCGGCGCGCCCATCAGGCTCGGTCGCTCACCTTCACGGCCGACGGGCACGGCACCATCAGCTTCCGCGGTCGACTGCCCCAGCTCGACGGTGAGGCATTCGTCGCCGTCATCGATGCCCACGCCACCCGCGACCGCTCCGTTGCCGGCCGCGATCCGAGCGAGGCCGAGCTCAGCTCGCCCGAGCAACGCCGCGCGGACGGCCTGGTCGAGCTGATCAGCCACGCCCAGGCGTGCCGGACCGCGCCGACGCACGGCGGCGAGCGCCCGCGGATCGTCGTCACCATCGGGCACGAACAGCTTCGCGCGCTCGCCGGTTCGGCGCCGGGACGCGCGAGCGGCGAGTCGCTGCGCACGGGCGCCCGAGTCTCGCTTGCCTCGATGCGCCGGCTGGCCTGCGATGCCGGGCTGCTGCCGGTGGTGCTCGGCGGGGCCGGGCAGCCCCTCGACGTCGGTCGCGAACACCGCCTCGTCACCGCGCCCATCCGCGCCACCCTCACCGTCCGCGACCGAGGCTGCGTGCTGCCCGGCTGCGATCGCCCACCGGAGCGCTGCGAGGCCCACCACATCATCCCGTGGCAGGCCGGCGGGGCCACCAGGCTGACCAACCTGGTGCTCCTGTGTCGGCACCACCACGGGCTGATCGAGCCCCGGCCCGGCGCCGCAGCCGGCAGCCAGTGGGAGGTACGCATCGCCGCCGACGGCCTGCCCGAGGTGCTGCCGCCCAGCCGGGTCGATGCCGCCCGCCGCCCACTTCGGCACCCGAGGCTCCTCCACCGACGCGCCGGCTCCGGGAAGGCGGCCGGAGGGCCCGGCCCGCCCGACGACGACCCCTGAGCCCCCGGTGAGGTCCGTGAGCCCGGTGAGGTCCGTGAGCCCGGCGAGGATCCGTGAGCCCGGCGAGGATCCGACCCTCGGCACCGGGCGGAGGCAGGGGCACTGACGCGTGCCGGCGGGCGCTCACCGGCGGCGGCCGGGGCCGGAGCGCAGGGTGCGACGTTGGCCGGCGCGGAGCGCTTCACTACGTTGACCGCGTGAGCGACGAGTTGATCAGCACGCAGCAGGCGGCCGATCTGCTCGGCGTGCGGGTGTCAACGGTCTACGCCTACGTCAGCCGGGGCCTGCTGCATCGGGTCGAGGACGGACGCTCGCGCCAGGACGGATCGCGGTTCCGCCGAGACGAGGTGAGCCGGCTGACTGAGCGCCGTCATCGGCCACGGCGCGGGGTCTTCGAGGTGACCGTCGATACCGCCGTCACCAGCCTCGATCCCGGTGGCCGCCTGTTGTTCCGCGGCCGCGACGCCGGCGAGCTCGCCGAACGCGGGACGTTCGAGCGCGTCGCCGAACTGATCTGGGACGAGCCTGCGCCGAGGGTGCCCTGGCCGGCCTGCCCCGGCGCCCCGGTCGACGCCGTGGCCGGCTACTCGCGCTGCGATCGCATTCGTCTCGGCATCCTGTACGCCGCGGCCACCGATCCCGAGCGCGACGACCTGAGCGCCGAGCACTTCCGGCAGGCCGGGCGCCGGGCGATCGCCACCGCGATCGCGACCCTGCGCGGCACCACCGGGCGCGCGGTCGGCGAGGGGCAAGGCGACCCGATCCTGGTCGAACCGACCCCCGTCGACCCGACCTTGGCCGAACCGACCCCCACCGACCCGACCCTCACTGAACCGACCCTGGCCGACCCGACCCTGGCCGAACCCATCCCGCCCGGCGCGGTGGCGGCGGGCACGTGGGCCGGTCTCGTCGCTCGCCCGCCGACCCCGGCGCAGTTACGGGCGGTCGACATCGCGCTCGGCGTACTCGCCGATCATGAGCTGGCAACCTCGACGCTCGCCGCCCGCGCGGCGGCGAGCACCGGCGCGGACCCCTATCTGATCATGCTCACCGGCGCCTCGGCGATGGCCGGGCATCGGCACGGCGCCGCGTCCGCGCCGGCGTACGACCTGCTCAGCCGCGAGCTGCTCGACCCGGTCGACGTCGACACCGTCCCGGCGGGCTTCGGACACACCGTCTACACCGGGCCCGACCCGCGGCTCGAGGTCCTTCTCGCCGCGGTCGACCGCTTCGCCCCAGACGTCGTCGCCGCGGTGGACCAGCTCGCCGCGCGCGTCGCCCGCCGGCACCGGATCGCGCCGAACGTCGACCTCGGGCTCGCCGCGCTCAGCATCGGCGCCGGCCTGCCCCGCGACGCCGGCTCGGTGATCTTCACCCTCGCCCGCCTGGCCGGCTTCGTCGCGCACGGCATCGAGGAGCAGGGCAAGCCGTTGCGCTTCCGCCCGCGCGCCACCTACACCGGTCAGCCGGAGACCGGGACCGGCGGCCCGACATAGCGCGAACTCGGCCGGATGATCTTGCGGTCGCGGCTCTGCTCCAGCACGTGCGCGGTCCAGCCGACAACCCGGCTGCAGGCGAAGGTCGGCGTGAACATCTCGCGCGGCACCCCGCACGCCTCCATGACGACGCCGGCGTAGTACTCGACGTTGGCGCGCAGCGGGCGGCCGGGCTTGGCCTCGTCCAGCACCTTGATCACCTCGGCCTCCGCCGCGACGGCGAGCTCCGCCGTCGGTCCGCCGAGCCCGATCGCGGTCTCCTTCAGCAGCTCCGAGCGCGGATCCAACCTCCGATAGACGGCGTGCCCGAATCCCATCACCCGGTGCCCCTCGGCGAGCTGGCCGCGTGCCCAGGCCTCGGCGCGGTCGGCCAAGGCGATCTCGTCGAGCGCGTCCAGCGCCCGGCTCGGCGCGCCGCCGTGCAGCGGCCCGGCCAGCGCGCCGACACCGGCGACCAGGCACGAGGTCAGGTCGGTCCCGGTGGAGGCGACCGTGCGGGCGGTGAAGGTCGAGTTGTTGAAGCCGTGGTCGATGGTCAGCACCAGATAGCGGCTCAGTGCCTCGACCTCACGCGCGCTCGGTTCGCGACCGGTGAGCATCGCCAGATAGCTGCCGACGTAGCCGAGCTCCGGCCGCGGAGCGCGCGGTTCGCGCCCGCCCGCCAGGCTGTGGGCGGCGGTCACCAACCACGGCACGACCGCGGCGGACCGCACCGCGCGTACCTGCTTGGTCTGCTCGTCGCTGTCCCACAGCGGTCGATCCGCGGTCAACGCCCCGTACGCCGACAGCGCGGTACGCAGGGTGAGCAGCGGATCGTCGCTCGCGCTCGCGCCCATCACCGTGACCAGTCGTTCGGCGAGCTCGGCCGGGACCTGCAGCGATTCCGCGACCTCGCGCCGCCAGCTCTCCCGCTGCTCGGCCGCGGGCAGCGCACCGCGCAGGACAAGATGCCAGACGTCTTCGAAGGTGTGCTCGCGGGCGAGCTCGGTCGCGTCGTACTGCCGGTAGTGGAAGAACCCCTCCTCACCGCGGACATCGCCGATCGCGGTGTCCGCGACGACCACGCCGGCGAGGCCGGGCGGGGTCACGATGGGCTCGGGTGCTGTTGAGCTGATCATGATCGCAGCGTGCGACTGTTCGCCCGGCCCGTCAATCTTGATCACGTCAACATGGGCCGCCGATCGCCGCGAGCACCCGCCGCCCGTCAGCCGGTGGCGGTCAGCTCGTCCAGCGACACGATCCGCGCGAACCGGCCCGCGAGGGCGTACTCGGTCCGCTCGATCACGGCATCGGTGCCGAGCGTGCGCGGATCGGCAAGGATCGCGTCCCAGTCGGCGTCGGTCGCGGCCGGCCCACGATCGCGGTGCGGGATCGGGAAGGTGGCGGTGGCCTCGGTGACGAACTCGACGTCATAGCCGAGGTCGGCCGCCAGCCGCGCGGTCGTCTCGCAGCACTGCTCGGTCTGGATGCCGCTGATCATCAGCGTACCCACGCCGTGCTGGGTCAGGATCTGCTGCAGATTGGTCGTGGTGAAGGCATTCCGCGAGGTCTTGGTGATCACCGGCTCGCCGGGCAGCGGCGTCAGCGGCTCGATCAGCCGGACATGGCCCGACGGCGGATCGAACGGCGTGCCGCTGCCCGGCTCGGCGTGCAGCACCCAGACGACCAGATCGCCCTGCGCCCGGCGCGCCTCCACCAGCCGAACCGTCCGCTCGACGATGTCCGCCGTGGACACCGCGCGCCACCGCGGCAACTGACGGAAGGACTCCTGGACATCGATCACGACAAGTGCCCGCTTCATGATCAATATCGAAGCGGTGCCCCTGGTGAGTGCGCCACCACCGTTCGGGACAGGATGCGCAGGATTCCCGCCACCGATGACGCGATCAGCGCGCGCCACCGATCAGCCCGGCGAGCCGGGCCAGTCGTAGACCCCCCTGCAGCTCGCCGCGTACGCCACCGTCGGACAGCTCCACTCCCACGACGGTGCGGATCCGGCCCAACCGGTAGTACAGCGTCGACCGATGGATGCACAGCACTCGCGCGGTCGCGCGCGCATCCCCGCCCGCGGCGAGATAGGCCTCCAGCGTCTCGATCATGGCGGCCGACCGCGGCTCGGCCAGCAGCCGTCGGATCGGCGGTCCAAGATCATCGGCGCCGATGTCCTCGAGCGGCAGCATCGCCAGCACGCCGTCCAGCCCGGCGTCGACCCAGTTCAGCACCACCGGATGCCGGTCGGCAGCGAGGTACGCCGCACGCCAGGCGGCCCGGGCCCGGGCGAACGATCGCGGCACCTCCCCCAACGTGCCGACCACCGGGCCGATCCCGGCGCGGACGCCGGCAAGCTCGGGCCTGCCGAGGATCCGGCCCAAGCGCTCGGCGACGACCGGCCGAGGAAAGACCAGCACCCCGACACCGTCCCCGAGCACGCCACCGGCCACCGACGCGGTCGAGGTGCGCGCGACGAAGTCCACGGTCAGCCGCACCGCCAGGGTCGTCCGTGTCCCGGCCCCCTCACCTCCGGGCGGCGCACCGAGCGCGACCGCGCAATAGTGTCCGGATCCACCGAGCAGCCCCTGGTCGATCAGCGCGGCGGCCGCCCCGGACCGCCGCCCCTCATCCGCCGCGAACAGCTCATCGAGCAACCGCGCTGCCGCCCCGCGCCGCTCGTCGCCGCGCAATGCCCGCAGACCGAGCGGCGGGCCCAGCCGCGCCGCCCCCGCGAGCAGCGGCGCCAGGTCGGCGCCCTCCGGGGACTCGGCCGGCCGAAGGACGGTGATCAGATGGCCGACCCGTCGTTGTTGATCATCGACCGGCGCGAACAGCACCCGGCCGAGCTGGGGAATGTTGCGGACGCGCCACCCGCCGGCCGCCACCGACGGCCTGGCCCACGAGTCGCTGTGCGCGAGCACCTGGCCGAGCCGTTCGCGGTCCTCGTCGGACTCGTGGATGGAGTAGCCCACCACGCACAGGTCGTCGTCCAGCAGCACCAGCCGGCGCCCCACCTCCTCGGACAGATCCTGCAGCAGATCGTCCAGGCTCGCGCCCACCTCGGCCACCGTGGCCCCTCCAACCGTCCGCCCGATCACTCCGACACAGTGTCGGAACTGGCGGCCTCAAGGTTCCCACACGAGGCCGAAGCGATGCCCGTCGCGCCGCCCTAGCGTCGGCGTACACCCGCAAACCGCGTACACCCGCAAACGAGGACGAAGGAGTCCGCAGCATGACCCGCAGTCCCCAGATCGCGATCATCGGTGCCGGCATCGGCGGCCTGACCCTCGGAATCGACCTGCGGCGGCGCGGGTTCGACGTGACCATCCACGAACAGACGACCCAACTGCGCGAGATCGGGGCGGCGGTGGCGCTGTCGGCGAATGCGACCCGCTTCTACGAGGGCCGTCTCGAGCTGGGTGATCAACTTGCCCGGAGCTGGGCCGAGGTCGAGACGCTGATCTTCCGCGACGGGCTCGACGGCCGGGTGATCGCCCGCCTCGGCGACCGGGCGGACTACCGCCGCCGGTTCGGCGCGCCGTACGTGGGCATTCACCGCGCCGACCTGCAGGCCGCCCTGTCCGGCGCGTTCGGCACCGACGGGCTCCATCTCGGTCGTCGCCTGACCGGAATCCGGGAGACCTCGACGGAGGCGGTGCTCGAGTTCGCCGACGGTTCGACGGCGAACGCCGACCTGGTGATCGGCGCCGACGGCGCGCGGTCGACCGTGCGCCGGCTACTGCTCGGCTACGACGACACGCTCTTCTCTGGTTGCACCGGCACCCGCGGGATCGTCGGCCCCGAGCTGTTGTCGCAACTGCCGGACCCGGGCGCGATCCAGTTCTGGATGGGCGCCGGCGGGCACCTGCTGCACTACCCGATCGGCGGCGGAGCGCACAACTTCTTGTTGGTACGCCGCGAAGGCATCCCCTGGCCGCACGAGACGTGGGTCGCCGGGATCGACGACGGGTCACATCTCGCGGACTTCGCCGACTGGCATCCGGCGGTGCGGCAGCTGATCGGCGCCGTCGGCGTCACCGAGCGCTGGGCGCTCTACCACCGGCCGCCGCTGTCGCGCTGGAGCCGGGGCCGGATCACCCTGCTCGGCGACGCGGCCCACGCGCTCGTGCCGCACCACGGTCAGGGCGCGAACCAGTCCATCGAGGACGCCATCGTGCTGGCCGACCAACTCGGCGCCCATACCGATCTCGATCACGCCCGCGCGGCCTACGAGCGTTTGCGGCGCGGGCGTACCCGCAAGGTTCAGTACGCCTCGATCACCGCCGCCGACGTGCTGCACCTGCCGCCCGGCCCGCGCGCCGACCGGCGAAACGCGCGCCTGGCGCAAGCGGGCGCCTTCGATCGCCACCTGGCTTGGATCCACGGCTTCGACGCGAGCGCCGACGAGCCCGACGATGCGGGCGGCGGCACCTGGTGGTGACGCTCAGCCCTTCGCCGCGAAGTCCACCTCGGCGGTGCTGACGGTGCCGCCGCGCCGGTCCTTGGCCGCCGACTCGTCCCAGTAGGCGTTGGTGTAGGCGATCGCGTCGGCCGGGCCGATCGGTACGCCGTAGGGGCGGAGGTCCTCAGTGGTGTGCGCGTCGCCCACGAGCAGCGCGTCGTAGCCGCGGACCAGCGCGCCGTGCAGCGTCGACCGGATGCACATGTCGGTCTGCGCGCCGGTCACCACGACCCGCCCGACACCTCGCTCGGCCAGCACGTCCTCCAGGTCGGTCTGTTCGAACGAGTCGCCGTAGGTCTTGCCGACCAGCGGCTCGCCATCGGCCGGCGTCAACTCGTCGACGATCTGCCACTCCGGGCTGCCCTGCGTCATCTCCTCGTCGCTGTGGCGTACCCACACCACCGGCACCTCGGCCGCGCGGGCCCGATCGACGAGCGCGGCGATGTTGTCGATCACCCCGGCACGCTGATGGGCGCCGTCAACCACGCCGTTCTGCATGTCGATCACCAGCAGGGCCGTGTTGGGGCGGCCGGTCAGACTGGTCATGATCATCTCCTGGTCGGTGGTTCAACTGCGGTCGGTTTCCAGAATGCGGCGCTGCGCGGCGGGTGGGACGCCGGTGATCTTGGTGTAGTCGCGGGTGAGGTGCGCCTGGTCGTACCAGCCCAACCGGTGGGCGATCTCGGCGATCTCCAGCTCGGTCGTGGACAGCAGCTCGTGGGCATCGAGCACCCGGGCGCGGCGCAGCAGCCAACGCGGCGTGACGCCGAGATGATCACGACACAGGCGTTGCAGCGCCCGTACCGACAGGGCAACCCGAGCGGCCAGCTCCTCGACGGTGCGGATGCCGCGGTCATCGCGGGCGAGCCGTTCGACCGTGCGGGCCCGGCGCCCATCGGGGCTGGGCACCCGGTCCCCGATCATGGTCTCCGCCACCGCGCGCAGGGCCTGCGCCCGCGCCGCTGGACCCTCCGCGTCCCAGACCGGCGTCAGATCCCAGCCCGGCCACGCCGCGGCCCAGGGGACGACGCGGCCGGTCCAGCGGTAGGCCGGGACGCCGGTCAGGTCCATGATCGCGCCGGGCACCAGGTGCAGCCCGACCACCCAGCCGAAGGCCGGCAGGTCCAGGCCGAACCGCTCCAGCACCACCCCGTGCAGCAGTTCCGCGGGCAGCGCATGGCCGTGCCGACGCTCGCTGGGCGGCCCGGCCTCGACGGTCAGGTGGATCGTCGGGTGCGAGATCAGCGCGGACAGCGAGGCGGGCACCGGCTGGGACCAGGCGAGCGACCAGACCTGCTCGACCCAACCGGCGAGCGGTCCGGCGCCCGGCAACACCTCGCGCACGATCGTCCGGTCCAGCCGCTCGGGCCGGATCACGGCCCGCCACAGCGGCCGGGCACCCGCGGGAAGTTCGGGGCGTGTCGTGTCCGTCCAAGACCCCATGGGTGAACTCTAGGCAGCCTGTCGGACATGAACACCGAATCCGGCGCATCCGCCGACCTGATCGCCTTCACCATCGACTGCTCCGACTCCTCCCGACTCGCCCGCTTCTATGCCGACCTGGCCGGCGGCGAGGTGAGCGGGGAATACCCCGAATACGGGTACGCCCAGGCGAGCGTCGGCCCCTACACGCTGAACTTCCAGGGCGTCGAGTCGTACGCGGCTCCGGCCTGGCCGGGCCAGGAGCACCCGCAGCAGTTCCACCTGGACTTCCGGGTCGACGATGTCGCGGCCGCGACCGAGCGGGCCACCGGGCTCGGCGCGAGCGTCGCGGCGGAGCAGCCCGGCGGTGAGGCGTACCGGGTGATGCTCGACCCCGACGGGCACCCGTTCTGCCTGTGCCCGCCCGCGCAGGAGTCCTGACCAGCCCGGTCGAGACCTCGCCGATCAGCCTGCCGAGACATGCGCCGGTCGAGCCCGTCGAGACGTCGCCGCTCGCCCAAACCGACCACTCGCCCGAGTTCTGGCCGCTACTTCACCCCCGAGCCCGCCCAAACCCCGACCAGTGGTCACTTTCGGCACGAGGATGCGCATACGCCGGTCGAGCCCGCCGAGACATAGGCGGGTCGAGCCCGCCGAGACCCCGGCTGCGCACCGCCCGGGGCTAGCATGTCGGCGTGCGCCCAGTTCCCAAGGCAGCGCTGGCCGCCTGTCTCGCGGTCGCGATGATCATGATCGGCGGGGCCGGCGTGGTCACCGCGGCGAGCCTGCCGCTGGCGCTGCGTGGCGCGTTCGCACCGCCCGCCGTGCCGCAGCAGCCGGACGCCGATCCGGGCGTACCGGCACCGCCCGCGCCGGGCCCGACCGCGCTGGAGCGTTCCCCCGATCGCGGGCACGATCCGCTGCCTGATGTTCGTCCGCCCGGATTCCGCAAGCCGCTGGCCGACTTCGCGGCGTACCGGTCGCAACGGATCGACTGGCGCGCCTGCGGGCAGTTCCGGTGCGCCGAGGTGACCGCGCCCCTGGACTGGGACGTGCCGGATGCCGAGGCGATCACGCTGGCGCTGCGGCAGCGGCCCGCGACCCGGACACCGAAGCTGGGCACGCTGTTCATCAACCCCGGCGGGCCGGGCGAGTCCGGGACGCGACTGGTCGAGTGGTTCCGCGCGACGGGGCTCGAACGCTACGACATCGTCGGCTGGGATCCGCGCGGGACGGGAGGCTCGACGCCCGTGCGTTGTGCGAGCGCGGCCGAGCTCGACGAGCTGCACGAGGTGGACTCCTCCCCCGACAGTCCCGCGGAGTTCGATGAGCTGGTGCAGGCCTGGCGCGGCTTCGGCAAGGCGTGCGCACGCAACAGCGGCCCGCTGCTGGAGGCCGTCACCACCGCCGACACCGCCAAGGACCTCGACCTGCTGCGCGAGCTGGTCGGCGACGAGAAGCTGAACTACCTCGGCTACTCCTACGGCACGATCATCGGGCAGGCCTATGTCGAGCTGTTCGCCGACAAGGTCGGCCGGCTGGTGCTCGACTCGGTCGCGCCGCTCCAGGCCGATGACACCGGCCAGCGCGGCATCGGCGGCGGGGCCACCCAGGTGCAGGGATTCGACGCCTCGATCGGCGCGTTCGCCGACTGGTGCGCAGGCCGGGGCGACTGCGGGCTCGGGGAGAGCCGCGAGGAGGTGCTCGGTGCCGTCACCGACCTGCTGGACCGGCTCGACGCCCGCCCGATCGCGGTCGGCGACCGCCGACTGACCCAGTCGCTCGCCACCACCGGCATCCTCGCCTCGCTCTACCAGGACGCCCGCGGCTGGCCGCAGCTCGCCCTGGCGATCGCCGGCGCGCGCGGCGGCGACGGCCGAGCGCTGCTCGCCGCGGCGGATTCCTACAACGGCCGCGGGCCCAACGGCGCCTACGCGCCCTCCCAGAACGCCTTCTACGCGATCAACTGCGTCGATGCCTCCGATGCCGGCGTGGATCAGGCCCGCGCGGACTATGAGGAGGCGGCGAAGCAGGCGCCGACCTTCGGCAAGTACTTCGGGCCCAGCGTGACCTGTCCGACCTGGCCCGTGCAGGCCGGGATCCCGGTCAGCCAGTTCCATCCGGAGGTGCCGGATTTCCTGGTGGTCGGCGTGACCGGCGATCCCGCGACGCCGTACGCCTGGTCGGAGGGGTACGCCGGTGCACAGCCCGGCGCCACCTTGATCACCCTGGACGGCACCGGCCACACCGCCTACGGGCGCAACGAGTGCGTGAACGCCGCCGTCGTCGACTACCTGGTCCGCGATCGCGTCCCCGGCGGCGGCCTGACCTGCCGCTGACCGCGTGGTTGAATCGCCGGGTGCAGATCCTCACCGTCAACATCGGCCGGCCCGAGCCGAATCCGTACCAGCGGTCGGACACGACGGGCATCGGCAAGCGGCCGGCCGCGGACCGGGTCGAGGTGCGGGCGCCCGGACCGAGGCGCGGGGGGCTCGGCTCGGGCCTGGTCGGTGATCACATCGGGGACCGCGCCCATCACGGCGGCGATGATCAGGCGGTGTATGCCTACGCGCGGGAGGACCTCGACAACTGGGCCGACCGGCTCGGCCGCGACCTGCCCAACGGCTCGTTCGGGGAGAATCTGACCACGCGCGAGATCGACGTGAACGCCGCGGTGCTCGGTGAGATCTGGCGGGTCGGCGGGGAGCTGGAGCTGCGGGTCACCGTGCCGCGCATCCCCTGCGCGACCTTCCGGGGCTTCATGGGCGAGCCGGGCTGGCTGAAGACCTTCACCGCCGACGCCCCTCCGGGCAGCTATTTCGCGGTCGTCACGCCCGGCAGCGTCGGCGCCGGCGACCCGATCACGGTGTGCCACCGGCCCGCCCACGGCGTCACCATCGCCACGGCCTTCCGGGCGATGACCACCGACCGGCCACTGCTGCGCGAGGTCGCGGCGGCCGGCGACGATCTTTCCGACGAGCTGCGGGCGCGCGTCGCGGCGTACCGGCCATGATCATGATCGACTCCTGACATGATCGATGCGGTGATCGTCGGCGGCGGTCCGGGCGGCATGTTGGCGGCGTACCTGCTCGCGCGGGCGGGGCTGCGGGTCACCCTGCTGGAGGGTCACGGCGATTTCGATCGCGACTTCCGGGGCGATTCCCTGCACCCGTGGACGCTGGAGCTGATGGGCCGGCTCGGGCTCGCGGACCGGCTGCTCGCGCTGCCGCACTTCCGGGCCGAACGGTTCCGGATGCACACGCCGGCCGGCACGGTGATCACCACCGACTACGGGTCCCTGGACTCCCCCTTTCCCTACGTCGCGTTGATGCCGCAGGTGCGGTTCCTCGACTTCCTGGCGGGCGAGGCCGCGAGCCTGCCCGGCTTCGAGTTGATCACCGGCGCCCGGGTGCGGGAGTTGATCATCGACGAGGACGAGACGGTACGCGGGGTGCGCTGGCGGGAGAAGGGGCAGCCCCGGGAGTTGCGCGCCCGGCTGGTGATCGGCGCCGATGGCCGGTTCTCGAAACTGCGAACGCTGTCCGGGCTGCCGGTGACCGAGCTCGGCGCGAGCACGGACCTGTTGTGGTTCCGGCTGCCGCGGCGTCCCGACGACCCGCCGGAGGCCGATGTCGATCTGTACTTCGGCAAGCGTGCCTATGTGGGCCTGCTCGGCGGGGTCGAGGACTGGCAGCTCGGCATCACCGTGCCGAAGGGCGGGTACGCCGCGGCACGCGCGGCCGGGGTCGCACCGATCCGCGGCTTCCTCGGCGAGCACCTGCCGTGGTTGGGCGACCGGATCGGCCTGCTCACCGGATTCGACCAGGTCACGCTGCTGTCGGTCGAGCTGAAGCGGCTCGACCGCTGGCACCGACCGGGGTTGCTGCTGATCGGCGATGCCGCGCACGTGATCTCGCCGGTCGGCGGCAACGGCATCCTGATGGCGCTGCAGGACGCGGTCGCCGCCGCGAACCGGCTGGTGCCGCCGCTGCGTGCGACGGGCCCCGTGGACGAGGGTCCGCTGGCCGCGGTGCAGGCCGATCGCGAGGCGGCGATCGAGCGGGTGCAGGCGGCCCAGGCGA
The DNA here is from genome assembly GCF_013408305.1 of Naumannella cuiyingiana. Lineage (NCBI taxonomy): Bacteria > Bacillati > Actinomycetota > Actinomycetes > Propionibacteriales > Propionibacteriaceae > Naumannella > Naumannella cuiyingiana. The sequence continues at coordinate 2,479,755 of NZ_JACBZS010000001.1, read as the reverse complement.
CGATCGAGCGACGCGCAGCGGCCGCCCGCGAGCGCGGGCGGCCGCTGGTGCCGGGTCGGCTGTTGCGGATGATCACCGCGCTGCCCGGGGTACGCCGTCGCTCGGCGGTCTCCAACGGCTACGGGCCGTTCCCGCCGAGCCTCGGCGACTGGTTCGACTGAGCCTGCCGCGGGAGGGTCAGGCCCGCCGCAGCAGCTCCTCGAACGGCGTCACGTCGGCGAACTCGTCGCGACGCTCCCGGATCGGCTCGTGATCGACGAGCTGGGCCAGCTCGCCGGCCGCGCGCCGGATCCGGCCCGGCAGCTCGGAGCTCGCATCGCCCCAGTCGGCCGAGGCGGCGAACACCGCCGTCGGCGTGACCCGGGCGCCGAGGTAGTAGAACAGCGGCAGCATCGAGTTCTGGATGGCCAACGAGTGCCGCGCCGATCCGCCCGTGGCAGCCAACAGCGTCGGGGTGTCCTTCAGCGTGCCGAGCTCCAGCGCGTCGAAGAACATCTTGAACAGACCGTGATACGAACCGTTGAAGATCGGGCTGACCGCGATCACCGCGTCGGCCCCGGCCACGTCGGCCATCGCCTGGTCGAGTTCCGGTGTCGGCACGTGGGTGACGAGGTGACCCGCGAGATCGCGGGCGTACTCGCGCAGGTCGATCTTGATCAACTCCGCATCGGTCTGCTCCAGCAGCGCCTCGCCGAGACGATCGCCGAGCAGCTTGGTCGACGACGGCGAACCGGTGCCGGCGGTGATCACCGCAACCTTCATGATCAGCCCTCCTGGACCGCCACGCGGTCCGACTCGTCGTTGTCCTGGCCGGCCTGCTCTTCGGTGATCAGCTCGGCGGCCTTGCGTACCTGTTCGTCGCGGGCGGCGACCAGCGAGGCGTGCGTCGGCGCCTCCGGCACATCGGCCGGGCGGCCTTCGGCGTACCCCTTGCGCAGCTCGGGCAGGATCTCGCCGAGCAGGTCGAGCTGGCGCAGCGCGGTGTCGACCGGCAGGCCCGCGTGATCGACCAGGAACAACTGGCGCTGGTAGTCGCCGACGATGTCACGCATGCCCAGGTAGCGCTCCAGCACCTGCTGCGGGCTGCCCACGGTGAGCGGGGTCATCTTGCTGAAGTCCTCCAGCGACGGCCCGTGTCCGTAGACCGGTGCGACGTCGAAGTAGGGACGGAACTCCTTCACGGCGTCCTGGGAGTTGCGGGCCATGTAGAACTGCCCGCCCAGGCCGACGATCGCCGTGCGCGCCGGCCCGTGGCCGTAGTGCTCCCAGCGCCGGCGGTAGAGGTCCACCATCTGCTTGGTGTGGCTCGAGGGCCAGAAGATGTTGTTGTGGAAGAACCCGTCGCCGTAGTAGGCGGCCTGTTCCGCGATCTCCGGGCTGCGGATCGAGCCGTGCCAGACGAAGGGCGGTACGCCGTCCAGCGGGCGCGGCGTCGCGGTGAAGCTCTGCAGCGCCGTGCGGTGCTTGCCGCTCCAGTCCACGACCTCCTCGCGCCACAACTGGTGCAGCAGCGCGTAGTTCTCGATCGCCAGGTCGATGCCGTCGCGGATGTCCTTGCCGAACCACGGATAGACCGGCGCGGTGTTGCCGCGGCCCATCATCAGGTCCACCCGGCCGTCGGTCAGGTGCTGCAGGGTCGCATAGTCCTCGGCGATCTTCACCGGGTCGTTGGTGGTGATCAGCGTGGTCGAGGTGGACAACAAGATCTTGTCGGTCTGTGCACCGATGTAGGCCAGCGTCGTGGTCGGCGAGCTCGGCACGAACGGCGGGTTGTGGTGCTCGCCGGTGGCGAACACGTCGAGTCCGATCTCCTCGGCCTTCTTCGCGATCTGCACGGTGGCCTTGATCCGCTCGTGCTCGCTCGGCGTCGTGCCGGTGGTCGGGTCGCGCGTGACGTCCCCGACGGTGAAGATCCCGATCTGCATGCCAGCTCCCTAGGTAGTTGCGGATTCAACTATACGCCCCAACGCGGCCGTCCCCGTAATCATTCCCGGGCGGGCCCCGGACGGGCCAGCCCCTCTGGCGCATCGGAACAACCGGGGGCAGGATCGGGACATGAGCATCACCCTCAATCCCTACATCGTCTTCGACGGCAATGCCGAGGAGGCGATGAACTTCTACCGAGACGTCTTCGGCGGCGAGCTGACGCTGTCGCGCTACGGCGACCTGCCGGAGGCGGGCTTCGGCGAGGACGAGGCGAGCAAGGTCATGCACGCGATGCTGGTCACCCCCGACGGGCTGACGCTGATGGGCGCCGACCAGCCGGCGGGCATGGAGTTCCGCCCGGGCAACACGTCCTCGATCTCGCTGAGCGGCGACGACGAGGCGAAGCTGCGGGCATTCTGGGAGGGGCTGTCCGACGGCGGCCAGGTCCAGGAGCCCCTGACGAAGGCGCCGTGGGGCGACACCTTCGGGATGTGTTTGGACCGGTTCTCGATCGGCTGGATGGTGAACATCGCCGGCTGAGGCGTACCCCTCGTCATCCCGCGTTCATCCCGCGGCGAGCAGCGCCGCGGCGGCGACCGCCGGCACGGTCAGGTTGTCCCAGCCCCGCGGGGTGAACAGCTCCACCAGGGCCAGCACCGCCGCCAGGCCGACCGCCAGCAGCGGCCGGCCGGGCAGGGCGATCAGCAGCACCACCGCGGCCACGACCGCGAAGCCGATTGCCCCACCGAGCGATTTGCCGCCGGGCAGCCTGCGGATTCCGACGGTACGCCCGACCGCGACCGCCGCGGTGTCGGCCAGCCCCATGATCAGCACGGCGGCGACGAAGGCGGGTCGGTCGGGGGCCAGGGCCGCTGTGGCCGCACCCCCGAGGCCGAATGCGACCGGACCCCAGGAGCGTTGCGCATCGGCCAGCGCCGCCAGCGGGACGAGCCGGATCGTCAGCAGCATCAGCGCCGCGAAGGCGAGCCCGAGCCAGACGAAGGCCCGGTGGTCGAACCAGCAGACCCCGAGCGCCGCGGCGAGCGCGGCCCCGGCGTGCGCGAGCTTGCGGGCGACCTCGCCGGGCAGCCGCGGTTGACCGGTCGCGCCGCGCGGCCGCCCGCGCGGGCGGGCAAGCAGCTCGCAGACCACGAACCAGGCGCCGATCCCCGCCGCCCAGGCGATCGGCACCAGCCAGGCTGCCGGATCAGGAGGCGTCGGGCACCTCCGGCTCGCGGACCAGCTTGAGCCCAATCACGCAGCCGATGATGCCGGCGAGGAAGATCACCTTCCACACCGACACCGGCTCCTCGCCGGTGAGCATCGCGAAGCCGACGGTCAGCGCGGCCCCGAACCCCGTCCAGACCGCGTAGGCGGTACCGATCGGGATGCTGCGCATGGCGTACCCCAGCCCGAGCATGCTCAGGGTCAGCGCAACCAGGAAGATCACACTCGGCACCGGGCGGCTGAAGCCGTCGGAATGCCCGAGCGCGGTCGCCCAGACGGCCTCCAGCACGGCGCTGATGATCAGGACGAGCCACGCCATCTCAGCTCACCGCCTTGAGCCCGACCACACAGCCGACCAGGCCGATCAGCAGCAGGATGCGCGCGAGGGTGGCCCGCTCCGTCCCGCGAACGATCGCGATCACGACGGTCAGCACGGCGCCGATGCCGACCCAGACGGCATAGGCCGTCCCGGTCGGGATGTGCAGCATGGCGTACATCAGGCCGGCCATGCTGGCGATCACCGCCAGCACGAAGATGATCAAGGGGGCGGGGCGGCGGATGCCGCGTACCTCGCCGAGCGCGGTCGCCCAGACCGCCTCCAACATGCCGGAGACGACCAGAACCGCCCAGGCCAGGTTTGTCGAATCACCAAGGATTGTCGGATCCATGGGGGACCTCCACGCGGCAGTCTTGTCGCTGTGCGGGTACTGCTCCCTCGTCCGCGGGCCGATCGGGCCCTGCGGCCGACCTTAGCAAGGTTGCCGCACGCGCGGCCGACAGGCGTCGCGCCCTAGCCCCGGCCGAACCCGCCAGGGTGATGACGCACGAAATCCTACTCACCCGTAACATCGGCCAGATTCACCCGCCGCCAAGTTGGTTCGCGGGCCCGGCGCGCTCATACTGGCCACACCGCCGCTTTGCCGCCGGGCTCTCCCATGCCGCTTTTCCGTTCTGCTGGGTGCGCCTGGACGCTTTGCTGCGCGCACTTTCCAGCGATCATGAGGGACAAGAATGAAGAAGTCGATCAAGGGCGCCGTCGCGGCGACCGCTGCCGCCGCCTTGCTGATCAGCGCGGGTGGCACCCTGGCCTATTGGAATGCCACGGCCGATCTCGGCGGCGGGTCGATCACCTCCGGGCAGCTCGCCCTGGAGCCCGGCACCGCGCAGTGGACGCTGAACGGCGCACCCGTTGCCGACGTCAGCACCGTCCGGGTCGTCCCGGGCGATGAGCTGCGATTCGCCGGGACCTACACGATCGTCGCCGAGGGCGACAATCTGAAGGCCGCGGTCGAGGTCGTCGATGCCACCCCGAGCGGCGACCTGCTCGACGCCGTGGACATCGTCCCCAACTACCGCCTGGGCGGTAGCCCGATCGCGGCGGACTCCACGATCACCGAGGCCGACAACGGCGCCCAGTTGCAGGCCGACCTCGCGGTGGACTTCCCGTTCGGCGAATCGGCCGACAACAGTTCCCAGCTCAAGGAACTGAACCTCAGCGACATCTCCGTGACGCTGACCCAGGTGGACGCCACCCCGTGAGCGTCACGGCGATCGCGCGTCTCGTCGCGCGCCTCGCCACGTGGACGGTGATCGGCCTCGCCGCCTTCGCGGTGGCTGTCGGGGTGTTCATCCCGCGGCTGGCCGGGGCCACCCCCTATGCGGTGCTCACCGGATCGATGCGCCCCGCACTCCCGCCCGGGACCCTGGCGATCGTGCGCCCCGTGCCCACCGAACAGATCCGGACCGGCTCGGTGCTGACCTACCAGCTCGAATCCGGCCGGCCCGCCGTGGTCACCCACCGGGTGATCGCGCAGGGCGTGTCGACCACCACGGGCGAGCCGGTCTTTCGTACCCGCGGCGATGCCAACCCCGGGCCGGACCCGGGGTGGGTGCGCGCCGTCCAGGTACGCGGCACGGTCTGGTACGCCGTCCCGCTGCTCGGCTACCCGGCCAGCGTGTTGACCGGTGATCAGCGCGAGTTGATCATCGCCGGCGCGGCGGGTGCGCTCCTGCTCTACGCGGCGGTGATGTTCACCGGTGCGGTACGCGATCGGCGCGCCGCCTCCGTGGCGACGACGCCTCGCCGAGCCACGGGAGCCGAACGATGAAGGGACTCGCCGCACTGCTCGCTGCGTGCGCGCTGTGCCTGGTCGCCGCGCCGTCGGCCGGCGCCCACGAGCGCACCGTGGTGATCACCGACGAAGGAATCCGCGGGAGCGGCGCCGCCGAGCCGCTCGGCCCGCGGGCCTGGACGCCGGGCGATGCCGCAACGTCCGTGATCACCGTCCGCAACGACCGCCCAGCGACGGTGCAGGTCAGCCTGCAGGTGAGCCGCGGCGGCGACCCTGAGCTCGCCGACGCCCTCCGGGTTGCCACCGAGCTTCCCGGCGGGGGCGTCGCCGAGGTGGGCGAGGCGGGCCGGGTCGAGGTGGGTGAACTCGCGCCGGGCCGGACGGCGACCGTGCGCGTCGTCGTGGAGCTGCCGGCCGAGGCCGACAACCTGACCGAGCGGCGGCGGGCCGGCGTCGAGTTTGCGATCTTCGCCGCCGACCCGGAGCCGGGCCCCACCGACCCGGAGCCGAGTCCCACCGATCCCGGGCCGGCCACGACCGTCCCGGGCACCGCGGGCGCACTCGCCCATACGGGCGCCACATTTGGCCCGCTGTTGTTTGTTGCTGCGCTCGGAGCGCTCCTCGCCGGAGCCCTCGCCGTGCGCGCGAGAGAGGGGAAACGATCATGAGGCGCGCAGCACGCGCCATCCGTCGGCCGGCCCGCGCGGGTTGGCATCGCCGGCTCGCCGGCCTGCTCAGCCTGGGCGTCGTGGTCGGAATGGGCAGCGTCGGCACCCTGGCCTACTGGACCGACGAGGCGACCCTGGAGACGGGCCGGTTCCGCTCGGGCACGCTCGACATCACGCTGAACGACCAGCTCGCCGGCCAGGGCGGAACCTGGACCGACGATGCCACCGGGATGACGTCGATGGTCCCGGGAGAGAGCCAGGCGTTCACGGTCCGGGTGCAGCGGCCGGCCGATTCGGTCGGGTTCGACTATGCCGTCGCCGCGACCGCGTCGGGCGATCTCGCCTCGGCGCTGCGCTGGTCGGTGCATCCCGGCGGACGGGCGGGATCGGCACAGACCTCGAACGGGTTGCGGACCAACACGTGCTCGGGCGAGGCGACGTTCTCCGCCGGGACGCTCGGCGGCAACGCCAAGGAGGTCGTCTCGTCGCGGGCCGCCCTGCACTCGGGCTCCGGCGCCGCCGAGGAGACGGTCTGCATCCGCGTGGCGCTGCCGGCCGATGCCGACAACACGGCCCAGGGCAAGTCCGCCGCGGCGACGTTCACCTTCTCCGCAACGCAGGCGAAGTGATGGAGCGCGCGCGGCGGCTCGCCGCGAGCCTGGTCCTGTGGACGGGCTGCGCGGCCGGCGTGGTCTGTCTGACCTGGACGCTCGGCGTCCTGCTCAGCGGCGTGACGCCGCTGGTGTTCTTGTCCGGATCGATGTCGCCCGCCATCCGCACCGGCGATCTCGCCTTTGCCGAAACCGTGCCCGCGTCCGAATTGCGCGTCGGCGACGTGGTCAGCGTGCAGACCGCCGAGGGGGTACGCGTCACGCACCGCGTGATCGAGACCGCCCCCTCCGGCCCGGCCGGCGAGATCGCGTTGCGGCTGCGCGGCGACGCCAACGCCGCGCCCGACGCCGAGGCGTACCGCGTCACGGAGGCCGAGCGGGTGATCGTCAGCGTCCCGGCCGCGGGCTATCTGCTGAACGCGGCTCGCCAGCCGCTCGCGCTGCTCCTCGGCGGCGCGCTCGCCGCCGGCGCGATCGCGATCGGCTTCTCCCGCCGCGGGCCCGACGGCCGCGGTGATCGCGAGGATGATGATCATGGAGACGGAGATGATCATGGCGACGACGCCCCCGGCGGCGCCCGGCGCCGCGCCGACGATGGCCTCCCGCGGCGTGCCGCCGCACTGACGGCGGCCCTGATCGCCGCCCCGGCCGGCGCGCTCGCCGGCACCGCGCCGCTCCCCACGCTGGCGGCCTTCTCCGACGCCGCCGCAGCCCGGACCGGAACCTACTCCGCGCTGCGGATCGCCCAGCCCGCCGATCTCAGGTGTGCGGTGTCCGGGATCATCCTGACCTCGGTCTCGGTGCGCTGGCAGCACACCGACGCCCGCTACGACTACCTGGTGCGCGTGACCGATGGGAGCGGGCAGGCCGTGCAGACCACGCGGGTGACGGGCAGCGGCTCGGTCGGTTCGACGCTCGCGGTCGACGTCCCCAGTTCGCGCTCGGGCACCTACGCCGTCGGCGTCAGCTCCGTCCTGAAGACGCCAGCAGCTTGGGAATCTCCGGCGGCCACGACCGGCTACAGCGTTGCCTGGCTGGGCAAGAGCTGCCGCAACTGAGCCCGTGCCGGATGGCCGGGCTTGGCGGTCAGGGTTCGCGTTCGAGACGCTGGGCCCATTCGATGAACAAGCGGGTCTCTGCGGGTCCCAACACCTCAGGGTGCGCCGAAGCACGCTCGATCAGTGACCGTGACGCGTCGGCACCCCCCTTCGCGCCGCCGGTCCCGGTGATGGCGGCGATGACCCCGTCGCGGACCGCGGCCGACAGCTCCCGGTCCGGCGCATCGAGCACGATCTGGCGCAACGTGACCCCGATGTTGGCCACCAGAACGTGTGCGGCTGCCTGGTCGGGGTCCACGACAAGCCGGCCCTGGTCGGCGGCCCGCCGGGTGATCGAACGCAGGATCTCGCTGGGCCGCGACTGTGCGGCCGGCGAGTAGCCGGGGCGCACCTTGCCGTACATCAGGGTGTAGAAGCCCGGATTGTCGAGGCCGAAGGCGACGTGGGCATCCCAGCCCGCCCGCAGATCGCGGATCGGGTCGCCGGATGGTTTCACCGCGGTCTTGGTGTCGAGGTACATGTCGAAACCGCGCTCGATGACGGCCTCGATCAGGCCCTGCTTGCTGCCGAAGAAGTGGTACAGGGTCGGCATCCGTACCCCGGCCGCGTCACAGACGGCACGCAGCGAGACCTCCTCGCCGGGGGCGGCCGCGATCATGTCCGCCGCGGCATTCAGCAGCCTTGTCCGGGTATCGCGTTCCCCTGTGTCGACCATGCTGCTACATTAGCTTTATGTATCGGTGATATACCGTTACATGTCACAGATACAATCCGGGTACCAGCACGCAGAACGCACGAGGAGCTGACCATGGCCAACCCCACCCTTGCGGGCAAGAACGTCCTGATCGCCGGCGGCGCGAAGAATCTCGGCGGCCTGATCGCCCGTCAGGCGGCCCAGGCGGGCGCGAACGTCGCCATCCACTACAACTCCGAGTCCAGCCGGCCCGAGGCGGAGAAGACCCTGGCCGAGGTCGAGGCCACCGGCAGTCGCGGCGTGATCCTGACCGGCGACCTGACCGTGCCGGGCAACGTGGAGAAGCTGTTCGCCGACGCCGCGGCGGCAATCGGACAGATCGACGTCGCCGTGAACACCGTGGGCAAGGTGTTGCGCAAGCCGATCGTCGAGACGACCGAGGACGAGTACGACTCGATGTTCGACATCAACGCGAAGGCCGCCTATTTCTTCATCAAGGAGGCCGGCCGGAGCCTGGCCGACAACGGCAAGGTCATCACGATCGTCACCGCACTGCTCGCGGCATTCACCGACGGCTACTCGACCTACGCCGGAGGCAAGAGCCCGGTGGAACACTTCACCCGGGCCGCCGCCAAGGAGTTCGGCGAGCGCGGCATCTCGGTCACCGCCATCGCGCCGGGGCCGATGGACACTCCGTTCTTCTACGGACAGGAGACGCCCGAGCGTGTGGAGTTCCACAAGTCGCAGGCGATGGGCAATCAGCTCACCAAGATCGAGGACATCGCGCCCATCGTGCGGTTCCTCGCATCCGAAGGCTGGTGGATCACCGGCCAGACGATCTTCGCCAACGGCGGCTACACCACTCGTTGATCGCGTACTTCCGGATCCAGCCCGCTACCACCGAGGAGAACCGGCATGACTGATCCCACCATTCCCGAACCCGTCGCCTCGTTCGTCGCCGCCGTCAACCGACACGACGAACAGGCCTTCCTCGACGCGTTCACCGACGACGGTGCCGTCAATGACTGGGGACGCGAGTTCCCCGGCCGCGACCAGATCAAGGCATGGAGCGACAAGGAGTTCATCGGCTCCCACGGCACCCTCACCCCCGAGGAGGTCCGAGTGGACGGCGACACCGTGACCGTGGTGGGCGACTGGCGCAGCAATTACGCCAACGGGCGCAGCCGGTTCACCTTCGATGTCGCCGGCGACAAGATCGCCAGGATGACGATCCGGGAGGGATGAGCGGGTGACGGCCGGGTGCGACCCGGCCGGGCGCCCGGCTGGTCCTCGGCACGTTCCCCCGCGTGCCGGGGACCTAGCACGCGCGTCCGGACCGGCGTACCCGCGACCACATCGCAAGAAACTCGATAGGGACAGTCGAGTATTGCCTACGTTGGGCCTCACCGCGGCGCCGCGACCCGACGCAGCCGCGTGTCCGGGTCGGCCGTGGCACACACCGACCGAAGGAGAAACCCATGTCCCGCAAGCTGTTGCCCGCGCTGATCACGGCAGTCGTCGCGCTGGTGATGGCGGCATGCTCCTACGGCCCGGGCGCGAGCCCGGCCGGCGGGCCGAGCGCCGCACCCGGCGAGCCCGTCACGATCAAGATCGGCACGACGGAGGGCGCGCAGCCGTACTGGAACACGATCGTCGAGCTCGGCAAGGCCGAGGGCCTGGACATCCAGGTCACCAACTTCACCGACTACACCAAGGCGAATCCCGCCGTGTCGTCGGGCGAGCTCGACCTGAACGCCTTCCAGCACCTGCAGTTCCTGGCCCAGTACAACGTCGAGGCGAGCGACGACCTGACGCCGATCGGCGCGACCTATGTGGTGCCGCTGAACCTGTACTCGGAGAAGCACACCAGCGTCGACCAGATCCCGGCCGGCGGCACGATCGCCGTGCCGAACGATCCGTCCAACCTGGCCCGGGCGCTGCTGGTCCTGCAGCAGGCCGGCCTGGTGGAGCTGCGCGACGGCGGCAACTCGCTGTCGGGTGAGTCCGACGTGCTGCCGTCGTCGAAGGTCAAGATCCAGGCGGTCGACGCCTCGCAGACGGTGGTCGGCCTGGGCACCGTGGACGGCGCGATCATCAACAACAACTTTCTCGCCGACGCGGGGATCGACCCGAACTCCGCGATCATCAAGGACGACCCGAACGCCGAGTCCACCAAGCCGTACGTGAACGTGATCGTCTCCCGCGCGGCGGACAGGGACAACCCGGCCTTCGCCAAGATCGTCGACATCTACCACCGTCCGGAGGTCGAGAAGCAGCGCCTCGAGGCCACCGGCGGCACGGGGGTCTCGCGCACCGACTCGCCCGATCAGTTGCAGGCGACGCTGACCGAGATCGAGAACAACCTGAAGAACAAGGGCTGAATGCCGACCGCACGCGAGGCCGCCGGCCGGGCACCGGCCGGCGGCGTCGGCCTGCGCGGGGTGTCGCGGCAGTTCCCGGGCGACCCGCCGGTGCTGGCCGTGGACGATGTCACGCTGGACATCCCGGCGGGCCGGATCTTCGGCATCATCGGCGCCTCGGGCGCCGGCAAGTCGACGCTGGTACGCCTGATCAACGGCCTGGAACCGGTCACGTCTGGCTCCATCCGGGTCGGTGATACCGAGATCACCGGGCTGCCGGAGCACAAGCTGCGCGCCGTGCGTACCGGCATCGGAATGATCTTCCAGCAGTTCAACCTGTTCCGTTCGCGGACGGTGTTCGGCAACGTCGAGTACCCGCTGCGGATCGCCGGCTGGGATGCCGAGCGGCGGCGGGCGCGGGTGAGCGAGCTGCTCGGCTTCGTCGGGCTGTCCGGGCGCGCGCGGGCGTACCCCGAACAGCTCTCCGGCGGGCAGAAACAGCGCGTCGGCATCGCTCGGGCGCTCGCGACCAACCCGGCGCTGTTGCTCGCCGATGAGCCGACCAGCGCGCTCGACCCGGACACCACGGGCGAGGTGTTGCGGCTGCTGCGCCGGGTGAACACCGAGCTGGGGGTGACGATCGTGGTGATCACCCACGAGATGGACGTGGTCCGCACGATCTGTGACCGGGTCGCGGTGATGGCCGACGGGCGGGTCGTCGAGGAGGGCGAGGTGTTCGACGTGTTCGCCGAGCCGCGCTCCGCGGTCGGCGCCAGCTTCGTCGGCTCGGCGCTGCGCGACCGGCCGTCGGACGGCGAGCTGGAGCGGCTGCACGCGACGCATCCGGGGACGCTGCTGCGGGTCGCCCAGCGCGAGGGCGTCGGCCTCGGGGTCGCGCTCGGCGGGGCGGCCGCGCGCGGGGTCGACTTCGAGATCGTGCACGGTGGGATCCAGACGCTGCAGAATCGCGCGTTCGGTTCGCTGACGCTGCAACTGCGCGGTACGCCGGAGGCCGTCGACGGGCTGGTCGCCGAGATCGCCCGGCGTACCGAGGTGGAGGTGCTCTGATGCGCAACGGCATCAACTGGCCGGTCTTCGGCCCCGAGTTGATCACCGCGATCGCCGAAACGCTGCTGATGGTGGGCGTGGCGCTGGCGGCGGCCGGGGTGTTCGGGACGGCGCTCGGCGTGCTGCTCTACGTCACGCGGCGCGGCGGGCTGCTCGCCAATCCGGTGCTGTTCAACGTCGTCAACGTGGTGATCAACATCATCCGGCCGATCCCGTTCATCATCTTCATCACGCTGATGGCGCCGGTCACCTATGCGCTGGTCAGGGCGTCGTTCGGTACGCCGGCGATCATCGTTCCGCTGGCGGTGGCGGCGTCGGTGGCGTTCGCGCGGATCGTGGAGCAGAACCTGGTCGCCATCGATCCCGGGGTCATCGAGGCGGCCCGGGCGATGGGCGCGAGCCGTTGGCGGATCATCTGGTCGTTGCTCGTGCCGGAGGCGCTCGGCCCGCTGATCCTGGGCTTCACGTTCATGTTCGTGGCGATCATGGACGCCTCGGCCGCGTCGGCGCTGATCGCGGGCGGCGGCCTCGGCGAGCTGGCGATCGTCCAGGGCTACAACCGGTTCAACTTCGCGGTGATCGCGGTCTGCGTGCTGACGATCGTCCTGATCGTCCAGATCGGCCAGTTCGTCGGCAACCGCTTGGCCCGCCGGGCGCTGCGGCACTGAGGCCCGCGACGGGAGCTCAGCTCGGCTCGCCCGGGCCGAACCGCGCGGCGTACCCACGCCCCCAGCGGGCCATCACGTCGAGGACCTCCTGCGCTTCCTCGCCGACCTCGGTCAGGCGGTACTCGACCTTGGGCGGCACCTGCGGATACACCTGCCGCGCGACCAGGCCGTCCTCCTCCAGCTCACGCAACTGCCGGGTCAGGCCGCGTTCGGACAGCCCGCCGGTACGCCGGGCGAGCTCGCGGAAGCGCAGGACGCCGGCCTCACGCAGCTCGTGCATGATCACCGGCTTCCACGCCCCGGCGAGCACCGTCGCGGCGATCTCGGCGGCGCAGGTGTGCTGCCACTCGCGTACCGCCTTCTCGGTCTGGGCGCGCACCACCGGGCTCCCTCCACACGGACAGAAATGTCAGTACTACCCGTTTCGGAGTGTACCGCGCATACTCGCCTGTGTGACAGGAAGCGAACCGACGCCCTCGGGACCGAGCAGCGGCTGGATCGTCCTGGTCCCGCTGCTGTTGGGCATCCTCGGCAGCGGCCTGTCGATGAGCCTGATCTCCGTCCCGGCGCCGGTGATCGCCGCCGAGGTGTCGCTGTCGGACACGGGCCGGGCGTGGCTGGTCGACAGCTACCCGTTGTGCCTGGCCGCCGGATTGCTCTTCGCAGCCCGGCTCGGCGATCGGTTCGGGCGGCGTACCGTCCTGGTGATCGGTCTCGGCGCGATGGCACTCGGCAATGCCGTGGCGATGCTGGCGAGCGCCGGTCTCGTGTTGATCATCACCAGGGCGATCACCGGCCTGGCCGGCGGCGCCGTCATCGCGAGCGTCGTGGCCACGATCGGCACTCGCTTCCGCGGCCGTGATCTTGCCATCGCCAACGGGGCCTGGGTTGCCACGGTCGGCGCCGGCAACGCGCTCGGCCCGGTGCTCGGGGGCGTGTTGACCGATCGTCTCGGCTGGCGCTCGGTGTTCGCGGCGCTCGTCGCCATCGCATCGATCGCCGCCCTCGCCGCGATACGCCTGTTGCCCGAGTCCCGCGGCGCCGGTCGACCCGGTTTCGATCCCGTCGACCTGATCTTGTCCGGGGTCGGCCTGGGGGTGATCGTGCACGCGGTGAAGCGACTCGCGGCCGCGCCCGTCGAGGGCACCGGCCTGCTCGTGATCGGCGTCGCGCTGCTGGCCGTCTTCGTCCGCCGGCAGCGGCGTGCGACGGACCCGCTGCTCGATGTCGCGCTGTTCGCCAGACGGCGGGTGAGCGTGTCGGCGATTCAGTTGTTGATCTCGGCGGCCGCCGCGGGCGCCTGCATCTATCTGGTCAGCGTGCACCTGCAGCTCGCCGAGGACCGCTCGCCGAGTCAGGCGGGGCTGGCGCTGGTGCCGCTCGCGCTGGCCACGACCGCGGGCGGCCTGCTCGCGCCGCTGACCCACGCCCGGCTCGGTTCCGCGCTGGTCGTCCGTATCGCGCTGGGGGTGCAGGCGGCGGGCGCGCTGGCCACCGGCCTCGGCGTCGTGCCCCTGCCCGCTGCGCTCGCGCTCGTGGGGCTCGGCTACGGCGCGGTCGGCACCATCGCGACGACGGCGCTGTTCGAGGCCGCGACGCCGCGACGAGCCGCCCAGGCGGGTGTCATCCAGGAGATCGCGTTCGCCGTCGGCACCGGCCTGGGGATTGCCGCGTTCAGTACGGTCGCCGCGATCGATCCGGTGCTCGGGTTCCCGATCGCGCTCGTCGCCGCCGCGGCGACGGCGCTCGGTGCGGCACTGCTGCCGACCGGCGTACCGACCCATACTCACTCGGCGGCCGATGACCGTCCCTCGCAGTGAAACGCCGCGCTTGTCCGGCCGCGCGGCGGCTGATTAGGTTCGGCGCTCGGATGCCGTCGGGTCCTCCTGCTCGGCGGCGGTGATCAAAGGAGATAGCCGATGTCCGCAGGCGAGCCGTCGACGGTCGAGACGCCCAGGTTGCCGGCCGGCAGCTATGACTGCCACGTCCACATCTACGGCCCCTACGATCGGTTCCCGGGCTCCGAGGCGGGCCAGCACACGTCCGCGGCGGCGAAGCCGGTGGAGGATCTGCTCGCCCTGTGGGACCGGCTCGGCATCGCCAAGGGCGTGATCGTGCACGCGCGCGGCGCGGGCGCCGACAACGCGGTCACCTACGACGCGCTGCTGCGCCATCCCGACCGGCTGCGCGCGATCGGGTTGGTCGATCCGGCGATCACCGACAAGCGTCTCGATGAGCTGACCGAGGCGGGCTTTCGGGGCGTGCGGATCAATCTGCTGCGGCTCGGTGGGAAGAAGTACGCCGAGGGCGGGATGACGCTGGAGGATCTGGAGGCGCTCGCGAACCGCATCGGCGAGCGCGGCTGGCACGCGCAGCTCTGGGTCGCCGCGGCCGATCTCGCCGAGCTGGCGCCGCGGATCGAGAAGCTGCCGCTGGACTTCGTGATCGACCACATGGGGCGTACCCCGGCCAACGAGGGTGCGGACAATCCGGGCACCCGCGAGCTGCGCGAGAAGCTGAAGACGGGCCGCTACTGGACCAAGATCTCCGGCGCCGACCGCAATTCCCAGATCGGCGCGCCGTTCACCGACACCGAGCCGTTCATGCGCGCTCTGGTCGAGGCGAACCCGGATCGCGTGGTGTGGGGCACCGACTGGCCGCACGTCGGCGATCACGTGCCGCCGCGCGAGGAGGACCTGATCGATCTGCTGCTGCGGGTGGTCACCGACGAGGCGACGCTGCACAAGATCCTGGTCGAGAACCCCAAGGTCCTCTACGGGTTCTGAGGAGACGAGATGACCGGGCGGACCCCGTTGCTGTTCACGCCGATGCAGTTGCGCGAGATCACGCTGCGCAACCGGATCGTCACCGCGCCGATGCACCAGTACTCCGCCATCGACGGGTTCCCCACCGACTGGCATCTGGTCAACGCGGGCCGCTGGGCGCTCGGCGGCGCCGGCACGGTGATGCTCGAATCCACCAAGGTCGAGAAGCGCGGCCGGGGCACGATCGGCGACCTCGGGATCTGGTCGGATGCGCACATCCCGCCGTTGGCCCGGATTGCCGACTTCATCCGCGACAACGGCGCGACGCCGGCGATCCAGCTCGGGCAGTCGGGACGCAAGGGGCGGGTGAAGCGGCCGTGGGAGGGCGCGGCCGCGCTGACCCCGGAGGACGTGGACGCGGAGACCTGGGAGCAGTGGGACCTCGTGGCGCCGTCGGCGATCGCGTACTCGGAAGCCTCGCCGGTGCCGCGCGCGCTGGAGCTGGAGGAGATCCCGGACGCGATCGCCGCCTGGGGCGCGGCGGCGGCGCGGGCCGACCGGGCCGGCTTCGACATCATCGAGTTGCACGGCGCGCACGGTTACCTGCTGCACCAGTTCCTCTCCCCCGCGGCGAACCAGCGCACCGACGCCTACGGCGGTTCGGAGGAGAACCGGATGCGGTTCGTGCTGGAGGTCGTCGAGGAGGTACGCGCGAACTGGCCGGCAGGCAAGCCGCTGTTCGTCCGACTGTCGATCGAGGACGAGGCGGGCTGGGGGCCCGCGGAGAACGTGCGGCTGGCGCGCCGGATGAAGCCGCTCGGCGTGGACGTGATCGACTGCTCGACCGGCGGCACCACCTCGGCGGTACCGAACTTCTTCCGGCTGAACAGCTTCGGCTACCAGGTGCCCTACGCCGAGCAGATCCGCCGCGAGGCCGACATCATGACGATGGCGGTCGGGTTGATCATCCACGCCGACCAGGCGGAGTCGATCTTGCGCGACGGCGACGCCGACCTGGTCGCGATCGGCCGCGAGTTCCTCTACAACCCCAACTGGGGTTTGGATGCCGCGCAGAAACTCGGCATCGATCCGCGGTACGCCATGTCGCCGCCCCAGGCAGCGCACTGGCTCGCCAAGCGGGCCCGCCGCGGCTTCGGCGGGAAGGGCTCCACCTGGGCCGCCGGCATCGACGAGGCGGCCATCCCGGAGTAGTTCGCCGGGCCCGACGGGGTCCACCGACGGTCAGCGGTCACGCGTGATCACCGACGAGGCGATCGGCGACGTTGAGCAAAACGACGCCGCCGATGATCAGGACGAGCGCGGTTACGCGGAGCAGGCTGACGGGTTCGGCCCGCCAGATCATCCCGACCAACGCGGTGCCGGTGGCGCCGATGCCGACGAAGACGGCGTACGCGGTGCCGACCGGGAGACCGCGCATGCCGAAGTCGAGCACGACGAGGACGGCGAGCGTCAGCGCCCCGCAGACGAGCGTCGGCACGAGCCTGGTGAAGCCGTCCGTGGCCCGGATGCTGTGCGCCCAGCCGATCTCGAGCAGCCCGGCGGCGATCACCGCCAGCCAATTGAGGTTCATGATCATCACCTCAGAGCGCGAGGGCGGCGGCGGCGATCGCGGCGCGCGTACCCCGCAACACCGCGGCAGGATCCTGCCCGGGAATCGTCGCGGGGTGCCGGATCGCGACGATGTCCTCGATGCCGGCCCAGCGCAGCCAGTTCTCCAGGTAGGGGCTCTGGAAGTCCGTGCCGAACGCCGGCGGGCGGCCGGGAGCCCAGACGGCGCTGGTGTAGACGATCACCACCTTCTTGTTCCGCAGCAGGCCGCGGTAGCCCTCGGCGGCGTCGAAGGCGAATGCGAGCCCCGGCTGGGAGATCACGTCGATGAGCTGCTTGAGGATGTAGGGGATGGTCGCGTTCCACATGGGCACGCTGAACAGGTAGCGGTCCGCGGCGTCGAAGCGCTGGAAGGTGTCGATGGCCCGCTGGTACGCGGTCTGCTGTTCGCCCGTCAGCGGCTCGCCGGCCAGCGTCGCCATCTTCGCGTGTGCGGCATGCGGCCCGAAGTCGGGCAACGTGCCGTCCCACAGGTCCCACTCGGTGATCGCCGATTCCGGCCGGGTACGCCGATAGGCAGCGATGAACTCGCCCGCCAGCGCGATCGAGCGGGAGGCGGCCCCGCGAGGCGATGCGGAGATGTGCAGCAGATTGATCATCGTGCGTCCTTTCGTGACGGGCACGCGTGTGGAGATAATCGGACTACGGTCCACTATACCGGACTATAGTCCGTTTAGAATCGAGAGGCCCGATGGTCGAACGCAGGCAGGATCCACACGAGCTGACGATCGAGCTGTCCCCGCCCCGGGCAGAGCGGGCGGACGCGGCGCGGAACCGGGCGCACGCACTCGAGGTTGCGGCGCACCTGTTCGCTCGCCGCGGGGTCGCGGCGGTGACGATGGACGAGATCGCGGCCGAGGCCGGAGTCGGCAAGGGGACGCTGTATCGCAGGTTCGGCGACAAGGGCGGCCTGGCGAGCGCCCTGCTCGGCGAGCGGGAACGCGCGCTGCAGCAGCAGATGATCTCCGGGCCGGCGCCGATCGGGCCGGGGGCCGACCCGATCGATCGGCTCGTCGCCTTCGTCGAGGCGTACCTGCTGCTGGCGCTCGACAACATCGAGCTGCTGGAGATGTCGGAGACGAACAGCCCGGGTGCCCGCTTCCGCAGCGGCGCCCACTCCCTGTGGGTGACGCACTGCCGGATCCTGCTCGATGCTGCGGGCGCCGCGAATGCCGACGTCAGGGCCCAGGTCTTGATGGCGGCGCTGGCCGCCGAGCAACTGCGCCACTGGACCGAGGACGAGGACCGCGACCCCGACGAACTCGCGCGCAGCCTCGCGGAGTTGGCCCGATCCCTCGCGGGGCACAGGCCGCGAACCGCTCGGTGAACGGAGCGGGCGGAGCCGAGCGCCTTCTGCAGCGCTCCGAGCCGCCTCCTTCTCGCGTGGCCGCGTCGACCGTGTCGACTTCAGGCATTCGCTTCTTCGGTCCCGAACTGCTTCCGCAGCGCGGAGAGCTTCTGCCTCAGCGGTGTTTTTGGGACCTTCGCGAGGTTCAGCGGGGGGTCGAGCTCGGCGAGCAACGCCGACTCCAGGTCATTGAGTGTGTCCGGATCAGCGACAGGGATCGTCACGACGCGCAGATGCGCGTACATCCACGTCGATAGCTCGACCTCGTCGATCGTGGGCTGCCCGTGTGCTGCCGCCAGGATCCCGCCGAGGCTCCTTCGCAGCGTGGAGAACTGGCGCTTCTTGCCAAGATGCATCGTCGCGATGCGCCCCCACAGTGTGTTTGACGACTTCGACCCACCGTTGCGGGTCGCTCCTGCCAGTCCCGCGTAGATCAGGCCGGGCTCGACCGGGTGACCGAGGCCGCGGGAGAGGTCTTCAGCACCAGCAACATCGACCCACCAGCTGTACATCCCCGGCGACTTCAGGCCGCGCCCGCCGGTCGCGAGCACGTCGGCAAGGTTGTTCGATGAGGCGTCGTCGCGGAGGCGGTCGAGGACCGAGCCGATCTCGACGCCAGCCGGACTCTCATTGTCCGGATTACGCCCAGGGTGAATCGTCGGCGGCGGGGAGGAGATCGTCGCCCGACTCGAAGGTCGCCCCTGGACGGACGCTGCGTTTTCGCTCCCGATCGCGAAGCCCAGACTCTCAAGCCAGCGTCGCGAGAACTGCGATCGGAATCGCTTCCGGTCCTCCACACCGGTCGCGAGCGAGATGACCTGCTTGACCGGCCAACGGATGCCGTCGATGTCGACCCAGTAGTTGCGGATGTTCTCGGGCGCATGCCCTTCGAGGCGCGACCGGACGAGCTCAGGAGTGAGCTCGAACGATTGGCCGTCGAGGGTGATGCGCATGGTCATTGATACCGCTCAGAGCCGACAGATTCAGTCAGACGGAGGGTGATGCATTGGCGCAGACATGCCCGACAACCAAGGGCGGACTCCCACCACACGAGTGGAAGCGCGTCGAGCGACTGGAAGCCGCAGCGGGAACTGAATGACGATGTAGGCGTGCGACCTGCACCGGCGGCATCCTCCGCCTCGTACACGGTCGCCGCCAGCATGACCCATCCACCTCACAGTGCCTCGACACTGTGTTGTGGCGATCCCGCCGTCACGATTCGGTTCCGAAGACGACGTTGCCGTCGGCGTCGACGCCCCAGCGTGGGTTGTGCGCGATCTCCCAGAGGACGCCGTTGGGGTCTTCGACATGGGCATGGAAGATGCTGCCGAATTGTCCGGCCTGTGGAGGCTTCAGCAAGGTTCCGCCTGCTTGGGACATGACCGTCACGAGGGCCTGTACCTCGGCGGGGCTGTCGACGTTGTGCGAGAGGATGACGCCGCCAAGCTGCGAACGGTCGGAGGTCGTGGCGAGGTCCTGATTGAACTTCGTCGCGTCGAAGAATCCGAGAACGAGGCCGGGTGCGGTCTGATAGAAGATGATCTCCCCCTCGACATCGGTCAGTGGCGTCCAGCCAAGTGCGTCGTAGAAGCCGCGTGCGGCGTAAAGATTGGCTGTGGCGAACGTGATGAAGTGCAGTCGTTGCCCAATCAATGCGAGGCTCCTTCCTGCGCGGCGAGCCGATGGTTGATGCAGAACACGTTCTGCGGGTCGCGCTTCTGCTGTACGGCGATGAGGCGCCCGGCGTCTTCGGGGAGGAACGCTCGATGGATGGTCTCGAAATCGGTATGAGCACCGAGGAAGTTCAACACCGTCCCGCGATCGACATGCGCGAAGTCGTCACGGATCGCGGTGTGGATGGCCTTGTCCGTGGTCATCGCGGGCGGGTCGATGACGGAGCCGATATAGATCGTGAACTCCGCGTCGCGTCCCCCGACAGGGTTCGAGATGGCGGGCAGGGTGCGATAGCCGCCGCCGTGATGGCGCAGCTCGAAGATGAGCGGGGCGTTCACGTCGGGGCCGACCCGCTTCAGGATCGTGCGGGTGTCGGACGCGGCGAGGTACCCGGTGTAGAAGCCGCTCTCGTACACCGAATACGGTCCGACGGGTTCGTGGTGGATCGTGCCGATGTCGGTGTAGGGCATCGCGCCCACGGTGTCGAGCAGAGGCGCGTCCAGTTCGCGGACGGGTCGGAGCAGACGTTCGGCCTCCTCGGCTGGGCCGAAGTAGGCAACGCGCAAATGGGCGACGTACTTGCCCCGGAGCTCCGCGCGGACCTGTTCGATGTCGGGGTACCGAGACAGCAGAATCGAAGTCGACATCGTGCGCGGCAGGTCGAGTGTCCAGGCGACATAAAGTTCGAGTAGCTGAGCAACCGTCTCCGCAGGGAAGTAGAGCCCGCCACCATAGAGATCACTGACCTCGAACAGGTCGAATTCGATCTGGGTTACGACGCCGAGATTGCCCTTGCCTCCCCGCACGGCCCAGAACAGCTCGGGATCGGAGTCCGGGTCCACGCGGCGCTCCTCCCCGTCGGCGGTGACGATCCTGAGGCTGCGAATGTGATCAGCGGCATAACCATGCTGACGCCCGAGCATCCCGACTCCACCGCCCAGCATGAAACCGACTACGCCAACCTGCGGGCTCGATCCGTTCAAGGGCGCGAGGCCATACGCTGCCGCCGCTGGGATGACGTCGAGCCAGCGCGCACCGCCCTGGACCCGAGCGATTCGCGTGCCCGCGTCGATCTCGACCCGATTCAGCCGCTGGGTCGAGATCAGCACCCCGTCGCTGGGCAGCGACATGCCATGTCCGGTCGTCTGCACCGCGACCGACAGACCGTGCGCCCTGGCATACTGCACGGCCCTCACCACATCGGCGGTGTCGGCCGCCGCCACGACGAGCGCGGGCCGATGCTCAACGCTCTGGTTGTTGGTGTTCAGCTCGGCGGCGTATCCGTCGTCGCCTGGCGTGAACACTGACCCGTTCCAGTCGCTCACGCTCGCCCCTCCTGCTCTGGGAAGATGGAGGAGGTCGAAGCGCGCATGACGAGGAGGCGGGCATGACAGGAACGTTGGCTGACGTCGATGACGGTGGTCATGGCCGCCACGCTATGACCTCAAGTTCCGGCAGTCTTGAACAAAAGGGACACTCTCCTGGCGCATATCGGGAGCATCGGATCGGGACGGGGCGCGCCCCGTTCACGCATCTGTGGGAGCGTTGGGTCGGTAGCGAGACGGCTCGGGTCCTTCCGGACAATCAGTCGGACATCATCGTGGCCTCTTATGGGCGGGCATGGCTGGTCGGCCCGTCAACCACCGCTGACCTTCCCGTGCTCCCAGAGGGAACGAGGTTGAAGGGGCTACGCATCAATACAGCATGGCTCTCCTCGATCGTCGGCCTTCACGCGGCCGAGCTCACCAATCGCGAGGTCGCCCTTGATGACCTGTTCTCGGCGTCCACCGTGCACCGCCTGATCGACGCCCTCTGGGGGGACCGGATCGACCGCGAACTGCTCGGATCGCTTTGGCCGGATGCGGCAGTCGACGCTCGGGTGGACCACGCCGTGACGGCCCTCACATCTCAGATCGCGCCCTCTATCGCGGAGCTGGCGGACCGTATGGATCTCTCGCAGCGTCATCTGCGCCGGCTCGTCGAGCGCGACACCGGTCTGACGCCCAAGACCATCCACCAAGTCGCAAGACTCCACCATGCCATCCACGATGCGACGGTTACGAGTCGCGCCGGCCTTGCGCAGATCGCCGCCTCGAACGGATACAGCGACCAAGCGCATCTCGGCCGCGACGCGCAGCGGTTCAGCGGTCTCACCCCGACCGCTCTCATTGAGCGCGCGTCCACTCCTGCTTCGGCCGAAATGTTCTAGACGGCGCGCCGGTGGCTGGGCTGCCATGTTGAGTGTGAGTTTCACACCACCCAACAAGAGCGACCTGCGGACACTAGTGAACGTCGGGCCCGCCGTGACGAAGTGCTTCAGACATCGGAATCATCAGCGTCGAGCAACTCCGCGGACGCGACCCACTCGAACTCTTCGAGCAGATTTGTGCTATCGCCGGTGCGCTGAGGACACATGTCTCCTCGAGACTCTCATGTCGGCCGTCGACCAAGCCGATGGTGCGCCGGGTCAACCCTGGTGGCACTACACGGCCCAGCGGAAGAAGGCTCTTGCAGAGGCCGGCCGAATGCCCACGTTTGTGGAGGCTCAAGGGTGACCGCACGCGTTCGATGAGGCTCGTGGCGCCGAGCATCGACGGTCCAACTCCTCAGCGGTCTACCGGACGCAGGCTCGCCTGTTCGCCGTGCTCGATGTCCTGATCCCCTTCGTAAAAGCGACGCCGGTGCGTTTGCTTCGGAAGCGCGGCGTCCGCGTGCGCCGTGTGACTCCGTCTCTGGAGGAGGCGCGGGAGATGGTGCAGTACTACCAGAATGGAGAATCACTCCAACGCGTTGGCAATCGTCTGGGGTTCTAGCAGGCACCGTTCGGAACCATCTCATGGATGCAGGAACAGCTCTGCGTGGCACCCATGGGCGCGAACGATGAGGACCATGCGCGGGTCCAGCGGTTCGGCCCCGCCCACCCAGTCGTGCTGAACCTCGTATCGGTGCCCGACGTGACGAACCTCAGAATGGGGCGTCTGATGGCGAATCCGCATCGCTCAGATCCGTAACGTCCATTAGCTCGTCGTCGTCAGAGTCAACAATGAGTGGCGAGAGCCACTCGCTCGTAACCGACATTGTGCGACTGTTAGGGACGGCTTCTGGAGGAAGCTGGCCGACCCGGACAACAACCGGAACCTGAGCTGAGACGCCAGCAAGAACACACGTTCCTGTCGGCAGAATCGGCAGCGATTCGAACGACACTCGATCAAGGTAGGCGACCGCCTTCTCGATGGCATGGACATCCAGGTTGTTCACGAGCCTGTGAAGGAAGTAGTTGTGCAGTTGCGAGACGATCGTCTCGGAGATGTCATGCGGTCGCTGGCTCGCGATCGTTAGGAAGACTCCAAATTTTCGCCCTTCCTTGACGATCTCCTCAAACGTTTCGAGGCGGTAATCACGCCAAGCCTCACTCTCTCGTGAAGATGCCGCTGACAGGATGTTATGCGCTTCGTCGATGATGAGATTCAAATACCGCTGTCCTTGTGGGTCCGTCCGTTTCTTGTCGTCGTAGAGGTGTTTACAGACGATCATGGGGATGACCTTGCGCATGGCAAGGTTCACGTTTCTGAGTGATACAACCGTCAGAGGCACCGCAGTGAATGCATCGTCGGACACTCGAACGAGGCGCTTGATGCTGGGTACTCGCTCGACCATGCGCTTCATCATCGGGCCGAGGTGCTCGCGGTTCGTGAAGCCACTGATCACGTCCCGGTAATACTGGAGGACCAGCTTGAATCGAACTAGGTCAACGTCACCCACCGAGGAGAAGTCCTGCTGCACTGCGGTGACTTTGCCCTTGATGAAATCGCTCCAGTCGTCAGCAGTCGCCCACTTCTCCTCGACGCTGCCTCTTGGGCCCCAGTAGAAGTTGTTGTCACGGCTGAAGTACTGGAGCCTGTCACGCATCTCTTGAATCAGCGCAGTGAGACCTCGGTGGTCGACATCATCACCCAGACACTCCTCGACCTCCTCTAGGAAGTTGATCGGCAGCTGCCTGTCGAGGGTTGCATCGTTGCTTTTCGTCGCACGCGCCACAAGGTCACCGATAACGTCAAGGAGCGCGGCAGAGTCAGGAAGCAAGGCATCCCAGTAATCGTTCTTGAGTACGCGCGAGATGAAGGGAGCCTGCGTTTTCTCTGTCGCGTCGAGTAGCACGGTCCAGAAGACAGGATCGTGGACCGCTGCCTTCGGGAGTGGAAGGCGATCTCCACTGTCGTCGTGGGTCGACAGGTCGTACACCTGTTTCACGTCGTCGCCGGCGATGACCTCCGTCGCGTACTCGTCAACTCCATCGTCACGATTGACATACTCGCCATTGAAATCGATCAATATGAACTGTGATCGCTGTCGGAACGTTTGGATGGCACCGTACCTCTTGAACAACTCGTGGTAGAGCTTCGCGAGTGTGTACGATTTGCCGCTACCTGTATTGCCGAAGATGCCAACGTGGCTTGCGAAGATCGCGTTGATGCCGACGGCGATAGGCTGAGTTGGCTCCATCGCTAGTGTGCCGATCTCTAGCGGTTCATCCCCGCCTGAGACGAACGTGTGGATGAGTCCGAACTCGTCTTCCGTGAGTATGAAGCATTCGTTGTCCAGGAGTGGCATCTCGCGGACGCCCCGCTCGAAGCGTCCGTCCTCGATGTAACCGACGAGGCTGACGTCGAGCTGGCGCGACAGCGGGTCTACTCCTCGGCGATATGCCGATGTTGCGCTGCGATCTTCTTCGACGACCTCGCCGTCGACTTTGGCGATCAGCTCGACGAAGCCCTTGACTATCTTGATGTAGCTGGAAACAGCGACGTTACGCACGAGTCCACCGCGGTATTGAAGGTGCGAACCGTTCTTTAGCTTGTCGACTGCTACTCGCACGCGCCGACCGTCAACTGAGACCACTCGGCCGACACGGAACACCGCGTCTTGGTCAATAACGCTGTCCTCAATCACCAAGGGGCTCCGATGTTGAGGTGTGGATGTCCAGTTCGATCCGCTGATCGGGCTCAGGCACCTTGTCGCGAATGATCGGCGCGAAGTAGTCGGATTCAAGAACGTCGAGGCTGATCTTTCGTTCCTCCTCGTCCTCGCTCGGTTCATCAGGAACCGCGAACTGAATGTTGCCGTTCTTGATCTCAGCATCAGGCAGGAGCTTCTCATACGCATTGAGCCCGCCGCGGGAATAACAGAAGACGATCACCTGCAGCGTTGGGTTCGTTCGGGCCGCTCTCAGCACGAGGTCTCGTAGATGTTCATCGCGGAACGAGAAACCGTGGACGAAGAGGACGCTGCTCTCTTTCTCGACTTCGTTGGCAAAACGGCGGATCAACTCGTAGTACGTCTCGTTCAGCACGGTTGTTGCGAACTTGCGCTTGTCTGGGTTAACGATGCCAAGCTTGTTGTGCCCAGCGGAGAACGCATCGACATCCGAAGGTGTTGGCGACTCCCCCTCGCCGCTCGTTCCAAGCAGATCGAGACCGTCCAGATACTGCCTGGCTTCGGTGATGAGATCCGCAATCGGGCGAATGGTCGGCCCCTCGTCATCGGGTTGAGGATCGACCAGCACAGAAAGCAGGTGCGGTTTCGCAGCCTGAAACAGCTTTCCGACCTCGTTGACGAGCGTCAGCCCGTGATCGAAATAGATGTCAGTCTTGCGGTTCTCGCGTTCCTGCTGTCTCCACGCGGCCGACCCGTGGATCTTGATGAGGTTGAAGACGGGCACCTCGAACCGATGCTCGTACCGGCTGCCGACGCGGAAGCGCAGGGTGCTGAAGTCGCCGAGGTCGAACTTCGGCCGGATTTTTCCGCTGAATCCATCGGAGAAGTCGATGCCGAGTTCTTCCATGGCCACTTCGAACAGCATGTCCACGTTGGTCGTGAAGATGTTCGCCTGTTTCGACAGCAGTGTGCTGTGTCGCCGGAGCAATATACGGTTCAGGGTGCGAACGAACGTTGCATACGACCGAAGCACGGCCTCCGCAGATTCGTCTCGCTCCACGATCTTCACATTCGGAGCGAGAACTTTCTCAAAGAAGTAGGCCTGGATTGAAGCGCGGACGAGAGCTTTGACGTGCTCAGGCGCGTCTTGGTCGGCGACGTCCGCGAGGGCGTCCTCGATGTTGCCTAACGCGGCGAAGTATGGGCTGGATGTACCGGCCCCGATCAGGAAGTTCAGGTGCGCGGACTCGACGATCGTGCGAAGTCTCTCGGGCGTGATGCGATTGGGCCTTGCGTCGGAAACAGGCTGCTGTGCTACGCCATTGATGCGTACGTCGGTCACTGTGCTGGCTCCAAATCAGGCAAGACGTTGATCTTCACGTCGCGTCGGATGCGGACTGACGGTGCCGAACGTGGCGCTGAGCTTGAGTCGCCACTCATGTGGCGTCGTCGCTTCCCAAACAACGCAAAGTTGATCAGGGGATGCAGCGCACAAACCGTCTGTTCACAGCTCGGTGACTTCACCTGGCGGAGACCTCCTACCGGTGACTCGGTCACCTACAGTTCGTCAGCCATCCCTTCTATTCTCCTGCATGCGGCACATCGTCACCAGGCGACACGCATGGACAGTTCCGCGTCCCCTTCCGCTCACCTCCCACCGGCGGTACCTTGCTAGTAGCGGCCTTTACCTGCTTCGCCACTGCTGGATGTGGTGGCACAACTGGATGGCTCCGGCTAGACAGTCTCTTTTCTTCTTGTCGCCGATGACGAGGAGAGGAGTGTGCCCATGTTCCGCTTGATCTGGATCGCCAGTGTCCACGTCCGGTACTTCCTGCGCCGGTGCTGGATCTGATCCGCACCCGTCGGGGTTGAAGTTCGGGCTTCCGGCGACGCTGCGGGCTGCCCCGTACCAGCTCTAGTCAGCGGGGTCACGCTGGTTTCTTGCGTCGGGGTGCCCGCCGCAAGATGACGGAGTCCGCTGGGAAGCTCTTGTCGATCCAGTCGTGAAGCGCCGACGTGACGTACTCGTTCCCCAGGGGGCCGACGCAGTAGACCTCAACATCGGGGTGCTCATCGACGTTAGGGCAGGTCGCGAAGCCCACCACTTGGAGCATCTTCACCTTCAACGGATCGGCGGCCAGATCAACGATCGCCCCAAACGAGCGAGCCAACGCGGATCTCAAGACCGTCTTCACCGCTCCGGTGAGGAAAGACGGCTGACCCAATGAATCGACAACCCTCTGGGCGATATCGTCCGCAACCGCATTCGCGAGGCCCTTAACCTCCTGAATCAGTTTTAGAACCTCCACGCATAGCGTGCAGATGACGTGCAGGTTGTTGACGGCGGTCTCGATGTTCTTGGAATCGGCATCGTCCAGCTCAGCGTCAACGATCTCCTTCACAAACGGGTCGAGAACACTCTTCAACGTGTCACGAAGGACCTGCTGTTCGCCCGTAGCGGTAACGAGGATGAGTTCGTCGATCATGTACGTCACAGCGAGGTCCGTACACGCCTCGCCGACGGAACTCTCCGCTTCGATCGCTTGACGCGCCTTCCGCTTCGCACCTGCAACTTGGCGCCGTGAGTACTTCTGGCGCTTGCCTTCCTCCCAAACCAAGGCGCGCACTCGTTCGGTATGCGGTCCGCCGTGGAAGTCACCTTCGCAGGCGCACTTGCACTCCTCAGGCGTCGTCCGAACGGCATCCGCACAACTAACGCTGTGGCTTTCTCCTCTGGCCATGATCCCTCCTCCTACGTCATGAACCGATCCTCTCACCGGGCACCGACATTTCGGGGCTACAGGCGTGCACCTGAGGTCAGAACCCTTCCGCCGCCCACACAGTGTGGGCTTGTTCGTGTCAGGAGCCCACCGTGTTCGGCCTCATCACCACCACCCTTGCTGCTGTTCCGGCCGCGCTGCCGATGGACATCAACATCGACCCAACGACTCGGGACTGCCCGGCATCGCGCAGTTGCGCAACATCGTCGGCGCGGTTATGACTGTCGGCCTCATCCTCAGCGTGTTAGCCCTGTCATTTCGGCGATCATGTGGGGCTTCGGTGCCAACAGCAGCAACCCGCATCTGGCGGGTCGGGGGAAGATCGGCGTCCTCGTCTCCTGCGGTGCCGCGATCATCTGCGGCGCATCCGTGACGCTCATCAACTTCTTCTGGAACGTCGGCCAGCAGGTCTAACCACACCCACCACCACCGAAAGGGAGGTTTGTGATGGGGGTTTGCGATGTTCCCGTCATTTCCACGGTCTGCGATATCGCCGGCGACGCCGCCGGCGCACTCATCAGCGCCCCGTTTGATTGGCTCGCCCAAGCCATGGGCGCCGCCGCCGGCTGGCTGATCGAGGCCGTCTAATCGGTCTTCGACACCACAACCCTCGTCGACGTCACATCGGAGGGCTACGTCAGTGTCTACAACTTGGTGTTCGGGATCGCAATGTTCATCATGCTGGTGTTCTTCTGCCTCCAACTCATCACCGGCCTCATCAAACGAGATCCCACCGCGCTATCGCGGGCGGCGCTCGGCGCGTCGATCAGTGACCCCATCGCCGGAGTTGTCCTGATGGCAATGGCGGCATTCGCGCCGTATCTGACGTATAAGTTCATCGCGTTCGTCGGGTTCGACATGTATCACCCGATCGGCTCCGAGCAGTCGCTGAATCGGCTGAGCGGAGACCCGCAGAAGGTTCTCGACCGAGCAGGCGGCGGAGGCAGCGGCAAATCCGGCGGTAGCAGTGGTGGTGGCGGAAGCGGTCGCGATCCTGAGCGGACACCCGAACGCCGCCGCCGGCTGGGCGGACTCCCTGGAGGCGATGATCGACTCCGACCCCCGCACCCGCGACTCAATCTGGCAAGGCGTATCGCTCGCACTCGGCGCCCTCGCCGATCCACGGGTGCTCGACGGCGTGAGCCCGAGTGAGGGAGAGAGCTTCGACCCCGAAGCCATCATCAAAGACCGCGGCACGCTGTATCTGCTCGCCACCGGTGCCGGGCCGGTGCGTCGGCTGCGTTGGTGGCGGCATTGGTGGAGGACCTCATCGAAACCGCAAGGCGCATCGCGGCCAGATCACCCGGAGCACGCC
Source organism: Naumannella cuiyingiana (assembly GCF_013408305.1). Taxonomy (NCBI): domain Bacteria; kingdom Bacillati; phylum Actinomycetota; class Actinomycetes; order Propionibacteriales; family Propionibacteriaceae; genus Naumannella; species Naumannella cuiyingiana. Next base: position 2,450,957 of record NZ_JACBZS010000001.1, on the reverse strand, counting down.
TCGACCCACCACTGCTGCTTGGCGCTCGATGAGATCGGAAACCTCGCACCCTTACCAAGCCTGCCGACACTGATGGCCGAAGGCGGCGGCACGGGAATCACTACGCTCCCGGTTCTTGCAGTCACTCGCGCAGGCACGCGAGCACCGACGTCCACGCCCCACACATCGAGCAACAGATCGAAGCCACTTACGGCACCAACGCCCTCACCAGCCACCAAGCCGAACGGGTCCGCGAGGTGCTGCACCTGGTGTTCGACAAGCTCGAAGCATCCAGCAGCGACGAACGCTCACTCCTCGAAACCCAGAAGGGCAAGCTCGACGCTGAACGACTCAAACTCGTCCAAGCCCACTACGCCGACGCCATCCCGCTCGACCTCCTCAAAACCGAGCAAGACCGCATCCGCGCAGGCCTCGACGCCATCACCCACCGGCTCGACAACCCCACCAGCACCTACGCCGACGCCCGCACCGGGCTGGACCAGATCATCGACATCCTCACCGACCTCTACGACCTCTACGCCAAAGCCGAACCCGCTGAACGCCGCATCCTCAACCAAGCACTCTTCAAGCGCATCACCATCGACGACGAAGAGCACGTCACCTATGAGCCCACAGACGTCGTCGCAGGCGTCCTCGCCCACCTCAACGCGGAGGTCCCAGACACCCTCACGGCAGAAACAAACCTGCCCCGCGATCACGCGGGGCAGGTTTCGAATTCCTCTACTTACGTGGAGCTAAGGGGATTCGAACCCCTGACCTTCTCATTGCGAACGAGACGCGCTACCAACTGCGCCATAGCCCCATGCGACGCATGACTATAGCAGCCCGTCGCACCGATCGCCCACTCGCGCGGGCGGGGTACCGCCCACCACGACCCCGCCGGGAACGCGATCGTTGCAGCACGGAAACACCGTCGTTACGGCCGGCTCGTAGCGTCATCGCATGGTGGCTCGGGCACGGCCGGCGCAACCCACCGACGCGCCCTCGGCGCAGCCGGAGCCAGCACCGCGTCCGGGCAACTTCGACCGCGTGGACCCGTTCATCGGCACCGACATCACCGACCTGCCCCGCCCCGACGGCCTGGCGGCGACCTGGTGGTGGCCGAAGCCGCAGGTGGGCAACACGCACCCGGGCGCGACCCACCCGCTCGGCATGGTGTCGGCCTGCGCGTACTCCGGCGGCTACCCCACCGGTTACGGCACCTTCGACCTGAACACCGAGGGCATCCCCGACCTGATCGCCGCCGAGCACCGGATCAGCGGCTTCACCCACTTCCAACAATCCGGCACCGGCGCGATCCGCAAGTACTACAACTACTTCCGCGTCACCCCGATGCTGCAACCGCTCGACACCCTGGGTGAGGCCCGGCCCATCGTCGACGAGCGCGCCGCGCCCGGCTGGTACGCCGCCCGCCTCACCGACGTCGACCCCGACGACCCAGCCGCCGGCATCGACTGCGAGGTCACGGTCGGCCCGAAGTCGGCGGTGCACCGCTACACGTTCGGCGCCCACCCCGACGCGCGGATCGTGATCGACTTCTCCCACGGCGGCCTGACCATCCCGCACGGCCAGACCGTGCCGCTGCGCGCCCAGCTCGCGATCACCGGCCCGGGCGTCGCGCAGGGCGAGATCGTCGTCGAGGGCGTACCGCTCGCGATCCACCTCGAATGCGACACCCCAAGCTGGCGCCAGGCCCTCTGGTACGACAAGCGCCTGATGCAGGGCGGCACGCGCCTCGACTTCGACTACATCCGCCCCACCACGCTGCGTCCGTTCGGGCTGCTGCTGCGCGGACCGGCCGAACCCGGCCAGCAGGTGGAGGTACGCCTCGGCTTCTCGCTGCGCGGCGTCGAACAGGCCCGCCGCAATCTGTACGCCGACTGCGGCCAACCCGACCCGCTGGCCGGCACGATCCCCGCCAGCTTCGCCACCCGCCGCAACCGCACCGCCGACGCCTGGCGCGATCACCTCGACCTGATCACCATCGAGGCGCCGGACGAGCGTACCGAAACGATCTTCGCGACCGCGCTCTACCACTCCATGATCAAACCGTGCTTCGCGCCGTCGGAAAGCCCGTCGTGGCCGCAGGACGGCCCGTACGCCTTCGACCTCGCAACCATGTGGGACATCTGCCGCACACAGCTCCCCCTGCTCACCACCCTGCTGCCCGAGCGCGCCGTCGAGCTCGGCAACGCGCTGCTGCACGTCTGCGAGAACGAGGGCAACCTGCCCATCGGCTACCGGATGGCCAAGGGCGCCGACCGGTTCGCCCGCCAGGGCAGCGCGCTGGCCCACCCCTTCCTCGCCGACCTGTGCCAGCTCCGCCTGCCCGGCCTGGACTGGGGCTGGGCGCTGTGCTTCATGGACACCGACTTCCGCCGCGCCTGGGGCGAAGAGTTCCTCGAGCGCGGCATCACCCACCCGATCAGCCACACCCTCGACCTCGCGCACGCCTGCCACTCCACCGCCATCGTCGCCGCCCACATCGGCGACCACCCCGCCGCCGCCCGGTACGCCCGGCTCGCCACCAACTGGCGCAACGCCTTCGACCCGGCAACGGGCCTGCTGGTCGACTCCACCTTCTACGAGGGCGGCCGGTGGAACTACTCGTTCCGGCTGCTGCCCGACATGGCCGGCCGGATCGAGCTGGCCGGCGGCGACCGCGGCTACGTCGCGCTCCTCGACCGGTTCTTCGGCTACGACGCCGAGCCGGTCACCCAGCCCGGCCGCCGGCCCGGGCGTGCCGAGCTCGACCGCGGGTACGCCCTGAACCGCTTCGAGGGCCTGAACAACGAGCCCGACCTCGACGCCCCCTACGGCTACCACTACGCCGGCCGGCCCGACCGCACCGCCGAGGTGGTCCGCGCCGCCTGGCTGCACCAATTCGGCACCGGCCCGGGCGGTCTGCCGGGCAACGACGACTCGGGCGCGCTCAGCTCCTTCTACGTCTGGGCGACGCTCGGCCTGTTCCCCGTCACCGGCCGGTCGATGTTCCTGATCAACGCCCCGAACGTGCGCCGCTCGATGCTGCGGGTCGCCGGCGGCGAGTTCGTGATCATCGCCGACGGGCTGGCACCGGGCGCCGCGTACCAATACGTCCGATCGGTACGCCTGAATGGCCAACCCTGGCAGCGAAGCTGGCTGCCCGCCGCGACGGTGCACGCGGGCGGCCTGCTGGAGATCGAGCTTGGCCCGGAACCGTCGGACTGGGGGCGCGCCGACCGCCCGCCCTCCCTGGCGGAGCCCACCCATGACGCCGAACCGGAAGGCTGGTGACGACCATGATCACTCCGCACGCGCCCACCGCCCACGACCTGCCCGAACTGACCCTGCTCGATGGTCCGGTGCGCCGCCGGATGATCATCGTCGTCCGCGCCGACCCGGTGATCTGCGGGCACTCGGTCGAGGCGCGCAACCTGGCCGAGGTTGCCCGGCTGCGCGGCTTCGACGAGGTACGCATCCTGACCTGGCCGCTGGACCGGCTCGCCGAGACCGGGCTGCCGCTGAAGCCCGCCGACGGCGTCGCGCCCTACTCCCCCGGCATCGTCGTGGAGCGGCCGGAGCCGGTCGGCGACTACAAGGTGCCCGACGGTCGCTACCTGGCCGGGCTGACCGGCCGGATCGTGGAGCTGATCGCGGACGGCACCCCGACGGTCTGCATGTCGCTCTACCTCAGTCCGCACGACCGCGCGGTCACCGACGCCCGGCGGATCGCGCTCGCCGCCGGACTACCCGCGCGGGTCACCACCATCGCCGAGGCGGTCGGCTCCGATGTCACCAACATCATCCGCTCCTGCGTCGCCGACGGCCGCTTCGGCGCCGCGCTCGACGTGCTGACCAGCTATCTCGCCAACGACCACTGCGTCGCGGTCTCCCACTACACCCGCGACCTGATCATCGACTCCGCGGCCGAGCTCGACCAGCGGATCGGCACCACCTTCGCGGGCCAGCTCGCCGAGCGGGTACGCGTGTCCTATCCGGCCATCGACGCCGGCCCCTACCTGCGGCAGAGCAGCGAATCGATCGCCGCCACGCTCGCCCGGCGCGGGCTGTCCCGCAACGGCTACCTCCTCTTCTTGTCCCGGCTCGGCCTGGCCAAAGGCGTCGACGACCTGATCGCGGGCTTCGCCCGCACCGCGGCCCGGCATGATCAACTGCTGGTGATCGCCGGTGAGGGGCCCGACAAGTCGTACTTCCGCGAGGTCGCCGCCGACTCCGGGCTCGGCCACCGGATCGTCTTCCTCGACGACGTCGACGACGCGGAGAAGCCCGCGCTGATGGCCGGCTGCTCGGCGTTCGTGCTGCCCAGCAAGCCGCGCCCGGAGTTCACCGAGACCTTCGGGATCGTGCTGGCGGAGAAGATGCTCGCGGGCGGCGGCCCGGTGATCACCACCCGCACCGGCGGGATCGGCGAGGCCGTCGGCGAGCACGCGATGATCATCGAGCCGGGCGACCCCGACTCGATCGCGGCGCGGATCGACCAGGCGCTCGCGCTCGGCGATCCGCAGCGGCGGGCGATGGCGGCGGCCGCGCGCGCCTGGGCCGAGCAGTTCGACCGCAGCCAGGTCTTCGATCTGCTCCTCGCGCCGCTCGCCGCGGCGGCCTGAGCCGCCCGCCCGACCGGCCGCGGAGCCCGCGGCATAGCCTGTCGACATGTCAGCCAGCAACGAGAACACCCCCCGCCTGGTGATCGTCGGCGGCGGCCTCGCCGGCGCGAAGGCAGCCGAGGCGGCGCGCGCCGACGGCGACACCGGCCACGTCACCCTGATCGGCCAGGAGGAGGAGCTGCCCTACGAGCGGCCCCCGCTGTCCAAGGGCTACCTGCAGGACAACGAGTCCCGCGACGACTTCACCGTGCACGACCGGCAGTGGTACGTCGACAACAACATCACCCTGCACCTGAACACCCGAGCCACCGCCATCGACACGGGCCGGCACACGGTGCACACCTCCGGCGGCGACCGCATCTCCTACGACAAGCTGATCCTCGCCACCGGATCGACGCCGCGCCGCCTCGATGTGCCGGGCGCCGACCTCGACGGGGTGCACTACCTGCGTACCGTCGACGACTCCACCAGCCTGCGGGCCGCGATCGAGGGGGCCGAGCAGGTCGCGATCATCGGCGGCGGCTGGATCGGGCTGGAGGTCGCGGCCGCTGCCCGCCAGGCCGGCAAGCCGGTCACCGTGATCGTCCGCGACGACCTGCCGCTGGCGAACGTGCTCGGCGCCCAGGTCGCCTCCGTCTTCGCCGAGCTGCACCGCGAGCACGGCGTCGACCTGCGCGTGGACAGCGAGGCCGCCGAGATCCTGGGCCGCAACGGCACGGCCAGCGGGGTACGCCTGACCGACGGCCACGAGGTCGACGCGGACCTGGTGGTGATCGGGATCGGCGCCGTGCCGAATCTCGACCTGGCCGAGGACGCCGGCATCACGATCGACAACGGCGTGCTGGTCGATGACTCGCTGCGCAGCAGCGATGCCGACATCCATGCGGTCGGCGACATCGCCAACGCGCCCTACCCCGCGCTCGACGTGCGGCTGCGCGTCGAACACTGGGCGACCGCGCTGAACCAGCCGCCCGTGGCCGTGGCAGCGGCCCTCGGGCAAGACGCCCGGTGGACCGAGCTGCCGTACTTCTTCAGCGACCAGTACGACCTCGGCATGGAATACCTCGGATACGCCACCGGCGCCGAGCTGGACCAGGTGGTGATCCGCGGCGACATCGAGAAGCGCGAGTTCATCGCCTACTGGCTGGACGCGGAGAACAAGGTACGCGCGGGGATGAACGTCAATGTCTGGGATGTCGTCGACGACGCCAAGGCGTTGATCAACTCCGAGCGTCCCGTCGATCCGGCCAAGCTGGCCGATCCGGACGTGCCGTTCGACCAGACCTACGCCCGCTAGGCCCCGGTCACTCGCCGACGGCGCGGGGGCGCTCGTCGCCCTCGTCGCCGTCGCGGCGCACCTGCGTGCTGCCGGAACGCTCGATCGCCTCGGTCGGCTCGTCGGCGGTCACCGGGCGATCCTTCGCGTCGGTCGCCGCCGGCGCATTCGCCGGCGTGGCCAGATCGATCGTCCGGACGGAGCGACCGCCGGCCGGCCGCGACACATAGGTCGGCGCGGTGATCGGCAGCGGGTCCCACAACTGGCCCCCAAGATCATCGGGTACGCCGAGCGCCACCCCTTCGACCGCGGCCCCCTCGCGCAGCTTCGCCAACTGCTCGGCCGACACCTCGACGGTCTCCTCCTCATCGCCACCGAGCAGCCGCTCGCGGCGCCGGTCCAGATCGCGGCGCAGGAAGACCACGCTGACCCGGGCCGCCGCAAAGAACGCGATCACCAGGCCGCCCGGGATCGCCAGCGCCCACCACGGCGTCACCTCGGCCACGCACAGCGCCAGCACCACCGAGACCGCGAACATCAGCACGGTCAACACATTGCGCCGGCGCCGGGCGGCGAGCTGATCGAGATCGCGCAGCTCGCGCAGGCCCGCGCGTCGGGTCAGCGGGGTCGACACCCCGGCTGCCTCCGCGCCGTCGGCGACCGGGTCATCGGCATGATCGCGGCGTACCATCCGCACCCCGGATCCCAGCGGGCGGATCGCCTGCTCGGTGTCCTCCACCTTGGTCCGCCGCAGGAACTGGGGAACGAGATAGGCCAGCCACGCGACGACGATGGCGGCGTAGATCAGTCCGGCGGTACCCACGCGGCACACGCTACGTCGCCGGCAGCCATGATCAGCTCAGGCGGCGCGGAGTGTCGCGCAGGCGGGACCGCAGGCCGTCCGGCACCTCGTCGGAGTTCAGCGCGAAGATCAGGTGATCGCGCCACTGGTCGTTGATGTGCAGGAAACCGGGGCGCAGACCCTCGGGGCGGAAGGCGAGCTTTTCCACCACGCGCAGGGATTTTCCGTTCTCAGGGCGGATCGCGATCTCGATCCTGTGCAGCCCGAGCACCTCGAAGCAGTAGTCGCACGCGAGCGCGACGGCGGCCGGCACGATGCCGCGCCCGGCCCAGCGTTCGTCCACCCAGTAGCCGATCGATGCCATCAGCGCCGAGCCCCAGGTGATGTTGTTCACCGTGAGCTGGCCCGCCAGCACCGGGTCGCGGCCGTCGTGGGCGTACCGGATGATCCAGGGCAGCGCGGCGCCCTGACGGGCGGCCGCCTGCAGCGCGCGAACCAGCTCGCCGAAGCTGCCGGCGCGGCCGCCGGAACCCGGCGGCGCGGTGGCCTCCCACGGTGTCAACCAGGCGTGATTGCGGGCGCGTACCTCGTCCCAGTCCCGCCGGTCCGCGCGGCGGATGGGGGACAACACGACGTCGCCGTGGCGCAGGGTGACGGGCCAGTGGTGCCGACGCGGAAAGGGCTCGGCGTCAGCGCTCATGGTCGCCGGCGCCGCGCAACTGGCGCACCGCGTGCGGGACGACCATGCCGAGCGTCTCGAGCCCGTCGTCCACCGCTCCGCGTGAACCCGGCAGATTGATGATCATGGTACGCCCGGCCACGCCCGCCACGCCGCGGGTCAGCACGGCGGTGGCGACTCCCTTGTCGAGCCCGCGGCGGACGAACAGCTCCGGCAGCCACGGCAACTGGATGTCCAGCAGCGGCGCCGTCGCCTCGGGGGTGCGGTCGGTCGGGGACAGGCCGGTCCCGCCGGTGGTCACGATCAGCGACAGCTCCGAGGCGATCGCCGCCTGCAGCGCCGCACCGACCCCCTCGCCGTCGGGCACGATCACCCCGGGATAGACGTTGAAACCCCACACCTTCAGCCTCTGGGCAATCACCGGACCGGTCTCGTCGGTGTACTCCCCGGCCGCCGCTCGGGTCGAGACGGTGATCACCATCGCCCTGCCCAGGTCCGTGACCATCAGTCCTCCCGCTTCCAGTCGCCGCTGCGACCGCCCGACTTGGCCGCCACCTCGACGCGCTCGATCCTAGCGAGTCGGTCCACGGCCTTGATCATGTCTATCAGCGCACAACAGGCCACGGACACCGCCGTCAGGGCCTCCATCTCGACTCCGGTCGGCCCGAGGGTGCGCACCCGGGCGACGATCTCGGCGCCGTCGTCGGTCACCTCGGCGGTGACGTCCGTGCCGGTGAGCGGCAGCGGGTGGCACAGCGGGATCAGCTCGGGCGTCTTCTTGGCGGCCATGATGCCGGCGATCCGGGCGACCGCCAGGGCATCGCCCTTCGGTACGCCGCCCGAACGCAGCAGCGCCACGCACTCGGCGCTCAGCCGGACGAAACCGCGCGCGGTCGCCTCCCGCGCGGTGGCCGGCTTGTCGGAGACGTCGACCATCCGCGCCTCGCCGGCGTCGTTCAGGTGGGTCAGCGTCGCGTCCCCCGCGCGCTCGACCGGCCGCTCAGCCATCGGCGAGCATCCACACCGCCACCGGCTGCCCGGCTGGCACGACCTCGGTCTCCGGGCCGAGCAGGACCAGCGCGTTCGCCCGCGCCAGGTCGCCCATCAGGTGCGATCCGTGCCCACCGACGAGTTCGACGGTACGCCGCCCGCCGGCGTCGGCGGTGACGATCCCGCGGGCGAGCTGCAGCTTGCCTTTGACCGAACGGATCGCCTTGGTCGCGAAGGCCCGCTCCGACGGGCGGACATAGGGCTCGACGCCCATCAGCTTGCGGATCACCGGGCGGACGAAGGCCTCGAAGGAGACGAAAGCGCTGACCGGATTGCCGGGCACCATGATCATCGGCACCCGGTCGTCGGGGTGCTCGCCGATCAGCCCGAAGCCCTGCGGTTTGCCCGGCTGCATCGCGACCTCGGTGAAGTCGGTCAATCCCAGCTCCGGCAGCACCGACTTGACCAGGTCGTAGTCGCCCTGGCTCACCCCGCCGGAGCTGACCAGCAGGTCGGCCCGGACGAGTTGGTCGGAGATGGTCTGCTTGATCTCGTCGGGGTCGTCGCTGACCAGCCCGACGCGGTAGACCTGCGCCCCGGCGGCCTTGGCGGCGGCGGCCAGCAGATAGGAGTTCGAGTCATAGATCTGCCCGCCGCCGGTCAGCGGATTGCCCGGCTGGACCAGTTCGGAGCCGGTGGAGATGACCACCACCCTCGGCCGCGGCCGGGCCAACACCTTGTCGATCCCGACGCCGGCCATCAGGCCGACATTGCGCGGCGCGACCAGGTCGCCCTCGTTCAACAGCAGCGTGCCGGCGGTGACGTCCTCGCCGCGGCGGCGGATGTTCAGCCCGGGCTGACCCGGGGCGAAGATCCGCACGGTCTCGCTGCCCCGGTTGGTCCCCTCGTAGGGGATGACCGCCTCGGCGCCGTCCGGGACCGGCGCGCCGGTCATGATCTTGACCACCGTGCCCGCGGCGAGCGGCGGCAGGTCCCCGTCGCCGGCGGCGATCTCGCCCACCACCGGCAGGTCGACCGGGTTGTCCTCGGCCGCCTCGGCCACGTCGGCGCAGCGCACGGCGTACCCGTCCATGGCGGAGTTGTCGAAACCCGGCAGGTCGATGTGGGAGACGATGTCCTCGCACAGGCTGAGGCCCTGGGCCTCGATCAGGTTCTGGCCGAACGGCGGCAACGGTTCGACCAACGACAGCAGATAGTCGCGATGGTCCTGCATGCTGCGCAGTCCGTTGATGGAGGGAGCGGGCGGGTCGGGCAGCCGCGGAGCCTCGGGCTCGGGCTGCTCGGCGACCTCGGTCTGCTTCTTGCGTCGGCCGAACAATGGCATGGTCCTTACGATAGGCCAGTGGACGAAGAGCTCCGGGCAGCCATCGCCGAGACCAAGCAGCGACTGCGTGAGGCGATCGGACTGCGCCGCTCGGTACGCGACGCCGACGAGGCGGCGGCCGCCGACGAGGCCCGGACGCGGCTGGTGGCGGAGTTCCTCGGCCCGCGGCTGCACTCGGAGCTGACCGCCGCGTGCTACCTGTCGCGCCCGGGCGAGCCGGGGACCCTGGCGATCATCGCGCTGCTGCAGGCCGCGGGGGCCCGGGTGCTCCTGCCGGCCTTCGATGCGGCGCCGCCGCCGATCGACACCACGGGCGGGCGCCGCGGCGGCGCGCCCGGGCGGCTGCCGAATCCGCGCTGGGCCTGGTACGCCGGGCCGGACGAGCTGACCACCGGACCGCACGGGATCCTGCAGCCGAGCACGCCGGCGCTCAGCCCGCCGATCCTCGGACGTGCCGAGGTGATCATCTGCCCGGGGCTGGCGGGCACGCCTGCCGGCGAGCGGCTCGGCACCGGTGGCGGCTGGTACGACCGGGCACTGCCCTGGGCCGACCCGGCCGCGGCGACCGTGCTGTTGTTGAACGAGGACGAGGTGTTGGACTCCCTGCCCACCGAACCCACCGACGAGCGCATCGACGTGATCATCACCGAGGAACGCGCGATCGCGACGAGGGGCTAGGACCGGGCTAGCGCGGGATCAGCCACATCCGGCGGGTGGCGGCAGCATCGACCGCGCCGACGCTGAACGGGAACGGCTGCAACCGATTGGTGATCATCAGCTCGAACTGATCGTCGTAGTTCTCGTGGCCGGCATGTCCCGACGTCCCGGACTGGTTCACCCAGCGCGAGTTGTCCAGGTCCGACAGGTCGACCAGCATCCGCATCGCCGGACCCGCGGTGACCCGGAAGTTGTCGCTGGTGGCGTCCCAGCCCCAGGCCTCCACGATCGCCGACCCGCCACCGACCGGCGCCGGGTCGGGGTTGAACAGCCGCTCCACCGGCGCGACCCCGCTCGAACCGAGCGTCTGGTGCCGCAGCCCGATCGTGTGCAGTCGGCCCCAACGCCAGGTGTCGATGTCGTTGGACATCAGTACCACCCCCTCCTTGCGGGCCCGGAGGAGCGCGCGGGCGATGATGTCGTCGCGGCGTTCGCGCTGGGGGGTGTTCACGTCGTCCCACCAGGGGTCGTCGGGGTGCTTCAGCAACTCGGCCAGCGCGGCATAGCGGCGGTCGCCGCCGGAGGCCCGCAGCTCCGGCGGCAACTCGTCGTCGAAGGTCAGCGTGATCATGGCGCGCACGGTCAGGGCGAAGTACGCCGCACCGGCGGAGTCGGCCGCCATCTGCCCGTCCCAGGTCCGCAGCAGGTCGCGGGCCTCGCGTACCCACGGATCGGCGAGATAGCTGTCGCGCAGCAGCGGCAGCAGCGGCTCGGTCAGCCGGAAGCTCTCGTCGGTGAACAGCGACTGGGCGAAGTCGAGATCGATCCGCGGCTGGCCCGCCAGCCGGTCCGAGATCGCCTGGCTGCGCCAGCCGTAGGACTGCCCGGCCTGGAGCGGACGCGGGTACGGCTCGACGACGCTCTGGTTGGCGGCGACGATCCGGCCGCTGGGCGGGTTGTAGGCATAGGGCAGTTCGGCAAACGGCACCATCCCCGTCCAGCCGGTGCGCCGGGTCCAGCCGAGCGTCGGCTGACTGCCGTCATAGCCGTCGCGGATCGGCACATCGCCCGGAAGCTGGTAGCCGATGTTGCCGTCGACATCGGCATAGATCAGGTTCTGCGCCGGGCTGCGCAGCATGGCGGCGGCATCGCGGAACTCGTCGAAATTGCCGGCCCGGTTGAGGGCGAAGACCGCATCGATCGAGGGCGTCGGCCGCAGCGCGGTCCAGTTCAGCGCGACGGCGTACTCGTCCCCGGACTCGTCGCCGCCGGCACTCTCCGGCTCGGGCAGCGCGGCGAGTTGGGCATCCACATCGGAGATCAGCGGCCCGCGCGGTCCGACGCGCACCTGCAGGGGCCGCGGCCGCTCCTCGCCGCGGACCCGGATCTCCTCGGTGCGGACCTGCAGGTCCTCGGCACCGGCGGCGCTCACCACGCGCCCGTTCCGGATCCGCTCGACGACCAGGTCCTGGGTGTCCAGGTTGGGGGTGGTCAGGCCCCAGGCGATCCGGGCGTTGTGCCCGATGATCACGCCCGGTACGCCGGCGAAGGCGAAGCCCGACACGTCGTAGGGGCAGGCCGGTCCCACCGCGCGACAGTGCAGCCCGACCTGCATGAACGGTGACGGGATCGACGTCCCGAGGTGGGGGTCATTGGACAGGATCGGCCGACCGCTCGCGGTGTGCTCGCCGGAGACGACCCACGAGTTCGAGCCGGCGCCGCCGTCGCCGGTCTCGCCGAGCAGTCCCGGCACCGCCTGGCCGAGCCGGCCGGCCCGCCCGATGGCGTCCTGGGCGGGCGCCGGCAACCCGTCCAGCTCGCGCCGGTTGGCCGCCCGGTCGCCCGGCCGGAACGCCCCGCCGCTGACCGCCCCGTCGGTGACGATCGGGGCGATGTCTGGATCCTGGGGCGGGAACAGCCGGTCAACCTGATCGGCGGGCAGCGTCTTGAGCAAGGTTGCGCGCTCGACCTCGAGCTCGTTGTTGCCGTCCAGCGACCACGCCATCGCCTTCAGCCAGGCCAGCGAATCCACCGAGGTCCACGGCTCGGGCCGGTAGCGCAGGCCCGTCAGCCCGAGGATGGCGTACTCCACCGACATCTGCTCGGTGGCCCGGCCGGCCATCCAGTCGTTGACGCCGGCGGTGTAGGCCTCCAGGTAGCGCTGCGACGTCGGGGACAACATGCCCAGCTCGGCCTGGGCCACGCGGCGCCAGCCCATGGTCCGGATGAACGCATCGGTCTCGACCTGCTCGGGTCCGAACAGCTCGGCGAGGCGGCCGGCGGTGACGTGGCGCCGGAAGTCCATCTCGAAGAACCGCTCCTGGGCGGCCACATAGCCCTGCGCGGCGAACAGATCCTCCGGCGTGTCGGCGTAGATCTGCGGGATGCCGAGCTCGTCGCGGACGATGTCGACGCGGCCGCTGATGGCGCTGCTGGACACCTCGCCCTCGGTCCGCGGGAACGCCTCGCGGACGGTCACCGTGGCCAGGCTGGTCAGCGCGATCGCGAACAGGGCAATGATGCCGAGGGCGACGACGAGCCATCGTGGAAGCATCCGCACCGAGCAGACGATACTATTGGCAGTCGGTACGCTTGAGTGCCAGCGTGCCCGTCCCCGGCCGCCCGCCCGACACAGAACGAGAACCGATGCCCACCTATCAGTACCGCTGCAATCAGTGCGGCCACGATCTCGAGGCCGTGCAGAAGTTCACCGACCCGGCGCTCACCGAGTGTCCCGAGTGCGGCGGCCCGCTGCGCAAGGTGTACAACGCGGTCGGCGTGGTGTTCAAGGGCTCGGGGTTCTACAAGACCGACAGCCGGTCGAAGTCCTCGAACTCCTCGGGCGGCTCGTCCTCCGGGTCCTCGGGCGGGTCCGGTTCGTCGGGCAGCTCGGGTTCGTCGGGCGGCTCGGACAAGTCGGCGACGTCCGGCTCGGGCGAGAAGAAGGCCGGGTCGGCGACGTCGACCGGAAGTTGATCTGAATTGGCCTGATCTGAACTGGCCTGTGGACAACCGGGGTGAACCCGCGCATCGGCGCGGAGAATTCAGCATCGTGGTGTCATGCCCTCCTGGTTCCGCGCCGTCCGCAAGACCCTGTCCTGGCACCGCCGCGCCGTGGCCGCGGTCTGTGCGGTGGTCGCCGTGCTCGCCCTGGCCGCGGCCCTGAGACCGCCCGAGGCACCGCGCGCTCCGGTCGTGGTCGCGGCGGCGACCCTGCGGGGCGGGCAGCCGGTGGCGCCCGGGGATGTCCGGGTGGCCCGCTGGCCGGCCGAGCTGGTGCCGGCCGAGGCGATCACCGACCCGAGCGCGGTGATCGGGCGTACCCTCGCAGCACCGGTGACCAGCGGCAGCCCGCTCACCGCGGTGGCGGTGGTCGCCGACCGCTCCGGGGCGCTGGCGCCGGGGATGGTCATCGCGCCGGTCCGGGTGGCCGACCCGGACCTGATCGCGCTGCTCCGGCCGGGCGACCGGATCGACCTGCTGGGCGCGGGTGCCGAGGGGCGGTACGCCGTCCTCGCCGACGGGGTCAGGCTGGTGGCGGTGCCGACTGCCGAGGAGAGCGGCGGCGGCCTGGCCCCGTCGGGCTCGGGCGCCTCGATGGTCCTGGTGGAGGTGGACGCAGACGCCGCGCTGACCCTGGCGGAGGCGGCTGCGGCGGGGCCGATCGCGGTGGTGTTGCGCTGAGCGCACGAGCGTGGCGGCGGCACCGCGCCGCCTCGGGCAGATCCGCGCGCGCTGCTGCTAACGTCTTTCCAGCGCAGCCCCCCAAGGGCCCTGTCCAGGGCACTGCGAACCGAAAGAACAGGAGTAAACGGCCCATGAAGGGTTTCAAGGACTTCTTGATGCAGGGCAATCTCATCGAGCTTGCCGTCGCATTCATCATGGCCTCCGCATTTGGCGCGGTCGTCACCGCATTCACCACGGTCGTCATGGACCTGATCGGGCTCATCATCGGGACGCCCGAGTTCTCGTCCGTCATCATCGGCGGGGTCAATGTCGGCCCGCTGCTGACCGCCGCCGTCAACTTCCTGCTGATCGCCGGCGTGGTGTACTTCGGCATCGTCAAGCCCTACGAGGCCTACAAGGCCCGCACCGCCAAGCCCGAGCCGGAGGAGATCGCGGAGGACGAGCTCAAGCTCCTCGGCGAGATCCGCGACCTGCTGGCCGGTCGCTGAGCACCTGACACCCTGGCGGAGAGCCGGGCCACGACGAGGTGGCCCGGCTCTTCGCTGTCCGGAGTCGAGCCTTCGCTGACCGGAGTCGAGAAGGGGTCCTCACCAGTGCGGCGGGCGGTCGGCCAGCAGGCGCCGCTCGTCGGGGCCGAGCACACCGGGCCGCCTGGTCGGCGACGGGTCGAGGGCCAACTCGTCGACGGCTGCCCGGAGCGCCGCGGCCCACCGGGCGTACCCGACCCGCGCGAGCAGTTCGTCCGGCACCGGCAGCGGCCAGGCCTCGCCCCGCCCGCGAGCGGCGTCCCGTGCGCAGCGGGCGGCCTCGCGGCCCCGCTCGCCGGGTTGGCCGGTGAGCGCCAGCCCGAGCGCGTCGTCCAGCGGGTCGGCGGTCAGGACAGCTCCGTACCGGGCTCGACGCGCGACGGCGTACCCGGATCGGCCAGCTCGGCATCGCCGACCACCCGCACATCGGCGCCGAAGGTCCAGTCGCCACGCACGGTGAGCGAGGCGGCATCGCGCAGGGACGGCGGCCCGTCGGGGAAGCGTGCGTCGAAATCGCCGACCAACTTGTAGTGGCGCGGGTCGAGGTCCACCACGGGCGCCGGATCGGCGACCGCCTCCAGGTGGCCGTCGTCGGCGAGGGAGTAGGCGTCGGAGCGCACCACGAGCAGATCGTTGGTGGTCTTCACGGGCTGGAAGCGCGAGCGCGGCACCTCGATCACCTGCGCACCCTCGAAGGCCTCGATCGCCGCGCCCATCGCGGTCTCGATCTGGATCACCTTCGGGCTCTCGGGGTCTGCGGGGTCGACGGTCTTGCGGTTCACGATCATGGGCAGCCCGAGCACGCCGTCGCGTTCGGCGAGCACGTCGGCGAGCGCGCGCAGGTCGAGCCACAGATTGTTGGTGTTGAAGTAACCGTGCCGGTCGGTGTCGGAGAAGGCGTCGGCGTCGTCGTCGCGGACCTGGGCGCTCTCGCGCAGGATCAGGCGCCCGTCGGCGCGCCGGATGGCGAGGTGGCCGCCCTTGCGGTCGGCGCGGGTACGCCGGCAGACCTCCAGCGCGAAAGGCGCGCCGCTGTCGGCGAACCAGGCGGCCAGTTCGGGCGACGGGGTGGCGCCGAGATTGTCCACATTGGAGACGCAGGCATAGGCGTACCCCGCGTCCAGCAGGGTCTGCAGGACCCCGGAGTCGCGCAGCGACGGGTAGAGGTCGCCGTGGCCGGGCGGGGTCCACTCCAACTCGCGATCATCGGGCCAATCGACCGGAGCAAGATCATCGGCGCGCAGCTTCGGCTCCTGGCTCTGCAGGAAGTCGACCGGCAGGTCGGCGACGATCACGTCGTCGTGGGCGGCGACGCGGGCCAGCGTGGGCTCCCGGGTGCGGAAGCTGTCCATCAGGATCAACGGCAGCGGTACGCCGTGGCTGGCGCGGGCGTGGCGTACCTGTTCGATGATCAGATCGAGGAAGGTCTGCTCACCGCGGACGGGCAGCAGCGATTTCGGACCGGTCATCCCCATCGAGGTGCCGAGGCCGCCGTTGAGTTTGATCACCGCGACGCGAGCGAGAGCGTCGGCGGCCTGCTCGGGGCCGAGCTCGACGTCGGTCAGCCGCGGCGGATCGGTCAGCGGCTCGATGTCGGACTCGGCGACCTGCCCGGTGGCGCCCTGTTCGAGCTGGCGGTAGTAGCTGGCGAACGCCTCGATCGCCGCGGGATAGACGCCCGCGTCGGTCATCTTGGCCCGGGCCCGGGCGAGGCCCTCGGGTTCGGTCGTGGTCTCGGACATGGGGCACATGGTGGCACGTCGGGCCCGGCGAAGCGCGTCGGCGCCCCCGGCAGGACTCGAACCTGCGACGCACGGTTTAGGAAACCGACGCTCTATCCTCTGAGCTACGAGGGCCTGGCGGGCTACATGTTAGCCGTTGCGGTCGCTGCGGGGCGTCACGGCCGCGGGCGCACCACCAGGGCCGCCCCCCTGCACCGAACGGGCCGGTCGACCGGCCGGGAACTCGGCGCGGCCGGGGTTGCCGGAGACTCCCACGGCCACCCGGGCCCGGTCCGCACCGACCAGGGCCGCCGCCAGCCCGGCCGCGATCACGAGCCACACCGGGAAGGGCAGCACACCGGCGAGCCCGACGGCATCCCAGGACTTCAGCGTCCACAGCGGATCGGGCCACAGGTCGGTGTCACCGATCATCAGCAGCGGCCAGACGAACTCCTGCCAGCGCATGGCGAACAGCAGCACCACCGCGGCGCCGACCACCCCGGCGAGCGGCGCGACGGCGGCCGCTATGACCCGGCCGTAGCGGTCGGACGATTCGCGCGCCGCCTCCGCAGCGAGCGCGACGACCATGATCATCCAGCAGCACAGCGCGCTCGGTCCCAGCAATGCCGGCAGCGTGTCGAAGGACCCGGCGGCGCGCGCCGGGAGGTACCAGGCGATACCCAGCGGGACCACGCCGACCAGCAGGAACGGGGCGAAGATCAACAACAACCAACGCGAGCGCGCGCCCAGCGGGCGGAACCAGCCGATGCCGATCCCGGCCGCCAGCGCCACGACGGTCTGGATCGCGGTGCCACCGAGGGCCGCCCCGGTGGCGATGAGCGACGGTGTGAGCGGCCGCTCCATACCGGGTATCGCCGGCTGCGTCGCGCTCAGCCAGGGCAGCGCCGCGAGCAGCGCGGCGACGGCGATCAGGGCAACCGCCAGCAGGCCGACCGTCGCCCCGGCGCGGGGCCGGGTGTTCGGAGCCGGATGCGGCACGGCGGGCGGGACGACGGTCAGGCGTACCGTGATGATCATCAGGACCGTCGCCCCGAGGCCGAGCACAGCGAGCAACACGAGCATGATCACGGAGATGGCCGACGCTCCGCCGAACTCCGCGCTGACCAGCCAGCGCAGCACGGCGCCCGAGGCCTCCAGGCGGCCGCCACCCACGTAGCCCAGGGCGGTGAGCTGCAGGCCGCCGGCGCCGGTGACGACGACCATTGCCGCACCGATCACCGGCAGAGCTCGCACCGGGCCGCCCGGGACGGCCATCAGCACGGCCCCGATCAGGCCGGCCAGGGCGGGAGCGAAGGTCGCGACCGCCACGGCGACGGTGGCTGCGGTGGCGTCGTCCGGGGCGCGGAGCAGTTGGGCGTGACCGAGGGCCATTCCGACCGGCGTGACCCCGGCCAGCACCGCAGCGATCAGCACCCGGGCAGCCATCCGCATGCGCCGACCGCCGCCAGCGAGCATCCCGATCATCGCGCCGCCCGCGGCGCCGAGGACCGCCACCACCCCCGCGGCCAGGAAACCCCGCGCGAGCAGCGTGGGTACGCCCTCCCCCGGACCGATCAGCAACAACCGGTAGTTCAGACTCCCGGCCCAGGTGCAATCGCGGGCGAGGGACGCGCACCGCTGGAAGCTGGCTGTGACGGTACGCGCCGCCGGCAGCGCGTAGTCGACCAACACCAACACCACGGCCGGGACGACCAGCACCGCGCCGACGATGCGAGCGGCGCGGCTGGGCCGCGGTGCGGTCCGCTGTCGCGGCGGCAGATTGCTGGTCACGGCGGCAAACATAGCCGTCGACCGGTCCGGAAGAGGGGTGTTGGGCGGGATGATCCTGATCCGTGGCACGAGCCCGCGTGGGCGGCCGAGGCGCTGGCGATCCGGGAGGCGGGCGGGGACGCATCCCGCGTGATCACAGGCGACCCGTTGGGCGGCCGGTGCGATCGCGAGCCGGTCCCGGTGCCGGAGCCGGCTCCCGTCGGCGGCGCCGATGCGACCGGCCGATGGCTCGCCGGCCGACTGGAGTCTCTTGATCAACATCTCGAGGAGCTGCTGCCGAGCGAACTGGTCGACATGATCACCGACGCGACGAGGCTTGCCCGTTGGGCGGAGGCGGTGCAACTGCGAGCGATCCGCGCGATGACCGACTACGCCGCGCACGGGATGGCCGATGGCGACGAGCCCTTGCAGCTCCCGGGTGGTCCGGGGGCCGTCGACGCGGGCTTTCGCACCGGCGAGGATGTCGATGAGTTCCTGGCCGATCACCTGGCCGTGATCATGGGTACCTCGCGGACCGCGGCCGATCTCACGATCACCGCGGCGTCGATGAGTCGGGAGGTGCCGCAGGTCGCCGAGCGGCATCGGCGCGGGGAGATCGACCTGGCCCGGATCAAGGTGCTGGCGACCGAACTGCGGCCGATCGCCGACGGTGGTCGAGGCCCGACAAGGTCTGAGGCTTTCTGCGCTCTACGCAGTGGCATGCCGCGTGGCGGGAACTCGCTGGTTGGGCACCTGATGCGTATGGCAGCATCGGCGCATGGTGATCGCACCGGACACCAAGGACTGGACCTGGGTCATCAACGACCCCTGCCCGGAGTGCGGGTTCGACCCCGCGTCGGTTACCCGGGACAACCTCGTCGCTCGCATGACCGCCGCGCTGGAGCCCTGGTCGGCCATCCTGCAGCGCGAGGACGTCGGCGTACGCCCCGACCCCGACACCTGGTCTGAGGGGGAGTACGGCGCCCACATCGCCGACGTGTGCGAGGTGATGGCAGGGCGGATCGCGCTGATCCTCGCCGAAGACGACCCCGAGTTCGCCAACTGGGACCAAGACCGAGCCGCCGCCGAAGGCGACTATCCGTCGCGCGACCCGCAACGCACCGCTGACCAGATCGCCGGCGTGAGCGGTGAGCAGTGGAACGCGCCGGCCGCCGCTCCAACGGCTCGCGGTCCACGGCGTACACGCTCGGCGTCTACGCGATGCACGATCTTGAGCACCTCTTGTGGGACGTGCGCACCGACCGATAGCCGCCGCAGCGACCGGAGGTCTACATGGAGCTGATCGCGCACAATCCGTCTGACGGACCAGCGCTGGGCACCTACAGCCAGTCGGTCGAAGTCCGCGCGGCCACGCGCACGCTCTACATCAGCGGGCAGGTGCCCGAAGATGCCGACGGCGTCGTACCGAGCGACTTCGAAGCGCAGTGCCGGCTCGCGTGGAGCAATGTGCTCGCCAACCTGCAGTCAGCCGGGATGTCGGTGGGTAATCTCGTCAAGGTCACGACATTCCTTAGCGACAAGCAGTTTCGCGAGGTCAACACCGCGGTGCGCGACGATGTGCTTGGTGAGCATCGTCCGGCGCTGACGGTCATCATCACCGGCATCTACAGCTCCAAGTGGCTGCTGGAGATCGAGGCTATCGCGGCCGACTGAGCCGCGCCCAGACCAGAAGCTCCTCTTTCGGCCACGTGTTGACGATGCGGTCGATAGGTACGCCGAGACGCTCCGCGCGAGCGGCGCCGTACGCCTTGAACGCCAGCTGCCCGGGCGCGTGCGCGTCCGAGACGACCGAGAACAAGCAGCCGATGTCGAGCGCGAGGGCGAGGGCGAGGGCGAGGGCGATGAGATCGTCCGGTGGAGCGGATCAGCCGGCCGGTGCAGTGGCCGAGCACGTTGACGCGGGGGTTGCGCACGGCCGCGAGCAGGCGCGGCGTCATCTCGCTGCCCGGCATCCGCAACTTGGAGTGCACGCCGGCCACGACGACGTCGAGTTGGGCGAGCGTGCCCGGCTCCTGGTCGAGAGGCGTTCGACGCTGAGCCCGTTGGCGACCTGCAGGCGCGGCGAGTGATCGGTGAGTACGGCGTACTCGTGCCCGAGGGCGAGGTGCGCGCCATCTCCTCGATCGGGCTGATTATCACCAGATCAGGCGCTGCGCGACTGCGGCTATCACCAGGCCAGGCGCCGACCGACCGCGATTATCGCCAGGTCAGATAGAGGAAGTACCCGGCCCGCGGCGGTTCGAGGTAGCAGTTTGCGTCGAGGATGTAGGGATTGCGCAGGTACGCCGCCCGGCGCTCCCGGCACTCCTCGTAGGAGTACGGACCGAGCACGGTGGCCTCGGCCGACGGTGCCGTGAGGATCGCACCGCCGACGCCGAGTGCGACCGCGGCAGCGGTCGCGGCAACTGTTCGTGTGATAGTCATGGCGACAGCCAACCATGTGACGCACGTCACCGTGGCCGATCCGCGGGATTCCTGCCAACCATTGGCGAACGGGCAATGCCGCGAACAGGCACTGCGGCGAAATCACAACGAGCCGACCGAGACAAGGAGGCATGGATGGACGGATACGTACTGAACCGCGCGGACGCGCGCGACGACGGCGATGACTGGGCCGAGAACTACACCGAGTTGCCCGGCGCCCCAGGCATCTCGCTGATCTTCGAATCAACCAGCGAGGCCGGGGTCGGGCCGCGCCTGCACCTCCATCCCTATGCCGAGACCTTCGTCATCCGGCGCGGCAGCGCCAGGTTCACGATCGGCAACGAGACCCTGGACGCGCACGCCGGTCAGATCCTCGTCGTGCCGGCCGAGACGGCGCACAGGTTCACCACCCTGCCCGGCGGCTACGAGGCCATCCACATCCACAGCGGCGACCGGTTCGAGACCACCTGGCTGGAGTAGGTGTTCGGACGCGAAGCCAAGCAGCCGCTGACCTAGAGCAACCGCTCCAACACCGGGGCCGCCTTCAGCCCGCTGCCACTGAGCACGGCCACCGCCTCATCCCCGGCCCGCAGATCGCCGGCAGCCAGGTACTGCGGGACCGCGGCTGCCACGCTCGCCGAGGTCGGCTCGACGTACCAGCCACGCGCCGAGAGCTCGCGTACCCCGGCCACGATCTCCTCCTCCGCAACCGCGACGATCCGGCCGCCCGATTCGCGCACCGCGGCCAGCACCTCCCGATCGCGCACCGGATGCGCGATCGCCGTGCCCTCGGCGATCGTCTGCGCCCACTCCCCCGGACCCGCCTCATCGGCCCCCGCCGCGAAGGCGCGTGCCAGCGGAGAACAGTTCGCCGGCTGGCTCGCCAGGATGCGCGGCAGCCGGTCGATCGCCCCGGCCCGCACCAACTCCCCGAAGCCGATCGCGCAGCCCAGCACCAGACTCCCGGCGCCGAGCGGCACGAGCACCGCATCGGGCGCGCGGAAGCCGAGGTCCTCCCAGATCTCGTAGGCCAGCAACTTGGTTCCCTGAAGGAAGAACGGTTGCCAATTGTGCGAGGCATAACAGATCCCGGCCGACCGGCGTACCGCCTCGTCTGCGGTCGCCTGCCGATCCCCCGGAACCAACTCCACCCGCGCACCGTGCACCCGCGCCTGCACCGTCTTGGCCGGCGAGGTCGCCTCGGGCGCCAGGATGGTCGCCTCCATCCCCGCCGCGGCCGCATACGCCGCAATCGCCGCCCCACCGTTACCGCTGGAGTCCTCCAACAAGGCGGGTACGCCCCGAGCGGCCAGCCAGGCCACCATCACCGCCGCCCCGCGATCCTTGAAGCTGCCCGTCGGGTTCTGATACTCGGGCTTGATCAACAACTCGGCTCCGCCGAGCTGCCCGGGCAACAGCGGCGTGCGCCCCTCCCCCAGGGCGAGCGGCGCGAGCGGCACCGGGAGCGTCGCGGCATAGCGCCACTGCCCCGGCAAACTCGGGTCGATGTCGGCCGGCCCGATCCCGGGCAGCTCGCTCATCATCAGCGGCGAGCCGTCCTCGCCGCGCCAGCGGGGCGCGTCCTCGGCCAGCGGGTAGCGCCGCCCGTCGCGACCGAGCAGCGCGGGTGCGCTCACCCGCCCGCGAACTCTCCGGCGAGCGGGCCGATCGGCGGGGCCCACTCACGGATCGCGTAGCCCGCGATCACGCCCGCCTCCTGATAGGGGTCGCCCTGCACGAGGTTCTCGACCTCGGCATCCGAGCCGGCCCGAACGATGATCAACCCACCGGGGGCCGACTCATCGGCAAAGGCGCCGGCGACCAGGACCGTGCCCTGTTCGGCCAGCCCGGCAAGGTACTCGCGGTGGCGCGGGCGTACCTCCATCCGGCGATCGGTCTCGTCGGTGTAGCGGTAGATCAACGCGAAGACGGCCATGCGCGCAGCCTAACCGCTGCGCACATGGCCGTTTCGGGCGAGGACCGCGCTATCGCGGATCCCAGTCCGGCGTCAGTTGGACTTCTGCTCGTCCTCCGCCGGCTGCGCCTCGCCGTCGTACTTGGCGAGCGCGTCCAGCACCTGATCAAGCTGCTGAGCGTTCAGCGCGCCGGCCTGGTTGAACACGAGGTTGCCCTTGTGGAAGGCCATCAGCGTCGGGATCGCCTGGATGCCGAGCTGTGCGGCGAGCTGCTGGTTGGCCTCGGTGTCCACCTTGCCGAAGACGATGTCGTCGTAGTCGCCTCCGTCGGAGGCCTTGGTGTAGATCGGCGCGAAACGCTTGCACGGGCCACACCAGTCCGCCCAGAAGTCAACGATCACCCGATCGCTGTTCTGCACGGTCTCGGTGAAGGACTGGGTGTCCAGATCGACGGTTGCCATCTGCTTTGTGCTCCTCTCGGCCCGGGCGGGCCCGCGGATTCGGCGTACCCCATTGCAACACCCGGGTCGCGGCGGCTATTCCGCGGGTCCGCCGGAGGCACCGATGCCGCCCTCCGGGGTCGCCTCACCCGGTACGCCGCAACTCAGCCGCGCGTGACGAACAGGTGCTGCGCGGTCTCCACATCGACCTCGGCGCCCGGCCCGCCGGCCTCGGGGATCAGGCGTACGCCCAGCCCGCCGGCCTCCGCCTTCAGGTCGACGCCCGGCACCACGCCGCCGCCGCGCAGGTTGGCGAGCAGTTCGTTCTCCTTCTGCAACTCCTCGCTGATCCGCGCCAGCCGCACCTGGACCGGGCCGTCCTTGACCGCCGCGGCCAGCGGCACGGTGCCGTCGCGGAAGCCGACCTCGGTGATGTCGTCGACCAGCTCGCGCAGCCCCGGGATCGGGTTCCCGTAGGGCGATTCCACCGGGCTGTCGAGGATCGTCACCAGCCGCCGCTCCACCTCGTCGGAGATCACGTGCTCCCAGCGGCAGGCCTCGTCGTGCACGAACTCCCACTCGAGCCCGATCACGTCCGACAGCAACCGCTCGGCGAGCCGGTGCTTGCGCATCACCTTGATCGCCTGCGCCCGACCGGTCTCGGTGAGCTCGAGATGCCGGTCGCCCTCGACGGTGAGCAGGCCCTCGCGCTCCATGCCCGCCACCCGCTCCGAGACCGTCGGATTGGACATCTGCAGCCGCTCGGCGATCCGCGCACGGATCGGAACGATGCCCTCCTCCTCGAGCTCGTAGATGGTACGGAGATACATCTCCGTCGGGTTGATCAGGTCGCTCACGTACGTCTCCTTCAGGCTCCGGCCGGGGGCATCCCGCCCATCCCGACCGGTCGCGGGCCGCTGCCCGCGATCCTAGGGCATCAACACCGTCACGCAGCCGGGGATTCCCGCCACCGCCCCCGCCACAACACGCCCTGGCGCCGGCCCTCGTCGTCCACCAGCACCGCATCGGCCGGCTGACCCGGCGCCAGCACCCCCGCGTTGTCGATCCGATGGGTACGCGCGGGCGTGGTCGCGGCCATCACCGCCACATCCGGAATCGGGTAACCGAGGCCGACCAGCCGCTCGAACGCCGCATCCATCGTCAGCGTCGACCCGGCGATCGACCCGAGGCTGCCGTCGGCATTGCGGATCCGCGCCAGCCCGCCGGCCACCTCGGCGGTCATCGAACCGAGCGGGTACGCCCCGTCGGCCAGCCCGGTCGCGGCCATCGCGTCGGTGATCAGCGCGATCCGCTCCGGGCCGGCAGCGTCGACCGCGAGCTTGATCACGTCGTCGTCGAGGTGGTGTCCGTCGGCGATCAGCTCCGCCGTGACGTCGCTCTCGGTCAGCAGCACCGGCACCGGCCCCGGATCGCGATGGTGGATCGGCCGCATCGCGTTGAACAGGTGCGTGGCGACGACGGCGCCCCGGCGTACCGCCTCCCGGGTGGTCGTCGCATCCGCATCCGAATGCCCGAAGGCGACCTGCACCCCGGCGGCCGTGAAGGCGTCGATCGCACCCATCGCACCGCTCAGCTCGGGCGCGAGCGTGATCATCCGCAGCGCTCCGCCGCCGGCCTCGATCAGCGTCCGCACCGACGCCGGATCCGGGTCGGTCAGCACCTCGGGGTCGTGCGCCCCGCACCTGGCGACCGACAGGAACGGACCCTCCAGGTGCCATCCGATCAGCCCCGGCACGTCGCGGGGCAGGCTCCGCAGCCGCGTCGCGAGGTCGGCGACCGGCGCCGAGACCAGGCTGCCGATCATCGCCGTCGTGCCGTGATCGCGATGATGCTCCAGGATCGTCGCGACCCCGTCGGCATCGGAGAAGTCCGCCCCGGCGGCACCGTGGCAATGGGTGTCGACGAACCCCGGCACCAGCCAGCCGTCGTGTTGGCCCGGGCCGCGCCGATCGGGCCGGATCTCGACGATCCACTCCCCGTCCAGAACCAGCTCGGCGTGCTCGATCACCTCGGCGCCGGCCACCAGGCGGCGCACCCGCAGCGTTCGCTCGGCCATCGCCGTGCCCCGCCTCAGCCCGCCGCCGGTTCGTCGAGGATGATCGAGCGGGTCAGGCTGCGCGGCCGGTCGGGGTCCAGACCCAGGTGGCGGGCCCGCGCCACCGCCACCCGCTGCGCGACCACCAGGTCGGCGAGCGGGTCACGTTCGCCGGCCCGGAAGGTGGCGCCAGTGGCGGCCACGTCCTCGGCCAGCCCCGCGGGCGGCGTACCGAACATCCAGACCACCCGGCCCGGCTCGGCGATCGAGATCGGGCCGTGCCGGTAGTCCATCGCCGGATAGGACTCGGCCCAGCTCGACGACGTCTCGCGGAACTTCAGCGCCGCCTCGTTGGCCAGCCCATAGGTCCAACCCGTGCCGAGGAACGTGATCTGCTCGGTGGCCGGCAGCTCGTCGGGGATCGGTTCGGACAGCGCGGTTCGGGCCGCCTCGGGCAGGGCCGCCGAGCCCTCGGCGTCGAGCCAGGCCCGGAGCAGGACGAGGGCCGTGGTGGCGAACCGGGTCTGCACGACCGAACGTTCGTCGGCGAACGACAGATCGATGACCTCATCGGCGGCGGCCGCGGCGGGCTGCTCGACATCGCCCAGCAGGACCACCGTCGGCGTGCGGCCGGACAGCTCGCGCAGCAGGTCGATCACCTCGGTGGTGGTACCGGACCGGGTCAACGCGACGACCCGGTCGTAGCGCCGATCCCGCGGGAACTCGCTCGCCGCGAACGCATCGGATTCGCCCTGCCCGGCGGCCTCGCGCAGCGCGGCTGCGGCCTGCGCGATGAACCACGAGGTGCCACAGCCGACGAACGCGACCCGCTCACCGGGGCGCGGCAGCCGATCCGCCAGCTCGGGCGCCAGCTCGATCGCCCGCTGCCAGGTCTCGGGCTGGCTCGCGATCTCGGACTCGACGAAGTAGGACGGCTCGGCAGCAGTGGACATGGGCACCTCCGGGGGGCGTGGGGTGGGCGGGCGTCAGCCTAGCGGTGCCGGGGAAACATCGGAGGACTTAGGGCGCCAGCCGGGCCCGCGACCAGGCGCCGCCGACGCGGCGATAGATCAGCCGATCGTGCAGCCGGTCCGGGCGGCCCTGCCAGAACTCGACCGCCTCGGGCGCCATCCGGTAACCGCCCCAGTGTTCCGGCCACGCCACGTCGCGGCCCTCCCAGCGCTCGGTCTCCGCGGCAACCCGTTCGGCGAGAGCGTCGGCAGCGACCACCCTGGACTGCGCCGAGGATCGCGCGGCGATCTGGGCGCCGCGCGGGCGCGAGGCGAAGTACTCCCGGGACTCCTCGGGATCGACCCGCTCCACCTTGCCCGTCATGCGTACCTGCCGGTGCAACGGCGCCCAGAGCAGCGACACCGCCGCATACGGGTTCGCGGCCAGTTCGACACCCTTGCGCGACTCGTAGTTGGTGAACCAACTGATCGCGCCGTCGCCGCTGCCCTTGAGCAGCACCGTCCGCACGCTCGGCCGGGCGTGCCCGTCGGCATCGATCGCCGCGGTCGCCAACGACATCGCCGTCGGCTCGCTCAGATAGCCGTCATCGCGGGCCGCGAAGGCTTCGGCCAGCCAGGCGTCGAACAGCGACCACGGCTCGTCCGGGGCGTCGGCCTCGATCAGCCGGCCGCCGATGTAGTCGCTCCGCTCACCGGCCAGGTCCGGCTTCTCGCTGGTGGTCATGGGACCAACCATTCCACGGAACCTGCGAGGATCGCGGCATGGCACCCACCGAGTCGAGTCCCGACCGCCTGCGTATCCCGGCCGACCTGCTGCCGGCCGACGGGCGCTTCGGTTCCGGTCCGTCGAAGGTACGCGCGGAGGCCGCGGCGTCGGTCGCCCGCGCACCCGAGCTCGGCACCTCGCACCGGCAGGCGCCCGTCCGGGCGCTGGTCGGGCGCGTCCGCGAGGGCCTGGCCGCATTGCACCGCGCCCCGGACGGCTACGAGCTGGCGCTCGGCAACGGCGGCAGTTCGCAGTTCTGGGACATCGCGGTGTGCGGCCTGATCGAGCGGCGCAGCTCGCACGCGGTGTTCGGGGAGTTCTCCGCGAAGTTCGCCCGCGCCGCCGAGTCGGCGCCGCACCTTCAAGCGCCGCAGGTACGCGTGGTCGAGCCGGGCGAGGTCGCGCTGCCCGACCCCGCGCCGGGCGCGGACGCCTACGCCTGGCCCCAGAACGAGACCTCGACGGGGGCCGCCGCGCCGGTCCGGCGGATCGCCGACGACGGTGCGCTGGTGCTGGTGGACGCCACCTCCGCGGCCGGTGCGATGGATGTCGATCTTGCCGCCACCGACGCCTGGTACTTCGCCCCGCAGAAGAATCTCGGCTCCGACGGTGGGCTGTGGCTGAGCTTCCTCTCGCCGGCCGCCATCGAACGGGCGTACCAGCTGCGCGCAAGCGGTCGGTGGATCCCCGCCTCGCTGGACCTGGTCGACGCGATCGAACAGTCGCGGAAGAACCAGACCACCAACACCCCGGCGGTCGCGACCCTGCTGATGCTGGCCGCCCAGCTCGACTGGCTCCAGGAGCGCGGGGGCCTCGACTTCGCGGTCGAGCGGACCCGGGACAGCTCGGGGCGGGTGTACGCCTGGGCGGAACGGCACCCGCTGGCGAGCCCGTTCGTGGCGGACCCGGCGCACCGCTCCCCCGTCGTCGCGACGATCGACTTCGCGGGGTCGGTCGACGCGAAGGCGCTCGCGGCGACGCTGCGCGCGAACGGCATCGTCGACGTCGAGCCCTATCGCAAGCTCGGCCGCAACCAACTGCGGATCGGCACCTATGCCGCCGTCGACCCGGACGACGTGACCGCCCTCTGCGCCTGCCTGGACTGGGTGCTGGAGCGGATCGCTCAGACGTAGGGGAACCGTTTCGGCGGCTCCGGGTCGGGCTCCGGCTCGGGTTCGGGCGGCACTGGCAGCCCGCCCGGCTCGTCGTCACGGGCCGCGCGGGCCGGCTCACGGCTCAGCGGATCGCGGCGTCGGGACCGTCGGACCGGTGCTGGCTCACTCTCGTCGGCGGGCGCGCGCTTCTTCGAGGCCTTGGCTGGCGCCTTCTTCTCGGGAGCCTTCGCCTCCGCGGGGGCCTTCGCCGCGGCCTTGGCGGGTGTCTTCTTCTCGGGAGCCTTCGCCGCGGGCGCGTCCTTCGCCGCGACCGGCGCGGCCGCCTCGGGCCGCGACCCCGGTTCGTCGGCCGATTCGGTCAGGGTCACCCGGGGCCGCTCCCGGCCGTCGCGTACCACCGGCGGCCGGCTGCGCAGCACGATCACGGCCGCGGCGACGGCGACCAGCCCCGCCAACACCAGCGCGATCAGCGTCCCGGTGCGATCCTCGCCGACCGGGCCGGTGTCGCGACCCTCCCCGCCCTCGCCGGGGCCGGGCGCGGGCTGCTGCTCGCCGCTCTGCTCGGGCGATGCGGGCGGCTCCGGCGACGGCGGGGGCGTCGCCGGCGCCTCCGGCACCTCGGTCAGCCCCTCCGGCAGCGCGGCCCGGAGGAAGTCGGCGCGCTCGCCGGCATTGCCTAGCAGGATCGACTCGCCGTCGGTGTCGCGGGTGATCATCTCGCCGGCGCTCTGCCACGGTGTCGGTCCGCTCGCCACCCGGGCACCCTCGCCGTTCAGCACGATCACCGAGGTGTAGGTGCGCAGCGCCACCCGCCCGTCGGACAGGGTGACGGCATCGGTGACATTGGCCGGGGCGTCGCCGAGGCGTTCCAGCCGGTTCACCCCCTGCCGGGTGGGCTCGCCCGCGGTCGAGTAGATGCCGGGTTTGTCGCCCCAGGTGACGATGAAGACCCGGCCGTCTCGGACGAACATCGCCCGCGCGTCCTGGGGGCCCTCGGGATAGGAGAAGTCATAGGACCGGTAGTTGCCGCTGCCGCCCTCGGGACTGGGCTCGTTCAGGAAATAGACGGTGACGAACTCGCGCTGGCGGCTCTCGTCGCCGATGTCGCCGACGAACACCCGGCCGGCGTCGTAGGCGAGCGCGCGTACCTGTTCGGTCTGCGCGCCGAACTGCGCCGACCCCTGGGCCTCCCCGGAGTCGTTGACGGCGACGATCTGGCCCGGCCCGGAGGCTCGCGCCATCCAGTAGCGCCGGGCGTCGGTGTCCAGGGTGGCGGCGGCCGGCGGCGCCAGGTCGGAGCTGTTCACGGTGAAGGCGACCGTGTCCTCCGCGTGCGCGGACGGCAGGCCGACCAGACACCCGAGCCCGATCAGGGCAGCGACGAGCGTCGCGACCATTGCCCCCGATCGCGGCCTGACCTGCATTGCGTCCATTTCTTCCCGGCGATCCCTGCGATCGCGCCTGCTCCTCGACTGGTGGCCGCGCCTCGTCGGCGGGCACGGCGCGGGCCAGCGTACGCGATCGGTGGACTCACCGCCCCGTGGCCGCGCCCTGCACAAATGCGCCGATGACGACGAGCAGCAGCAGGGCGACCAGAACGCCGGTCACGACGGCGCGGCGGGTCCGCGGATTCACCCGGCAACCCTAGTCGCGCTCAGTCGCCCTTGATCACCAGCACCAGGTCGCCGCCCTCGACCGACTGGACGCCGTTCAGCGCGATCCGATCGACCTTGCCGGCGATCGGCGTGGTGATCGCCGCCTCCATCTTCATCGCCTCGATCGTCGCGACGGCCTGGCCTGCCTCCACCGTGTCGCCCGGTTCCACGGCCACGCTGACCACGCCGGCGAACGGCGCGGCCACGTGACCGGGCTGGCCGGGATCGGCACGCTCCGCGCTCGGCAGGTCGACATCGATCGAGCGGTCCCGGACCCGCATCGGGCGAAGCTGGCCGTTCATCAGGCACATCACGGTACGCACACCGCGCTCGTCGGGCTCCCCGATCGCCTCGAGGGCGACGATCACCGACACGCCCCGGTCCAGGCCGATCACGTGTTCCTCGCCCGCCCGCAGGCCGTAGAGATAGTCCAGCGTCGGCAGCGTGGACAGATCGCCGTAGGTGTCGCGGTTGTTCTCGAACTCCTTGGTCGGTCCGGGGAACAGCAGCCGGTTCAGGGTCTGCCGGCGGACCGGTCCGGGTTCGGCCAGCCGCTGCGCATCCTCGGCCGGGACGTGCTCGGTGCGTACCGGCACCTTGCGTCCCTGCAGCGCCTTACTGGCAAAGGGTTCGGGGAATCCGTTCACCGGCTGGCCGAGCTCCCCGGAGAGGAAACCGATCACCGAGTCGGGGATGTCGAACCGGCTCGGGTTCTCGGCGAACTCCGCCGGGTCGGCGCCGACCGCGACCAGGTGCAGGGCAAGATCACCGACCACCTTGGAGCTCGGCGTGACCTTGGTCGGGCGGCCGAGGATCTTGTCCGCGGCGGCATAGGTGTCCTCGATCGCCTCGAACCGGTCGGCCAGCCCGAGCGCGATCGCCTGCTGGCGAAGGTTGGAAAGCTGTCCGCCGGGGATTTCATGATCATAGACGCGTCCCGTCGGGCTGGGCAGCCCGGACTCGAACGGCCGATAGACCTTGCGTACCGCCTCCCAGTAGGGCTCGAGGTCCATCACCGCGCGAAGATCATTCTCGCCGTCGGGCCCGGTCAGGGTGGTGTGCCGCGGCGTGTGGTCGAGCGCGGCCACCAGCGCCGAGGCGGGCGGCTGGGAGGTGGTTGCGGCCATCGGCGCGCTCGCCACATCCACGGCATCGACGCCGGCGTCGATCGCCGCCAGCAGCGTGGCGAGCTGGCCGCCCGCGGTGTCGTGGGTGTGCAGGTGCACCGGCAGGTCGAAGCGCTCGCGCAGCGCCGTGACCAGCGTGCGCGCCGCCGGCGCGCGGAGCAGGCCCGCCATGTCCTTGATCGCCAGCACGTGGGCGCCGGCGTCGACGATCTGGTCGGCCAGCCGCAGGTAGTAGTCGAGGGTGTAGATGTCCTCGGCCGGATCGGACAGGTCTCCGCTGTAGCACAGGGCCACCTCGGCGATGGTCGAGTCGGTCGCCCGCACGGCCTCGATCGCCGGGCGCATCTGCTCGATGTCGTTCAGCGCGTCGAAGATCCGGAAGATGTCGATGCCGGTCTCGGCCGCCTCGGCCACGAACGCGTGCGTGACCTCGGTCGGATACGGGGTGTAGCCGACGGTGTTGCGGCCGCGCAGCAGCATCTGCAGGCACAGGTTCGGCATCGCCTCGCGCAGCGCCGCGAGCCGCTCCCACGGATCCTCGGCGAGAAAGCGCAGCGCGACGTCGTAGGTCGCGCCGCCCCAGCACTCGACGGAGAACAGGCCCGGCAGCATCCGCGCCTCGTACGGCGCGACCGTGAGCAGGTCGCGCGTGCGTACCCGCGTGGCCAGCAGCGACTGGTGCGCATCGCGCATCGTGGTGTCGGTGACCTGGACCGCCTCGACCCGGCGCAGCTCGGCGGCGAACCGGTCCGGTCCCATGTCGAGCAGGCGCTGCCGCGAGCCGGCCGGCGGCTCGGCGTCGAGATCGGCCTGCGGCAGCTTGCGGGCCGGATCGAGCTGGGTCGGCGCCGGACCGTTCGGCTCGTTGACGGTGACATCGGCCAGCCACCGCAGCAGCTTGGTGCCGCGGTCGGCGGGCGTCCGGGCGGTGAGCAGTTCCGGCCGCTCGTCGATGAAGGCCGTCGAGAGGTCGCCGGCCACGAAGTCGGGATCGGACAACACCGCCTGCAGGAACGGGATGTTGGTGGACACGCCCCGGATCCGGAACTCCGCCAGGGCCCGCTTGGCGCGGGCGACCGCCGCGGTGAAGGTCCTGGCGCGGGCGGTCAGCTTGACCAGCATCGAGTCGAAATGGGCACCGATCTGCGCGCCGGTCGCCGCGGTGCCGCCGTCGAGCCGGATGCCGGCGCCGCCGGCCGAACGGTACGCCGTGATCGTGCCGACATCGGGGCGGAAGCCGTTGGCCGGGTCCTCGGTGGTGATCCGGCACTGCAGGGCCGCGCCGTTGATGCGTACCGTCTCCTGCGACAGCCCGAGGTCGGCAAGGCTCTCCCCCGACGCGATCCGCATCTGCGCCTGGACGAGATCGACATCGGTGATCTCCTCGGTGACCGTGTGCTCGACCTGGATGCGGGGGTTCATCTCGATGAACACGTGCTCGCCGG
The DNA here is from genome assembly GCF_013408305.1 of Naumannella cuiyingiana. Lineage (NCBI taxonomy): Bacteria > Bacillati > Actinomycetota > Actinomycetes > Propionibacteriales > Propionibacteriaceae > Naumannella > Naumannella cuiyingiana. The sequence continues at coordinate 2,418,960 of NZ_JACBZS010000001.1, read as the reverse complement.
CCCGCTCGCCCTCGGTCTCGACCAGGAACTCGACGGTGCCGGCACAGGAGTAGTCCAGGGCGCGGGCGAACTTCACCGCATCCGCGCACAGCGACGCGCGCAACTCGTCGGAGATGTGCGGCGCCGGCGCGATCTCGACCACCTTCTGGTGCCGACGCTGGATGGAGCAGTCCCGCTCGAACAGATGCATCACGCTGCCCTGGGAGTCGGCGAGGATCTGCACCTCGATGTGCCGGGGCCGGGCGACCGCCTGCTCGACGAAGACGGTGCCGTCGCCGAACGCGGCCTCGGCCTCCCGCATCGCCGCCTCGATCGACTCGCGCAGTTGCTCGGGCTCGTCGACCCGGCGCATGCCGCGACCGCCGCCGCCGGCGACCGCCTTCACGAAGACGGGAAAGCCGATCTCCTCCGCGCCGGCGACGAGCGCGTCGACGTCGGTGGACGGATCGGTGGAGCGCAGCGTCGGGATGCCCGCCTCGCGCGCCTTGGCGAGGGCGCGGACCTTGTTGCCGGCCAGCTCCAGGACCGGCGCCGGCGGCCCGATGAAGGTCAGCCCGGCCTCGGCGCAGGCGCGCGCCAGCTCGGGATTCTCCGACAAGAAGCCATACCCCGGATAGACCGCATCGGCGCCGGACTCGCGGGCGACGCGGATGATCTCGTCGACATCGAGGTACGCCCGGACCGGGTGCCCCTCCTCGCCGATCAGGTACGCCTCATCGGCCTTGATCCGGTGCACCGCGTTGCGATCCTCGTAGGGGAACACCGCCACCGTGCGGGCGCCCAGCTCATAGGCCGCGCGCAACGCGCGGACCGCGATCTCGCCCCGGTTGGCCACCAGCACCTTGGAGAACATGGCGGCAATGTAGCGGGGCGAGCCGGCGTCGGCGCCCGCGTCCGTTCCACTCGGCCGGGGAGCTCGGCACGGACCGGTCGCGTTTGCCGCAGATCTCCGCATCCGCGGCGGGCGGGCACCGACTCGTCAGGCGCTCGACCGGTCGGCGACCACGAACCCCGGGCGCGGGCGCAGGTGCGCCTCGACATCGAGATGCTTGAACCGCACGACAACCCAGATGCTGACCAGCACCCCGATGATCGTCAGCGCGCCGCCGCCGAGCAGCGTGGCGCGCGGGCCGAGCTGTTGCGCCAGCGCGCCGAGCAGCGGGGCGCCGATCGGCGTACCGCCCATCAGCACCATCGTGTAGAGCGCCATCACCCGCCCGCGCATCCCGGCCGCGGTGCCCATCTGTACCGCCGCATTGGCCGCGGTCAGCGTGAGCAGCGACGCCAGACCCGCCAGCGGCAGGCCCACCGCGAACCACTCATAGGTCGGCAACAGCCCGAGCACGATCTCGACCGCGCCGAAGACGAGCGCGGTCGCCACCACCGCACGCGTCCTGGGGGCGCGGGTACGCCGGGCCGCGATCAGCGCGCCGACCAGCGAGCCGACGGCCATGAAGGAGCTGAGGATTCCGTACTGCTCGGCGGTCCGGTTGAACTCCAGCGAGGCCATCAGCGCGATGGTCATCTGGAAGTTCATCCCGAAGGTGCCGACGAAGAACGCCACCATCAGCACGAGCAGCAGATCGGCGCGGCTGCGTACGTAGCGAATGCCCTCCAGGATCTGGCCCTTGGCGCGCTGCACGACCTCGGCCGGCCGTAGTTGCGTCGTGTCGAGCGTGCCGACCGCGAACAGGAACGCCAGATAGGTCACCGCATTCGCCGCGATCGCCCAGCCCGAGCCGAACGAGGCGATCACCAGCCCGGCGATCGCGGGCCCGATGATCCGGCCGAGGTGGAACGTCGCCGAGTTCAGCCCGATCGCATTGGTCAGGTTCTCCCGGCCGACGACCTCGGAGACGAAGGACTGCCGGGCCGGCACGTCGACCGCCGACCCGACGCCGAACAGCAGCGCGAGCACGTAGACCGTCCAGGTGCTCGCCGTCCCGGTGATCGCGAGCACGCCGAGCACCGCCGCGCACAGCGCCATCCAGCCCTGGCTGAAGAAGAGCACCTTGCGCTTGTCGAACCGGTCGGCGATCAGCCCGCCGTAGGGCGAGATGATCAAGGTCGGCAGCAACTGCAGCGCGGTCGTGACGCCGACCGCGAGCGCGGATCCGCCGGACAGCTCCAGCACCAGCCAGTCCTGGGCGACCCGCTGCATCCAGGTCCCGATGTTGGACAGGAAGGATCCCCCGAGGTACCTGCGGAAGTTCGGGTTCTGCAGCGCGCTGAAGGTGCGCGAGTCGGCGAGATTCACGGTCGCCTCACTCGGCCAGCCTCTGCAGGACCGGCTGGGCGGCGCGCAGGATCTCCCGCTCGCCGGCGGTGAGCTTGGCCACGCGCTGGGCGAGCCAGGCATCGCGGCGGCGGCGCTCGGCCAGAATGATCTCGCGGCCGGCCGCGCTCAGGCGTACCCGCTGCTGGCGGCGGTCGCTCGCACTCGCCCGGCGCTCCACCATCCCGGCCGCGACGAGCGAGGCGACGGTACGCGTCATCGACGGCGGCTGGACCTTCTCGAGCTCGGCGAGCTCGCGCATGCCGAGCTCACCGTCGCGCATCAGGACGCTCATCGTCGACAACTGGTTGGCCGACAGATCGTGTCCCTTGGCATGCACCTGGCGCAGTCGCCGGGACAGCCTCATCACCGTCAGCCGCAGCGCGGAGGCGAGCTCCGGGGTGGTACGCACGCTGGGCCGGGGCGGGGCAGGATTCGAACTCACTCCCCCGAGAGTAATACTTAGCGTGGCTAATTACAACGGCTAAGCTTTTACTTTCCAGCCCCGGGATTCCGCGGCGCCGAGGATCTCGGCAGGCGCCCCGTGGAACTCGGAGCGAAACAGCTCGACATCGGCATCGTCGCGCAGGACCAGCCGCTCGTCCTCGATCGCGACCTCGACCACCTGGGATCTCGCGAAGCGGTGGCGCGCGTCACCGGCCCGCACGATGATCTCCCGCTCGCTGATCGACAGCCGGGGCGCATGGGACACCACCAGCAGGCCGCCGAGCACCCCCGCTATCGCACCGATCGCGATCATCGCCACCAGCCCACCAGCCGAGGCGACCCGTTCCAGCAGCGACACCGGTCCGGCCATGGGGAACCACGGCAACTCGTGCAGCCGTGAGGCGATGGCCGGAAAAGCCCAGCCGAGAGCGGCCCCGATGCCGGCCAGGGCCAGCGGGATCAGGGTCCGGGCGCGATGGTCGAGCTCGAAGGTCGCGGCATCACCAGTCATAGCCATATTGGAACATGTAAGTTCCATTATGGCAAACCTCAGTTCCACCCGGGTACGCTGGGAGTCATGCCCCAGTTCGACACCCCCACCGTGCGACGCACCCGGGGTGCCCTCGTTGATGCCGCCATCGAGATTTGGTCGCGCAACGGCGCCGCCGGTCTCGGCGAGATCGCCGCGCGAGCCGGGGTCGGACGGACGACTCTGCACCGGCATTTCACCGACCGCGCCACCCTGCTGGCGGCCGTGGACGCCGAGTGCCGCGCCCGCTTCGCCGCCGCGGCCCGGCGTGCCCGCCCCCAGGAGGACACCGGCCTGGCCGCCTATGGCCGTATCCTCGGCGAGCTGCTTCCCCTGGGCGACGTGCTCGGACTGATCTTCGCCGACAACGCGCTGATCGACCCCGATACCTGGGCCGAGACCGACGATCAGGGCTATGGTTCCGTCGTCGCGCGCGGCCAGGCGGATCGGTCGATCAACCCGGCGCTGCCACCAGCATGGATATCGACGCTGTTCTGGACCACGCTGCTCGGCGGGTACCTCTATCTGCGCGACAGCCCGGCAACCGTGCGCGAGGCCACCGATCTCGCGACCGATGCGCTGACCCGGGCGATCGCCACAGACATCGATCAACCGATCAGCGCACCGATCGGCCCCTGCAGGAAGTAGACGACGAAGGCGGCCGCGACGACCCACATGATCGGATGCACCTCGCGGGCCCGGCCCAGCACCACCCGCAGCAGCACCCAGAAGATGAACCCGGCGCCGATCCCGGTGGTGATCGAGTAGGTGAACGGCATCAGGGCGAGGGTGAGGAACGCCGGCAGCCCGTCCTCCACCTTGGACCAGTCGATCTCGGTCACCTGCTGCAGCATCAGAAAGCCCACGAAGACCAGGACCGGGGTCGCTGCCTCGGACGGGACGACGTTGATCACCGGGGACAGGACGATCGCCACCGCGAACGCCAGGCCGGTGACGATCGAGGCGATGCCGGTACGCGCGCCCTCCGCGACGCCGGTCGCCGACTCGATGTAGGAGGTATTGGACGAGACCGAGCCGAGGCCGCCCAGGGCCGCGGCGCCGGAGTCCACCAGCAGGATCGAGCGCAGATGGGGCGGGTTGCCCTCGGCGTCCAACAGGTCGCCCTCCGCGCCGACCGCGACGATCGTGCCCATGGTGTCGAAGAAGTCGGCCAGCATCAGGGTGAAGATCAACAAGGCGACGGCGAGGACCGGGAGGCTGCCGGAGGTGAACGCGCCGACCGGGTCGACGCGACCGAGCAGCGAGAGGTCCGGAGCGGCCACGAGCTGCTCGATCGACGGCACGTTCAGCGACCAGCCCGTCGGGTCGTCGGGTTTCGATCCCGCCGGGGCCACCGCCTGGATGATCACCGCGGCGATCGTGGCCAGGATGATCGCGATCAGCATGGCGCCCGGCACCTTCCGGGCGTACAGCACGCTCACCAGGACCAGCCCCAGCACGAAGACGGCCATCGGCCAGCCGGTCAGCGAGCCGTTCAGGCCGAGCTGCACCGGCACCGTGCCGTCGCCCGGGATCTTGGTCACGATCCCGGACTCGACCAGGCCGACCAGCGTCAGGAACAGACCGATGCCGACGGCGATGCCGGCCCGCAGCGAGCGCGGCACCGCCCGGAACACGGCGGTGCGGAAGCCGGTCAGGGCGAGGACACCGATCAGCACGCCCTCGATCAGGACCAGGCCCATCGCCTGCGGCCAGGTCATCTGCGGGGCGATCACGTAGGCGAGCAGCGCGTTCAGGCCGAGGCCCGTCGCCAGCGCGACCGGGTAGCGGGCGATCGCGCCCATCGCGATCGTGCAGATCGCGGCGATCAGCGCCGTCGCGGCGGCGACCATGCCGATGGTCGGCGCCACGTTCTCCGGGGTGTTCGGCAGCCCGCTGATCAGGTTGTCGTTGATATCCGGCGCCGTGCCGATGATCAGCGGATTGAGGGCGACGATGTAGGCCATCGTGAAGAACGTGACCAGACCGCCGCGTACCTCGCGGGCCATCGTCGAACCGCGCTTGCTCAACTCGAACCAGCGATCGAGCCCGGACTGGGTGGGGGTGGAGGACGCCATGGCGATGATTCAAGCGCATGCGGGCACGTGCGGGCGCGCGACCCTGGCGCGCGAAACGCAACTGTCACGTGCGCCGGGCCGGGCAATATCCTCACCGCATGGCACGCAACCCGGCCCCGGTCCGGCCGCTCGACGTCGACGGGATCGGCGCGGCGGTGGTCGGTACGCTGGCCTGGCTCGCCGCGCTCGTCGCTTGCCTGGTCTTCCGGGCCGAGCTGGCCGCGCGGGACAGCGAGTGGTGGATCGGCGTCTGCGTCGCGGGCGCCGCGCTCGGCGTGATCGGGTTCGGTTACGCGACCTGGCGCAGGCGCCGCCGCTGACCCGGGTCAGTCGAAGAGGCCCTCGTCGACATTGATCGTGTCCCAGACCGGGCTCGGCAGCTCCACACCGCGCTCGGGCTCGGTGACCAGCGAATGCGCCCCGCAGCCATGATCGATGCTGACCACCCGGGAGTCCGAGGGCGAGAACTCATTCGTGCAGGCGCCGAACAACAGCCCGAGCCGGCCCTGCAGGCGTACCAGATAGCCGCAGGTCCCGCACGGTTCCGGCGCCTGCCGGCTGAGCTCGTTGTTCGGGCCCGGATCGCCGTGCAGCCAGCGCTCGGCCGCCAGATCCCGACCTTGCAGCGACAGCACCCGCTCCCGGCCCAGCCCCAGCTCGGCGACGACGGCACGCGCGCCGCTCGCCTCCTCCGGGTCCAGATCGAGCGAGCCCGCCACATAACCCGGTTCGAGCCGGGGGTCGTTGTCGGGGGTGGCCAGCAGCATCCCCGGGCCGACATCGCCCGGGCGGATCCGCTCCTCCCACGGCACCCACTGCGGCGCCTCGACGGCCCGCGGTGCGGGCAGCAGCACCACCTCGTTGACGGTCACGGCCCGCGCCCGCGAGGCCCGGCTGAGGGTGACGGCCCAGCGCCAGCCGGGGTAGCCGGGATGCGGGCAGGCGAACCAGTGGGTGACGACCCGCTCGGCCTCGGCGTCCACGCCGAGATGCTCGCCGACGCCGAACACCCCGGCGGCGTCCTCGGCCGCGGCGCGGGCCTCGTCGACGGCGGCCGCGCCCTGGGCATCCAGCTTCGGGCGGCGGTAACGCTCGACCGCGGTGGTCACACTCACAGCTCCAGCTCGTCCGCGACGGCGCGCAGCACGCTCGCGACCTTCCCGGCGGTACGCCCGTCCGGGTGCCGGCCGCGGCGATAGCCGCCGCCGATGCCGTCCAGCATCTTCACCAGGTCCTCGACGATCACCGCCATCTGCTCCGGCGACTTGCGGGTGGCCTTGGACAGCGACGGCGGGGCCTCGAGCAGGCGTACCGACAGCGCCTGCTCGCCCTTGCGGCCGTCGATCACGCCGAACTCGACCTTCTGGCCGGGCTTCAGGCTGTCCACGCCCGCGGGCAGCGCCGAGGAGCGGACATAGACATCCCCACCCTCGTCCTTGGTGAGGAAGCCAAAGCCCTTCTCCGCGTCGAAGAAGCGCACCTTGCCAACCGCCACGACTCATCCCCTTCTCGTCTCGGGCATGCCTCTCCTGCCAAGACATGCGGCCAGGGCGCCGATCAGCGCCCCGGACCGGTCAAGCCTACCCGTCGCCGCCACGCTTGCGCAGCCGAGAAGGCGCGAGGTTGGCGATGGCCCGGGCCAGCGCATCCGCCGGGCCGGGCGCCGCCCGGCGCCCGGTGAGCAGGACCATCTCGACATCGGGCAGCGTCGGCAGATCGGCATCGACGATCCTGAGGTCGGGTGGGATCCGGCTGGCGGCCAGCACACACAGCCCGAGCCCGGCACGAGTAGCGGCCAGGATGCCGTTCACCTCGCGGGTGTTGCAGGTGATCCGCCACGCCCGGCCCGCATTGTCCAGCGCCGCCAGCGCCGCGGACCGCGACCAGCTCGGCGCCGCGTAGGTGACGATCGGCAGCGGCTGCCCGCCGTCCACGACGGTGCCCGGCGGGGCGACCCAGACCAGCCGGTCGCGTCCGACGACCCGACCGTCGGCGGCGTCCGCGCCGTCGGCCCGGTTGACGAAGATCAGGTCGAGCTGGCCGGAGTCCAGCCGGCGGCGCAGCGTGCCGCTCTGGGTGACGGTCAGCTCCAGCGACAGTTGCGGATGACTCTGCCGGAACTCGCGCAGCACGCTCGGCAGTTCCCCCAGCGCGAGCTCGTCGGCCGCGCCGAACCGCAGTCGCCCGCGCATCGCCGACCCGGAGAAGTAGCGAACCGCCTCGTCCTGCGCCGCGAGGATCGTCCGCGCGAACCCGGCCATCGCCTCGCCGTTGTCGGTCAGTCGCACCGAGCGGGTGTCGCGCACCAGAAGCTGCCGGCCGGCCGCATCCTCGAGGCGGCGTACCTGCTGGGAGACCGCCGGCTGGCTCAGCCCGAGCCGGTTCGCCGCCCGGGTGAAGCTGCGCGAGCTCGCCACCGCCAGGAAGCTGCGCAACCAGACCGGGTTGAACGCGCCCTGGTCGAGACCTTCATGATCAACATCTCCGGGCGGCGTCGGCGTCATGCGGCCAGCCTTGCACGACCCATAACGAATCACAATCACACTAAGAGGGTCGATCGGCTTGGAGAATCATTCAGCATCTTCTAAGGTTGTGGGCAACGGATCGGCGCCGATCCCTTCCCCGATTCACAGCCCACATACCAAGCCTGGTGATCTCGTCATGTCCTCGGCGGCCCGTCCTGCCCATCCGTCCCCTCCGCATCCCGCCTCCCCCGAGGCCCGCCGCTGGCCGGCGCTGCTGTCCGCACTCTCCGCCCGCGGCTACCGCCGCTATCTGTTCTCCCTGCTGATCGGCAGCATGGGCTTCTGGATCGCACGGATCGCCCAGGACTGGTTGGTCCTGGAGCTGACCGGCAGCCCCAGCGCGGTCGGCCTGACCGTGGCACTGCAGTTCGCGCCGGTGTTGATCTTCGGCCTGACGGGCGGCGTGCTTGCCGACCGCTTCCCGGCGGGCGCGCTGGTCGCCCTGAGCCAGGCCGGCGTGGCGATGATCGCCCTCACCCTCGGCCTGCTCACCCTGACCGGCACGGTGCAGGCCTGGCATGTGTACGCCGGCGCGCTCACCTTCGGCTTCCTGGCCGTGATCGAGCAGCCCGCCCGGATGCGGGTGATCGCCGAGACGGCCGGCCAGCCACGGATCCGCAATGCCCTCAGCCTCAACTCGACCGGTTTCCAGAGCGCCGCGCTGGTCGGCCCGCTGCTCGCCGGCCTGATCATCGCCACCCTCGGCACCGGCTGGTGCTTCATGATCAACTTTGCGACGGCGGGCATCGCGGCCTATACGCTCACCCGCCTGGGCAGCAACTCCGAGAGCCGCCGGTCCGCCCCGGGCCAGAGCCCGCTGCGCCAGCTCCGCGAGGGCCTGTCGATCGTCCGGGGCACCAGCGAGATCGCCTGGGCGATCGCCCTGGCCGCGGTGCTGGCGATCTTCGGCCTCGGGATGCCCGCACTGTTGTCGGCCATGGCGCGCAACGACTTCGGCACCGGGGTGGCCGGCTACGGCATGCTCAGCGCCGCCCTGGCGCTCGGCTCGGTCGGCGGCGCCCTGCTCAGCGCCCGCGGCACCAAGGCGCTTCGGCTGCGGCACCTGGCCGCACTGCTCTGCGCGCTCGGCCTGCTGCTGGCCCTGGCGGCCAGCATCTCCCACCAGTTGATCTTCATGGGCGTGTTGTCACTGGCCGGCGTGGTCACCCTGACCCTGCTCGTCCAGGCGCCGGTGCTGATCCAGTTGTCCTGCCCGCTGACCGTACGGGGCCGGGTGATGAGTTGCTACCAGCTCGCGGTGATCGGCGGTCAGGCGATCGGCAACCTGCTGGTCGGCCGGCTGGTCGAGTCGATCGGCGCCCGTCCCGCACTGCTCATCTGCGCCGCGGCGATCGTGCTCTTGTCGATCGGCATCGGCGTGGCGATGGGCCGCCAGTCACGGCTGCGGCTCGCCGTCGGGCGCCCGACCTTCTGGCCGCGGGTGCGGATCGTGCCCTCGGCGCGCTGACCCCGGTCAGGTCGCCGCGCTCGTCACCAGATTGATCACGGCACCGAGGATGAGCGCCCCGAACAGGAACGACAGCAGGCCGTGCCGGAGCACGAGCCGGCGTACCGCGTTGTCGGTCACGCTGTCGTCGGACACCGCAAAGGTCATCCCGATGGTGAACGCGAAGTAGTAGAAGTCGCTGAACATCGGCGCCGCATCGTCGTTGAAGTCCAGGCCACCGTGCGGGTCGAGATAGTAGATCCGCGCATAGCACTCGGCATACATCGCGTGCAGCATCGCCCAACTGGCGAAGACCCCGATCAACCCGACGACGGATGCGATGTGGCGGCCCGGGAGCTGGTTCAGCACCAGCAGGGCGAGAATGCCCGCAAACGAACCGATCGCGACGATCGCGATCAACAGCTCCTGCATCCCGGCATCGATCGGCTCGGCGCGCGCGACCTCCTTGGTCTGCTCCGAGTTCAGCCCCCACCGCTGCGCGAGCGACCAGATGATCATGCCGACCGACAACACCGAGACCCCACAGAGCACCGCGACCGCGGGCGTGCGCACGATCAGCCAGCCCGCCAGGCCGACCACGATCCCGATCACCACCATGACCGCCAACCGCACCCCGAACCGCGTCGGCAGCCTCATCCCCGGCTTCGTCGCCTGTGTCATGGCCCGACCGTAGCGAACTGTGACCGGCGCCACACCGATTCCGCTCGCCCGGCGGGCGAAGGCCTCAGAACCGTTGCCAGGCCGGCTTGTCCGCATACACCTCGCGGTAGTAGTCCGCCAGCTCCAGCCGGCTGGCCGCCGCCGGGTCGATCACCACGATCGCCGCATTGTGGAACTGCAGCACCGATGCCGGGCAGTACGCCGCGACCGGGCCCTCGACCATCGCGGCGATCGCCGCCGCCTTCTGCTCGCCCTGGGCGACCAGCACGGCCCGGCGCGCGTCCATGATCGTGCCCAGGCCCTGGGTCAGGCAGTGCACCGGGACCTCGTCGGCCGAGGCGAAGAACCGCGTGTTGTCGGCCCGGGTGCGCGGGGCGAGGGTCTTGATCCGGGTACGCGAGGCCAGCGACGAGCCCGGCTCGTTGAACCCGATGTGACCGTTGCCGCCGATCCCGAGGATCTGCACATCGATCCCGCCGGCCGCCACGATCGCCGCCTCGTAGCGCTGCGCTGCCTCCGTCAGGTCGCTCGCGGCACCGTCGGGCACCGCGACCAGTGCCGGGTCCATGCCCAGCGGTTCGGTGACGGTACGCCGGATCACCTCCGCATAGCTCTGCTCGTGGCCGGGCGGCAGCCCGACGTATTCGTCGAGGGCGAATCCGCGCGCCCGGGACAGGTCCAGCTCGCCGGCCCCCACCATCCGCGCCAGTTCGGCATAGATGCTCAGCGGCGACGAGCCCGTGGCCAGGCCGAGCACCGGGTCGCCACCCCGGGCCTGTTTCGCCCGCGCGCTCTGCGCCACCGCGGCCGCCGCCACCCGGCCCACCTCGGCGTCGGTGTCGCAGATGATGACCTCCACGCAGGCAGCCTAGCCACGTTCGGCGCAGGCCGCGCCGGGCCCGCGGCCGCCTACCATGGGCGCCATGGCGACGTGGGAGGACGGGCCCGAGTACGCGCCCGCGCAGCGGCCGCGGGAGTTTGCCGCGCCGCGCGTGGGGCCGTTGCAGCAGCATCCGATCGAGGCCAGCCCCGGCAGCCCCGGCGTACCGTCCGCGGCGCAGTTGCCGGCCGGCGTACCAGCCTTCTCCGATGCGCGCGGCGCCGCTCCCCTGCACGTGCTCGGACACACCCGCGAGGCCGGCCGCGACCCGCGCGAGGCCTATCGGTCGGCCTCGGCCGCCCTGACCCCCTTCGATGTCGACGGCGGGCCGCGGCGAGCCGCCGGGCCCGACCCGGCAGAGCCCGCGGCCGAACCGCCCCACGAGTTCGACCCGACGGCTCCCCTGGGACGGCCGCAGGCCGCGCCCGAGCAGGCCTTCGCCGGGCCGGCCGGTCCCGCCCCGGCCCCGCCGCCCGCATTCCCGGCGCCGGGCACCCCGCAGTGGTTCGGCCCCGGCGCCCCACCCGCGCCCCGTGCGCCCGCGCCGGGGCTGCCCCAATTGATCAGCGCCGTCACCCCCGCCGTCGCGATCATGCTCGCGCTGGCGGGCCTGATCCTGCCGCTGTCACTCCCGCTCTACATCGTCGCGATGTTCGCCTCGACCCGGATCCGCTACCGCAAGCGGGCCGTGCGCAATGTCTTCCTCGGCGGGCTCGGGTTCACCCTGGTGCTGAGCCTGGTCCGGCTGATGGTCAGCGCCGACTCGTTCGGTTCCTGGTGGGGCGCGATGTCGCAGCTCAGCATGCTCGCGAGCTGGGGCGTGCTGATCGTTCTCGGCTTCGTGGTGGGCCGCGCCCTGCAGTCGCGCGAGCAGCCCGACCGCCCCTGAGCGGCGCGTAGGCTCGGGCCCATGCGCCCACCGCGAACCTTCGGCGAGGCCGTGCGTCGCCTCGACGAGGCCGGGCTCGCCCGGCTGCTCGCGCTGCGGCCCGATCTCGGCGTACCGGCGCCGGCCGATCTCGCCGAGCTGGCCACCCGCGCCGCCACCGCGACGTCGGTGCAGCGGGCCCTGGAGCGTCTCGACGTCGCCCAGCGACTGACCGCCGAGGCGCTCGCCGCCAGCGCCGACCCGGCCACGATCGCCGATCTCGCCGCGCTCACCGGCCGGGCGCCGGACTGGCTCGCCGCCCGCGCCGCCGAGCTCCGGGCGCGCGGCCTGCTCTGGGGCGCCGACGACGCCCTGCACCTGTTGCGCGAGGCGCGGCTCGCGTTCGGGCACTGGCCGGGCGGGCTGGCCGGGCCGTCCGAGCGACCCCTGCCCGACCCCGCCGCCGTGCTCGCCGACACCGATCCCGACGAGCGGGCCGTGCTGGAGCGCCTCGCCTGGGGCCCGCCGACCGGCGCGCTGCGCCAGGCCGACCGGCCGGTCACCCTCGCCTCGGCCCGGACGCCGGTCGAGCGGCTGCTCGCCCGCGGCCTGCTCCGCCCGCTGGACGCCGACACCGTGATCGTTCCCCGCGAGGTCGCGCTCGCCGTCCGGGGCGGCTTCGCCCGCCCGGAGGTACGCGACACCCCGCCCCCGGTCGAGGCCCCACCGGTCGAGCCCGCCCGGGCCCGCCGGGTCGACCGCGCCGCGCTCGGCGCCGCGTACGCCTGCGTGCAGGAGGTCGACGCGCTGATCGACGAGCTGGGCCGGATGCGCCCGGTGCTGCTCCGCGCGGGCGGGCTCGGCGCGTCCGACACGTCGGCGCTGGGCCGTCGGCTCGGGGTGGCGCCGGATGCGCTGGCGCGCGGGGTCGCGGTGGCCGAGCGGCTCGGGATGATCCGGGCCCACGGCGGCCGGGTCGAGGTGACCACCGCCTACGACGCGTGGCTCGCCCGGCCGGGCCGGGAGCGCTGGTTGGAGATCGTCGGCGCCTGGCGCGAGCAGGAGCGCTGGCCGCAGCGCGAGCCGCGGCCGTTGCAGCACGAGCCGCATCCGCTGCACGGCCGGGCGCCGGAGCTGCGGGCGCTGGCGCTGGCCGAGCTGGTCGGCGTACCGGTCGGCGCGGAGGTCGACCGGGCCGCGCTGACCGCCCGCATCGGCTGGCAGCGGCCGGCCTGGCAGGCCCTCGGCCTGGCTGATGTCGTCAACGAGTTCGCCGCCGATGCCGCCTGGCTCGGACTGATCGCACTGGGCGGCCGGGGCCGGCTGGCCGGGGCGGCGATCGACGGACGCGTCCCGAACGACCTGGAATTTCCCGAGCCGGTGGACACGCTGATCCTGCAGGCCGACCTGACCGCCGTCGCGGCCGGGCCCGTGCAGCACGAGGTGCTGGAGGTGATCCGGTTGCTCGCCGATGTGGAGAGCCGGGGTGCCGCGACCGTCTTCCGGTTCAGCCCCGCGAGCGTGCGCCGCGGGCTGGACCGCGGCTGGTCGGCCGAACAGATCACCGACTGGCTGGCCACCCACTCCGAGACCGAGGTGCCGCAGCCGCTGCGCTATCTGATCACCGACGCCGCGCGTCGGCACGGCACGATCCGGGTCGCGAACGCCGGGAGTTGGCTGCGCGTCGACGATCCCGCCCAGGCGGCGCTGGTCACCGCGCATCCGCGGGCGGCGGAGTTCGGGGTACGCCAGGTCGCGCCGGGCGTGATCATCGCCGCCGCCGAGGCCGACGAGCTGGTCGACTGGCTGCGCGATCTCGGGCTGTCGCCGGCCGCGGAAGGACCGGGGGGCACCGCGCTGCTGGCGCCCGCGCCGGTCCGCGCCCGCGCGGGCGCGGCCGCGCCCGCGCCCGCCGTGGACCCCGCTCTGTTGGCCGAGCGGCTCACCGAACAGGCCGAACGCGCCGCACACGCCGAGCGCGGCGCTGCCCGGCTGCGGGAGTCGCTGAGCGCGGCCGCCCGCGCAGGCACCGGCGTGGACCTCACCTGGGTCGACGCCGGCGGGGCGCTGAGCCGGCGGACCGGCGTACCGCTCGAACTCGCCGCGGGTCAGGTACGCGTCCGGCTGGACGAGCCGACCGACGCCGGAAGCCGGGAGATCTGGCTCGCGCTTGGCAGGATCCGTAACGTTGATGCGATCACTACCGCCCCGACCCGAGGGAGCTCACATTGACCGGACCGCTGGTCGTCCAGTCCGACCGGACGCTGCTGCTCGAGGTGGACCATCCGCTCTCCGACGAGTGCCGGATCGCCATCGCGCCGTTCGCAGAGCTGGAGCGCGCGCCCGAGCACATCCACACCTATCGGCTGACACCGCTGGGGCTGTGGAACGCGCGCGCCGCCGGGCACGACGCCGAGCAGGTCGTCGACACACTGCTGAACTACAGCCGCTATCCGGTGCCGAGCAGCCTGCTGGTCGACGTGGCCGACACCATGGACCGCTACGGCCGGCTGCGGATCGAGAAGCACCCCGCGCACGGGCTCGTGCTCACCTCGACCGATGTGCCGGTACTGACCGAGGTGCTGCGCTCGGCGAAGCTGAAGGGACTGGTCGGCGCCAGGATCGATGAGCACACCGTCCAGGTGCACGCCTCCGAGCGCGGGCATCTCAAGCAGGTGCTGCTGACGCTCGGCTGGCCGGCCGACGATGTCGCGGGCTACGTGGACGGCGAGGCGCACCCGATCGAGCTGCGCCCCGACGGCTGGGAGCTGCGGCCCTACCAGCGCCACGCCTCGGAGGCCATCTGGCACGGCGGCTCGGGCGTGGTCGTGCTGCCCTGCGGGGCGGGCAAGACGCTGGTCGGCGCGGCGGCGATGGCGCACGCCAAGGCGACCACGCTGATCCTCGTCACCAACACGGTCTCGGCGCGGCAATGGCGCGCGGAGCTGCTGCGGCGTACCTCGCTGACGCCCGACGAGATCGGCGAGTACTCCGGGTCGCGCAAGGAGATCCGACCGGTGACCATCGCGACCTATCAGGTGGTCACGACCAAGCGCGGCGGCATCCACCCGCACCTGGAGCTGTTCGACGCCCGGGACTGGGGCCTGATCGTCTACGACGAGGTGCATCTGCTGCCGGCGCCGGTGTTCCGGATGACCGCGAGCCTGCAGGCGCGCCGACGGCTCGGGCTGACCGCGACGCTGGTCCGGGAGGACGGCCGCGAGGGGGATGTCTTCTCCCTGATCGGGCCGAAGCGCTATGACGCGCCGTGGAAGGAGATCGAGGCGCAGGGCTGGATCGCGCCGGCCGACTGTGTCGAGGTCCGGGTGACGCTGCGCTCCGACGAACGGATGGCGTACGCGATGGCCGATCCGGAGGCGCGCTACCGGCTGGCGTCCACCGCGCAGACCAAGACCGAGACCGTTGTCGATCTTGTGCAGGCCCATGCCGGGGTGCCGCGGCTGGTGATCGGCCAGTACGTTGATCAACTCACCGAGCTGGCGCAGCGGCTGGATGCCCCGTTGATCACCGGCGAGACCACGACCCGGCAGCGCGAGAAGCTGTACGAGCAGTTCCGCACCGGCGAGATCGATCTGCTGGTGGTGTCGAAGGTCGCCAACTTCTCCGTCGACCTGCCGACCGCCCAGGTGGCGATCCAGGTCTCCGGCGCGTTCGGGTCCCGGCAGGAGGAGGCGCAGCGGCTCGGCCGGCTGCTCCGGCCCAAGGAGGGCGGCACGACCGCCCGGTTCTACGCGGTGGTGGCGCGCGACACGGTGGACGCGGAGTTCGCCCAGCACCGGCAGCGCTTCCTCGCCGAGCAGGGGTACGCCTATCACGTCACCGACGCCGAGGACCTGACGAGCTGAACCGGGTTAGGGTGCCCCATGGAACGGGTGCGGACCCGACCCGGCGCGGGACTGCTGCTCGGCGGCGCCGGAGCGCTTGCCGTCCTGCTGGCGATCGCCCTCGGCGCGGGGGCGTTGTTGCCCGGCCGTCCGGTGAGCCCGCCCGTCCCGGCGCCGACGGCGACCCCGGAGCCGCTGCCGCCCGCGCCCGATCGGGTCGGTGAGTGGGTCGCGTTCGTGGGCGATGCCGGGGAGTCCGGCGCGCTCCGGGTCAATTCCTTCCGGTGGACCCGCGACGGCGCGATCCCGCCCGGTCGCAGCTATCTGGTGGTGGACGTGTCATTGCGGGCCGCGGAACCGTGGCGACCGGGCGAGCCGGCCGGTCCGCCGGTGCGCTACAACGCCTTCCGGTTCGTGGTCGATGACGGCAGCGCCACCCCGAACACGGTTGCCTTCAGCTCCGATGCCGCGCCCCGGCTCACCCAGGGCACGCTGCGGGCGGGTGAGCAGGTACGCGGCTTCGTCGATTTCGACCTCGAGCAGCAGCCCGTGGTGCAACTGTGGCTGGTCACCGAAGCGTGGGTACCGATCGCCGCGGTCGAGCTCTCGTGATCAGTCCGCGATCGGGACGGTGGATTCCGAGCGCACGATTCCGAGATCCAGCGGCGGTTGACGCTGCCCGGTCTCGGCCCGGTTGATCAACTCCGTCAGCTCGCCGGGCCACACCCATTCCCCGGCGTCGGCCAGCTCGGCCCGCGGCCACCAGCGGTGGCCCTGCAGCGTGAGCTGTTCCTCGGGGGTGTGGCCAGCGATGTCGACCTCGAAGCGCGGCGTGCGTACCAGATAGAACGTCTCGGTCTGGTCGAGCACCTGGTCGCTGTAGCCGTGCTGGACGCGACGCCGCGCGAGCGGGCCGACCAGGGCGTCCTCGGCGACCCGCAGTCCGGTCTCCTCGAACAGCTCCCGCACCCCCGTCTGCCGGTCGGTCTCCCCCGGATCGACACCCCCGCCCGGGGTCACCCACCAATGCACGCCCGGGACACCCGGGTCGGTATCGGCGAACAACAACACATGATCATCATCGGTGAGGACTATCACCCGGACCGCGGTCCGGGTCTTCCATGGCCGATCGGGTACGCCGGTGCTGCTCACTCCCCGCAGCGTAGCGATCGGCGGTGGACGAGCGACGGGGCGTGCGGGTAACGTCGCTCGTCTGCCCATCCACCCACCGGCCACCGGAGGTCTCGTCATGCCCGCAGCCAGCACCGGCGATGCCGCGCACATCCTGGCGGCGGAGCAGAAGCACCTGACCGCATCGCGCGACGCCCTGAGCCGGATGCGCGAGCGCGCGGATGCGCTGTTCTCCGGGGCCGTGCTCGGCGGCGACGCCGTCTCGACGCAGTACCTGAAACAGAGCCTCTACCGGCGGATGCGATCACTGGAGGCCGATCCGGACACCCCGTTGTTCTTCGGCCGCCTGGACCGCGCGACCACCGCCGGTGCCGAGCACGACGAGTCGTTGTACATCGGACGCCGGCACATCGCCGCCGAGTCCGGCGGCGAGCCGCTGGTGATCGACTGGCGCGCCCCGCTGTCGCTGCCCTTCTACCGGGCCCGGCCGGGCGAGCCGATGGGTGTCCGGGTACGCCGCCGCTTCGGCTTCGCCGCCGGCAGCCTGACCGCATTCGAGGACGAGGACCTGCTCGGCGGAACGCCCGGCGATGATCATTCTGCGATTCTCGAGGCCGAGATCGAACGGCCACGAACCGGCCCGATGCGCGACATCGTGGCCACCATCCAGCCCGAGCAGGACGTCCTGGTCCGCACCGATCTCGCCGCCTCGCTGTGCATCCAGGGCGCGCCCGGCACCGGCAAGACCGCCGTCGGCCTGCACCGCGCTGCGTACTTGCTGTACGCCTTCCGCGAGCAGCTCGCCCGCTCCGGTGTGTTGGTGGTCGGCCCGAACGACAGCTTCTTGTCCTACATCGGCGACGTGCTGCCCGCCCTGGGTGAGATCGACGCCGGCCAGGCGACCGTGGACTCGCTGCTCGCCTCGGCCCACGACATCGCGATCACCGGTGTCGACGAGCCGGCCGCGGCGATGATCAAGACGGACCCGCGGATGGCCGAGGTGATCGAGACCGCCATCTGGTCGCGCCTCGGCGAGCCCGACGAGCCGCTCGTGGTGCCGCGCGGATCGCGACAGTTCCGCGTCGGGGCGTACCTGATCGCGGAGACCGTGGCCGAATTGCGCGGGCGCGGTACCCGCTACGAGGCGGCGCGGGAGATGCTGCCGCAGCGCCTCGCCCACCAGGTTTTGTTGCGGATGGAGGCCGGCGGCGATTCCCCCGACGATCGGGTGCAGGCCGCGGTGGCCCGGTCTCGTCCGGTGAAGGAGTACGCCAAGCGCCTGTGGCCGGCCCAGCAAGCCCGGCAGGTGATCTTCGACCTGCTGGCGGATCCGACCGCATTGGCCGCTGCGGCCGAGGGGATCCTGACCCCCGAGGAGCAGCGCCTGATCTTGTGGTCCCGCCCGCCCCGCAGCGTGCGCTCGGCCCGCTGGACCGCCGCCGACCTGGCCCTGGTCGACGAGGCCGCCGACCGGCTGCACCGCACGCCGAGCCTCGGCCATCTGATCCTCGACGAGGCCCAGGACCTGTCGCCGATGCAGCTTCGCGCGGTGGGCCGGCGGGCCAGCACCGGGTCGGTCACGGTGCTCGGCGATCTTGCCCAGGCGACCACGCCATGGGCCAGCCGCGACTGGGCGAGCGCCCTTGGTCATCTCGGTCAGCCCACCGCGGCGGTCACCGAACTGGTCGCCGGTTTTCGCGTACCGGCCGCGGTGATCGACTTCGCCGCACGTCTGCTGCCGACGATCGCTCCCGGGCTGCGACCGCCGCACGCGGTACGCCGGTCCGGTGGCCTGCTGCGGATCGAGCCGACCGACGACCCGGCCGGCCGGCTGGGCGGGCTGGTCGCGGAACTGGCCGAACTCCCCGGCACGATCGGCGTGATCGCCGCCGATGCCGACGCCGACGCGATCGGCGCCGCCCTGACCGCGGTCGGCATCGACCACCGCAGAGTCGGGGACGAGCGGGACTGGGAATCCCGGGTCGATCTGGTGCCGGCGGGACTGGCGAAGGGCCTCGAGTTCGACCAGGTGATCGTGATCGAACCGGCCGCGATCGTGGCCGGGGAGGCCGACCGGCCGACCGGCCTGCGCCGGCTCTACGTCACCCTCACCCGCGCCGTGTCCGCCCTGGTCGTCGTGCACAGGTTGCCATTGCCCGAGCAGTTGGTGGAGTGACGGTGAACGCGGGTGAACGGCCCTCGACCACACGTTGGCACCAATAGACATCAGACCATTGACCCATCGCGATCGGCGTCATTAGGCTCCGGAGCAAGTCAATGCTCGGGGTGTCAGGCCCCACTCGACTCCCGGGCTCCCCCTAAGAGAGGCCCACATGCGGAATCGACACATCACCGGCGCGGTAGGCGCATCGGCAGCACTGGCCGCCGCCGCCGCGACGTTCCTGATGGCACCCCCAGCCCACGCCGCCCTCGTCACCTACTGCTCCGGCACGGCCGAGAACGTCACCGTTCCGGGCGATCTGGTCGTACGTTCCGGCCAGTCCTGCACCCTGACCGATGTCAACGTCAAGGGCACCGTGCGCGTCGCGAAGGACGCGAATCTCGTCGCCCAGGGCGGCGAGTTCACCGGCCGCGTCACCGTCCAGGCCAGCGGCTACCTCGATCTGACCGGCGCCAGCCTGGGCGAGAACGTCGTCTCGGCCGCCGGCTACGGCGTCTACCTGGACAGCACCAAGGTGGCCGGCAACTACACCGGCCGGACCGTCGACGGCGCGGCCGACCCCGGCTTCTTCTTCCTGGTGGGCTCACAGCAGTCGGGCAATGTCACCGTGTCGACCGGCGAGACCCTGATCGAGAACTCCACGGTCGGCGGCAACGTCGCGAGCACCGACGGCGCCTACACCGATGTCTACAACTCGGTGCTGAGCAAGAACCTGACCGTGACCGGCAACACCGACGGCGGTGTGGTCTGCGCCTCGGAGGTCTACGGCGATGCCCGCTACGACGGCAACGGCAAGGGCCTGCAGATCGGCGGCTCGGGTGACCTCGCCACCTGCGACGGGGCCAACTTCTTCGGCAAGAACCTGACCGTGTCCAATACTGACGGTCAGGCCGTGGTGAGCGACAACATCATCGCGGGCAAGCTGTCCGGGACCGGCAACGACCCGGCACCGGTCGGCGAGGGCAACCGCGCCCGCGGCGGCGTCGAGGGTCAGTTCGTCGACCTGGCGGCGCCCGATGCGTCGCGCGCCCCGAGCACGTCGCGGATGCTTCGCTCGGAGACCAGCGATTCCGTGGCCCAGACCGCGCCCGCGCAGACCGAGCGGTTGACCGAGGCCAAGTCGTCGGCCAAGGACCGCCGGGCCGAGGCGACCGCCGAGGCGAAGGCGGCCGGCAAGGCCTTCTGAGCAGTTCTCAACCGGACCGACCCTGGTCGGCGGCGCGGGTAACCGAGTCGTCGACCAGGGTTTTCCATGTCCTCACCAGATCGGCATCCACATAGGCCCGGTAGCTGCGGCCCGGCCGCGCCGGCGCGCCGATGTGGAACGCCCGCACCCCGGCCCGGGCCAGCCACGGCACGTGCTCCGGCGCCAGGCCGCCACCGGCCATGATCAACTTTGCGATCCGCGGGTCCGATCCGGCGAGCGCGATCAACTCGTCCAAGCCGTGCGCCACGCCGCGCGAGGACCCGGCGGTCAGCACCTGGTCCAGGTTCGGCAGGCCGAGCAGGGTACGCCAGGCACGCCGCGGGTCGAGGGCCTGGTCGATCGCCCGGTGGAAGGTCCACGGCCAGTCGCTGTCGGCGGTGATGGCCTCGACGACCGACGCATCGACCTCGCTGTGGCCGTTCAGGAAGCCGAGCACGAGCCCGTCGGCGCCCGCGTCCACGTAGCTGGCGGCGAGCCCGCGCAGGCGTACCGCCTCCGCGCCGTCGGTTCCGAAGCCCGGCCGCAGCCGCAACATCACCCGCAGTTGCACCCCGACCGCGTCGCGCACCTCCTCGACCAGCGACGGCTCCGGCGACATGCCGCCGTCGTCCAGGCTGCCGAGCAACTCGACCCGGTCCGCGCCGCCCTCCTCTGCCCGCCGCGCGTCGGCCGCGTGCAGGCAGATCACCTCGAGCAGCGCACCAGACATCGGATCAGCGTCCGGCCAGTTCGGTGGCGGCGCGGTAGACCCGGCGCAGGTTCCCGTGGGCGAGCTTGTTCAGGTCGGCCGCGGACCAACCCCGCTCGGCGAGCGCGGACAACAGGCGCGGGTAGCCGGACACGTCCTCGAGCCCACGCGGCAGCCGGTCCACCCCGTCGTAGTCGCCGCCCAGGCCGATGTGGTCGATCCCGGCCACCTCGCGAGCGTGTTCCAGGTGGGCGATCACATCGTCCAGCCCGGCCTCGGGCTGCGGCTCGGTCCAGGTCGCGCGGAAGGCATCCAGCGCCGCCAGGTCCCGCGGGTCGACCCCGGCGGCGCGGGCGGCCTCGTTGCAGCGCAGCGACCAGGCACGGACCGCCGGCGAGATGAAGTAGGGCACGAAAGTGATCATGCACAGGCCGCCGTTGTCCGGCAGCCGGGCAAGGATCTCGTCGGGCACATTGCGCGGATGATCACAGACCGCGCGGGCCGAGGAATGGGAGAAGATCACCGGGGCGGTCGTGGCGTCGAGGGCGTCGCGCATGGTGTCGGGCGAGACGTGGGAGAGGTCGACCAACATGCCGAGGCGATTCATCTCCGCGACCACCTCGCGGCCGAAGTCGGTCAGTCCGCCGTGTGCGGGCTCGTCCGTGGCCGAATCCGCCCAGGCGGTGTTCTGGTTGTGGGTGAGGGTCAGGTAGCGCACACCGAGCCGGAACAGGTCGCGCAGCACGCCGAGCGAATTGGCGATGCTGTGGCCGCCCTCCGCGCCCATCAGCGATGCGATCGCACCGCCGGGGCGCCAAGCGTCGATCGCGGCGTCGAGCTCGTCGGGGGTACGCACCAGCACAAGATCATCGGGATAGCGCGCCGCGAGGGCGTACACCGCGTCGATCTGTTCCAGCGTCTGGACCACCGCCTCGGGCTCGGGCAGCGTGCCCGACACGAAGACCGACCAGAACTGTGCGGCCAGGCCGCCGGCCCGGGCGCGCGGGAGATCGGTGTGCAGGTGCGGTTGCGGCCGCGAGATGTCGATCTTGTCGAGATCGTAGGAAACCTCGCGCAATTGCCACGGGAGATCGTTGTGGCCGTCGATGACCGGGTACGTCGGATCGCTCACCTGCTCATTGTGCCGCCAGGCTGGCGGCACGGCGGCACGGCCCACCGGCGGGGGTCGAGAACGCCCGAGGGCGGCCCCTGTCGGGACCGCCCTCGGTGGGATGTTCGGTGAACGGGACTCAGAAGTCCATGCCGCCCATGCCACCCATGCCGCCGTCACCGCCGGGGGCCGCGGGGGCCTTCTCCGGCTTGTCGGCGATGACGGCCTCGGTGGTCAGGAACAGCCCGGCGATCGACGCCGCGTTCTGCAGCGCGGAGCGGGTCACCTTGGCCGGATCGATGATGCCGGCCTTGACCATGTCGACATAGGTGTCGTCGGCCGCGTTCAGGCCCTCGCCGACCGGCAGGTTGGCGACCTTGTCGGCAACCACGCCGCCCTCGAGGCCCGCATTGGCCGCGATCTGCTTGAGCGGGGCGGATGCCGCGCTCTTCACGATCGCCGCGCCGATCGCCTCGTCGCCGGTCAGGTCGGCGACGTCGACGGTCTTGGCCGCCTGCAGCAGCGCGACGCCGCCACCGGGGAGGATGCCCTCCTCGACGGCCGCCTTCGCGTTCCGGACGGCATCCTCGATGCGGTGCTTGCGCTCCTTCAGCTCGACCTCGGTGGCCGCGCCGACCTTGATCACCGCGACGCCGCCGGACAGCTTGGCCAGCCGCTCCTGCAGCTTCTCGCGGTCGTAGTCGGAGTCGCTGTTCTCGATCTCGGCGCGGATCTGGTTGACCCGGCCCTTGATCTGCTCGGCATCGCCGGCGCCGTCGATGATGGTGGTCTCGTCCTTGGTCACCACGACCTGGCGGGCGCGGCCGAGCATCTCGGTGGTCACGCCGTCCAGCTTGAGGCCGACCTCCTCGGAGATCACCTGGCCGCCGGTCAGGATGGCGATGTCGCCGAGCATGGCCTTGCGCCGGTCGCCGAAGCCCGGGGCCTTGACCGCGACGGACTTGAAGGTGCCGCGGATCTTGTTGACGATCAGGCCGGCCAGGGCCTCACCGTCGACGTCCTCGGCGATCACCAGCAGCGGCTTGGAGGTCTGCATGACGCCCTCGAGCACCGGCAGCAGGTCCTTCAGCGAGCTGACCTTGGAGTTGACGATCAGGATGTAGGGGTCGTCGAGGACGGCCTCCATGCGCTCGGGGTCGGTGACGAAGTAGGGCGAGATGTAGCCCTTGTCGAAGCGCATGCCCTCGGTGAACTCGAGCTCGAGCCCGAAGGTGTTCGACTCGTCGACCGTGATCACGCCCTCCTTGCCGACCTTGTCGATCGCCTCGGCGATCACCTCGCCGACGTGCGGGTCGCCCGCGGAGATCGAGGCGGTGGCCGCGATCTGTTCCTTGGAGTCGACCTCGATCGAATTGTCGGCCAGTTGGTCGGCGATCTTGGCGACGGCCTTGTCGATGCCGCGCTTCAGGCCGATCGGGTTGGCGCCCGCGGTGACGTTGCGCAGGCCCTCGCGCACCATGGCCTGGGCCAGCACGGTGGCGGTGGTTGTGCCGTCGCCCGCGACATCGTCGGTCTTCTTGGCGACTTCCTTGACCAGCTCGGCGCCGATCTTCTCGTAGGGGTCCTCCAGCTCGATCTCCTTGGCGATCGAGACGCCGTCGTTGGTGATGGTGGGGGCGCCCCACTTCTTCTCCAGCACGACATTGCGGCCCTTCGGGCCGAGGGTGACCTTCACCGCGTCGGCGAGGACATTCATGCCCCGCTCCAGGCCGCGGCGGGCCTCCGCGTCGAACTCAATGAGCTTTGCCATGTGTCTTCCGATTCCTCCCGGCCGAAGCCGTACGAATGGGTGTGTCAGGTTGACTGTGACAAGGCTGGTGCCCGCGACGGACGGGTCGGCGTACGCCTTCCCTCACCGGCTTGCCGGATGGCACTCTCGGTAGAGGAGTGCCAATGTCATGTTTAGCACTCGGCACCCGAGAGTGCAAACGACCTCGGGGCGGCCTCACCCACCCCGGCCCACCCCCGCGACTCCCGATCCGCGAACCCAACCGGCACCCGCGAACCCAACCGGCAGCCGCGAGTGATACTCAGCCCGCACCTGCCGATTCAGCCCGCGGATGGAGCCAGACCCGCCCAAACGCGAACCCAACCGTCAGCCGCGAGCGTTACTCAGCCCGCACCTGCCGATTCAGCCCGCGGATGGAGTCAGACCCGCCCAGGACTGCCCATCCGGCTCTCCTGCCAGACTTCCGGCATGCACCTGTGGCAACTCCGCGAGCTGGGCAACCGGCTGAACGGCTCCACGCTGCTCGGGCTGGCGATCGCCCGGCTGGGCGGCGCGAACATGAAACGTGGGCCCCGCGGCATGTTCGTGGCGGAGGGCTACCGGCTGCCGTTCCCGCTGGCGGGAGCGTTCACGGTCGGCGATGTCGTGATCACGCCCACCGATGCCCCGACCCTCACCGGCCGGCACCGCGAGATGCTGGCGCACGAGGAGGCGCATGCGTGGCAGTGGTTCGCGCTGCTCGGCCTGCCGTTCCTCCCGGCGTACCTGCTGGCGATGGGCTGGTCAATGCTGCGCACCGGCGATCGGGCGAGCGCCAATCTGTTCGAGACGCTCGCGGGCCTGGAACGCGGCGGTTACCGCACCCGGGACTAGCTGTCCTGCGGATCGAAACCGAGCTGGCGCGCCGAGCGCGCCCGGCGACGGGACTCACGCAGCCGGCGCAGCCGCTTCACCAGCAGCGGGTCATAGGCCAGCGCCACCGGGCTGTCGATCAGGGCATTCAGCACCTGGTAGTAGCGCGTCGTCGACAACCCGAAACGGGCACGGATGCCCTCCTCCTTCGACCCCGCGAAACTCCACCACTCGCGCTCGAAATCGAGGAGATCGCGATCGCGCTCGGACAGCGTCGGCGCCGCGACGGGGGAGGTCTGCTGGACGGGGTCGGCCATGCGGCAATGCTAGGTGCAAATCACACCGCTGTCATTACTCGCGTGTCGTGGCGTCTGTTTGACTGCGGCCATGCATCTGCTGACCGGCCGGATCCAGCACTACGCGTGGGGCACGACCGATGCGATCCCGCGCCTGCTCGGCGTACCCGAGACCGGCGAGCCGCACGCCGAGTACTGGCTGGGCGCCCACACCTCGGCCCCCGCGACGCTGCCCGGCGGCGCCGGCCTGGATGCCGCGCTCGCCGAGCACCCGGAATGGCTGGGCGAGGACTCCCGGCGGGCATTCGGCGACCGGCTGCCCTACCTGCTCAAGGTGCTGTCGGCCGACCGGGCGCTGTCCCTGCAGGCGCACCCGACGCGCGAACAGGCACAGCAGGGGTACGCCGCGGAGCGCGCGGCGGGCGTCGATCCCGGCGCGCCGACGCGCAACTACGCCGACAACTGGCCGAAGCCGGAGGCGCTGATCGCGCGGACACCGTTCTCGGCGCTGTGCGGTTTCCGCACCGTCGATGACGCCCGGGACGCGCTGAACACGCTGAATGCCCCGCGCCCGCTGGTCGCCGAGCTGGACGGACCGGACCCGCTGCGCGCGGCGTTCTTCGCCGCACTCGGCCTGGCCGATTTCCAGGTACGCAAGGTGGTCGACACGGCCTGGGCCTATGCCGAGGCGGGCGGCCGACCGGGGGCGCTCGCGCGTACCGTCCTCGAACTCGACCGCGCGTTCGGCCTCGACCCCGGGATCGTGGCGTCGCTGCTGCTGAACCGGATCGAGCTCGAGCCCGACCAGGCGATCTTCCTGGGCGCCGGAAATCTGCATGCCTATCTGTCCGGCACCGGCATCGAGATCATGGCCAATTCGGACAATGTGTTGCGCGGCGGGCTGACCCGCAAGCACATCGACACTGCCGAGCTGGGCAGGATCGTCGACTTCACGCCGGGCGCGCCGACGATCATCACCGGCGTGGAGGAGGCGCCGGGACTGCTGCGCTACCCCACCCCGGCGCCCGAGTTCGCGATCTGGCGACTGGCCTCGCCCGCCGGCCTGGAGCTTCCGGCGGCCGGCGCAGCCAGGATCGTGCTGGTCGGCGACGGCGAGCTCACCCTGACCGGGGCGTCGGAGTTGATCATCGACGCCGGCGCTGCGGCCTTCCTCCCCGCCGGCGAGGCGGTCACCGCGACCGGGACCGGGACCGCCTACCTGGCCGCGCCCGGCGGCTGAGCCGTCCTCCACGCGCGGGTCCGCCGTGGTCCCCCGGGAGCAGCGCACCGGCTAGACTGGCCCGCGCCCTTTGCCCCCATAGCTCAGAGGCCAGAGCAGCGCTCTTGTAAAGCGAAGGTCATCGGTTCGACTCCGATTGGGGGCTCGTCCCGGTCGACCCGCTCTCCCCTCAGGCGAAGACCTCCTCCTGTTCCTTGCTGTAGTCGATCAGCGCGCCCAATTCGCCCCGGCGGACATGGTTGACCCAGCAGGGGTTCGCCAGCAGGGGCCGACCCAGCGCGAGCGCGTCGAACTCGCCCGCCTCGCGCAGCCGCGCCACCGCCGCCAGCGAGCGTTCCGGATCGGCGAGGCTGGCGGCGCTGAGCCCGAACGAGCCGACGGCGATCGCCGGCAGCCCCGTCAGCTCGCGGCCCCAGCCGGCCAGCGTGCGGGGCGATCCGTCGAACGCCGGTCGCCAGAATCGGCGCGCCGAGGCGTGCAGCAGCGTGACTCCCGCCTCGACCGCGGGCGTCAGGAGCGCGGCCAGTTCGTCCGGATGGTCGGCGATCACCGCATCGAAGTCACGCTCCTTGAACTGCGAGAAGCGCAGCCCGACCGGGAATCCCGCGCCGACCTCGGCCCGGACGGCGGCGACGATCTCGGCGACCAGCCGCGCGCGATTGCGCGGCGTACCCCCATAACGATCGGTACGCCGGTTGGTGGCCCGCCACAAGAACTCGTCCAGCAGATAGCCGTGCGCGGCGTGTACCTCGACCCCGTCGAAGCCGGCCCGCCGGGCCGCGCCGGCCGCCGCCGCGTACCGGCTGATCAACTCGTCAAGATCGGCGATCGTCGCTGCCCGCCCGGCCGGCGAGCCGTCCTCGCGTACGCCCGAGGGCGTCCAGGCCACGCCGCCGTCGAAGCCCTCCCGCTCACTGCCCTGGTGCCACAGTTGCGCGATGATCTTCGATCCGGCGGCATGCACCTGGTCGGCCACAATCCGCCAGCCGGCCTCGGCGGCCGGGCGCTCCAACCGCGGCGCCGCGTCCTCGGCGCCCGCGCTCGGATGATCAACCAGGATGCCCTCGGTGATGATCAAGCCGACCCCACCCGCGGCGCGGCGCCGGTAGTAGGCCGCCACGTCCGGCCCGGGCACTCCGCCCGGGGAGCGGAAGCGGGTCATCGGTGCCATCGCGAAGGCGTTGCCGAGCGCGATTCCGGCGAGCTCGGTCGGTGCGAACAGGGCATCGACACCGGCGTCGGCGTGGGTGGGGGTTGGTTCGGTGAGCGTCATGCTGGCACGATAGAACCTGACATCAATGTCAGGGGCAAGCGATGACGACGACGAATTCGGTATCCGGGCTGCGGATCGGCGATCTGGCGGCGGCGACCGGCGCCAGCGCCCGGTCGCTGCGCTATTACGAGCAACAGGAGTTGATCACCAGCGAGCGCAGCCTCGGTGGCCAGCGCCACTACGACGACGCAACGGTCGAGCGGGTACGCCTGATCCGCCAGTTGCTCGCGGCCGGCCTCGGCACCGAGACCATCCGCGAGGTGCTGCCCTGTGTGCACGATCCAGCCGCGCGTACCCCCTGGCTGGCCGAGCGCCTCGCCGCCGAACTCGACAGGATCGACGATCGGATCGACTGCCTGCAGCGCACCCGCACGACGCTGGCCGCCGTGATCAAGGACTACCGTGCCGGCTAGGCGATACCGAGCAGCAGCGAGATGATCATGGCCACGATCACGGTGTTGAAGGCGAAGGCGAGCACGCCGTGGGTCATCGCGGCGCGTCGCATCCGGCGAGTGCGGATCTCGGCATCGGTGGTGCCGAAGGTGGTCTGGATCGCCATCGCCAGATAGAGATAGTCGTCGAAGCCGCGCTCCTCGGTGCCCGGGAAGGAGATTCCCGGCTCGCGCCGGTCCTCGCGCGCGTAGTGCAGGGCGTACGCCATCGCGACATTCACCCATGACGCAGCAATCATCACCAACGCTGCGCCGAGCAGGGCTGGCAGCGATCGCGCCCCGGGCAGGAACAGCAGCAGACACACCACGGCCAGTGCGAGCACCGACGCCTCCACCGACCACGAGGGCATCCGCCGACCCGTTCCGGCACCTCGTCGATCGGTGGCCGGGTCCGCGGCGAGCGCCTCGGCCAGCGCCGGGCCGCTGAGGCGACCGTGGGCCCGCCAGGTCAGAGCCGCGTTGATGGCAGCCAGGAAGGTCCAGGCGACGACGCAGCCGATGCCGACGGCATAGGGAAGGACCCGCCGGTCCAGCGAGATCCACACGGTGGTGATGATCGCGGTGCACACCGTCGCCGCGACCGTGCTGACCAGCGAGCGTCGCGTCTCCGACAGCAGCCACGACGGCCGCCGGATCGGCTCGCCGCTCGTGGTCATGGGCCGATCCTAGGGCGAGCGGGGTCGCCGGGGAGCCGCTTCGCCGCCGAGCAGTCGCCTGGCCGCACGGCCCGCGCGGGACGCGGCACCGACATCGCCGGTGATCCCGGCGGTCACGATCGCGCCCTCAGCCAACAGCCAGATCTCCTCGGCGATCTCGGGCCCCGCATCGGCGAACCAACCGAGCACCTGGTCGCGGAAGGCCACCTTGTGTGCCCGCACCTGCGCCAGCACCTCCGGATGATCACCGCCCAGCTCGCCGTGCACGTTCACCCACAGACAGCCGCGGAAGTCTGGCTCGGCGAACCACGCGCCGAGCCAGCCGAACAGCGCTTCCACCTTGTCCGGTGCGTCGTCGACCGCTCCTGCCAGCTCCTCCCGCCACCGCTCGTCGCGACGCGCGAGCGTGGCCGCGACCAGGCGCTGCTTGTTCGGATAGAGCCCGTAGATCCGCTTCAGCGACAATCCGGACGCCGCGCGTACCCGGTCCATGCCGACCGCCTGTACGCCGTGGGCGTTGATCAACTTCTCCACGGCATCGAGCAGCGGATCTGCGGTCACGGCGTACCCCCTTGACGTGAGAACGTTCGTTCTCTAGGTTACCGGAGAACGATCGTTCTCCACGGACAGGACACCCGATGCCGGACCAACGCCCGCCACTGCCCCCGTTCGATGCCGATTCGGCCGCCCGCAAGGTGCTCGCCGCCGAGGCCGCGTGGAACACCCGCGATCCCGAGCGGGTCGCGCTGGCGTACACACCGGACTCGGTCTGGCGCAATCGCGACCTGTTCCTGCAGGGCCGTGCCGAGATCATCGACTTCCTCACCGCGAAGGGGCAACGGGAGCTGGACTACGTCCTGCGCAAGAGCCTGTGGACCTTCGGCCCCGACCGGATCGCGGTGCGCTTCCAGTACGAATGGCACGACATCGGCGGCCAATGGTGGCGCAGCTACGGCAACGAGCTGTGGGAGTTCGACGCCGATGGCCTGATGTCGCGCCGCGAGGCGAGCATCAACGATGTCGCCATCACCGAGTCCGAGCGCCGGATCCGCGGTCCCCGGACCGAGACGGAGCCGGTCCTGCCGCTGCGCTGATCACTCCTTGGATGAGGATTTGACCGTGACATCGGCCTTGGAGGCGTTCCGGAAGGCGAAGAAGACGATCACCGCGACGAGGCCCAGGCCGATCCACAGCGACCACTTGTTCAGCTCCTCCAGGACCTCCAGCACGGGCAGCCCGATCCGGTAGCCCAGATACAGATAGAGCGCGCGGTTGGCCAGCGAACAGAGGAAGTCGATGATCAGGAAGGTACGCAGCCGCATCCCGCCCATGCCGAGGGCACCGAAGACGATCGCCGACGGGATCGGCAGCACCGGAACATAGGTCAACAAGATCATCGGGATCGCCCAACGCTGCGCCAGCCGATGCGACCACAGTGCGATCTTGCGCCGGGTCCGGCTGAGCCAGCCCGCATTCTGCTTCGCCGCGCCGCCCAACAGCCAGTCGATCATGCCTTCGCCCCACAGCCGACCGGCCAACCAGAACAGCCAGTCGAACTTGATCGCACTCAGCGCGCCGATGATCGCCGCCAGCGGCCACCAGGTGTCGCCGATGTGGATCGCCGCACCGATGCCCACCAGGGCCGAGCCGGAGCCGCTCAGCGCGACCAGCACGTAGGGCACATTCGTCAGCAACCAGACCCGGAACGGGGTCAGCGCCAGCGAGTACACACCCGCGGCGATGATGCCGAACATGCAGATGTAGTCCAGCCGGCCGGGCTTGGACCGGAACGGCAGGCCCGGATACTGCCACCACTCCAGCTCGGCCTCGGCCGCCTCGCCGGGCTCACTCCCCGCCGCGTCGGCGGCGTCGGCCGCGCTGCGTTCGGGGTCCTCGGGCTCGTCGGGGCGCTGGGTCACGCGGCCCGATGCTACGCGAGCGCGGGTCCCGCTGCGACAATGGCCGACATGACGCAGGTGACGGCAATCGAGGGCGACATCACCGCACAGACGACCGATGCGGTGGTGAACGCCGCGAACTCCTCGCTGCTCGGCGGAGGCGGCGTCGACGGCGCGATCCACCGCCGCGGCGGACCCGCGATCCTGGCCGCCACGAAGGAACTTCGCGCCACCCACCTGCCGGACGGCCTGCCCGCCGGGGAGGCCGTCGCGACCACCGCCGGTGACCTGCCGGCGCGTTGGGTGATCCACACGGTCGGCCCGGTCTGGGCGAAATCCCACGACCGCTCGGCGGTGCTGGCCTCGTGTTATCGCCGCAGCCTCGAGGTGGCCCGCGAGCTGGGCGCGCGGTCGATCGCCTTCCCCGCGATCTCGGCCGGCGTCTACGGCTGGCCGATGGATGACGCGGCGCGGATCGCGGTGGGGACGGTACGCGAGGAGATCGCGGCCGGCCGCACCGGCGGCATCGACGAGGTGCGCTTCGTGCTGTTCTCCCCCGACGCCCACGCCGCCTTCGCCGCGCAACTCGGTACGGGCGGGACCGAGGCATGAGGCGGGTCGCGAAGCGGGCGGACGTGCCGCCGTTCCGGGTGATGGAGGTGCTGGCGGCCGCGGCGGCGCGACAGCGTACCCACGGCGACGCGATCATGCTCTGCGCCGGGCAACCCTCGACGCCGGCACCGCTCGCGGCGCGCGAGGCCGCGGTGGCGGCGATCGACGGCGGCGTGCTCGGCTACACCGAGGCGACCGGCGTCCTGGCACTGCGAGAGGCCGTCGCGAGCTACCACCGCGACCGGATCGGCGCCGAGGTGGACGCCGATGAGGTGGTCATCACGACCGGGTCCTCGGGCGGCTTCGACGCGCTGTTCCTCGCCGCATTCGACCCCGGAGACGTGATCGCGATGGCCAGGCCGGGCTATCCGGCGTACCGGAACACGCTGCACGCGCTGGGGTGTGAGGTGCTCGACCTGCCGTGCGGCCCCGACACGCGATTCCAACCCACGCTGGAGATGCTGACCGCGCTGCCCGTACCGCCGGCCGGGCTGATCATCGCCTCGCCGTCGAATCCGACCGGAACGATCATCGACGCCGACGAGCTGGAGCGGATCGCTGCGTGGTGTGTCGATCATGACTGCCTGTTGATCAGCGACGAGATCTATCACGGCATCACGTTCGGTCGGGAGGCGGCGAGCGCGTGGCGATTCACCCGCGATGCGGTGGTGGTCGGCTCGGTCAGCAAGTACTTCTCGATGACCGGCTGGCGGCTCGGTTGGATGCTGCTGCCCCGGTGGCTGCGGCGACCGGTGGACGTGCTCAGCGGCAACCTGTCGATCTGTCCGCCGGTGCCGTCGCAGTACGCCGCGATCGGTGCGCTGTCGTCGGCGGCGGCACCGGAGCTGGCCGGGCATGTCCAGCGGTACGCCGAGAACCGCGAGTTGTTGATCAACCGGCTGCCGGAGCTCGGGATCACCAGCTACGCCCCGCCGGACGGCGCGTTCTATGCCTGGTGCGATGTCTCCCACCTGACGGGCGACTCCGCTCGTTGGTGCGCCGAGATGCTGGCGACCACCGGTGTCGCGATGACCCCGGGCGCCGACTTCGACCCCGTGCACGGGCATCGCTATGTCCGGCTGTGCTTCGCCGGCTTCGCACAGGAGCTGAACACCGCCATCGACCGGCTGGTCGCGCAGCTCGGCTGACGCTCAGCCCCGGGCGCGCTCGAAGGCGGCGATGGCGGCGTCGAGGTCGTCGCGGCTGTGGGCGGCAGACATCTGCGTGCGGATCCGCGCCTTGTCGCGCGGCACCACCGGGTAGGAGAAAGCCCGCACATAGATCCCGTCGGCCAGCAGCCGGTCGGCCATCGCGGCCGCCTGCGCCGCATCGCCGATCATCACCGGCACGATCGGATGATCGGACTCGGGGATCTCGAAGCCGCGGGCGACCATCTGCTCGCGGAAGTACGCCGTGTTCTCCCGCAGGCGAGCGAGCAGCTCCGCCGAACCCGCCAGCAGGTCGAGGGTTGCGAGCGCAGCCGCGACGATGGCCGGCGCGACCGAATTGGAGAACAGATAGGGGCGCGAGCGCTGCCGCAGGAGCTCCACGATCTCGGACCGCGCCGCGGTGTAGCCACCCGAAGCCCCGCCGAGAGCCTTGCCCAGCGTCCCGGTGATCACATCGACCCGATCCTGAACGCCGAACAGTTCCGGCGTACCGGCGCCGTGCTCGCCGACGAAACCCACCGCATGCGAGTCATCGACCATCACCAGCGCGTCGTGAGCCTCGGCAAGATCACAGATGTCGTCCAGCGGAGCGACATAGCCGTCCATCGAGAACACGCCGTCGGTCGCGATCATCCGCGTGCGGGCGTCCTTCGCAGCGATCAGTTGTGCCTCCAGGTCGGCCATGTCGCGGTTGCGATAGCGGAATCGCCGCGCCTTGCACAGGCGTACCCCGTCGATGATCGATGCGTGATTGAGCTCGTCGGAGATGATCGCGTCCTCGGGCCCGAGCAGCGTCTCGAAGAGCCCGGCATTGGCGTCGAAGCACGAGCCGTAGAGGATCGCCGCCTGCTGCCCGAGGAACTCGGCGAGGCGGGCCTCCAGGTCGGTGTGCAGCGTCGTGGTGCCGCAGATGAACCGCACCGACGCCATCCCGAAGCCCCAGCGATCAAGCCCCTCCTTGGCCGCGGTGATCATCTTCGGATGATCGGCCAGGCCGAGGTAGTTGTTGGCGCACAGGTTGATCACCCGCCGCCCGTCGGCGACCTCGATCTCGCCGGCCTGCGGAGAGGTCAGCGGCTCCTCGAACTTGTAGAGCCCCTCACCGCGGAGCTGGTCGAGTTCGTCGGTGAGGCGCTGCCGCGTGGATCCGTACATGGCACTGACCCTACGGCCAACGCCCGCCTTCGCCCGTCCCCGCACCCGGGCGGTCGGCATTGACCGGCCCGGGACGGGGTGCGGGGCAAGGATCAGACGGTGGCGGGCTTCGCGTTCCAGACGCCGGTGCGGGCGACCTCTTCGACCCAGTCGGCGAAATCGCGCGGCTTGCGGCCGAGCGCCCGCTCGACATCGTTCGTCAGGTAGCTGTTGCGCCCGTCGAAGAACTCCGCCAGCAGCGGCGAGAGGGTGTCGGCGAACTCGCGTGGTGCGCCCTCCGCGGCGACCGCATCGGCGAACTCCTGGGTGGTGATGGGGCGGTACTCGAGCTCGCGCCCGCTCTGCTTGCCGATCTCGGCAACGGCCTCGGCGAAGGTGAGGAGCCGCGGGCCGGTGAGCTCGTAGCGCTCACCCACGTGGCCGGGCTCGGTCAACGCCGCCGTGACCACGTCGGCGATGTCCTCGACGTCGATGAAGGGATCGGCGTTGTCACCGAACGGGAGCGCGAGGACGCCCTCACGGATCGGATCGAGGAAGACACCCTCGTCGAAGTTCTGGTTGAACGAGGAAGGGGCGACGATGGTCCATTCGACCGGGAGCCTGGTGACGGCCTCCTCGCAGCGCACGGCTTCGTCCTGACCGCGGGCCGAGAGCAGGACGAGCCGCTGGACCCCGGCGTCGACCGCGAGCTGGGCGACGGTGCCGATCGCCTTCGCCGCGCCCGGCCACTCGACCTCCGGGTAGTACATGAGGTACGCGGCCGAGACCCCGGTGAAGGCACCGGCCCAGGTCGAGGAGTCTTCCCAGTCGAACGGCGGGTCGTTGTGGCGAGAGCCGATGCGGACGTTGACGTCGCGTGCCTTCAGGCGCTCGGCGACCCGGCGGCCGATCCGGCCGGTGCCGCCCAGGACCAACGTCGCCTGACCCTTGTCGGCGGGCGGGTTGTCGGTGGTGGAGGAATTGATCGAGGAAGTGCTGTCTGTGTTCATGACTCGATCCTTGACGACATCGGCCAACCGTTCCATAGCCAATGTCGCGATTTACATGTCTGATCTTACGATAGGCTCATGCGCATGGACGCATTGGCCGCTCTTCTCGAAGGGCCCCGCGCCAGTGGCGCGTTCTTGTTGCGGATAGCGCTGGATCCGCCATGGTCGATTCGGGTTCAGGACCGCGCGCCCCTGTGTGTTGCCGTGATGCTGCAGGGCCGCGCCTGCATCGAGGCAACGGACCATGAGCCGGTATGGCTGCAGGCCGGGGATGTCGCCATCGTTCGTGGGCCCGAGCCGTATCACCTGAGCAGCGACCCGGCCATTCCTCCACAGGTGATCGTCCATCCCGGGCAGCGGTGCAAGACACCGGACGGGGTGGACCTGCGCGAACAGATGACGCTCGGTGTCCGGACCTGGGGAAGCAACCCCGACGGTTCCATGCAGATACTGCTGGGCGTGTACGAGGAGGTCGGGGCGGTCGGCCAGCGACTGCTCGACGTGCTCCCGCCGGTCGTCACGATCGCCGGCCACACCTGGAACTCGAGCCTGATCCCCGTGCTGGCGCACGAGGCCACTCGCCAGGGCCCCGCCCAGGGCGTGGTCCTCGACCGCCTGCTCGACCTGATGCTGATCGCGATCCTCCGGGCCTGGTTCGACCGGTCCGGGACCGACGCGCCGCCGTGGTACCGGGCCTTCGCCCACCCCGTGGCCGGCGAGGCCCTCCGGCTCTTCCACGAGGAGCCCGCCAAGCCGTGGACACTGGCCAAGGTCGCCGCCGAACTGAAGGTCTCCCCCGCGACCCTGGCCCAGACCTTCCGGGCACATGTGGGAACTCCGCCGATGACCTATCTGACCGAATGGCGCCTGGCGCTCGCGGCCGACCTGCTCCGGCAATCGGATGCGACGCTCAACACCGTCGCCAGGTTGGTCGGCTACGGCAGCGGCTTCGCCCTGAGCGTGGCGTTCAAGCGCGTCTACGGGATACGCCCGAACGAGCACCGCAAACTGGCTCTGCGCGAGTCCGACGCGGCCGAGTTGGTGCGGCCGGCCCAAGGTTGACCGGCCGCAGACGCTCAGCTCCCGGTGAGCACCTCGGGTGAGCTGGCCAGCTCGCGCAGGGTGGTACGCGGATCGCTGACCAGCGCGCGCGTGGTGAGGTCGATGACGCCGACAACGGCATCGACCCGCGCAACCGACACCCCGGCCGGCGTCCGGAAGTTCTGCGTGAGTTCGATGAACCTGCCTCGCCCGCCGGTGATGACGCAGGAGACGTTCACCTCGTCGCCCACGCGCAGTTCGCGTTGGAAACGTGCGGATGACCGCAGGACGACCGGCCCGATTCCCGCTTCGCCGAGCTTGTCGCGGGTGAGTCCGGCAGCCTGGAAGTACTTCCATCGCGCATGCTCGGCGTACTGCAGGTAGACGGACTGATTGAGGTGTCCCTGCCCGTCGAGTTCGTAGCCTCGGACCTCGATCTGGACCTGGAATGAGTCGCTCATCAGATCTCCTCAGACGCCGACCGGGTCGTCGAAGACGATCCGCCAGGTCGCATCGGGCTGCAACCGCGACACCACCGTGCCGCGCCCGGCAAGCTCGACCGGCGTGCCGTCGGCATCGACACCCTGCAGTTTCCAGTCTGCGTGAGTCATGGCCAGATCGCCGGACCGGACCGCGCTGGTCATCTCGATGTCGGCACTACGGATGACCTGGAACATCGCCATCAGCTCGTTCGTCACCGCCGCGATGCCGGCCACCGGCTTGCCGGAGGGAGGCGTGATCAACACTCCCGTCGGCTCGAACAGATCCAGCATCGCCTGCGGATCATTGGTATTGAATGCTTGTGCGATCATGCCGGGAATTTCTTCGGGACTACTGGCTGGCATTGTCTGGGTTCTCCTCATGCGGGACGTAAGGGACGTGGCCGGCGCGATGCCGGTCAGCGGAAGATTCTTTGGCCGGGAGTCAGAATCGAGGCGGGGTCATAGCGCCGCTTCATCCGTGTCAGGTCGGGCCATCGATCGCCGAAATGGGCCCGCCAGTCGGACCGCGTTGTCGACGGGACGGCGCCGACGAGGTACCGCTTCCCGCCCAGACCGACGGCCCGGTCATAGAACCTGCGATTCTGCTCCAACAGACTCTCGGTGTCTGTGAAGTCGGGCGCCGGCACGCGGATCAGACTGATCTCGAAGAACTCGTCGGTGCGCCGGGCCGGCAGAACCAGGTTGGGTGTGCTCAGGGTCCGCGAGGTCATGGGCGAGATGCGGACCTGCCCGGCCCCCATCTGGTTCACGGTGAGCTCGCCGAGCACGGTGTCGAGGTAGGCCCGGCTGTTCTCGGTGCTGACGAACATCATCAGCCAGGGCTTCTTGGTCGTCCAGAAACCGGCTTCCTTCAGGGCCGCCCAGTTCGGTTCGAAACGCAGCAGCCACTCCCGCATCGACAGGTCAGCCGTCGACTCGAGCCGCGCCTGTGCCGACAGGACCTGCCGCACGGTGGCAACATCCGGCTGCGCCGCCCCGGTGTAGAACACGCCTACCGCGAGCCGGTACGCCCAGCCGCCGGACGGCTGCGGCACCGCGTAACCGTTCTGGTCGTTCACGACGCCCGACCGCATGATCGCCAACGAGTCACGCAGGAACGCCTCACGATCGGTGTAGCTGAACTCGAACGACCGAACCGATTGCGCGGCGGGGACGAGCCGGGCACCAACCCGGACGATGATGCCGAACTGGCCCGCGCCAACGAGAACCGCCTCGAACAGCTCGCGATGCCGCGTCCGCGAGCAGGTGATCAACTCCCCTGTTCCGGTGACCACCTGGAGCCAATCGATGTTGTCTGCCTGGGCCCCGAAGTGCTGGCTCGCTCCTCCGAGACCACCGACGCTGAGCGTGCCGCCGATCGACAGGTGCGCGTAATCGTTGTAGACGGGCGGCATCTGACCCGTCTCCAACGCCCGCAGCGCGAGCGTCGACCACACCGCTCCGGCGCCGATGTCGGCCCGCCCGCGCTCCAGGCGTCTGATGTCGCTCAGGGTGGTCAGGTCGATGGCCACACCACCATCGACGAGTGCCTGACCGTAGTGGGAGTGCGACTCGCGTTCGGTACCGCTGCCGCTCTGGCCGTTCACGGCCACCGCGATCTGGTAACGAGCGCAGTAGCGAACGATCTTCTGCACGTCGGTGACCGAGCGTGGCCTGAGCACCGCCAGCGGTTTCCGGTGCACGATTCGACCGAAATCCTCGGTGAAGCCCTCGGTGGCAAGGGTCAGCGTTCCGTCCAGGTTCGGGATCTTCTTGATCAGATCTGCGCCAGCGCCCCCGCTGGCCCACACGCGCGTCTCGGTGTTCCAGCCGATCACGGCGGCGCCGGCAGTGGCAGCAAGGCCCGAGAGTACTGCGCGGCGCGAAACTAGCTTTGTCATGGCGTCTGTCTACGGCCCCGGGTGCAAGCCGAGCGCAACAGCGTCGAGTCGCGCGCCCAGCCGTCACTGATCTTGTTGCGGACCGTTTGCAGGCATTGGCGCAGTGTTGACGGCGATGACTACCACCGAACTCTGGACATCGTTCGCCGCGCGCGCCGACGCCCACCCCGAGGTCACTGCCCTCGTCGCGGGCGATCGGTTCGTCTCCTATGGCGAGTTGACCGACATGGCCCTGCGCGCCATTCCCCGATTGCGCAGTCTTGACCTTCTCCCGGGTGAACCGGTTGCGGTGGAGGCTGCGAAGACACCGGAAACCATCGCTGTCGTCCTCGCCGGGATGGCCTGCCGAATACCTGTGGTGCTGCCGTCGTTGACCCTGCCCCCGACGACCAGAACGATCTTGTTGGATCGGGCCGGCGCCCGTCATCTGGTGAGCGAGACCGGCACCACTCCCGCCGATCCGCCTCCGCCGCTCGATGCCGGCCACTCCCAACCACGCCCGCCCGGGCGCCTGGACACGGCGATCATCCTGACCACGTCCGGGTCGACCGGGATCCCGAAGCTGGTCCCGATCGCGACCGGGGCCATCGAACGGTTCGCCGACTGGGCGGCCGCTCGGTTCGACATCACCTCGGGCGCAGTCGTGTTGAACTACGCGCCCCTCAACTTCGATCTCTGTCTGCTGGACGTCTGGACGACACTGCATCACGGAGGCACCGTCGTGCTGGTCGACACCATCACGGCAACCCACGGTGATCGACTGCTGGACCTGCTCGACACCCAAGGGGTGACGGTGCTGCAAGCGGTCCCGATGGCCCATCAACTCATGATCAGAGCAGCTCGGGGCAGCGGGCGAAGCATCCCCTCTGTTCGACACGTGATGTTCACCGGTGATCATCTGCCCCCGCATCTCCTGCCGGACCTGCAGTCCCTGTTTCCCGCCGGCCGCCGCTACAACCTCTACGGCTGTACCGAGACCAACAACAGCTTCATTCACGAGCTACCCGCGGGCGCCACACCCTCCCAGATTCCGTTGGGAGAGCCCCTGCCCGATGTCGATGCGATCATCGTCGACGAATCCGGCCAGGTGCTCGCCGGCGAGGGCCGTGGCGAGCTCGTTGTGTCGACGCCCTACCAGACGGCCGGTTACCTCGGTTCGACCACGGCGGGTGCCGGGCCGTTCATCGAGGCTGATCCCTCCTGGCCGACCGCCGGCACCCGGCCGCTCTACCGCACCGGCGACATCGTGCGCCGCGACCATCTCGGCGCGCTCCATCTCGAGGGTCGCAACGACGCGCAGGTGAAGGTCCGGGGTACGCGGGTGAACATGGCGGCGGTCGAGCGCGCACTGCTTGATCATGACGACGTCGCCGAGGTCGCGGTGGTGGCCACTCCGGACTCCGTGGCGGGCCACGTGCTGAACGCGGTGCTCCGGCCAGGACCGGACGCCACGATCAACACCCTCGACCTCCGCCGACACTGCGCCGGAACCCTGCCGACGGCGGCGATCCCCGCTTGCTGGCAGGTCACCGACGGCCCGCTACCGAGGACGTCGACCGGAAAGATCGATCGCGAATCCCTACGCCACACCATCGAACGCGCTCAGGCCGGAACTGGCTTGATCGGAGAGGAAGCATGATGCGCACCCAGGACACCATCAAGGACTACATCGTCACCGAGTTCCTGCCCGGAGCCGCGGCAACCGACCTCACCTCTGACTACGACCTGCTCACCAACGGAGTCATCGACAGCCTCGGCCTGCTCAAACTCATCGCCTGGGTCGAGACCGAATTCGACGTGACCGTCGACGAGGCGGCCCTGGACCCGGACAACTTCCGCAGCGTCGACGCCATCGACGCCCTCGTGAACCGGCCGGCACCCGTCAGGACCAACTGAGTCATGACAGACGCGCTCACCACCCTTGCCGCCGGCCGTCCCCTCGACGAGGCGACCTGGCAGTCGTTCTGGGACGATCTGCTCGCGGATCGCCTGGCCGCCGACGTCCTGCTCGGCGTCCTGGACGCGATCAACACAGCAGGCGTCCATCGCGACGACCAAGGTCACCAGCAGACCATGATCAACCTCGCGCTGACGTTGCGCGCCCGTAACCCGGTCCCGGCGCACTCGTACGCGGGAACGGTGAACGTTGTCGGGGTCGGGGGCGGCCCGTCGACCTTCAACATCTCCACCGCCGCCGCGTTCGTGGCCGCAGCGCTCGGCGTGCGGGTGGTCAAGACCGGCTCCCGGGCGTACTCGAGTCGGTACGGTTCGATCGATCTGCTCGACCGGCTCGGCATCCGATTGACGAAGTCCCACCAGGACACCGCGGCGGCCGTCGAACGACATGGCATCGCCTTCGCGGGCCCGTTCGTCTATCCCCGGGAACTGACCGTGCTCGCTCGCCGGATCATGCCGGTGCCCCTACGAAACTACGGCCGGATCCTCAACTTCATCGGGCCGTTCCTCCCGCGGCTGCACGGGGCCAGCCAACTCACCGGCCTGGCCTCGCCGACGCAATTGCCTGTTGCCACCGCCGTCGCGGCGGCGATCGACGATCAGGACATCTGGTTCTCGACCAACGCCGTCGGCGCCGACGAGCTGATCAGCACCGCCGACAATGCCCTGCATCACCACGGTGGACGAACGATCAAGATCGCTCGGGCCACGCCCGGATCCGGAGATTCGTTCGCCGGCCTCGCTCCCGTGGACGACCCGACTCGACTGGTCGACCACTTCCTGGAGGTGGTGTCCGGCCTCGGTGGAGAGGACGCGACCCACACGGTCTCCCTGAACGCCGCCGCACTGATGATCATCGGTGGGCTCGAAAGCTATTGGCCGGCCGCGGTCGATGCCGCACGGGCCGTCATTCAGGAAGGCGTGGTGCGGGAACTGGTGGAGTCGATGCGGGCCGGTACGCCGGTCCGGCCGTCCGCGGAGAGCGGTCGCGACGGCAGCCCGGCACTCTCCGAAGCGAGGATCTGATGACCGAGATGTTCACTCGCCCGATGGGGACGGCCGTCTTCCTCAACGCCGGCGACCCGCCCTTCGAGGTGCTCGACGACGTTGCCGACGTGCTCGACGACCGCGGTGTGGATGTCCTGGAGCTGGGCGTCCCCTTTCCGGACTCGATCAGCGACGGGCCGGTGATCCGCCGCTCCGCGGACCGGGCGCTGGCTGCCGGAACGGACCTGGCGCAGGCATTGGCATTCGTCGCCGGGGCGCACGATCGACACCGTCATCTGAAGATCGTTCTGCTGGCGGACTGGGCCCATACGGTCAGGCCGCGATCGTTGACCTCGGTGATCGGGGCGGTGGCGGAGTCCGGGGCGGCGGGATTCCTGTTGCACGGTGCGCCGCCTCGGGTCCGGCCGGAGTTCTACGACCACGCGCACGCGGCCGGGCTGCCGATCGTCACCACGTGTTATGCCGGGTCGCCCCCGGCGGTCGTCGCCGAGGCAGCCGACCACGCATCGGCCTATGTGTACCTGGTCGCCCACTACGGGCGCAGCGGGTCGGGACCCAGCCCCGACCCCGAAGCGATCCGCCCCCAGCTTGCGTCGCTGCGCGCGCACACCGAGGCACCGATCGCCGTCGGCTTCGGCATCCGGACCGGTGCCGACGTGGCGAACATGGCCGCGGTCGGCGCAGACGCTGCCGTGATCGGCAGCGCGATGGTCGGGCGCGCGGAGGCCGCCCACCTGGCCGGTCGCGATGTCGCGACCGAGATCGCCGCGTTCGTCGACGAACTCGACATCGGCCACGCATCACTGCGCGCCGGTCCCGCGTACACCATCGCCTGCACCACGACCACTCCAACACCCGATCCCGTCAACCATGCCACGGCAACTATTGAAGGAGACCAGAAATGATCGTACGCCAACTGAAGGACGTCACCACCATCGCCTGGGGCAACGGCCTCAGCCGGAGATTCCTGCTCGATTCCGACGGGCTCGGATACACCGTGACCGATACCATCGTCCTCGCCGGAACGCGCTCCCTGCTCGAGTATCGCAACCATCTGGAGGCCTGCTACTGCATCGAGGGCAGCGGTGAGGTGATCACCGTCGAGGGGACGAGTCATCGCATCACCCCGGGCACGTTGTATGCCCTCGACCAGCACGACGCGCACTACCTGGTCGCTGATCCGGACTCCGACCTGCGGCTGGTCTGCGTCTTCTCTCCTGCCCTGAAGGGCACCGAAGCACACAGCCTCGACCGCGCCGCGGCGTCCGCGTACTAGGTCATGCGAGCGTGGGACGACCAGCAGCAGTCGTTGCGGGACGGCATGTTGCGGTGGTGCGCCAAACTCCCGTCCGCCTCCCTCGACGGCCGTGGGCACGCCGATTTCCCCTGGCAGGACTGGCAACTCATCACAGCCACCGGGGTCCTCGGCCTGCCGTTCGAGCCGAAGTATGGCGGCGCCGGCACCGATCTGCTGACGACGATGTACGTGTTGGAGGCGCTCGGAAAAGCGTGCCGGGATGGAGGACTGAGCTTCTCGGTGGCGACCGCCATGTGCAGCGTCGGGGTTGCGCTGGCGGCATTCGGAACCGAGGAGCAGCGGCAGCGCTACCTGCCTTCGGTGGTCGACGGTTCGATGGCTGGAGCGCACGCGATCAGCGAACCCGACTCCGGTTCCGATGCGCTCAACATGCGGACGACCGCGACCCCCGACGGCGAGGACTACATCCTCAACGGAAGCAAGGCCTTCGTCACCAACGGGCCCATCGCCGAGGTGGTCGTCGTCTACGCGAAGACGCGTCCCGAAGGCGGTCCCCTCGGTATCACCGCTTTCCTGGTCCACGCCGACGACCCGGGCTTCACCGCCGGTCGGCCGGTCCAGAAGATGGGGCTCTCGACCTCGCCCATGGCGGAGCTCTTCTTCGATGACTGCCGCATTCCCGGTGCCCGGATTGTCGGCGGCCTCGGCAGGGGATACATGGTGCTCGCCCATGTCATGAAGTGGGAGGTGCTGTGCTCGTTCATCATCAACATCGGCGAGATGCAGCATCGCCTCGACAGATGTATCGAGTACGCCAAACAGCGAAGGCAATTCGGACACCATATCGGCAGCTACCAGGCGATCGCGCACCGGCTGGTCGATATGCGCATACGACTGGAGACCGCGCGACGATGGCTGTACGACACGGCAGAAAGACTGACCAGCGGTCACGACGTCACCGAAGATGTCGCCATCTCCAAATTACTGGCCAGTGAGGCCAATGTCGCATCCGCACTGTCGGCGATTCAGATCTTTGGCGGGAACGGCTATATGTCTGAATTCGGTCTCGACCGCGAGCTGGCGAATGCCGTCGGCGGCACCATCTACTCCGGGACGACCGAGATCCAGTACAACCGGATCTCCTCCCTCATGGGACTGTAGCGATGACCACGCAGCACGACCGGATACAACAAACCCGCGTGATGCTGAAGGTCTGCGGCGCCACCCAGGACGCAGATGTCGACATCCTGGCGGCCAGCGGCGCCGACCTGGTCGGGCTGTGGCACGGTGTCTCCGGCGGCGCCCACGAGCTGTCCCTCGGGCAGC
The DNA here is from genome assembly GCF_013408305.1 of Naumannella cuiyingiana. NCBI lineage: Bacteria > Bacillati > Actinomycetota > Actinomycetes > Propionibacteriales > Propionibacteriaceae > Naumannella > Naumannella cuiyingiana. The sequence continues at coordinate 2,375,752 of NZ_JACBZS010000001.1, read as the reverse complement.
TCGCCAGGCTGGCCGCGCTCGCGCGCGCCGGACGAACGCGGTTCGTCGAGCCGGTCCTGGTCTCGTTCCATCGCGACCCGGGCACGATCGTCACCGCGGCCAGCACCGCCCGCATCAACCTGGTTCAGTTGCACGGCTACCAGCCGCCGGGCCTGGTCCGGGTGCTGAAGCGCGAACTTCCGACCCTGGTCGTCGTCAAGGTGCTGCATGTGTCCGGAGCGGACTGCGTCGAGCGCGGCCTGCTCGACTCCTACCAACGCGCCGGCACCGACATCTTCCTGCTCGACGCGACCGGCCCGCGCGGGCGGGTGGGGAGTACCGGGACCACCATCGGGTCGCGGGTAGTGGCGGAACTGGCGGAAACCTTCGACATCCCTTTCATTCTCGCCGGCGGGATCTCGGCACACAACCGGTGCGAGTTCGACGACATCGCGGCGCACGAAAGATTTGTCGGGGTGGACGTCGACACCGCGGCAAGGAATGAGCGCGGAGAATTTTGCACAACCCGGATCCGTCAAATCAGGAAGGGCTGGCAACAGGGCTGACTGCGTGGCCCTCGTCGGCGCGATGGCTCGGCCGACCGACGGCTCACCACCCACTTTGCAGATCGTTTGCAGCGCGGTAAGTACGATCAAACAAGATGGTGGCCAATCGCGCAGCGCCGCGGCTTGCCGACCGACTGGCGAAAGATATCCGCAGGAGCACTAGAAGGAGTTCAGCATGAAGATGCCCAGTCTCGAAGAATCCGTCAACCGTCTGATGGCGGTCAGCGGGGTCGAGGAATTTGACCCGGACACGCCGCTGACCTCGTCGGCCGTCGACTCCCTCGATCTCACCGAGTGGGTCTATCACATGCAGGAGCAGTACCCCGAGCTCGCGCTGGACGAGTCCATCGTCGGCGAGATCAACGACTCGATGACCTTCCGGGACCTGCACAAGAAGATCCAGGAAGACCGTGTGGTCGGCGCGGTTGCCAACGATGGCTGAGGCAACGACCGTCCCGGGGATCAGGATTGCCGGTTGGGGCCACCACGTGCCCGCGGGAACGCTGGTCAACGCCGAGCTGAGCAATCGGTTCGGAATCGACGACGACTGGATCGTCCAGCGAACCGGCATTCGCGAACGGCGGGTAGTGGGCGCCGGCGAGACCACGGCCTCCCTCGCGGCCGAGGCCGGGCGGGCCGCGCTGGCCAGTGCCGGTCTGGGCCCGGACCAGATCTCCCATCTGATCGTCGCTTCCGGCACTCCGGAGCAGCCCTCGCCGGCGACGTCGGCATTCGTTCAGCGAGAGCTGGGAACCGCCGGCGGAGCCCACGACGTAGGTGCCGAGTGCGCCAGCTTCGCCTATGGCCTGGTCGTCGCGGCCGGCCTGATGGCAATCGATCCCCGGCCGATCCTGCTGATCGGCGCCGACACTCGCTCGCGTTGTGTGAACCCGGAAGATCGGGACCTGAGTGTCCTGATGGGCGATGGAGCAGGCGCGGTTGTGCTCACGCCCTCGAGCCGAAGCTGGCTTCGTCACTGGGACACCGGATGTGACGGCTCGAAGGTGGAGAGCCTGAAGATCACGGCGGGCGGGAGCCGCCTGCCCACCAGCACGGACACCGTTCGCGACAATCTGCACTTCGCCAAGATCAAGGGCAACGAGATCTACCTCAATGCGGTCCGGTTCACCGTGGGTTCGGTGCGGCGTACGCTCGACTCGGCCGGCCTGGACGTCGATGGCATCGACCACCTCCTGCCCCACCAGGCAAACATCCGCATCATCGAGTCGATCATGGAACATGCGGGCGTACCGCAGGACCGTTTGATCACCAACATCGAGCGGTACGGCAATACCGGTGCCGCATCGATACCGATCGCCCTGTCCGAGGCGTTGGCCGCCGGCCGCATCGAACCCGGCGACAAGCTGCTACTCGCCGCCTTCGGCGCGGGCATGGTGTGGGTCACCGCCCTACTCGAGTGGGGTGCGGGCGAGCCGATGGAGTGGCAGTCATGACCGCCGCACCGGCACCCGCCCCGCGGGGCGTCGGCGAGCGCCCCGAGTCGCCGGTCGCGCTGGTCACCGGGGCGTCGGGCGGATTCGGCGCCGCGGTTGCCGAGTTCCTGGACCGTGCCGGATGCCGCATCGTCCTGCACTACAACCGATCGGCCGAACAGGCCCGGCAGGTGAGCTCGCGTCTGTCCAACAACTCGCTGGTGGCTCAGGCCGACATCACCGACTGGGATTCCGTGCAGGGGTTGCATGATCGGATCACCGCCGAACTGGGTGGGGTCGACATCCTGATCAACAACGCGGCGATGCGCAGCGACGCGCTGATGATGAATCAGGCGCCGGACGTGTGGAGCACCGTCATCCAGACCAACCTCCTGGGGACCTTCCACATGAGTCGCGCGGTGCTGCCGGGGATGGTTCGACGCCGCTGGGGGCGAATCGTCAACGTGGTCTCCCCGTCGGCCCTGGTGGCGACCGCGGGCCAGACGGCCTACGCCGCCTCCAAGTCCGGCGTGATCGCACTCACCCGCACCCTGGCGACCGAGTGCGGTCGGCGGGGCGTCACCGTCAATGCTGTTTCACCCGGGTTCATGGAGACCCGAATGACCGCGGACGCGACCGAGAAGTTTCGTCGTGATCTCGCCGCCAAGCTGCCGATTCCACGGCTCACGACACCGCTCGAGGCCGCGCCGGCGATCAAGGTATTCCTCGACAACGACTACATCACCGGCCAGGTGCTGAGCGTTGACGGCGGAGTATCTCTCACCTGAACACGACCGAAAGAACGGAAAGACATGACCACTCAGGACACCATCAAGGACTACATCGTCACCGAGTTCCTGCCCGGAGCCGTGGCAACCGACCTCACCTCCGACTACGACCTGCTCACCAACGGAGTCATCGACAGCCTCGGCCTGCTCAAGCTCATCGCCTGGGTCGAGACCGAGTTCGACGTGACCGTCGACGAGGCGGCCCTGGACCCGGACAACTTCCGCAGCGTCGACGCCATCGACGCCCTCGTGAACCGGCCGGCACCCGTCGGGACCAACTGAACCGCTCGACCCGCTCGCACGGCGTGGGCACGCGGTGGCCGGGACCGTGTCGGCACTGGCGTCAGCCGTCGCGGGACCCGGCCGCCGCGCAACGGGCGCGGGCAACTGACACCTGTGCACGCCCCGTGAGCACGCACGCCGGTTCATCCGGGCCGGCGAGGAGGGATGATCGATGGACAGTCGTTTCCTGACTGCCGTACTGAACGCACGACGACCGGTGATCATGGAGCTGAAACGACGCTCGGCCGACGGCGAGGAACTGTTCCGGGGCCGGACCTCGGCACAGATCGTCGCCGCCTACACCGACGCCGGGGCCCCGTGTCTGTCCGTCGTGACCGGCCGGTGGTTCGGCGGGGATCGAGATCTGCTGGACGAGGTGGTCTCCTGCACCGATCTCCCAATCCTGCACAAGGACTTCTTCACGAATTCCTCCCAGCTCGTTGCCTCACGCGACGCCGGGGCGTCCGCGGTGCTGCTGACCGCAACCCTCCTGCCGGACCGAGCAATGGCGCGGCTGGTCGAGAAGGCACATGACCTTGGCCTCACCCCGTTCATCGAGGTCGCCGACGAGGCCGAGATCGCTGCGCTTCCCGACGCCGAGGGTTGCATCGTCGCCGTGAACAACAAGGACATCAGGAAGCGGGAACGCGGCGAACCCGACCGTGAGCGAAGCCTGCGACTGCTGTCGCAGATCAGGGCGACGGGCAGCCGCTGCCCGGTCAGCGCCAGCGGCATCGACAGCGCCGACGATGCCGCCCGGTTGCTACGCGCCGGCTATCGCGGGCTCCTGGTTGGGACCGGCCTACTGCAGGCGGCCGATCTGTCCTCGTGGTGTCGAACCGTGGACGAGCTCATCGGCGTAGCCGGCGGCAAGCTGTCCTGACGGCGCGACCGACCCGAGCGCCGGATGATCGGCCGACAGCCCCTGCCACTCCACGGCGGGCGGTACGCCCAGCTCCTCCGCCGCCGCCAGGACGCGGGAGGCGAGTGCGCCCGCCTCGGAGAGTCGGCCGTCGGCGATCAACGCCTGGGTGACTCGCAGCGGGCGCTCCTGGTCGTAGGGATCCAGCGCCATCGACCGCTCCAGGAGACGGACGGCCTCCCCAAGATCACCATCGCGCAGAGCGGCGACGAGTACGACGTCGATCAGGCCGAGCGACCGGCGCCGAACGGCCTCCCGCCTCACATCGACGAACTCGTCGTCGACATCGTCTGGCAGTAGCGGACCGGCGAAGGCGTCCAGCGCCGCCCGAGCCGATCGAAGCTCGTCGTCCCCGCGTGCGGTGACTGCGGCCTGGGCAAGTTCGTCGAACTGGTGCAGGTCGACGACACAGGAGGCCAGGCTCAGCGTGGAGCCGCTGCGAACCACCAGCCCGGGATAGCTCTGGCGTACCCGGGTCAATACGTTCTTCAGCCGGCGCTGGCCGACGCCTCGAGCCGCCCCCGGCCACATCTGCTCGGCCATGAACTCGTCCCTGGCCGAACCGCCGGTCAGGACGAGGTACTTCACCAACTGCTCGGCGCGGCCGGGACCGACCAGAGCCGACCGGCCACGAGCTATGCGGAACTCACCGAGCACGCGCACCTCGAACTGATCGCCAGAAGCACTCCCGGTCGTCACCGGCCCGTGCGGCAATCCCGCCCGGAGCACATCGACCAGCCGCTTCTCGCGACGCTCGGGAAGATCGGGCACGCCCAGTCCGGCCGACCTGTCGAAGGCGGCCACCAGCGAAGCACCGGCACTTGCGGTGCGACCCGCCACGTCGTGCACGTAGCCCGTCAGCAGTTCGGCCTTCCACCGGGCGCCCGGCGGAATGTCCCCTGCCTCGAGCATCTGCTGCAGGGCCGCGCCGGCCTGCGGCTCGCCCTGTCGTGCTCCGAGGAAGGCCTCGGTCATCGTCACGAGCGTCGGATCCTCGACCCGATGATCACGTGCTTCCTCCAGCAACCGGTTGGACGACCCCTGGGCACCCACCATGGCGCAGGCATCGGCTGCCTCGCAGAGGAACAGCAACCCGCCGCCGTCGTTGATCAGTTGCCCCAGGTGGGCAGTCGCGATGGCGAGCTCACGCAGGGTCATCGAGCCGTCGCCACGGTTGGCCGCGATGATCATCCGCGTCCATGCCGCATGTCCCGGGACCCAGTCGATGCCGAGCAGATCCGCGAGCGAGGTCGCTTCCTCGAGCATCTCGAGCGAGCGGTCGGATTCGCCACTCAGCGCCTGCAGCCGTGCCTCCGCCACCAGACAGAGCATCCGGTCGATCTCGGTCTCGCTGGAGAGCGCCAGCCGGTTCAACAACGCCGCGCCCTGTTTGGTCCGACCGGACGCAGCCAGGACGTGGGTGGCGAGATTCCGCCGAGCCTCCGTGGCGCGGGCCGCCTCCGCCAGCTTGCCCCAGGTGATCGCCGCCTGTCGCATGGCATCCTCGGCCCGCCGCAGGGTTCCGCCGTCCGGAGTCAGCGCGAGGAACATGCCGAGCGCCTCGAGCAGGCTGGCATGCGCACGGCTACCTTCGGGCACCCCGGAGTCGAGAAGCTCCACGACCCGGGAGAGTCCTTCGGAGTCGCGTAGCCTCGCCCGCTGGATGAGCAGCTCGCCCTCGACCTCCAACGCCAGCTCATCGCTGTGCCGGCGGGTGACCCGGAATGCCCAATCGATCACTTCCCGCTCCTCGGCGAGCTGGCCCAGATTGCGATGCGCCCTGGCCAGGTGCATCAACACCCGCGGGGAGCTCTCGGCCACCCGTCCGAGGCTCGCCACCAGGCTGACGAACTCAGCCGGCGGAATCCGGTTGATCCCAGACGTCGGCAGACTCCCGAGAAGCTCGGCCGCATCCTCGGCCAGGCCGCTCTCGACCAGGAGCGTCGCAGCCGCGGCCTCGGCGCGGTGCGAGACCAGTAGGGGCGCCCCGCGTCGCGCCAGATCGGGGTCCAGGGGGGCGGTGGCCGTCAGCGAGTTCCTGGCCTCCTGGCACAGCCGCGACCACCCGTCGGCACCCACCGCGAACGGGATTCCGGCCCCCAACAGCCGGCGCAGCAGACCTGGCTCGCCCAGGTGCGCCATCAGGCGGTCATTCACCTGGGGGAAGGCGGCAACCTGGGCCATCAGGAGCCGATCGCGATGATCCAGGTCAGCGGCATAGTGGTCGATCAATTGGCGGATCAGGTCGGAGTTCTGGACGAGCATCGTCGCCGACGCCATCCGATCGGCTGACCGCATGAGCCGTCGGACCATGATCTGCAGCAGGGCGACCCAACCCCCGGACAACGAGTGCAGCATCGGGCCGAGCCGCTGGCCGTCCTCGTCACCGAGTTGAAGCCGAGCCAAGGTGTCGGACTCCATCTCGTCGAACAGCAGATCCTGGGTGTTGAATCGCTCCGCATCCCCCTGGAACTCCAACGCGGCCAATGGATCCGGCAGTACTCGGCTGCTGATCAGGACCCGGAGCGAACCGCCGCAGCGGGTGAGCTCGGCGAGCCACTCGGCGGCATCGTCGGTGAGCATCTCGACGTTGTCCACCGCGAGCATGCCGCACCCGACAGATTTGGTGAGGCACTGACGAGCCGTTGCGATGTCCGCCAACGCAGATCGGCTTCCCGTGGTGGCCTTGAGTTCCGCGACCAGCGTCGCGTGATCGGCCGGCTGGTCGCGGGCCAGCCGAATCAGCACGCCACCGTCGGCTGCGATCAACTGCTCGAGCAATTGGGTCTTGCCGAGCCCACCGCCCGCTTCGATGAGCACGGAGCGCCGGAATCTGCGGATCTCATCCACCAACCGGCGCCGCACGACCTTCGGGGGTTCCACCACGGAGTCCACCCCCTCTCCTCGGTCCCCGTCACGACACGGCAAATCCGGGGAGTCCCTTCTCCGACGGAGATTCGGAGCGCAGGACAGGGCCTCGGGTGCCGTTCCAGGTCGCCTTGTGAGCGGCCTTCGCACGGTCACGCTACAGCGCCACCGGCCCACTTTTCGGCTCGTCCGACGACAAGGACAACCGGCCGCTGACGACGGGCGGACCGATCGCCGGCGGCGGCCCGACTCCGCTACCCGCCGTGGACTGCGGCTCCACGACGACTGCTGTGCAGATCAGCTCATCCATCACCAGCCAGGTCCCGGAGATCACATCGCCCGTTGGCATGACGTCGGCGGCGGGATGGAGGATACGCCCGCTGAACGTGCCGTCCGCGGCCACCGACAAGACCACCTCCCGGAATCGCAGCTCACACCGCGTGAGCGGGTACCAGGCCTTGAATATCGCCTCCTTCGCACTGAAGAACACGGTCCTCCAGTGAATCTGCGGGTCCGTCGCGCACCGCCTGTCCAATTGCCGACACTCGGCGTCGCTGGCAGTCAACCGCGCTACGCCCGTGGGCAATTGACTGTGCGGTTCGACATCGATCCCGATGCCGGCGGCCGACCGCGCCCGGGCGACCGCGGCCGCACGGTATCCGTGGCAGTGCGTGAGCGAACCAACAAAGCCCTCGGGCCACAGCGGTTCGCCCCGCGATCCACGCCCGACGGTCGCGTGTCCCAGCCCGAAAGCCGACAGCGCACGTTGGGCGCAACGCCTCGTGGTTGCGAACTCGGCGCGCCGGCTCGGGACGGCTCGGGCCAACCAGCCGGGTTCGGGTCCCGGTCCCAGCGAGACCTCGGGCGCCGGATCATCGGCGGTGGCGGCCGCCGTCACCACCGCGTCCGGAAGGATCCGGTCGAACAGGGATGCCGCGCCGACGCTGCGCGGACCCGACAGCCGCCGGCGTTGCTCGGCCGAGGGCCGACCGGCGTCCGCGACGGCCGATGTCATCGCTTCAGGCCCACCCCGGGGACCTGAATACGTCGATCGGCTGCCGGTTGCCCGAGCGCGGAACCGTCGGCCCAGTAGAGATCGGGGTGGCTGCGCATGGCGTCCTTGGCGACGGCGTCATGCAACAGCAGGCCCGGGTGGCGCTCTCCGCGCCCGGCGCTCGATGTCCGGATCGGCTGCAGCGCACCCGCGCGGAGAAGAACGCTGACGGCGCCCAGGACCTCGGCGTGGGACACCCGCGGCGCCCCAGTCCGGCCCGGCGCGCTTCGTGCCGTGACCACCGTTCGACGGCTCCGCTGCGACGAGGCGGCCGCCCGGCCGGCAGCGCCACGCGAACTCGAGCCCAGCGGAGCGGACCGCGCGTTCGACCGGCTGTCGGCGGGGGACGAGTCCGACCCCGTCGGCCGGGCGGCCCGCCCCAGCAGGTCGAGGTAGACGAGTTCGGTCTCGGGGGAGGGATCGACGCCCAACTCCTCGGACAGGATGGTCTGTAGACGCCGGTATTCGTGCAGCGCCTCGGCCCGGTTCCCGACCGCCTTGTGCGCGGACATCAGGTCGCGGTACGCGCTTTCCCGATCCGGGGCCACTGCGACCGTCTCTTTCGCGATTCGAACCGCGCGGGGATGATCATGTTCGGCCATCGCGGCCCGATAGCCGAGCTCCATTGCCGCGATGCGCAGGGCGGTCAGGACGTCGCGCTGCTCGGCCACCCATTCGCCGTCGTGCTCGGCCATGAACTGGAATCTCAAGCAGCGCAGCGATTCGTCGACGAACGCGGCGGCCTCGGCGTTCGCTTCGTCGGCGAGAGCTGTCCGTGCCGCCGCGACCAGGTGGTGTGCGCGTCGAACGTCGACGACGATCTCCTCATCGGCCGCCGGGCCGAGGTCGAGGACGTAGCGGCCACAACTGAGCACGATGGGCTCCGCGATCTCGGGGCGCCAGCTTCCTACGAAGGTGCGCAGTCGGCTGATCAGCGATCTGAGCGCGGAGGCCCAGGTCGCGGGCAGTTCGAAGGGCCAGATCGTTTCGCCCAGCTCGTCTCGTAGAACGCCATTCGGACCGGCAAGGGCCAGCCGGGCAAATGCCACCCGGGCCTGAGGTGACGACAGGTGGTGAACATTCCCGTTGCGTTGGACGGTCAGCCGACCCATCAGGTTGATCTCGGTACGCATCTCTTCGCTCTCTCGTCCGTCGTAGCGACATGTCCCGGTCAGTGTGCAGAGCCGGGGTACCTGCCGGGCACCGAGAGCCGGGTGCGCCGATCGGTACCGACGAGGTATCGGATATAGCCGTGCCGGATCGATCGCCGGATCGACGGCGTCGCTTTCGTCGTGCAGGCAGCAATCATCGGATGATTGACGGCGGATCCGGAACGAGCGGGTCCGACCGCACCGGGTCGTCCGCAGCCAGCGGGATGGGCCGTTCGGCCAGCGGTGAGGAAGGCGGCCGGCGCGCCGCGACCAAGATCACCAATCCATGATCATCTTCAACCGGTACCGCGGCGACCGCCGGCGCTCGGGCGAGCCCGTACCCACCGGTACGGTGACGGGCGACGATGATCATCAGAGATGTCGGCGGGGCGCTGCGGCGTACCAACTCCGAGAAGAACCGGACGGCCCGGAATCGGGCGTCACGAAGAAGCGACGGACTGAACCCGGCACCGCGGAGTGGTTTCCCCGCGGCCCGGATTCAGCCCGTCGCAGAGATCACTCGCCCCCGCGGCCGCGGTTGCGCAGGGCGGCGATGCCGCCCGCGATCGCCGCCAGGCCGGCGAGCACGGCACCGCCGGTCTCGCCACCGGTGTCGGCCAGCGGCGGGCGGGTGCCGGTGCCGTTCCCGCCCGGCGCCGCGGGCCCGGGCGCGCCCGGCGTACCCGAAGCACTCGGCGTACCCGAAGCACTCGGGGATCCGGAAGCACTCGGGGATCCGGAAGCACTCGGCGAGGCCGTCGGCGAACCGCTCGCGCTCGGCGAGGCGGTCGGGGTGCCACTCGGCGACGCGGTCGGCGAGGCGCTCGGGGTCGGCCGAACCGTCGGCCAGACCGCGACCACGGCGGGCCGCGGCACCGAGTCGCCACCGTCGGGCCAGTTCGACGACGGCTGCTCGAAGCTCGCATCGTCGCTCTCACCCGGGTGCTGCACGGCCACGCAGATGCGGCCGCTGCCGTCGCCGACGACCCACGGCCCACAGGTTTCGGCCGCCACCGGCACCGACAGGAACTGCTGCACCTTGCCGCGATCCGGACCCTCGGTGGGCACCGCGAACAGCCCGTCGTTGTGGCCCAGCGACGACGGCTGCCCGTCGGTGGAGATCCACAGGTTGCCGAGGCTGTCGAAGGTGACATTGTCCGGGCAGGAGATCGGCGAGACCTGCGACTTGTCGAACCCGGCGAAGTAGCTCGTCGGGTCGTCGGGCACGCCACAGACCAGGAACAGGTTCCAGGCGAAGGTCAGGGCGCCCGAGTCGTTGCCGTCCTCGATCAGCTCCAGGACGTGGCCGTCCTTGTTCTCCGGGCGCGGGTTCGCCTCGTCGACCTGGTCGCCCTCGCGGCGGCTGTTGTTGGTCAGGGCGATGAACACGTGACCGGTGACCGGGTTCGGCTCGGCGTCCTCGGGGCGGTCCATCTTCGTCGCACCGACCTTGTCGGCGGCAAGCCGGGTGAAGATCAACACCTCCTCGACGCTCATCCCCTCGACCTTGGACTCGCCACCCACCACCAGCGGCAGCCACTCGCCCGTGCCGTCGAACTTGCCGTCCGCGGGCAGCTCGCCCGAGCCGTCGATCTCGCTCTCCGGCGAGTTGCCGGTGAACCGCGCCACGTAGAGGTCGCCCTCCTCGAGGCAGCCGACGCCGGCCTGACCCGCGGAGATGAACTTGTAGAAGTAGTCGAAGCGCTCGTCGTCACCGGTGTAGGCGGCCGCGCGACCGTCCTCGGTGATCCGGATGGTTGCCGCCTCGTGCTTGAACCGGCCGAGGCCGGTCCGCTTCTTCGGCGTGCTGTCGGGATCGAACGGGTCGATCTCGACGACCCAGCCGAACTTGTTGACCTCGTTCGGCTCCTTGGTCAGATCGAAGCGGTCGTCGTAGCGCTCCCACTTGCGCTCGGTCGCGCCGCCCGAGATGCCGTAGCGGGCGAGCCGCTCCGCGGTCACCTCATCGGTGATCTGCTCGGCATTGGCGAAGTACTGGTTGAAGTTCTCCTCCGCGGTCAGCCACGTACCCCAAGGGGTCAGGCCGCCCGAGCAATTGTTCAGGGTGCCGTTGACCCGGGTGCCGCTCGGGTCGATCGAGGTCTGCAGCAACTCGTGGCCCGCGGCCGCGCCGGTCAGCTCGAACTCGGTTCCGGTGTGCAGGCGGCGGTTGAGCTGGTGGTCGACGACCGGCTCCAGGGGGCCGGTGTCGCCCTCGGGACGGCGTACCGCGACGATCGACAGGCCGTGCGCGGCCCAGGCGATCTTGACCTGCTCCTCGGTCGGGTTCTCCGGGTCGTAACCCGGGAACATGATGTATTCGTCGGTGTACTCGTGGTTGTTCACCAACAGGTCGGCCTCCTCGTCGATCTCGAGGAAGCCCAGGAAATCGCTGTTGTAGCCGAACTGTTCGACCTGCGCCGCCGCGGTCTGGTTGGCCGGGTCGAAGTCCGGCGCCGAGCTGAACAGCTTGTCGCCCCAGGCGATGACGACCCGCTGCTCATAGCCCTCGGGCACGACCACCGCATCGGCGGTCGACGGCGAGATCGCATCCCAGGCGATTCCGGGCCGCGCATCGGCGAGTGCGGTACGCGGGCGCACCGTCGCGTCGAAGGCAACGCCCAGCGCCGCTGCGCCGCCGACCACCATGCCCGCCTTGAGCAGGCCGCGCCGCGACATCGAACCGATGATGTCGCCCAGGTAGGGGTTGTCGGACTTGTTGGGCACCTCGTGGAAGCAGGCATCCCCGCAGCGCATCTTGCAGGTCAGCGACGAGCGGCGCCCGCCGTGCGCCTCGGACGTGAAGAGCGGGAGCAGTTTTCGACGGGTCGGCGTGGCCATGTTCTTAGGTTCTCCTTATTAAAAATGAGTTCCGGTACACAGCAACGCTCCCGCCCCCGGGCGGCGGCCCGGCGAACGCGAGGTGAACACCAGACGACGAAATCCCGCGGCGGTCCGGGGTCAGCGCCAGGTCATGATCACCTTGCCGGAATCCCCGTCCCTGGCGGCTGCGAAGGCGGTCGGCCAGTCGGCGTAGGGCACCCGATCGGTGATCACGCCGGAGATGTCCAACCCGCTCTGCAGCAGCACGCTCATGGCGTACCAGGTCTCGAACATCTCCCGGCCGTAGATGCCCTTGAGCGTCAACATCTTCAGGACGATCTCAGCAAAGTCGATGCTGATCTCGCGGCTCGGCAGGCCGAGCATCGCGATCCGGCCACCGTGGGTCATCGCGTCGATCATCTCCCGCAGTGCCGCGCCGCTGCCCGACATCTCCAGCCCGACGTCGAATCCCTCGGCCATCTCCAGCTCGGCGAACAGCCCGCGGAAGGCTCCCGGCTCTGCCCGCACCGCCCTGCTCACCCCGAGCCGCCGGGCAAGATCGAGCCTGGCCTCGGACAGATCGGTGATCGCCACATGTCGGGCGCCGGCGTGTCTGGCGACCATCGCCGCGAGGATGCCGATCGGGCCCGCGCCGGTGACCAGCACGTCCTCGCCGAGACAGGGAAAGGCGAGCGCGGTGTGCACGGCATTGCCGAAGGGGTCGAAGATCGCGGCGACGCCGGGATCGATGTCGATCTTGTGCACCCAGGCGTTGCCGGCCGGGATCGCGACGTACTCGGCGAACGCCCCGTCGACGTGTACGCCGATGCCGCGCGTGTTCTGGCAGAGCTGGCGGCGCCCGGCGCGGCAGTTGCGGCAGCGTCCGCAGACCAGATGCCCCTCCCCGGAGACGAAGTCGCCGACGCGTACCTCCGTGACCGCCGAGCCCACCTCGACGACGTCGCCGGCGAACTCGTGCCCCACCACGAGCGGCGCGCGTACCGCGCCGGCGGCCCAGTCGTCCCAGGCCTCGATGTGCAGATCGGTGCCACAGATGCCGGTCGCGGCGACCCGGACCAACACATCGGACGGTCCGATCACCGGCTCCGGCACCTCGGTCATCTCCAGGCCCGGCTCGGGGCCGCGCTTCACCAGCGCCTTCATCGCGCCCCTCTCGCTCGTCCTTGCAGCCGCACCACCTTAATGGGGAGCCACAGGCCCGCGGTCGCAAACTTCCTTCTCGGGCGATCCGTCGGAGCCGAAGACCTGCACACTTACACAAGAGTCATTGCACAACACTTCTTGTTAATCTACCCTGCCGGCATGGCCGATCACAACTACCGGACGATCCGTCGGGCGGAGTCCCTTGCCGCGCTGGCCAATCCGTTCCGCTCCCGGCTGCTCGACGCACTTCGGGTCGATGGCCCGTCCACGGCCACCGCACTGGCCCAGCGCACCGGACAGGCGGTGGGCAGTGCGAGCCACCACCTCCGGGTCCTCGCCGAGACCGGATTCATCGAGGAGGCACCGGATCTCGCCCGGGACCGCCGCGAGCGATGGTGGCGGCTGAGCAACTCGGGTTTCCGGTGGAACCGGGCCGATCTCGACGGCTCGGCCGTGGAAGTGGCACGCCAGGCCGAGGCCCTGCAGGCCGAGCGACAGGCGGACCGGGTGCGCGAGTGGCTGGCCAATTCCGAGACCGCGGGCGAATGGAACGGCACCGCATTCGCGTCCCAGGACTGGCTCAGACTCACGCCGCAGGAGTTGGATCAGCTCGGCGCGGAGCTACTCCAGGTGCTGACCAGCTGGCACGAACGGGTCGCGGACGAGCAGAGCGAGCGCCTGGCCGATCCGAACGCCGAGCCGGTCCTGGTCTTCATGCGCGGCTTCCCGAGCCAGCCATGAACGCCCGACCAGAGGGGCTGGGGCCTCGCTTCGGGTTGCTCTGGGCCGGGGAAACAGCCAACGCGGTCGGTGCGGCCACTGCCACCACCTTGCTCCCCATGATCGCGATCTTCAGCCTCGCTGCTGGGCCACAGTGGTTGGGCCTGCTGACGGCAGCGACCTGGCTGCCCTGGCTGGTGATCGGCATTCCGGCCGGCGTGATCGTCGACCGAAGCTCACCGCGAACGGTCATGATCATCGCCAACCTGGTCACGATGGCGGCGCTGGCCACGGTGCCGGTCGCGGCGCTGGTCGACCGCCTCTCGCTGCCGCAGCTGGTGCTGGTCGCGCTGGTGACCGGCTGCTGCATCGTCTTCTTCCGTTCGGCATACCCCGGGCTCGTCGCGACGCTGGTCCCGCCGGGCCATCTGGAGTCGGCCAACTCACGGCTGTACGGCAGCCAGTCGACGGCCGAGATGGCCGGCCCCGGCATTGCCGGGGCGATCACCCAACTCGGCTCCGCCGCGCTGGGCATGCTCGCCCAGCTCATCGGACTCGCCGCCTCCACGGTGTGTCTGGTTGCACTCAGCCGGGTCGAGCGCCACGTCATCCACGAACCGGGATCCGTCCGCCGCCGCGTCGCCGACGGGTTCGGGTCTGTCTTCGGCGATCCCGTGCTGCGCAACATGACTGTCGCCGGAGGCATGGCGAACTTCGGTCTGACCGGGATCATGACGGTGTTGTTGCTGTTCCTCACCGCTGAGCTGGGCCTGCCGCCCGGCGGTGCCGGGGCGGTCCTCACGGTGGGCATGGCCGGCGGCATCGCCGGCGCCGCGGCCGCCCCCGCCCTGTCGCGAATCCTCGGCAGCGCGCGATTGCTACGCACAACCCAGGCGCTGCAACCCGTCGTGGTGCTGGTGCCGCTCGCCGGCGCCGGCGCGGCCGGCTGGGCCGTGGTGACCGCCGCCTGGTTCGCGCTCGCCTTCGTCACCGTGGGCGGCAATGTGGTGCGCAGCTCCTGGCTCCAGCGCTATGTCCAACCGGGCCTGTTGGCCCGGTCGATCACCGTGAGCCAGTTGATCAACTACGGCACGATGCCGCTCGCCGCACTGGTGTCCGGCGCCCTGGGCGCGAACCTCGGGCTGCGACCGACGATGCTGATCATGGTCGGCGCGGTGCTCGTCGCGGCGATCTGGCTGAACAGTGGCCCGCTGCGCGGAAGGCGCGCACTGCCGAACGCGCGAACGGCGCCCCACCGCGCAGCCGCAGCGGAGCCGCGCCCGTCGAACTGACGCCACCCCGCACGCGGCCCGATGCCCACAGGGAGGGGGCAGGCTCAGGCGTCGGCCACCTTGGCCAGCAGGCGCGTGAGCGTGCCCCGCTCGGTCTCGGTGAGGGCCGCGAACACCGTCGAGTCGCCGCCGGTCAGCTCGCCGCGCTTCAACTTGTGACCGAGCTCGCGGCCGGCCTCGGTCGGCTCGACGACGGTGGCCCGGCGGTCGGTGGGGCTGGGAGATCGGCGTACCAGCCCCTTCTCCTCCAGCGCATCGACGACCTCGGTCACCGAGCGCGGCGCGATGTGCAGCCGCTCGGCCAGCCGGGACAGCCGCAGTTCGCCGGCGCTCCAGCGCAGCACGACCAGGAAGGCGCGCGCCTGGTGGGCCGCCAGGCCGTAGGGCTCGAACGCCGCCACCCGCGCCTCGCGCACTCGGCGGGCGGCGAGCATCACCAGCCGGCCGAGCGACGGCTCGTCGTCGCCACGCTCATCGGTTCGGGACACGGGAATATCCTAGCGATTGGTGTGGTTACCAGATAGTGAGGTAACCTCATCATGTCTTCGCCCGGATCTTCCTCCCCCGGAAGGCCGGATCTTTCCCACGGAAGGGAGGTACGCCCATGGCAGCCCCCGACACCCACCCGCACCGGCCGGACGGCCCCGGCGGCGGCCCCGGCCGCCGACTGAGCGAGGCCGACCGGCGCCAGCTCGACGAACACCCCGTGAGCCTGCGCCGCGTCGCGGCCCTCTTCGGGCCGCACCGGGCCCGCCTCGGGATCGTCACCGTTCTGATCATTGCCTCGTCCGTCGTCGGACTGGCCACCCCGTTCCTCACCCGGGCCCTCTTCGATCGGGCCCTCCCCGAGCACGACGTGCCGCTGCTGCTGGGACTGGTCGGCGCGATGCTCGGCGTCGCGGTGATCAATGCGATCTTCGGCGTGATCCAGACCTGGCAGTCGACCATCGTCGGCCAGCGGGTCATGCATGGCCTTCGGACCAGGGTCTTCGCGCATCTGCAGCGGCTGCCGCTGGACTTCTTCACCCGCACTCGCGGCGGCGAGGTCCAGTCGCGGCTGACCAACGACATCAACGGCATGCAATCGGTGGTCACCACCACGGCAACCTCGATCGCCACCAATGTCACCACCGTGATCGGCACCGCGATCGCGATGCTCGCCCTGTCCTGGCAGCTCTCGCTGCTCAGCCTGATCGTGCTGCCGCCGGCCGTCTGGTTCACCCGCAAGGTGTCGCAGATGCGGCGCGAGGTGACGATGCAGGCACAGCGCAAGCTCGCCGACCTGCAGACCCAGATCGAGGAGTCGCTGTCGGTCTCCGGGGTGCAGTTGTCCAAGACCCTGGGATCGGGCAACCAGCTCTCCCGACGGTTCGCCGAGTCGTCGGAAACCCTGACCGAGCTGGAACTGCGCTCCCAGCTCGCCGGCCGCTGGCGGATGGCCACCCTGTCGGTGATCTTTGCCGCGATCCCCGCGCTGATCTATCTGATCGCCGGTCTGCCGGCGACCGGCGCCGGCATCTCGATCGGTACGCTGGTCGCGTTCACCGCCCTGCAGGCCGGCCTGTTCCGCCCGCTGATGGGGGTGCTCAGCGTCACCGTCCAGGTGAACTCCTCGCTCGCCCTGTTCTCGCGGATCTTCGAGTACCTCGACCTGCCCGTGACGATCACCGACCCGGACGAACCGAAGCACCTCGATCCGCGCCACGCCCGCGGCGAAGTGACCTTCGACGACGTGTCGTACGCCTATCCGGACGCCGACGGCGAGGCCCTCACCGGGATCGACCTGACCATCCCGGCCGGCTCGACCCTGGCGGTGGTCGGCTCGACCGGTTCGGGCAAGTCGACGCTGGCCGGGCTGGTCTCCCGCCTGCACGACCCGACCACCGGCGGCGTGCGGATCGACGGTGTCGATCTTCGCGAGCTGACCCTGGAGAATGTCGCCGAGCTGGTCGGCGTCGTGTCCCAGGACACCTATCTGCTGCACGCCTCGATCGCCGACAACCTGCGCCATGCGCGACCGGACGCCACCGACGACGAGCTCGTCGGGGCCGCTCGGGCGGCCCAGGTGCACGAGATGATCATGGAACTGCCGAAGGGCTATCACACCATCGTCGGCGCCCGCGGCTACCGGTTCTCCGGCGGAGAGAAGCAGCGGATCGCGCTGGCCCGGACCATCCTGCGCGATCCCGCCGTGCTGGTGCTGGACGAGGCGACCTCCGCCCTGGACAACACCACCGAGCGGGCCGTGCAGGCGGCGCTGGACGAGCTCTCGCACGGGCGTACCACGATCACCATCGCGCACCGGCTGTCCACGATCCGCGATGCCGACCTGATCATGGTTCTTGATCATGGGAAGGTCGTCGAGCTCGGCACGCACGATGAGTTGATCAACCGCGACGGCCGGTACGCCGAGCTGCTCCGCGCCCAGCAGCCGGCACTGGTTGCCGCCTGATCAGACCAGCGGCGCGTAGAAGTAGGTGGTCCGCTCGGTGAACGCGCCCGCGTCGTCGACGTCGAAGAAGTCGGCAAACTCGACCGCGACCTCGCTGCCGTCCTTGAGCACGCCGTCGAAGCGGCCCTGTACCGCGGCCCGACCGCCCGCGACCAGGACCCGATCGACGGTGTGCCGCCCCTCCGCGATCACCCGGTCGCCGGTGTAGAAGGCCAGGATCGCCGCGCGACCGCGCAGCGGCTGATATCCCGGGCGGGCGTAGACGGCGTCCTCGGCGAACAGCGCCGCCACCGCCTCCGCATCGCCGGAATCGACCGTCGGGTAGTAGTGGCGAACCCGTTCCTCCACCTCGGCCATCGCCGTCCTCCTCACCGTCGCGATGTGCCCATTAGACCGCATCCGGCGTGCGCAGCGCAGACGCCGACCGCCCGAACCAGCGCTGCACCGCCCGGCGCAGGCTCCGCTCGTCGCCGAGACCGCAGGCCCGCGCGATCGCCGGCAGCGAGGCGTCGGAGTTGATCAACATCACGTACGCGCGTTCGCGCCGCACGGCATCGACGATCCCCTGGAAGGTGGTGCCTGCCTCGGCGAGCCGCCGCCGCAGGGTCCGCTCGCTGAGGTGCAGCACGGCCGCGGTTCTCGCCATCGTCGGAACCATGGCCAGCCGCCCTCGGACGTGGTCCTCGACCTGACCGACCAGACCGTGCACGCCACGCCGCGCCGCGAGTTGGGCATCGAGCAACTCCGTCATCCGCCGGTGGCACAGCGGGTCGGTGGTCGGCAGCGGGCGATCGAGCAGCCGGCGCGACAGGATGAGCGAGGACACCTCACGGTCGTGCCGGACCCCGTCGCCGAACAGTTCGCGGGCCAGCGCCGGATCCTGCGGCGCGGCAAAGGCAAACTCGGCCCGCACCGCGATTGCCGGACCGAGCGCCACCCGCAGCAGCCCGACCACGCTGGCGAACAACTCCTCGACCACGAACCGCTCGACCGGCGCCAATTCCGGGTAGGGCCGAACGACGAGCGACAGCCCGCTGGCGCCGACCCGCGTCTCGATGTCCGTCAGCGCGCCGGCCAGCGCGCGGTATGTCATCCCGGTTCGCACGGCCAGCTCCAGCGAACTCGCCGACAGCATCGCCAGCCCGAGAACGCCCCAACTGGTGACGGTCTGGCCGGCACCGACGATCAGCCCGAGATCCGCGCGGCCGGAGATGTCGCGTGCGCCGGCCAGGAAGGCGCACGCCTGCGCCGCGGTCAGTCGCAGGTCCGGCAGCGCCAGCAGCGGATGCGACAGGCCCGCGCCGGCGAGCGCCGGGCCCAGGTCGAACCCGTGCGCCGCGCCCACCTGGTCGGTCAGCCGGACGATGTCGGGATCGACGATGCGGGCACTCACTGAGCCAAACCTAGACCCGAATGGGTAACCGTCGCTCAGACCTGTGGCCGCTGTGGTCCGCTGGACGGCCGCAGCTGTCCTCACGAACGCGACCACCACTGCGTAGCGTGAGAGATCAGTCAGACCTTGGGTGACCAGGCCGAACAAGGGTCGGCGACGACATGGGCCGACGGAGGGCGAGCAATGACCACACCACCGGTCGAGAGCGAACGAGTGACCGCGACGGCCGCGAAGGTCCGGGGCGAGCCCGTATCGGGGGGCGATCCGGGCGTGGTCGACCGTCGCGACACCGTCGGCATCGTCGGCGCCGGCCCGGCCGGGCTGGCGATGGCCCGCGCCCTGGCCGAGCGCGGCATTCCCTACGCCCAGTTCGAGCGCCACCATCGCATCGGTGGCATCTGGGACATCGAACGCGCCGACGGACCGATGTACGACTCGGCCCACTTCATCTCCAGCCGGGACACCTCGGCCTTCCTGCGTCACCCGATGCCGAGCACCTATCCCGACTACCCGGGCCACCGGCAGGTCCTCGCCTACCTCGACTCCTTTGCACGGCGCTACGCCCTGACCGCCGACATCTCCTTCGGCGTCGCGGTGCACCGGGTCGAGCAGGACGCCGACGGCCACTGGCTGGTCACCACCGCACCGGTCGGGAACCCCGGGACCACCACGACATACCGGTTCCGTGCACTGGTCTGTGCCAGCGGCGCCCAGTGGCATCCGCGGCTGCCCGGCATCCTCGACGACTTCGCGGGCGAGGTGATGCCGGCCCAGCGCTTCCGCAACCCGACCGAGTTCGCTGGTCGGCGAACCCTGGTGATCGGGGCGGGCAATTCCGGTTGTGACATCGCCGCCGACATCGGTCGGGTGAGCCCCGGCTGTGTACTGAGTGCGCGCCGCGGCTACTGGGTGGTGCCCAAGCACATCGCCGGCGTACCCACCGACATCGCCGACGGCGCCTTCGCTCGGCTGCCGCGCAGGGTCCGGCGTGCCTTCGCCGAGCTCGCGCTGCGTCTCAGCGTCGGCGACGTGCGGCGCTTCGGGCTGCAGAAGCCCGACCACCATCTGCTCGACTCCCACCCGATCATCGGTACCCAGATCATCGATGCACTCGCCCACGGCAATGTGATCGCCAAGCCCGACCTGGCCCGGATCGACGGCACCAGCGTCGAGTTCGTCGACGCCAGCCGGGCGCAGTTCGACACGATCATCGCAGCGACCGGCTACGAGCCCCGCGTGCCCTACGCCGAGGCATATTTCGGCGGGATCGGCGACGACGAGCTGTATCTGGGTACCTTCTCCCGCCGGTTCCGAGGCCTGTTCCTGCTAGGACTCGGAGAGAGCAATTCGGCGGGGTTCTTCCTCTTCGACACCGCCGCGGCCATGATCGCGAGCCACTTGCTCGACGAGGATCGGGCCCCGGCCGCGGCGGCACGCTTCCGGCATCGGATTGCAACCGAACGCCCGGACCTGACCGGTGGTCTGCGCTTCACCGACTCCCCGCGCCACCATGGCTACGTCGACTCCGAGGCCTTCGTCGCAGCCGCGGACAAGATCATCGCCGCGCAGGGCTGGCCCCACCCGTCCCGGCCACCCGAGACGCCGGGCAGCGCGGCGACGGGGTCTGGCAAACCCGCCCGGCAGGAGTACGCCGGACGCGTCGCCGTGGTGACCGGCGCCGGGTCGGGGATGGGCCGCGCGCTGGCGCTCGAGCTCGCCCGCCGCGGGGCCGCACTCTCGTTGTGCGACCGCGACCCGGCCGGCCTGGCCGAGACCGCACGGCTGGCCCTGGCGATCGGCGCGCAGACGCACCATGCGGTCGTGAACGTGGCCGAGCGCGACGAGGTACGGGCCTTCGCAGCCGAAGTCGTCGCGGAGCACGGCGCGGTCAACCTGGTGTTCAACAATGCCGGCATCGCCCACCACGGGCCGGTCGAGCAGACCGACCTCGCCGTCTACGACCGGCTGATGGACGTGGACTTCTGGGGCGTGGTGAGCGGAACCAAGGCCTTCCTGCCGCACCTGATCGCCGCCCGCGACGCGCACATCGTGAACACCTCGTCGTCGTTCGGACTGATCGCCGCCGGCGGCCAGAGCGCCTACAGCGCGGCAAAGTTCGCCGTCCGCGGCTTCACCGAGTCGCTGCGGATCGAGATGCTCGCCAACCACCCACATGTCAAGGTCTCCTGCGTCTTTCCCGGCGGCATCCAGACCGCCATCGCGCGCAATGCCACCGTCGCCGCGGGCATCGACCAGGCCAGAGCCGCCGCCCTGTTCGACGAGCAGCTCGCGCCGACCACCGCCGAGGACGCCGCCCGGATCATCCTGCGCGGCGTCCGCCAGGGCCGAGCCCGGATCCTGATCGGCATGGACGCCTGGCTCCCCGACATCTTCGCGCGGCTGACCGGGTCCGTCTACCATCGCCTGTACGCCGGGATCGACCGCAAGACCACCGAGGAGATCAGGGGGAACGCGGTTCTCGACTCGGGCACACTGGAGCAATGAGCGTCAGCGTGTTCGACCTGTTCAAGATCGGCATCGGACCGTCGAGCTCGCACACCGTCGGGCCGATGCGGGCGGCCGCCCGGTTCGCCGAATCCCTGGCCGCGGACGGTCACCTCGACCGGGTCACCCGGGTCCGCGCCGAGCTGTTCGGCAGCCTCGGCGCCACCGGCCACGGACACGGCTCCGAGCCCGCCGTGCTGCTCGGCCTGACCGGCGAACAGCCCGAGACCGTTGACACCGACGCGGCGCCCGGGCGTACCGCCGAGATCCGCGAGACCGGCAAGTTGACGCTCGCCGGCACCCACCCGATCGCCTTCGACGCCGATCAGGACCTGATCCTGCACCGGCGTCGCTCGCTGCCGTTCCACCCGAACGGGATGACGTTCACCGCCCGCGCGGGCGAGGAGGTGGTCGCCGAGCGCACCTACTACTCGATCGGCGGCGGCTTCGTCCTCGACGACGACGGCTCCGGACAGCCCACGCTCGCGCCCGACCCGACGCCGATCCCCTACCCGTTCCAGACCGGCACCGAACTGCTCGCGCTGTGCACCGAGCACGGCCTGTCGATCAGCGAGCTCGCCCTCGCCAACGAATGCGCCCGCCGGCCGCAGGAGCAGGTGCGCGCCGGGCTGTTGCGGATCTGGGCGGTGATGCGCGGCTGTGTCGACAAGGGCTGCGGTACGCCGGGTGTGCTCCCCGGTGGCCTTCGGGTACGCCGCCGCGCCGCGGAACTGCACCGGCGGCTGGCCGACGGCGGCGAGGGCGCCGACCCGCTGGCGGCCATGGACTGGGTGACCCTGTGGGCGCTGGCGGTGAACGAGGAGAACGCCTCCGGCGGCCGGGTGGTGACCGCCCCCACCAATGGCGCCGCGGGCATCATCCCGGCGGTGCTGCACTATGTGGACCGGTTCGTGCCCGGGACCGATGACGAGTCGATCATCAGATTCCTGCTGGTCGCCGGGGCGCTGGGCTCGATCTACCAGCAGACCGCCTCGATCTCCGGCGCCGAGGTGGGCTGCCAGGGCGAGGTCGGCACGGCGTGTTCGATGGCGGCGGGCGCCCTGGCCGAGATCCTCGGCGGCAGCCCCGAGCAGGTGGAGAACGCCGCGGAAATCGGCATGGAGCACCATCTCGGGCTGACCTGCGATCCGGTCGGCGGCCTGGTCCAGATCCCGTGCATCGAACGCAATGCCGTGGCCTCGGTCAAGGCGATCACGGCCGCGCGGCTGGCCCTGCACGGCGACGGGGCGCACACCGTCAGCCTGGACAAGGTGATCAAGACGATGATGCAGACGGGTGCGGACATGAAGGTGAAGTACAAGGAGACGGCGCGCGGCGGGCTCGCCGTGAACATCGTCGAGTGCTGAACGTGGCCTGGATCACAGGTTGGTCACAACCTGACGGGCCGGCAGGCGTACCCTGAGTCGGCCGGGCAGAATGCCGGACATCGGTAGCTGTGCACGTCAACGAGGACGTCCGGCACACCCCCCCTGCCACCAAGGATCGTCGGGCACGTACCTGCCCGTGGAAGGAATGTTTCGGCAATGGCCACAGTCAGTTTCGATGACGCCACGCGCGTCTACCCGGGTTCGGACACCCCCGCCGTCGACAAGTTCAGCCTGGACATCGGCGACGGCGAGTTCATGGTGCTCGTGGGCCCGTCGGGTTCCGGCAAGTCGACCGCGCTGCGGATGCTCGCCGGCCTGGAGGAGGTGAACGCGGGCACCATCTCGATCGGCGACCGCGACGTCACCGACCTCCCGCCGAAGGACCGGGACATCGCGATGGTGTTCCAGAACTACGCGCTGTATCCGCACATGACCGTCGCGGACAACATGGGCTTCGCCCTGAAGATGCAGAACGTGCCCAAGGCCGAGCGCGACAAGCGCGTGCTCGAGGCCGCCAAGCTGCTCGGCCTGGAGGACTTCCTGGCCCGCAAGCCCAAGGCCCTGTCCGGCGGTCAGCGCCAGCGCGTCGCCATGGGCCGCGCGATCGTCCGCCAGCCGCAGGTCTTCTTGATGGACGAGCCGCTGTCCAACCTGGACGCCAAGCTGCGCGTCTCCACGCGTACCCAGATCGCCGCGCTGCAGTCCCGGCTCGGCGTCACCACCGTCTACGTCACCCACGACCAGGTCGAGGCCATGACGATGGGCGACCGGGTCGCGGTGCTCAAGGACGGCCTGCTGCAGCAGGTGGACAGCCCGCTCGCGCTCTACGACAAGCCGAAGAACCTGTTCGTGGCGGGCTTCATCGGCTCCCCCGCGATGAACCTGCTCGAGGGCCGGGTCACCGAGGGCGGCGTCGAAGTCGGCGACTACGTCGTCCCCGTGTCCCGCGAGGTGCTGGACCGGGCCGGCGGCGAGGAGAACCTCGTCCTCGGCATCCGCCCCGAGAACTTCGCCGTCGCCGATCAGGGCATCGCTCTCGACGTCGCCGTCGTGGAGGAGTTGGGCGCGGACGCCTACCTGTACGGCACGCCGGCCGGGCTCTCGGCCGAGAAGCAGCTCACCGCCCCGCAGGTGGTGGCCCGGATCTCCTCGCGGCGCCCGCCGGAGCGCGGCAGCACCATCCGCCTCGGGGTCGACCCGGCGCAGGTGCACGTGTTCTCCCAGCAGAGCGGGGATCGCCTCTCCGCCTGAGAACTGCGCCATCGGGCGCCGCCGAGACCGGCGGCGCCCGACCGGCGACGGTGATTCCGGACGGCGTTCAGAGCGCGGCCACCACCGGTTCGGTGGTCGGAGCCCGGGAGCCGCCGGCCGGTTCGACGGTGACCGCGAGCGCGGTCGTCCCCGCATCGACGGGGGCGTTCATCACCACCCGCGAGTTCCCGCCCGCGACCAGGGCGTCCGGGATCGGGCGGCCCGCGCGATCGATCGTCCACAACTGATAGGTACGCCCGGCGCCCGGGTCCGGCAGATCCGAGCCGACGAACAGCGCCTGGCCCTGCTGGCGCGAGACGACGAAGGCGCCCCGGCCCCCGCCGGGCAGTTGCACCGCGAGGATGCGGCTGTCCGGCGCGGTCAGCGCCTCGTCCTGCCGCGCGGCAACGACCGCGGTCTGCCGCTCCAGCGCAAGGCCGCCCGCAACTCCCGCACCGAACGCGACGAGGATGGCCGCCGCGGCAGCGAGCGGGCGCAGCCAGCGCCGCCGACGGAACCGATCGGCCCGCGCCCCGTCGCCGGAGACGACGGGCGTCGGCGCGGTCGGCGGAGGCCCCACGGGGGGCAGCGGCCGGATCTGCTCGATGCCCTCCAGCACCCGCTCCCGGACCTGGGCCGGCGGCGGCTCGGCGACCGCCGCGGTGCTGTCGGCCAGTAGCTCGCGGAACTCGCCGAGCTCGCGTCGGCAGTCCTCGCACTCATCGAGGTGCCGCTCGAACCTGGCCTGGTCGGCCGGCTCGAGCGCGTCCACGGCGTACGCCCCGACCAGCCCGCAGATCGCGGGCTCGGCGTCACTCGTCTGCCTGCTGTCCATCACCCCTGCACCTCCAACGCGTCGCGCATGCCGATCAGGGCATCGCGAATCCGGGTCTTCGCCGTCCCGAGCGGCAGCTTCAGCATCGTGGCGACCTCCCGCTGGGTGTAACCGCCGAAGTAGGTCAACACCAGCGCCTCGCGCTGCAGTTCGGTCAGCGACCCCATGGCCCGGCGTACCCGCTCGGCGTCGAGCCGCGCGTCGACGTGGTCCCAGACCTGGTCGGGGCGCGTGTCCCGGGCCGCGGTGGCGGCCCGGGCGTCGGCGTCGTCGCGGACGGTGGCCGCCTGCGCCGCGCGTACCCGATCGACCGCCCGTCGATGGGCGATCGTGGTCAGCCAGGCCGCCACGCTGCCCCGCGCGGGGTCGTAGCGGGCCGAGAGCCGCCATGCTTCGAGATAGACCTCCTGGGTCACCTCGGCGGCCTGCTCCGGCGAGCGGACGATCCGCTGCACGAGCCCGAAGATTCGCGGACTGGTCCGGTCGTACAGCGTCGCGAACGCCTCCTGCTGGCCGCGCGCGGCGCGGTCCAGCAGCTCGGGCAGATCCGCCCCTTCGTCCGGCACCGATCGCAGGTGCCGGCCGGCCGAGATGGTCTCCCGGCCGGCCGATCCGTCCGTCATGGCCTCAAGCCTCGCACGACGTGATCACTGCGGCAGCAGTACGCCGTCGATGATGTAGACGGTCGCGTTCGCGGTCTGCACGTTGCCGCAGACGACCTTCGCGCCGTTCACCGTGAAGCTCTCGCCGCTCCCCTCGACCTTCACCTTCTGCTCCGGGTTGAGCGTCTCGTGCTCGCCGGCCAGCTCGTCGGGCGTGAGCCGGCCCTGCACCACGTGCATGGTCAACACATTGGTGAGCAGCCCGCTCGGATCGCCCATCGCCTTGTCCAGCGTCTTCTTGTCGAGCTTCTCGAAGGCCGAGTTGGCCGGCGCGAACACCGTGATGTCCTCGGCATTGTTCAAGGTGTCGACGAGCTTCGCCTCCTTGACGGCGCTGACCAGGGTGGACAGCTCCGGGTTGTTGCTGGCGGCGGTGGCGACCGGTGCGGTCGACATGCCGTCGAAGGATCCCGCGCCGCTCTTCGGGATGGCCGAGCACGCCGGGCCGAACGGCTCGGCGGCCGCCGCTCCGGTCTGCGCCGACGACGGCGACGACCCGGTGGTCGCCTCCGGCTGCGAGCTGGCGCTGGGGGCGCCGGTCTGTGTCGGACCGGCGGCGTTCATGTTGCCGCAGGCCGCGCCGGCGACGAGGACGGCGGCGGCGCCGAGTCCGAGCAGACCGCGACGCAGGGCAATCGAAGACTTGATCATGATGAGTTTCCCTTTCCAGGTTTCCTGATCATGGTTCGGAGCGGGTCGGGATCCGGATTGGTCGATTCGCGATGATCTTTCGCCGATGATCATTCCGGCATCACGAACTGGATCTCGTGCCAGCCGCGGGCGCCGTCGGGGAACACCCCGGTGCGCTCCTCGGGTTGGGTCCGGCCGGTCCCGTCGGTGGCGCGGACCCGCGCCCGGTGACGCCCGGGCGCTCCGTCGAAGGGCAGGTACCACTGGCGCCACAGGTCGATCCCGGCGTCGTCGGCGAGCCGGGCCGGGCGCCACGGCCCGTCGTCGATCTGCACCTCCACCCGCGCGATCCCCCGGTGCTGGGCCCAGGCCACCCCGGCCAGCACGGGCGCAGTGGGGTCGAGCTTGCCGAGCGAGCGCGGAACATCGATCCGGCTCTGGGTCAGGATCGGCGCCTCGGTGGCCCAACCGCGTTCCGTCCAGTACGCGGTGGCGCGGTCGTAGCGGGTGAACTCGATCCGTTCCAGCCACTTGGTGGCCGACACGTAGCCGAACAGGCCCGGCACCAGCATCCGGGCGGGGAAGCCGTTCTTGTCGGGCAGCACCTCGCCGTTCATCCCGACGACGATCATCGCGTCGCGGCCGTCGCTGACCGCGGCGTACGGCGTGGAGCAGGTGTAGCCGTTGTCGAAGGAGTGGCTGAATACCTGGTCCACGCCGGGCTGTACGCCGACCCGCTCGATGATCTCGGTGAACGGTACGCCCAGCCAGCGCGCCGTGCCGACATAGGGCCCGCCCACCTCGTTGGACACGCAGGTCAGGGTGATGTCGCGCTCGATCATCGGCAACCGCAGCAGGTCGTCATAACTCAGGGTGAGCGGCCGGTCCACCATGCCGTCGATCGTCAACTGCCAGTCCCCGGGGTCGCGGCTCGGCGTGACCAACGCGATGTCGACGCGGTAGAAGTCCTCGATCGAGGTGCGAAACGGCGTCATGCCCGGCAGTTGCGCGCCGGGAGGTGGCGCCGGGGCGGGCTCCGTGGGTGTCGGCAGTGGCCCCCGGCCGGGCCCGGACCCGCGGGCCCGCGACCCGATCGCCCCCGACCCGGCCAGCCCCCCGGCCGCCAACACCCCGCCCACACCCAGCGCCACCAGCATTGTTCGCCGCTCCCGGCCGAGCGCCGCAACCGCGCGGTCATCGCCCGCACTCCGCCGGAGCCGGCGCAGCAGCAGCGAGAATCCGGCCACGCCCACGACGAGCGTGACCAGCGACGGCACCGCGTCCCAGCCCGTGGCACCCGGCCGCGCCAGCGCCAGGACCAGCGGGATCGCGCCGAGCGCCGCGACGGCGGCCGCGGCGCCGCGCGGGTGCCGCGGGCCGGCCAGCCCGATCGCGAACGCGGCCCCGAGCAGCACCACGAACACGGCGGCGATCAGGACCGGCTTGTCGGCGGTGCCGAGCGTGCGGACCGCGAACTCCTTGGCCGGCGTCGGGGCGGCGTCGATCAGGGTGGCCCCGACCACGGTCAGCGGCCCGGCGCCCGGGCGTACCAGCGCGGCCGTCAACTGGCCGGCGGCCACGGCGAATGCTGCCGCCACGACACCGGTCGCCGCGGCCAGAGTCCGGCCAGCGATCGCTCGATTCACACCCGTGGTTCGGAGCGGACGGGGATCCGGATTGGTGAATCGTCGCCGCGACTCGGCGATCCGGGCGACACCACGTGCCAGAATGACCAGATGCCCCGGTTCGTGTCGACCAAGCCGGATGCCCGACTGATCCAGCTCCCGTGGGAGGTGCCGCTCGCCGACTGGCCGGTGGACAAGCTCGTCGCGCTGCCCCGCGGCATCTCCCGGCACGTCGTGCGGTTCATCCGCGTCGGCGACGAGACCTATGCCGCCAAGGAGGTCATCGAGCACCTCGCCGTGCACGAGTACCGCCTGCTGCACGACCTGAACCGGCTGGGTACGCCGTCGGTCGAACCGGTCGGCGTGGTGACCGGCCGGGTCGACGCCAACGGCGAGCCGCTGGACCCGATCCTGCTCACCCGGCATCTGCAGTTCTCGCTGCCCTACCGCGCGCTGTTCACCCCCGGCGTGCGCTCGGAGACCGTCGGCCGGCTGCTCGATGCGATGGTGGTGCTGCTGGCCAAGCTGCACCTGGCCGGGGTGTTGTGGGGCGATGTGTCGCTGTCCAACATCTTGTTCCGCCGCGACGCGGGAGAATTCGCGGCGTACCTCGTCGATGCCGAGACCGGCGAGCTGCATGATCAACTCACCGACGGCCAGCGCGAACACGACCTGATGATCGCCAAGATCAATCTGTTCGGAGAGTTCAGCGACCTGGAGGCGGGCGGGATGCTGGACGAGGCGCTGAAGCCGGAGTTCCTGGTCGAGACGATCGAGCACCGCTACCGCGAGCTGTGGAACGAGCTGACCGGCATCGAGGAGTTCGACGGCTCGGAGATGCACCGCATCGATTCGCGGGTACGCCGGCTCAATGCGCTCGGCTTCGACGTGGCCGAGCTGGACATCACCACCGACCTCGACGGCTCGACGGTGCGGATCCAGCCGAAGGTGGTGGACGCGGGGCACCACTCGCGGCGGCTGATCCGGCTGACGGGCCTGGACACGGAGGAGAACCAGGCCCGCCGGCTGCTGAACGACCTCGACACCTACCGGGTCCGCACCGACCAGCAGAGCGCCGACGAGGCCGTGATCGCTCACCAGTGGCTGACGCGGGTGTTCGAGCCGGTGCTGGATGCCGTGCCCGACGACCTGCGCAGCAAGCGCGAGCCCGCCCAGATCTTCCACGAGGTGCTTGATCACCGCTGGTACATGTCGGAACAGGCGGGCCACGAGGTGCCCATCCTGGATGCGGCGAAGGACTACACCGACACCGTGTTGCGCGAGCTGCCGGACGAGGCGATGTCACCGGATTCGGTGCTGCCGATCGAGCAGCACGGCCGCCGGCTGGTCAACCCGTTCGACCCGTCGCAGGGCTATGTCGACGAGAACGACGACGACCGGCCCTATGACCCCTGGGAGGACGGCACCGAGGAACCGGCCGCCACCCCCGCGCACGACTATCTCGACATCGACGCCCTGCGGGCGCGGGCCAAGGGCTGAGCCGCGGGCTCAGCGGCGGCCCTCGGGTCCGAGCAACTGGCGGGCGATCACCAGCCGCTGGATCTGATTCGTGCCCTCGAAGATCTGCGCAACCTTCGCCTCGCGCATGAACCGCTCCACCGGAAAATCACGGGTGTAGCCGTAGCCGCCGAGCACCTGCACGGCATCGGTGGTGACCCGCATCGCCGTGTCGGTACAGGTCAGCTTCGCGACTGCGGCATCGCGAGTGAAGTCCATTCCCGCGTCGCGTTTGCGGGCCGCATGCAGGTACGCCGCCCGCGCCGCGTCGACTCCCGCCGCCATCTCCGCGAGCAGGAAGCGCAGGCCCTGGAAGTCGGCGATAGGTCGGCCGAACTGATCACGCTCCAACGCATGGGCGCTCGCATGATCGAGCGCGGCCTGCGCCAGACCGGTCGCACAGGCAGCGATCCCGAGCCGACCCGAATCCAGTGCCCCGAGCGCGATCTTCGCGCCGTCGCCCGGCTCGCCGATGATCATCTCCTCGCCGACGATGACGTCGTCGAGGCTGATCATCGCCGTCGGCGAGGCGGTCATCCCCATCTTCTTCTCCGGCGGCGCCGCGCTCAGGCCGGGCGCATCCCCCTGGACCAGGAAACAGGACAGTCCGCGACTGCCCTCGTCGCCGGTGCGGGCGAACAGCGTGTAGTGATCGGCGTACCCGCCGTGGGTGATCCAGGCCTTGGTGCCGTTCAGCCGCCAGCCGCCGTCGATCCGCTCGGCCCGGGTGGCGATCCGGGAGATGTCGGAGCCCGCCTGCGGCTCGCTCAGGGCGTACCCGCCGAGCGTCTCGCCGCCGATCACGCCCGGCAGCAGCCCGGTGCGCTGCCCGGCGCTGCCCCGGTGGGCCAGCGGCCAGGCCGACATGATGTGCACCGAGACCCCGACGCCGACGCTGAACCAGGCGGCGGCGACCTCCTCCAGTGCCTGCAGGTAGGTCTCGTAGGGCTGCCCGGCACCACCGAGCTCGACGGGATAAGGCATCCCGAGCATCCCGAGCTCGCCGAGCTGCCGGAAGGCCTTGCGGGGAAACTCCGCGCGCTCCTCGGCACCGGCCGCGGCCGGCTCCAGCTCCGCGCGGGCGAATTCGCCCACCATGCCGACAATCTCGCGGGCCTCCTCGCCCGGCAGCAGCCGCTGCACCATCGCTCGCATCGTGTCCCTCCTGGCGCGATCGGACCGGTACTGAAAATGCTACTGGAGTACCGCTCCCAGGACGAGTCCAGCGGGCGTCGCCCGCCGCGGGATCGGCCGTGGCGACCTAGGATGTGCCCCCATGGCGCGAATCCAGTTCCCCCGGGTGCGGCTCACGGGTCGGCAGGCCCAGCTCCGCGATCAACTGTTGACGCTGCTGCTGTCCGAAGGCTTCGCGCACTTCACGATGGACGACCTGACCACCCGGCTCGGCTGCTCCAAGCGCACGCTGTACGCCCTCGCGGACTCCAAGGAGCAGCTCGCCACCAGCATTGTCCGGCTGTTCTTCAAGCAGGCCACCGAACACGTGGAGTCACGGGTGGCCCGCTCCCGTGCGCCCGAACGGCGGCTGATCGCGTACCTGACGGCGGTCGCGGAGGCGCTGAAACCGGCGTCGCGGGAGTTCCTCGCCGATGTCGCCGCCTTCCCGCCGACCCGCGAGGTCTACCGCGCCAACACGAGCTGGGCGACGATGCGGGTGCGCGAGCTGATCCTGGAGGGCACCACGAAGGGCAGCTTCCGCAACGACACCGACGCGGGCTTCGTCTCCGAGGTGGTCTCGGCGACCATGACGCGGATCGGCACCGGCAGCATCCAGGAGGCCACCGGGCTGACCGATTCGGAGGCCTACGGGCAGTTGGCCCAGCTCGTGGTGGCGGCGATCAAGCGCTAGCGGCGGTACCGACAGGCCCGGGGCGCGTACCGCCAGAACGTGGGAGAATGGCTGGATGCCGGGTACACGCATTGCCGCCATCGGGCACTACCAGCCCGCTCGGGTCGTCACGAACGCCGAGCTGGAGACGATGGTCGAGACGACGGACGAATGGATCACACAGCGCGTCGGGATCCGCGAGCGTCGCTGGGCGGCGCCCGAGGAGACGGTTGCCGACATGGCGTTCGCGGCCGCGCAGGACCTGCTCGACAAGCACCCCTTCGACGTGACGCGGATCGACATGATCGTGGTGGCGACGTGCACCGCGACCGACCGCTCGCCCAATACCGCGGCACGGGTGGCCAACCGGCTCGGCATGGAGCACGC
Organism: Naumannella cuiyingiana; assembly: GCF_013408305.1. NCBI lineage: Bacteria > Bacillati > Actinomycetota > Actinomycetes > Propionibacteriales > Propionibacteriaceae > Naumannella > Naumannella cuiyingiana. The sequence goes on along the minus strand of NZ_JACBZS010000001.1, from coordinate 2,344,218 downwards.
CCCGGCGACCATCGACGTCAACGTCGCCTGCTCGGGTTTCCCGCACGCCGTGGCGCTGGCCCAGCAGGCCATCGCCACCGGCTCGGCGGAGAACGCGCTGGTGATCGGGGCGGAGAAGCTGACCGACTTCACCGACTTCACCGACCGCTCGACGATGGTGCTGACGGCCGACGGGGCGGGCGCCTTCCTGCTCACCGCCTCCGAGACGGACGAGATGTCGCCGGTCGTCTGGGGCTCGGCACCGCCGCTGTCGGATGCGGTACGCATCGAGGCGGCCGAGGGCTTCAAGTTCGCCCAGAACGGTAACGCGGTCTACCGCTGGACCACCCGCGCGCTGCCCGAGATCGCGCAGCAGATCATCGCCAAGGCCGGCCTCGAGCCGACCCAGCTGGACGCGATCGTGCTGCACCAGGCGAATCTGCGGATCATCGAGCCACTGGCCCGCAAGATCGGCGCCCCACAGGCCAGGGTGGCCACCGACGTCGTCGAGTCCGGCAACACCTCCGCCGCCTCGATCCCGCTCGCGCTGTCCAAGCTGCAGGACTCCGCCGACCCGCTGAAGCCGGGATCGAAGGCGCTGCTCTTCGCCTTCGGCGGCGGCGTCGCCTACGCGGGGCAGGTCGTCACCATCCCCTGAGCGGCCGTCCCCCGAGCGCGGGCCCGGTTCACGCCGTCCAGAAGTCCCAGAAGCGCAGCAGGATCAACACGGCCACCGTTGCGTACAACACCACGACCGGAACCGCGCCCGCTGCCGCGAGCACCCGCCGCAGCCCGGCCGGCGACGGGATCCGCTCCTTGATCAGGTTGTCGACGGTGACGAGGACGAAGATCGGGATCATCGCCGCCCAGACCACCATGCAGTACGGGCACAGCGCGCCGATCACGTACAGACTCTGCGCCATCAGCCAGGCCACGAAACCGATGCCGAAGATCACTCCGGCCTGCAGTCCCCACCAGATCCATTGCGGCAGCTCCAGCCCGGCGGCCAGCAGCACGCCGAGCGTGATCACCACCGCAAAGGCCGCGATCCCGATCAACGGGTTGGGGAAGCCGAACGCGGAGCCCTGCGCCGAGTTCATGACCGACCCGCAGGACAGCACCGGGTTGATGCTGCAGCTCGGGCGGTACGCCGGGTCGGCCAGGCTCTGCACCTTCTCGATCATCAGCACCAGCGCGGCCAGCCAGGCGATCGCGCCGAGCACGGCCAGCATGACGCCGCCGGTACGCCCGCCGAGACCCTGCTCGGACCTCTCGCTCACGCCGCGGCCAGCGCGCGGTCGATCGCGGCCGGCAGCTCGGCGAAGCTCTGCAGCTCGACCTGGCGGCCGTCGATGAAGATCGTCGGCGTGCCCTGCACCCCGAGCGCCTCCCCGTCGGCGGCGTCGGCGGCGATCCGCTGCTCGGTTGCCGGGTCGTTGTAGGCCGCCTCCCATGCGGCCATGTCCAGCCCGAGGTCGCGCGCGAACCCGCGGAAGGTGTCGTCGGCCGGGACCTGCTGCTCGGCCCACTCGGTCTGGGTCTGGTACATCTTCTGATACATCTGCTCCCACTTGCCCTGCTGGCCGGCGGCCTCAACCGCCCGTGCGGCGCGCATGGCGTTGAAGTGGCTCGGCACCGGGAAGTAGCGCGCGACGAAGTTGACCCGGTCGCCGTAGGTCTGCCTGGCCTGCTCCATCGTCGGGTACAGCGCACCGCACGCCTCGCACTCGAAGTCCAGGAACTCCACCACGGTCACCTTGGCCTCGGGCGGCCGGTTCAGGTAGACGCTGTTCGGCCGGACCAGCTCGGCCGGTCCGGCCTCCGCGGCCTGGCGGTCACGGATCGCGCCGCCGACCACCACCACGATCCCGATCACGACCGCGGTGGTGACGAGCAGGGACAGCGAGATGATGATGTTGCGTTGAATGGCGGCCTGACGCTTCCGGCGTTCCAGCTCGGCCACGGCTCGGCGGCGCGCATTGCGGGGCAGGGGGGCTCTGGGCTTCGACATCGGGGGACTCCTCTCCAACGTCAGCAACGCCCCCGCCCGCGCCCCGGTTCCTATCCGAAATGGAACCGAGAAGCCTTGCCAACAAGCGGCTCCCGCACGCGCACCGCGTCGCCGACGGCCACCCGCCCGGGCCGGGCCACCGCGCAGTCCAGGCCGAAGTACACCTCCGGCCCGCGGCGCCGGTAGCCCGCCAGCGCCCGCATCAGGGCCCCCTCGGGCCGGCCGCGCTCGCCGATGTCGATCACCGCACAGCGCGGCACCGGCCCGCGGATGATCAACTCCGCCGAGCCGACCGCGAGCCGGGCACCTGCCGGTAGCGCCTCCAGCTCCGGGCCGGCGGCATCGTCGACGGTCAGGTTCGCGCGGAATCGCTCGTCGGCGACCGGTCCGCCGATCCGCCCCGACAGCTCGGCGAGCGCCGAGGTGGTGACGAGGGTGACGGCGCCGGAATAGACGATGGCGCCCGGCTCGGCCCGCGCCAGCACCACCGGCCGGTCCAGCAACGCCCCTACCGCCGCGGCGTGAGCGGACCCGACGGTCTGCAGCCGCGCCGCCCGACCCCAGTAGTCGGCGACCAGCTCCCCCGTCTCGACGAGCTCGTCGCGCACGCGGCGACCTCCGGGGAGGTCGAGCTCCAGCACCGGATCGTCCCAGCGCGCGCGGACCGCGACCAGGCCGGGATTCTCCACGGTCCGCAGCACGCGCCCGCGCTCGGGGTCACAGAACGCCAGGGCGCGGTCACCGAGGACGCCGGCCGAGCCGATCCCGGCCGCCGGCAGCGACTCGTGCCGCGTCCCCTTGACGGCGGCCCGGCCGACCCGGACCACCCGCCCGCTCATCGGTGACACCAACCCTGCAGCACGCCCGCCACAGTAATCCGCGCCCCGGGCCGCGGCCGCGTCGATAGGCTGGGCCGGTGACGTTTCGCCTCTACGACACCGCGACCCGCGAGGTCCGTGACTTCGTGCCGCTCGAACCGGGCAAGGTGTCGATCTACCATTGCGGGCTGACCGTGCAGTCGGCGCCGCACCTCGGCCACATCCGCAAGGAGGTCGTCTTCGACGTGCTGCGGCGCTGGCTCACCCGCCAGGGCAATGACGTCACCGTGATCGCGAACGTCACCGACATCGACGACAAAATCCTCGCCAGGTCCGCGCAGGTCGGCGTGCCGTGGTGGGCCCATGCGTACCGCTTCGAGCGCGAGCTGCACGACGCGTACGCGGCGCTCGGCTGCATCCCGCCCACCTATGAGCCCCGCGCCACCGGGCACATTCCCGAGATGATCGAACTGGTCGGCACGCTGCTGGAGCGCGGCCACGCCTATGTCGCACCCGACGGCTCGGGCGATGTCTACTTCGACGTCCGGTCCTGGCCCGCCTACGGCGAGCTCTCGCGGCAGCGGCTGGACGAGATGGAGCCCGCCGCCGATGCCGACCCGCGCGGCAAGCGCGACCCGCGCGATTTCGCCCTGTGGAAGGGGCACAAGGAGACCGAGCCGCAGACCGCGTCGTGGCCGTCGCCGTGGGGCCGGGGCCGGCCGGGCTGGCACCTGGAGTGCTCGGCGATGGCCGGGAAATACCTCGGTGATGCGTTCGACATCCACGGCGGCGGCCTGGACCTGCGCTTCCCCCACCACGAGAACGAGCTCGCGCAGTCCCGCGCCGCCGGGCGCGAGTTCGCGCGCTACTGGATGCACAACGGCTGGCTCACCGCGGCCGGGGAGAAGATGAGCAAGTCCCTCGGCAACGGCGCGCTGGTCAGCGAGGTGGTCAAGCGCTACCCTCCGCGCGCGGTCCGGATGTACCTGGCGCAGCCGCACTACCGCTCCGCGGTCGAGTTCTCCGACGACTCGCTCGCCGAGGCAACGGCCGCGCTGGAGCGCATCGACTCCTTCCTGGACCGGGCCGGGGAGGTTGCGCCCGCGGCAGAGCTGCCGGAGGCGTTCGTCGCGGCGATGGACGATGATCTTGGTACGCCGAAGGCGTTCGCCGTGCTCTATGAGACGGTACGCCAGGGCAATGCGGCCCTGAATGCCGGCGACGACGCCGCGGCGAGCGCCCGCGCCGGCGAGGTCCGCGCCATGCTGGAGGTCTTCGGGCTCGACCCGGCGGATCCGGCCTGGGCCGGCAGCATCGCGCCGGCCGACGATCGGCTCGGCACGATCGTGGACGAGTTGATCAACCAGTTGATCACCGAGCGCGCCAGGGCCAAGGCGGACAAGGACTTCGCCACCGCCGACGCGATCCGCGACCGGCTCACCGGGCTCGGCGTCGAGCTCACCGATACCCGCGACGGGACCGCCTGGTCGCTGGCGAAGGAGGGGTGATCATGGCCGGCAATTCGGCGCGCCGCGGCGCGGTGCGGAAGAAGGGCAAGGGAAATACGGCCGGTTCGGGCGGGCGGGTCCGCCGCGGCCTGGCCGGCAAGGGCCCGACCCCGAAGGCCGAGGATCGCGTCTATCACAAGGCGCACAAGGCGAAGCTCGCCGCGAAGAAGGCCGCGCCGGCCCGGCGTAACCCGAAGGCCACGGGCGCCGAGTGGATCTTCGGTCGGAACCCGGTGCTGGAGGCGCTGGAGGCCGGCGTACCCGTCCAGGCCGGATACGTCGCCGAGGGGGTCGAGCGCGACGACCGGCTGGCCGACATCTTCCGGTTCACCGCCGATCATGGGATCTCGCTGCTGCAGGTGACCCGCGCCGAGCTGGACAAGATGACCGGGGGCGGCGTGCACCAGGGGGTGGCGCTGAAGCTGCCGGAGTACCGCTACGCCCACCCCGACGACCTGCTCGATGCCGCGATCACCGCCGAGTCCCCCGGCCTGGTCGTCGCGCTGGACTCGATCACCGACCCGCGCAACCTCGGCGCCATCGTCCGCTCGGCGGCCGCCTTCGGCGCGAGCGGCGTGATCATCCCCGAGCGCCGGTCCGCCCAGCTCACGGCCGCGGCCTGGAAGACCTCGGCCGGCGCCGCCGCCCGGCTGCCGATCGCCCGGGCCACCAACCTGAACCGCACCCTCGCCGCCTTCGCCAAGGCCGGGTTCACCGTCGTCGGCCTGGCCGGCGAGGACGGCGCGACCGACATCGCCGAGGTGCCCGGGCTGGACGGGCCGGTGGTGCTGGTGGTCGGCAGCGAGGGCGACGGCCTCGCCCGGCTGGTCCGCGAGCACTGCGACACGCTCGCCTCGATCCCGATCACCACCGATGTGGAGAGCCTGAACGCCGGCGTCGCGGCCGGCATCGCCCTCTACGAGATCGGCCGCCACCGGTGAACGAGCCGGCGGCCGCCCCGGTCGGCCGCCGCCGAGTCGAACTGATCGCCGCGACGGCGCTGGGCGCGGCAGCCACCGCCGCGCTGTCGGTGTCGATGTACGGCTATCTCGCCGATGCCGATCTGTGGCTTCGCTACCCGCTCGGTCGGGCCCTCGCCCGGCTGACCGGGTCCGGCCTCAACTTCGGATTCGCGTTCTGCGGCATCCTGGCGCTGACCGCCGCCTGGCTCTGGCTCGGCCGGGTCCGGCCGGCGATCCGCGAGACGATGCTGATCCTGACGATCTGGGCCTTGCCGATGATCTTCGGCCCGCCCGTGCTCAGCCGCGACGTCTACCTCTACGTCGAGCAGGGCTGGCAACTGCTCACCGGGGCGAATCCGTACACGACGGGCCTCGGGCAGGGCGGCCCGACCGCCGCGATGGTGCAGCACTGGGTCGGCACGACCGCCGTCTACCCGCCACTCACCCTGCGCATCCAGCAGCTCGTGGTGACCATCGCCGGCGCGGACGGCTACGCCAGCGTCGTCGGGATGCGGGTGCCCGCGCTCGCCGCCACGGTCGCGCTCGCCCCGATCTGTGCCGCCCTCGCCCGCCGCGTCGGCACCTCCCCGGCCCGGGCGGTGTGGTGGGCCGTGCTCAACCCGTTGACGATGGTCCACCTGGTCGGCGGCGCCCACAACGACGGCCCGATGGTGGCGGTCGCGGCGCTGGCCCTGCTGGTCGCGTACCGGGGAACCGCCGGCTCGTTCGTCGCGGCCGCGGCCCTGGCCGGGGTGGCCGGCGCGCTCAAGCAGCCCGGCCTCCTGTTCGCCGTCGCGGTGGCGCTGATCATGCTGCAGCGCCTGGACCTCCCCGACCGCCGCCGGCGCTGGCTGGCCGGCGCCGGCCTGGTCGCCGGCGCGATCGCCATCGCCGCGCTCGCCTTCCTCGCCGTCAGCGCGCTGTGTGGCCTGGGCAACGGCTGGCTGGGCACGCTGTCGGTGCCCGGGTCGGTGGTCACCTTCACCCCGGCCGACCAACTCGCCGCGCTGATCCAGCAGGTCGGCGCGGCGGTCGAGATCGAGGTACCGGACGACCTGCGCCAGCGGCTGGTCTGGCCGGTCCGGGTGGTGTTGCTGATCGCTTTGGCGTTGCTGATCCGGCGCTATCGCCGCTCGCCGATCATGCTCATGCAGAGCGCGATGCTCGCGTTCACGCTGGCCGGCCCGGCGATGCGCGGCTGGTACTACCTGTCCGGCATCACCCTGCTCGGCGTGGCGGGCTCGCGCCGGGTGCTGGCCGTCGGCACCGGGATCATCGTGATGACGCTGACCTCCGAGGGCTTCCAGGAGACCGCGCGGGTGGCGTACCCGCTCGGCTCGGGGCTGTTGGGGCTGACCCTCGGGGCGCTGGCGGCGGTCGCGGCGTACCCGTGGCTGTGGCCGCGCGAGACTCCGGGCGAGCGTCAGCGCGTGAGCTAGATTTGCGGGCGTGACGAACATCGCCGAGGCCCCCAATTCCACCGCGGACGCGCTGCCCGAGGTCGACGTCGCCAAGGCCGGCGAGGCCTACCGCGCCATGCTGTCGGTGATCGGCGCCGTCGAGCCGCGGATCGCCGACGCCATCCGCGCGGAGCTGACCGACCAGCGCGGCTCGCTGAAGCTGATCGCCAGCGAGAACTACGCGTCGCTGCCGACGCTGCTGACGATGGGCAACTGGCTGTCCGACAAGTACGCCGAGGGCACCATCGGTCACCGCTTCTACGCCGGCTGCCAGAACGTCGACACCGTCGAGGCGACCGCCGCCGAGCATGCGCGGGAGCTGTTCGGGGCGGAGTACGCCTATGCGCAGCCGCACTCCGGCATCGACGCCAACCTGACCGCGTTCTGGGCGATCCTCGCCCACCGCGTCGAGCAGCCGGCGCTCGCCGAGCAGGGCGCCAAGAACGTCAACGAGCTCGACGAGGGCGCCTGGGAGGCGCTGCGCAAGCAGTTCGGCGACCAGCGGATGCTCGGGATGAGCCTGGACGCCGGCGGCCACCTCACCCACGGTTTCCGGCCCAACATCTCCGGCAAGATGTTCCACCAGCGTTCCTACGGGACGAACCCGCAGACGCAGCTCGTCGACTACGACGAGGTCGCCCGGCTGGCCCGGGAGTTCCGGCCGCTGGTGCTGATCGCGGGCTATTCGGCGTACCCGCGGCGGATCGATTTCGCCAGGATGCGCGAGATCGCCGACGAGGTCGGCGCGACGTTCATGGTCGACATGGCGCACTTCGCGGGGCTGGTCGCGGGCAAGCTGTTCACCGGCGACGAGGACCCGGTGCCGCACGCACACGTCGTCACCACGACGACCCACAAGTCCCTGCGCGGGCCGCGCGGCGGCCTGGTGCTGGCCACCGAGGAGTACGCCCCGAGCGTGGATCGCGGCTGCCCGCTGGTGCTCGGCGGCCCGCTGTCGAACATGATGGCGGCCAAGGCGGTCGCGCTGGCCGAGGCCCGCAGCCAGGCCTTCCGCGACTACGCGCACGCCGTCGCCGACAACGCGCAGTCCTTCGCCGAGTCGTTGATCAGGCGCGGGGCGACGCTGGTCACCGGCGGCACCGACAACCACCTGGTGCTGCTCGACGTGAGCGGGCTGGGGCTGACCGGTCGGCAGGCCGAGTCGGCGCTGCTCGATGCGGGCATCGTCACCAACCGCAACGCGGTGCCGAACGACCCGAACGGCGCTTGGTACACCTCCGGCGTCCGGTTGGGTACGCCCGCGCTCACCTCCCGCGGATTCGGCGCGGACGAGTTCGACGTCACCGCCGAGATGATCATGGACGTGCTGGCCAACACGACGCCGGTGACGGCCAGCACGGGCAAGCCCGGCAAGGCGAAGTACGACCTGGCCGACGGGGTCGCCGAGCGTACCCACGCCCGGTCGGCCGAGTTGCTGGATCGGCACCCGCTCTACCCGGGCCTGGAGCTCTAGACGCTGGAGCTCCCGGCACTGGAGCTCGGGGCACGAGGCGGGTCAGCGGGAGAAGAGCTGGCCCGCCAGGCTGACCAGGAAGTTCCGCAACGAATCCGGCAGGTCCCGCAGGTACCAGGTGTCGGGGGCGTGGTACCACGACAGATCGGTCGGATCCGGCTCGTCGGGATCGTCGTCGGCGGCGACCATCGCATCGACCCAGCGCTCGGCGCCGCCGAGAACCACGGCATAGGGCAACAGCTTGGAGATCGTCGCCAACTCCTTGCCCTTCGGCGCCTCGTCGGTGGGCCGCGTCTGCAGCTCCCCCGCCAGCACCTCGAGGCCGCGCAGGGTGGCCGTGCCCTTCGGCGTGCGGGCCGGCATCTCCTGGGCGACGAACAGCAGGCCCAGGCCGAGCAGGATCGCCGCCAGGCCGACCAGGCCGAACGTCGTGAACGCGGCGAGCACCGCCGTCAGCGCCACCGCGCCGACCAGGAAGATCAGGGCGCCGCGGTGCCAGACATTGCGGATCGAGTCCGGTCGGCGCTCGTACCAGCCATTGGCGACCATCTCGCCGTAGAGCTCCGACTGCACCTCGGCGATCGCGTCGTTGACCCGCGACCCGACGTTGGAGACCAGCACCTCGGTTCCGTCGGCCGGAGCGACGGCGTCCAGCAGCCGACGCTCATAGGGCTGCAACGAGTCGTCATCGGCATCGTCGCGGCGGGTGAACGACCAGTCGGCGGCGGCATAGGCCGACCGGGCCGGCAGCTCGGTGATCAACAGGTGGCCGCGGACCGCCAGGTCGACCACGGTCGCGACCACATCGATCGGGTCCACCCGTTCGTCGACGAGCGAGCCGACCTCGCCCGGCCGCACATCGCTGGTCACCCGGAAGTCGGCCTCGCCCTTGCCGACCGGCACGAACTCGGCGACCGCGATGACCTTGGTCCCGCCGGCCCGGTCGACGCCCGTGCGCCGGTGCAGCAGATAGACGGCGATCCCGCCGAGGGCGAGCAGCGCGGCGGCCAGGCCGAGCTGCAGCGGCCCGGCGCTGAACGCCCGGCCGAGCGTCCACCGGTAGTCCAGTTGCTCGTTCACCTCGACCGCTCCCGGCGGGAACAGCACCTGCACCGTGACCACCTCGCCCGCGCCGCGCGGGCCGTCGGTGAACGTCGGCACCGGATCGGCGCCGGTGCCACCGGAGAACGACCGGCAGCTCGCGGTCGCATTGGGCGGGCCGGCCTTGCAGTCCAGCGAGCGGAACAGCCCGGGCACCCGGACCTCGCCGGTGATCTGGCCCACCGGGACGGACAGGCCCTGCAGCATCCGCCAGGTCAGTTGCTCGCCGTCGATGCGGCCCTGCACCGCGCCGGCGACCCGGTAGGACATGGTCACCGGACCCGTGACGCCCTCGGTCGGCACGACGATCTCGACCGCATCGCCCACCGGGTTGACCCGCGGCGCAAGGTCGCGGTCGCCGGCCCGGGCGGTGACATCGCTGATCGTGTACACGTAGTCGGCATCGCCGACGGTGCTCTCCCGGGTCGCGATCCGCTGGGTCAGCTCGGCGGGCGGCGAGCCGTCGAAGGTCAGGGTCTGCTCGACGTTCAGCAGCCCACTGGGCTCCAACCGCGCCTGGACGTCCATCGTCGCCACATCTCCCGGTGCCGCCTGGGCGGGCAGCAGCGCCACGAACCAGGCGAGCAGTGCCAGCGGGATCAACAGCCGGGCACGTCGGGCACGCTTCGCGATCACGTCATCCTCCGGGTCGGGCCGGCGGCCGCCGAGCACGGCCGCGAGAGCTTTCGGGTCACCCTACGACACCCGGCGGTCGCGGGCACCGCACCATTCTGACGCTCGCGCGTCCCGGAGCTCCGGCGAATCGCGCCCCGGCGCGGCGCACCCGCCGGGCGATGCGGGCGAGAGTCACCCGGGTGCGCCGGGCGTACCCGTCGCGCGGGGACCCACCGCGGTCTAGGGTGACAGCGTGAGCCAGTACCCCGGTTATCCGCGACCTGCGCCCGTCGCCGCGCGCGGGGCGAGTCCGGCCTACGGCGGCGCGCCGTGGGGCCCGCCGACCGGCCCGCGGCCCGGCGGGTACGCACCGCCGGGCTTCCCCGCCCCCCAGGCGCCGCGCCCACGGCGCCGGGGCCCCTGGGGCGTGGTCCTCGGCGCGGCCCTGGTGCTCGGCATGATCGGCCTCGGCGTACTGATCGCGAACTCGCTGTTCGGGCAGGCGTCGACCGTGCCGTACGCCAATGAGGACTACACGCCGCCGCCGGTCGAGCAGCCCGACGACATCCCGGTCCCGGAGACCTACGAACAGCTCGACGAGTTCCTCTACGCCAACCCGGTCAATGCCGAACGCGTCGCCTCGCCGATCCGGTGTGAGATCAACCGCGTCGATACGCGCACCGCGTCCGACCCCGAGCTGGAGGGCCACTTCAATGCCCTGATGGGCTGCGAGATGACCACCTGGGACCGGACCCTGGAGTCCGCCGGCTGGCAACTCTTCCGGCCGCCGGTGACGATCTACGACACCCCGATCCAGACCCCGTGCGGCGAGATGCCGCAACGGAACGCGGCGTACTGCGCGGCGAACCAGCAGCTCTACTACGCCAGCGACCTGCCGAATCAACCGGGCATCGAGCAGGAGGCGAGCAATCCGACCGCGATGGATCTGGTGATGGCGCACGAGTTCGGCCATGCGCTACAGGGACGAACCGGTCAGTTCGCCGCGGCCACCATCTTGATGCAGGACGCCTCGAAGGAGGACCAGTTGCTGATGAGTCGCCGGATCGAGACCCAGGCCGATTGCTATGCGGGTCTCTATCTCGCCTCGGCGGCGCAGTCCACGCCCTACACCCAGGAAGACTTCGACAACTTCCTGAACCTCGCCGAGCAGCTCGGTTCGGACAATCTCACCGGAGATCCGGACATCCTCAGCACCCACCCGCGCGGCGAGGCCCGCCGCTACTGGGTGCAGACGGGGCTGTCCACGACCGAGATCGGCAAGTGCAGCACCTACAACGTCAGCGACGAGCGCCTGACCAACTGAGTTCGGCGCACGATGATCATCCGCAGCGGCATCGGCACCGATGTGCACCGCCTGGTCCCGGGGCGCCCGATGATCATCGCGTGCCTGGACTTCGCCGGTGAGGCCAGTGGCCCGGAGGGTCACTCCGACGGCGATGTCGCCGCGCACGCCGCCTGTGACGCGGTGCTCTCGGCGTGCGGGCTGGGCGACCTCGGCAGCAACTACGGCACCGACGACCCGGCCTGGTCCGGCGCGGCCGGGCGAGCCTTCCTGGCCGAGACCGCGCGCCGGGCGACCGCTGCCGGCTTCGCGATCAGCAATGTCGCGGTCCAGGTGATCGGCAACCGGCCGCGGATCGGCGCCCGACGGTCCGAGGCCGAGGCGGCGATGAGCGCGGCGCTCGGCGGCGTACCGGTCTCGGTGTCCGCGACCACGACCGACGGGCTCGGGTTGACCGGACGCGGCGAGGGCATCGCCGCGATCGCGACCTGCCTGGTCACCCGCCGGGACTGAGAGCGGCGATCAGCCGCGTGCGACGAGGATCGCCTCGGCCATGATCAGGTCCGCCGGCGTGGTGATCTTGAGCGAGTCGGCAGATCCCTCGACCAGACTCACCGGGTGGCCGGCAGCCTCGCAGGCCGCGGCATCGTCGGTGACCACCAGGCCGGCATCGAGCACATGTTGGTGACCGGCCCGCAGCGCCTGCGGTGCGAATCCCTGAGGGGTCTGGACCGCGCGCAGGCTCGCCCGGTCCACCACGGCGCTGGTCCGCCCGGCGATCCGGCGGATGCTGTCGGCGACCGGCACGGCGGGCACCACGGCATCCGCCCCGGCACGCACGGCGTCGATCACGGCCGCCACCACCGCGGGCGGCACCAGCGGCCGCGCAGCGTCGTGGACCAGGATCGGCCCGCGGGCATCGGCCAGGCGGGCCAGGCCGAGGCGTACCGAATCCTGCCGCTCGGCGCCGCCGACGACCAGGTCCACCGGCACCGGGGCATCGCGCAGCGCCTCCGCGAAGGACTCCTCCCGCCCGGCCGGAACCGTGACCACCGCCCGCACCACCCCGCCCGCCGCGAGCGCGGCGACGGCATGGGCGACCAGCGGCCGACCGGCGAGCTCGACCAGCGCCTTCGGTCGGTCGGCCCCGAACCGGACGCCAGAACCGGCCGCCACCACGAGGGCGACGGCCGGTCCGGAACTGGATCGATCGGACAACCGGATCAGGAGGCGAGGACCTCGTCGAGCATGGTCTCCGCGCGGTCCTCCTCGACCTTCTCGGCCAGGGCCAGCTCGGAGACGAGGATGCGACGAGCCTTGGCCAGCATCTGCTTCTCACCGGCGGACAGGCCGCGATCCTTCTCGCGGCGCCACAGGTCGCGAACGACCTCGGCGACCTTCATCACATTGCCCGAGTGCAGCTTCTCGAGGTTGGCCTTGTAGCGGCGCGACCAGTTGGTCGGCTCCTCCACATGGGGTGCGCGCAGGACGGAGAACACACGCTCCAGACCATCGGCATCGACGACGTCACGAACTCCGACGAGGTCAAGATTGCAGGCGGGGACCCGGACAACCAGGTCAGTTTGTCCTACGATGCGCAGGACGAGATAGAGCTTGTCCTCTCCCTTGATCTGGCGGGTCTCGATATCTTCGATGACGGCCGCCCCATGATTGGGATAGACAACCGTCTCACCGACGTTGAAGGTCATGTTCTCTTGTACCCCTTTCCCGACCGCCATTCTAGCACGCGTCATCCGACCCGACTCCGGCGTTTGCGCTAGCCAGAAGGCATTCGGGCGGTCCGGCGAGGGTTGACACGACGAGCCGGGTGTGCCTGCGCTAGGCTGCGCCGGTGATCTCCTCGCGCTCCCCGATCGCCCGCGGGGTGGCCGCCGCCGCGCTCGCCGTCCTGCTCTCCACCGGCGTCGCCGCGTGCACCAGCGACCCCAGCCGCAAGCCCCCGACCCTCGGCGGCGGCGTCAATCTCAACGTCGGCGCCGATGGCGCCGTGAAGGTGCGCAACCTGTTGATCGTCACCCGCGACGGGGAGCAGGGACTCCTCGACGGCGCGGTGACCGGAACCCAGCCCGACGAACTGACCAGCGTCAGCGGCCAACTGATCGACGCCGACAACAACCCGGCCCCGGCTCCGCTCCCCTTCACCGGCGGACCGATCGAGGTGGCCCCCACCGCCCTGACCCAGCTCGGCGGGCCCGATGCGTTCACGGTCTCCGGCGACCTGCCGCCCGGGCTGACCATGCGCGTCACCCTCAACTTCGCCACCGCGGGCCCGATCACCGCCGATGTGCCGATCATCGACGGCAACAACGCCGACTACCGCACCGTCGCCCCGGACCCGAGCGCCTCCGGCACCCCGGAGGCGACCACATCGGAGACGCCGGAGGCGACCCCGGAGGCGACCCCGACGTCCTGAGTCGGCCCCTCAGCCGTACTCGGGATCGTCGGAGAACAGCGAGCTGACCGATTCGCCGCGGTTGTGGCGGCGTACCGCCTCGGCGAACAGCGGCGCCACCGAACACACCTCCAGGCGTTGCGGAGTACGCTCCCCCGTCAGCGGCACCGTGTCGGTGCTGACGATGCGGCCGATGTCGGGCTCGGCATCGAGGCGGGCGACGGCCTTGCCGGTGAACAGGCCGTGGGTGGTCGCGATCGAGATCTCGCGCACCCCCTCCTCGCGCAGCTTGCCGATCAGTTCGATCATGGAGCCGGCGGTTGCGATCTCGTCGTCGATGATGATCACCCGTTTGCCCTCGACGTCACCGACGATCCGGTCGATCACGACCGTGTCGTCGCCGAGCCGGCGCTTCGAGCCCGCGGCGACCGGAAGATCCAGCAACCGGGCGAACTCGCTGGCCACCTTGGCGTACCCGAAGTCCGGCGAGACGACCACGGTGTCCGACAGGTCCTTGTCGCGGAATGCCGAGGCGAGTTCGCGGATCGCGGTCAGGTGATCGACCGGCACCGAGAAGAAGCCGTGCACCTGCTCCGAGTGCAGCGTCATCGTGATCACCCGGGTCGCGCCCGCGGCGTGCAGCATGTCGGCGACCAGGCGCGCGCCGATCGAGATCCGCGAGTCGTCCTTCTTGTCCGAGCGGGCATACGCGAAGTGCGGGATCACCGCGGTGATGTGGTTGGCCGAGGCACCACGGGCCGCGTCCAGCATCAACAACAGCTCGACCAGGTGCTCCTGCACCGGCGGCACCAGCGGTTGGACGATGTAGACATCCTTGCGGCGGCAGTTCGCACCGAGCTGGACCCGTAGGCAGTCGTTGCTGAAGCGGGTGATCCGGGTCGGCGACAGCTCGACTCCGAGCAGTTCGCACATCCGCTCGGCGAACTCGGGATGGGCGCTTGCGCTGAATACGGTGATCTCGTCGGTCACCCGCGTCAGCCTAGCCCTCGAACTTGTAGCCCAGGCCGCGGACGGTGATCAGGTAACGCGGGTTCGCCGGGTCCGGTTCGATCTTGGAACGCAGCCGCTTGATGTGCACATCGAGCGTCTTGGTGTCCCCGACATAGTCCGCACCCCAGATCCGGTCGATCAACTGGCCGCGGGTCATCACCCGCCCGGCATTGCGCAGCAACATCTCCAGCAGCTCGAACTCCTTCAACGCCAGTCGGACCTGTGCGCCGTCCACCGACACGGTGTGCCGCTCGATGTCCATCCGGACGCCGCTCGACTCGACCACATCGGGCACCAGCTCGACCTCCTGGCCGCGCCGCAGCACCGCCCGGATCCGGGCGACCAGCTCGCGATGGCTGAAGGGCTTGGTGACATAGTCATCGGCCCCGATCTCCAGGCCGACGACCTTGTCCACCTCCGAGTCGCGCGCCGTCACCATGATCACCGGGACCGATCCGCGCTGCCGGAGCTGACGACAGACCTCGGTGCCGGGCAGCCCCGGCATCATCAGGTCCAACAGCACGATGTCGGCACCGCCGCGGGCGTACTCGGCCAGACCCTCCGCCCCGTCGGCTGCCTCCGCGACCTCGAAGCCCTCCTTGCGAAGCATGAAGGCGATCGTCTCGCGGTAGGACTCCTCGTCCTCCACGACGAGCACTCGGGTCATCGGTTGGCCTCCTGGTTGGTGCTGTCGACGAGCGGGCGGGGTACGGCGGGCTCCTCGTCGGACTGGCGGATCTCGCCGCTCGGCGGCGTGCCGACCGGCGGCTCGTCGGCTCGCGGTGCGGACTCCGCCGACGCCACGCCGGAATCGGTGATCGCGGGGATCCGCACCGTGAAGGTCGACCCCTGGCCGACCTTGCTCCACACCGTCACCTGCCCGCCGTGGGCGGCCGCGATGTGCTTGACGATCGACAGGCCGAGGCCCGTGCCGCCGTTGTCGCGGCTGCGGGCGTAGTCGACCCGGTAGAAGCGCTCGAAGATCCGTTGCGCCTCGCCCGGCGCGATGCCGATCCCGTTGTCGCTGACGGTCAGGTCCACGACGTCGTCGTCGCCGTCGAGCGCCTGCCGGGCGCCGACCGTGACCCGGGCACCGGGATCGGAGTAGCTGACGGCGTTCTGCACCAGGTTGCGGATGGCGGTGGTCAACTGGACCCGGTCGCCCAGCACCACCAGCCCGCGCCGACCGGTGACCGTCAGCGCGACATCGCGGCGATCGGCGTCGACGCGACAGGAGTCGACCGCACTGGCCAGCACGTCGTCGACCTCGACCTCGTCCGCGGCGAGCAGCGGATCGTCGGCCTGCAGCCGGGACAGTTCGATGATCTGCGAGACGAGCTCGCCGAGGCGCTGGCTCTCCCGCTGCATCCGGCGGGCGAAGTTGGCGACCGCCTCGGGATCGTCCGCGGCATCGGCGACAGCCTCGGACAACAAGGCGATGGCGCCGATCGGGGTCTTCAGCTCATGACTGATGTTCGCGACGAAGTCGCGGCGGGTCTCCTCCACCCGGCGGGCCGCCGTGCGGTCCTCGGCGAGGATCACCACCAGCTCCGCGCCGAGCGGCGCCGTGCGTACCGACAAGAACTGTGACGGGGCGCCCCGGCCCCGGCTCAGCTCCAGGTCGATGGCCCGGATCGCGCGCGTGGCGCGTACCTCGCGTACCTGCTCCAACAACTGGGGCACCGCCACCCGGCTGCCGCGGACCAGGCCTAGCGTGCGGGCCAACGCACTGGAGCGCAGCACCTCGTCGTGCGGGCCCACGACGACGGCCGCCGACCGCAGGATGCTCAGCACCTCCGAGACACCGTCGGGCACCTCCGGCTCGGGGGATTCGAGCAGCGCCGGCGGCGTCTCGATGGCCTCGATCGCCGCCAGCCGACGGCTGACGTACCAGCCGATGACGGCGCCGATGAGGAGACAGGCACCGCCGACGAGGACATACAGCACGAGACGATGGTAGGCCGACCGGGCGGCCCGGAGGCTCCGGGCTAGACTTCGGGGCGCCTCGGCACCAGCCGTTCAGCGACAGTTCACCGCGTGTTGGTCTGCTGCGTTGTCGCTGTCACTGCGCTCCCCTACCTTTGCTGGTCTGCGCCCCGTGCGCCCGAAGAACGCGACCCAGGAGGAAACCCCATGCGCGACACCTATCGCGAGCAGCTCGACGCAGTTGTGAATGATCTGGTGAAGCTGTCGCAGATGGTCTCCACGGCGACCCGCAACTCGAGCCGCGCGCTGCTGCAGGCCGACATCCAGCTCGCCGAGCAGGTGATCTCCGACGACGCCCAGATCGACAACCTCGCCGCCGATCTCGAGCAGCGCTGCTTCGCCCTGCTGGCGTTGCAGGCGCCGGTGGCCGGCGAACTGCGGACGGTGGTCGTCGCCCTGCGCCTGCTGGCGGACCTGACGCGGATGGGCGACCTCGCGGCGCACGTGGCGAAGATCGCCCGGCTGCGCTACCCGGAGCACGCGGTGCCGGCGGACCTGGAGCCGAACTTCTCCCGGATGGCCGATGTCGCGATCAAGATGATCCACGAGGCCAGCGATGCGCTGCGCAATCGCGACACCGAGGAGGCGCGCCGGATGGCCGCCCGCGACGAGGAGATGGACGACCTGCGCTCCAGCCAGTTCCGGTTGATGCTGGCCGACAACTGGGAGCACGGCGTGGAGGCCGCCGTCGACGTCGCGCTGCTCGGCCGCTACTTCGAGCGGATCGCCGACCACGCGGTGACGATGGGCCGCGAGGTCATCTACATCGTCGACGGCGAACTCTCCAGCGAAGAGATCTGGTCCTGACCTACTTCTTCCCCTGGTTCGCGACGGCCGTGATGGATTCCGCCGCGGCCTCGGGATCGAGGTAGCGTCCGCCCTCGGTGACCGGCCGCATGTCGTCGTCGAGCTCGTAGAGCAGCGGGATGCCGGTCGGGATGTTGAGCTGCGGGATGTCGGCATCGCTGATCCGGTCCAGGTGCTTGACCAGCGCGCGCAGCGAGTTGCCGTGCGCGGCCACCAGCACGGTCTTCGTGCGCAGGTCGGGCACGATCTCGTCGTACCAGTAGGGCAGCATCCGGACCACCACATCGGCCAGGCACTCGGTCAGCGGCCGGGCCTCCGGCGGCAGCCCGGCGTACCTCGGATCGTCGAACTGGGAGAACTGCGCATCGGGCTCGATCGGCGGCGGCGGGGTGTCGTAGGAGCGGCGCCAGATCATGAACTGCTCCTCGCCGTACTTCTCCCGGGTCGCCGACTTGTCCAGGCCCTGCAGCGCGCCGTAGTGCCGCTCGTTGAGCCGCCAGGACCGCTTGGTGGGGATCCAACTGCGGTCGGCGGTGGCGAGGGCGGCGTTCGCGGTGGTGATCGCCCGCTTCAGTACCGACGTGTGCACGACATCGGGCAGCAGATCATTCTCGGCCAGCAGCTCGCCGGCGCGGATCGCCTCCGCCCGGCCCTTGTCGTTGACGTCGACGTCCACCCAGCCGGTGAACAGGTTCTTGGCGTTCCATTCGCTCTCGCCGTGGCGCAGCAGGATCAGCTTCGCGGTCATGGACGGAGCCTAGCGAGACCGCGGTCTGCGCCGGCATCTGGTTGTTCGCCCCGCGGGACGGCGATCGCGACCGCGACCAGGGCGATGCCGAGGCCGGCGAACTGCGGCAGGTCGGGCCGCTGACCCAGCATCAGCCAGGCCCACAGCACGGTCACCGGCGGTGTCAGGTAGAGCAGCGTGCTGGTCACCGTGGCGCCCAGCCGGCGCAGGCAGGCGAGGAAGGTGGCGTACCCGCCGATCCCGGAGATGATCACCAGCCAGGCCAGCGCGCCGGCCAGCCGCGGACCGGGCTCGAGCGCGAACTCGCCGGCCGCGAGGGCGTAGGCGGTGAAGACGCCGGCCGACAGCACCACCTGGATGCACAGCCCGGTGAGCAGATCGGTACGCGGCCGCCAGCGCCGCTCCAGCAGCGCCGCGCCCGACAGGCCCGCCAGAGCGACCACGGGCAGCGCCAGCAGCCAGCCGGGCCCGCCGACCCCGCCGACGGTGATGGCGACCGCGACCAGACCGAGCCCCAGGCCGATCATCATCCGCGGGCCCAGCCGGTCGCGGAAGGCGACGGCGCCGATCACCGCCACCAGCATCGGCTGCAGCGCGCAGACCAGCGCGACCGTGCCCGCATCCACCCCGGCCGAGGAGGCGCCGAAGACCGCACCGAGGAAGATCACGTGCGCGAGCAGGCCGAGCACGCCCTGCTGCACGAGTTCGGACGGGCGCACGCGCACGGCGCGCGGCGCCACGATGGCGACCAGCAGCGCGGCGGTGATCAGATAGCGCCAGGCCAACAGACCCGCGGGCGGCGCGAGACCGGCCGACCACGCCGCCCCCACGAACCCCGAGCTCCAGCAGACGACGAACGCGGCGGCGAGACAGATGCGCTTCACGGTCGGAGGTAACCATACCGGTCTGTATACTCGCAGTGCACCCACGCCACCGGAGGCATTCCATGATCGACGCCGTCGCGCTCGCGCCCCCACCCGTCGCGGACAGCACGCCCGCCGGCGAGCGCGTGCTCGCCACCGCCGGCGACCTGTTCTACCGGGTCGGGATCAACCGCGTCGGGGTCGACCTGATCGCCGACACCGCGGGCGTCACCAAGCGCACGCTCTACCAGCGCTTCGGATCCAAGGACGGGCTGGTGACCGCCTATCTGGACCGGCGACGGCACCGCTGGCAGACCCATCTGCTGTCGGAGCTGGGCACCGCCGACGATCCGGCCGTCGCGGTACGCACCGTGTTCGCCACCGCGGCCGCGTGGGCCCGCGACAACCCCCGCGGCTGTGCCTTCGTCAATGCGTGGGCCGAGATCTCGGCCAGCCCGGAGCATCAGGCCCTGGCGGTGATCCGGGAGGAGAAGCGCTGGATGCGCCGGCTGTGGCGACAACTGCTCGGCGACGACCGGCTGGCGGAGTCGGTGCATCTGCTGTACGAGGGCGCCCAGACCCTCTACACGATCCTCGGCGCCCCCGGCGCCTTCGACGACGCCGCCCGGGCCGCGCTCGAGTTGGCGGGGGCTCGGAGCTGACGCCGGGCCGCGGTTGCCATGATGTGGCCATGGACGAACAACGACTGGCCGTGGTCACCGGGGCGAGCAGCGGGATCGGCGAGGCATCCGCGCGGTCGCTCGCGGCCCTGGGCTTCCGGGTGATCTGTGCGGCCCGGCGTACCGATCGGATCGCGAAGCTGGCCGAGGAGATCGGCGGCCTCGCGGTCGAGTGCGATGTGACGTCCGACGGTGACGTCGAGCGGCTTGCCGAGGCCGTCGGCGAGCGCCTCGACCTGCTGGTCAACAACGCCGGCGGCGCGCTCGGCCAGGAGCCCGTCGCCGAGGCCGACCTCGACGCCTGGCAGACGATGTATGCGACCAATGTGTTGGGCACCGCGCGGGTGACCAAGGCGCTCCTGCCGGCGCTGCTGCGCGCCGAGGGCGAGATCATCTTCGTCACCTCGGTGGCCGCCGACGCCGGCTACGAGGGCGGCGCAGGCTACTGCGGCGCCAAGGCCGCCGAGCGCTCGATGGCGCAGTCGATGCGGCTGGAGCTGTACGACCAGCCGGTCCGGATCTGCGAGCTGGTGCCGGGGATGGTGAAGACCGAGGAGTTCTCGCTGACCCGCTACGGCGGCGATCAGGCGAAGGCCGACAAGGTCTATGCGGGCGTACCCGGACCGCTCGTCGCCGAGGATCTGGCCGAGTGCATCGCCTGGATCGCCACCCGGCCGAGGCACGTGAACATCGATCGGATGGTGGTACGCCCGCGCGCGCAGGCCGCCCAGCACAAGGTCTACCGGGTGAGCTGAGGCCTCACTGCTGGCGTCGGCAGACCATGTCGCCGACCTTGGTCGGCAGGTCGTCGCCGGTGACCTTGATGTAGTAGTTGCGCCACTGGTTGAACCAGTCGAGATTCGAGGTCTCGGTCCAGCCGCCGGAGCGCCAGATCATGTTCGCCAGCTCGGCGTCGTTGGGATACCTGAGGATCCGCAGGGCCTCGGCCTCGGCGGGCTCGTTGAAGGTCTCGTCCAGCCACCGTGGGTTGTCCTTGAGCACCCGCTGGAAGTCGGCGAGCCGGGGGGCGCTGCCGAGTTCTGGCCGGTCGATGCCGCGCTTCTTCAGCGACGCGGCCAGGATGGTCGCGGCGTCGATCCGAACCTGCTGCAGCTCGCCGGCGTTCAGGCTGAGGACCGCGTTGTAGGAGCCCGGCGGGATCTCGGCGCGGTCGTCGCCGTAGGCAAAGTTGTAGTTCTCCACCTCGTCGGCAGACAGCCCGGTCTGGCGGAACTGGAACCGGGACTTCTCGGGTACGCGGGCGCCGCTGGCGTCGTACTCCTGGACCTGGGAGTAGGTGTCGGGCCCGACGCGGCGGGTCACCTCGTCGACCTGGCGCCCGTCGGAGTACACGGTCACCAGCACCGAGTGGTCCTCACCGTCGGTGGTCGACTTGGCGCCCTGATCCCCCGCCTTGACCTGGACGCCGTTGCGGCGCGCGTACTCCGACCCCATCACCTGCGCAATGTTGCTGACGCCCGGCTCGTCGCTCGTCGGCAGCTTGCCGCCGAAGACGGCTGCGTTGTAGGCCCGGCGCCCCTCGGGGGTGCCGAGGTCGAACTCGGCCTGCCGCATCGCCTTGTCGGTGACCTTGCGGCTGTCGAACAGCCCGAGGTTGTAGCTCGGCGTACCGAAGCCCAGGGAGACGGCCTGCTCGACGAAGTCGGTGCTGCCGACCATCACACGGACCTTGTTCTCCCCCGGCTTGCTCGGCGGCAGCTTGGTCACCGCCACCGTGGCGCCCGAGCCGGAGCCGTCGGTCTCGTTCGCGACCAGACCGCGGTAGGCGGCGCTTGCGCCGACGGAGGTGTAGAACTCACCGTCCAGATTGACCGTGCCGCCCGGCGGGATGTTGTCGGGATCGAACGGGTTCGGCGGGATCCCGTCGGTCAGGTTCGGGGTCGAATCGGTCGGGCCCGAGTATCCGTAGGTGGTACGCCGGCCGGTGTTGAAGTCGAGCTTGACCCCGACCTTGCCCAGCTCCGCGGCCTTCTCCGCGCTCACGCCGCGCTGCCCCTCCAGCACGATCGACATCTTCTGCGAGTTGGTGGCGTCGCCCTCCACCTTGGCCGGATCGATCTTCACCGTGATCGACGTGGAGTCCTTGATCGGTCCGCGCCTGGCCGGCTTCGGCGTCAGCTTGACCTCACCCGGCGGCAGGCCGGGCCTGGTGGAGCCCTCCGCGGGCCGGCAGACCGGGCTGCGCGGCGGGACGACCTTCGGCGGATCCATCGGCGGGCTGTTGCCGTCCGGACGCCGGTCGCGGGGCCGGTCCCGATCATCGGGCGGCTGGGCGCCCGGGGGCTCACCGGACGGCGGCGGGGCCACTGAGGAGTCGGGCGCGCAGGTGGGCGGCTCGCCGCCGGCGGCCTGCGCCATGGCGCCGGTGGCGCGGCAGTAGAGGCCGGCGAGCGCGTTGCTCGGGCCACCGATCATGGTCAGCAACAAGACGACCACGAGCCCGGAGGCGGCCACCATGCCGACCGCCTCCAGGCTCGCCGCGCCGGAATCGGCACGAGACGACGCCGTGTGGTTGCGATCCTTGATCATTCTCGCCACCACACCCCTCCCGAGACGCATCGCCCTCGCCGAAGATAGGGCACGGCCGCGGGTACAGGACAGGGCCAGCAACGGAATTGGGCCGGAATTGGGCCCAGCATGGGGTCCCCGGGCCCACCGCGCCCGCGGGCGGGGTCAGTCCTTGGGCCTCAGATGCTCGAATGCGGCGAGGTTGAAGGTGGGCTCGCCGCGGTCGAGCCGCCAGCGCCACTCCTTGCGGATGGACTCGGCGAAGCCGAGCTCGAGGATGGTGTTGAACGAGTCGTCGGCGGTCTCGGCCAGCTCGCCGAGCAACGCGTCCACTGCCTCGGGGGTGACCATCGCGAGCGGCAGGCTACCGATCAGGTGGATGTCGCCCAGCCGGTCGGTCGCGAACGCGATCCCGCGCAACCGCAGATTGCGCTGCAGCAGCCAGCCATAGGTGCCGGCCAGGTTCTCGTCGGGGCGACGGGCGACGAAGGCGCGCGCCTGCATCGAATGCCGGCCGACGACCAGCGCGACCTCGGTCTTCAGCTTCCGGGTCCCGGGCAGCGTGACGGTGAAGCCGCTCTCGGTACGCCCGGACTCCAGCTCCAGGCCCGCCAGCGCGGCCGCGATGGCCTCCGCCGCCGCCGTCATCGCTGCCGTTTCGGTCACGAACGCAGGCTAACGCGACCGGGCGGCTAACATGTGCAGGCCCCGACGGGACGCGCACAGGCTGGAGGACCATTGAGCATTCGTCTGGCAATCGCCGGCGTCGGAAACTGCGCCAACGCCCTGATCCAGGGGCTGAGCTACTACGCCGACGCCCGCGACGAGGACTTCGTGCCGGGCCTGATGCACACGCGGCTCGGCCCGTGGCGGGTCCGCGACATCGAGCTGGTCGCGGCGTTCGACGTCGTGCAGGGCAAGGTCGGCGCCGACACGGCCGAGGCGATCTGGGCGCCGCCGAACGACACCCTGCGCTTCGCCGACGTGCCGCCACTCGGGGTGGAGGTGCTGCGCGGGCCGACGCTGGACGGGCTCGGCCACTACTACCAGGGCACCGTCGAGGAGGCGCGCGGCGAGTCGGTCGACGTGGCGCGGGTGCTGCGCGAGACCGGCGCGGACGTGTTGATCAGCTACCTGCCGGTCGGCTCGGAGGAGGCGACCAAGAGCTATGCCGAGGCCGCGCTCGACGCGGGGGTGGCATTCATCAACGCGATCCCGGTGTTCATCGCGAGCGATCCGGCGTGGGCCAACCGATTCCGCGAGGCCGGCGTACCGATCATCGGTGACGACATCAAGTCCCAGCTCGGCGCGACGATCACCCACCGGGTGCTGGCGCGGCTGTTCGAGACCCGCGGGATCCGGATCGACCGGACCTATCAGCTCAACGTCGGCGGCAACATGGACTTCAAGAACATGTTGGAGCGCGAGCGGCTGGAGTCGAAGAAGCTGTCCAAGACCCGGGCCGTGACCAGCAATATCGACATCGACCTGCCGGCCGACGATGTGCACGTCGGCCCGAGTGATCATGTGCCGTGGCTGACCGATCGCAAGTTCGCCTTCGTCCGGCTGGAGGGTCGCGGGTTCGGCAATGCGCCGGTCAGCCTGGAGTACAAGCTGGAGGTCTGGGACTCGCCGAACTCGGCCGGCATCGTGATCGACGCGGTACGCCTGGCCAAGCTCGCCCGTGATGCCGGGCTCGGCGGCCCGATCGATGCGGCGGCCTCGGCATTCATGAAGTCGCCGCCGATCCAGCTACCGGACGATGTGGCTCATGATCAACTGGAGAAGTTCATCGCCTCGGCGAGCTGAGTCACTGCCCGGTGTGGACCTCGGCGTGCTGGGGCCGGTCGTCGGTGTGTGAGCGTACCTGGCCGAGGAAGTAGAGCATGATCCCGACGAAGCAGGCCGCGGAGACGACGAAGGACATCTGCAGCGAGCCGAGGGCGTCGGAGACCGCACCCTGGACGACCGGGATCACCGCGCCGCCCACGATGGCCATCACCAAGATCGCGCCGCCGGTCTCCTGGTAGCGCTTGTCGGTGATCGTGTCCAGGGTCTTGCCGAAGATCGTCGGCCAGCCGGGCCCCATCAACAGATTCGACCCGACGACGAACCAGATCGCGATCGATGCCGGCCCGAAGGCGGCGATCAGCAGGATCACCGCACCGATCAGGCAGTAGATCACCAGCACCCGGGATGCCGAGAACCGTGCCATCAGGAAGTTGGCGGGCAACTTGCCGACCAGGAAGCAGATGAACCCGATGATCATGAAGTTGGTCGCGTCCCGCTCGTTCATCCCGGGATTGAGCACCAACGCCAGCCGGATCGTGAACGACCACACCGCCGTCTGCAGGCCCACATAGAGGAACTGGGCGGCGATGCCCTTCCAGTACGCCGGCTTGCCGGCCAGGTAGCGCAGCGTGGCGCCGAGGCCGGCCTGGTCGCGGGCCGCGGCGTCGTCGCGCGGCTTCGCCTTCGGGTAGGAGGTGATCAGGAACAGGATCAGCAGGCAGACCAGCACGACGAGGATGTACTTGTAGGGCAGCAGAGTGTTCTGCAACAGCGCCTCGCCGAGCGCCTGCCGCTCCTGCGGTGATCCGGCGGCTTCCAGTTGCGCCTCGATCGAGTCACCCGAGCTGAAGATCAGGTACTTGCCGAGCAGCACGCCGAGCAGGTTGCCCACCGGGGTGAACGTCTGGGAAATGTTGAGCCGCAGGGTCGAGGACTCCTTCGGCCCGAGCATCGAGGAGTAGGTGTTGGCGCTGGTCTCCAGGAAGCTCAGCCCGACGGCGATCGCGAAGATGCAGAACAGGAACATCCCGTAGGTGGCGAGCGTGCTCGCCGGGAAGAACAGCCCGCAACCGATGATGTAGACGCCGAGCCCGATCAGCACCCCGACCTTGTAGGAGGTCTTGCGGATGATCCGGGAGGCCGGGATCGCGATCAGGAAGTAACCGCCGTAGAACGCCGACTGGACGAAGGCGCTCGCGGCATCCGTCAGCGAGAAGACGTGCTTGAACTGCGCGATCAGGATGTCGTTCAGGCCGGCGGCGGCGCCCCACATCGGGAACAGCATCGACAACAACAAGAACTGGAACCACGGCGTCCGATCCAGGTACCCGGAGTCGAGCTGCTTCGCGGGGTTCTTGATCAACATCGATGTGTCCTCTCGGTACCTGCGCTGGCCGACCGAGCCATTTGACCACATGTCCCCAGCACCACCGCACGGGGCGCGGGTCAGTCGGACAGGAAGTCCCGCATCAGCGGTCCGGCATCGCGGGCGCCGGATCGGCCGTCGGCGACGAAGACCGCGACCGCCAGGTTGTCGCGGGTGGCGACCAGCCAGGCGTGCGTACCGACCGGATCCGCGCCGTACTCGGCGGTGCCGGTCTTCGCGCCGACCTCGCCCGGCAGGTCATCCAGCATCCGGGCGCTGCCGTCCGTCACCACCGAGCGCATCAGGCCGCGCAGGGTGTCGGCCTCCTTCGCGGTCAGCGGCCGCGCGGGCTCGCCCAGCGGCGGCACCTCGGCGTCGGTGATCAGCCGCGGGGTGACCCGCTCACCGGCCGCGACCGACGCTGCCACCGACGCCATCCCGAGCGGCGTGGCCAAGACCTCACCCTGGCCGATCATGGCCACTGCCTGATCGAGCCCGGGCCCGGTCGGCGGCGCCTCGCCGAGCCAGAACGGGTAGCCGAGGTCGGCATCGTGATTGAGTCCGAGCGCCTCTGCGGCCGCCCGCAGATCGTCCGAGCTGATCTTGGCCGAGGCGTTGATCAGCGCGGTGTTGCAGGACTGGGCGAACGCCTCGCGCAGGGTGATCGTGCCGAGCGCCGACTCGGGGTAGTCGGAATAGTTGCCGATCTTTCGGCCGTCGATGCTCGCCTGCCGTGTGCACTCGACCGGACTGTCCGGGCTCAGCCCGGCGCGGAGCAGGGCCAACACCGTGACGATCTTGAAGGTCGACCCGGGCGGGTAGCGGCCCATCGTGGCGGTCGACTCTCCGTCGCCGCCCGGGCCGGAGGCGGCCACCAGGATCTGTTGATCCGACGGCCGGATCGCGACGATCGCGGATGCGCTGTCGGTCTCGGCCAGCAGTCGCTCGGCCCTGGCCTGCAGGTCGGCATCCAGGGTCACCTTGAGCGGCTTTCCGCGCGCCGCCTCGGCGGTCCACAGCTCCGGCCCGTCGGCGATCCGCAACGAGGTCTCGGGAACACCCCGCAGACGTTCGTCGTAGCGGCGCGACAACCCGGAGAGCCCGACGATGTCGCCGGCATCGATCCGGCCCTTCGACTCGGCGACGATCTCGTCGGTGGCCGGCCCAACGGTGCCCAGGAGGGGCCGGGCGAACTCCCGGGTCGGGGCGAGATAGGCATCGTCGAGCTCGATCCGCCCGCCGCGGATCTTCTCGATCCGGGCCGCGAGGGCGTCGGACACATCCTCCTCGCGCAGCACGATCGCCTCGACGAAGGCCTTCGGGCCGGCGGCGCGCAGCTTCTTGACGAAGGTGTCGGGGTCCACGTCGACGGCCCGCGCGAGGGCGCGCGCGGAGTCCTCCTGGGCGTCTGCGTCCACGCTCGGCTTGTCGATCCCGATCCGCTGCACGGTCCGCCTGGTGATCAGCTCGGTGCCGGCGCGGTCGACGATGGGGGCGCGCTCGGCGGCGGACCGGCGTACCTCGAACCGGTCGGAGGTCGCGGTCAGTTCGGGATGGAACTGGGGCATCTGGAGGTTGGCCCGCCACATCTTGCCGTCCTGGATCAGGTCGGCCCGTGTCGAGTAGGTCCACGGCTGCGCGCCGGGCACCACATCCCACGACCAGTCCAGTCGCACCGCGGTCCGGGTGCTGAACGCGCCATAGGGATCGATCTGGCCGACAGTCACGGTCGGGAAGGCGCCCGCGGCGCTCATCACGAGTTCGGGGTACGCCAGGGCTGCTGGCTCGGACTCGGCGGTGAGCGGCACCTCGCCCCAGACATGTCCGGCGGACAGATAGCTCGCCAACTGGGCGGCGACCTGCCGCGGATCGCTCTCGGGCTCGGGCGCGCTGCATCCCGCGACCGCCAGTAGCAGCGCGACGAGACCCGCCAGCACTGCGGGCGCGCGCCGCACGGGGACGAGCCGCGGGGGGACAACGGGGATCCTCACGAGCGCACAGTCAACGCCGCCGGGTGTTCGGGGTCCAATACCGCGGCGGGATGGGTCAGCCGCGGAGTGCATCGACGGCCAGCCGGCCGGCGTGGCCGATGGCGAACTCCGCCTCGAGTTGCACCGAGGCCGGGATGCTCGACCGGGTCAGGGCAACCACGGCGACCCGGTCCGGTCCGGCCTCGACCACCCCGGCCTCGTGCCGCAGATCCAGGAAGGTGCCCGTCTTGGACAGCACGCGCACCTCGTCGCTGGCCAGCTCGACGGCCAGGCGGTGTCGGGTGAGCTGGTGGCCGAGAGCGGCGCGAAGCCGCGCGCAGGCCGCCGGGGTGGAGATCCGATCGGTCCACAGCCGGTCGAGCAGATCCAGCAGAGCGCGGGCGGTGCCGACATTGGCGCGGTGCGGGTCGAGCTCGCCGATCAGGTGACCGCCGCCCGGGGTGGTGGCTCCCGCGGCGAGGCCGAGCCCGACCTCGGCCACGGCGCCCGACATGCCATAGATCGCCCGCATCGGGTGGCGCAGGACGATCTCGGCGAATCCGAACCCGGCCAACCGCTCGGTCACCGTCTCGATCCCGATACGTTCCAGCAGGGCGTCGGTCGCGGCATTGTCGCTGACGGCGAGCGCCAACTGCATCAGGTCCTCCGCGGCCACCCGGCTCGGGTGCCGGAACAGCGAGACGCCGGTCGGGCCGCTGGTCGCCCGATCGGGGTCGAGCTCGAACGGCTCGGCCGGGTCGAGTTCGCCCCGCTCGAACGCGTCGTGCACCACCACCGCCAACGGCAGCTTGATCACCGAGGCCAGCGGCCAGGCGATCCCGGCACCGAAGCCGAGCTCCGCGCCGGTGTCGAGATTGCGGGCGAGCAACGACCCGCTGAGCCCCGCTGCCGCCCAGTCCCGCTCGATGTCGGCGATCAGGGCGGCGTGCTCACGCAGCATCGCGCCCCCTGACCCGTCCGCCGAGCCCGGACGCGAGCCGGCCCAGCAGGGCGGCTCGGTCGCCGGCGGTCAGCTCGGCCGGGCCTGCCAACCGGTAGCCACGGGCGAGGTCGAGGCGCCCGGGCGGCGA
Organism: Naumannella cuiyingiana; assembly: GCF_013408305.1. NCBI lineage: Bacteria > Bacillati > Actinomycetota > Actinomycetes > Propionibacteriales > Propionibacteriaceae > Naumannella > Naumannella cuiyingiana. The sequence goes on along the minus strand of NZ_JACBZS010000001.1, from coordinate 2,315,732 downwards.
CCAGGCGAGCTCCTCGCGGTCGGCCTCGGCGGCGCTCGCCACCACCACGTCGCCGCGCTCGTGCACGCGGGTCCAGGCCTCCGCGGCGGGTGTGGAGATGATCAACTGGTCGGCGCGGAGCCCGGCGGCGAAGACGGCATCGCGCAGCCGGTCGCGGACCGCCGGGACGTCGTCCTCGGCGAGCAGGTGCAACGCCCGTGGCGGGTGGGCGCGCTCGCGTACCGGCCGACGCAACTGGTCGAGGAAGAACGCGCGCGGGGTGCCGGCCGGGCTGTGCTGCGCGATGCCGAGTGGTACGCAGATCTCGGCACCGTCCGGCGCCACCGGGACCAGCGCCAGGTGCGCCGAGCCCGCCTGCAGCAGCTCCGCCCGACCGGCCGGATCATCGGCCACGAAGACGACCTCGCGTCCGGCGAACCCGCGCCGGATCGCGGCCCGGGCCCGGGCGGTGACGCCCGGCGGGACGCCGAGCACCAGCACCGGCCCGTCGTCGGCGAACAGCCGCTCGATCCGGTCGGCCCGGGCCAGTAATTCCTGGGCCAGCGGCTGCAGCCGCTCCCCGTCGGGCGTCAGCTCGACGCGCCGCGACGTGCGGATCAGCAGCGGTACGCCGAGGCGCTCCTCCAGCCCCGCGATCCGCCGGCTGGCGACCGGCTGCGGCTGACCGCAGCGCTCGGCGCCACGGGTGAAGCTGCGCTCGGCGGCCACCGCGCAGAAGCTGCGCAGCGATTCCAGCAGGTCCATGCGGGCAACAATACGGTTCGCGCATGAATGGCGGGGTGGCTGTCTTGGCGTACCCGCGCACCCTCCGGCCACGCTGTCGATCATGGAACCGAACGAAACCAGCCCAGTCCGATCCACCCAGATCGCGCGCCGGACGGTGCTCGCCGGCGCTGCGGCAGCCGCCGCTGCCGCCGCGGTCGGCGGCGCAGGTGCACCGGCGGCCGTCGCCGCGGGCTCCCCGATCGCGGAGCTGGAGGGCCGCTACGACCGCCGGATCGGCCTGTACGCCGAGAACCTGCGCACCGGGCGTCGGATCGCTCATCGACCGGACGAGCGCTTCGCGATGTGCTCGACGTTCAAGCCGTTCGCGGTCGCCGCGGCGCTGGACGGGCGCCTGGTCAGCCCGGACCCGAAGTTCCTGCAGCGCCGGGCGTACTACCCGCCGTCGCTGGTTCCGGACGGCCTGTGGGCGCCGCGGACGCGGGAGTGGCTGGAGCGTGGCTATGCCCCGACGATGGCCGAGATCTGCGAGGCGTGCACCCGCGAATCCGACAACGGAGCGGCGAACCTGCTGCAGCAATACATCGGCGGCCCCGGCGCGGTGACCCGGCTGTACCGCGATCTCGGTGACCGGGTCAGCGTGCTGGAGCGCTGGGAGCCGGAGATGAGCGACTGGGATCCGTCATCGATACGCGACACCAGCACCCCGCGAGCGATGGGCAACAACTACCGCGAGCTGCTGCTCGGGCGTACCCTGCGGCGGCGGATCCGCGATCAGCTCACCGAATGGTTGCTCGGCAATCTGACCTCCGACAACACCTTCCGCAAGGAGCTCCCGGTCGACTGGCGATTGGCGGACAAGACCGGCTCCGGCGGGGACTACGCGACCAGGAACAACATCGGCATCGCCTGGACCGGCACCGGCGTACCGATCGTGATCAGCGCGATGACCAGTTCTTCCGACATCGATGCCGAGACCCTGGACGCGCCGCTGGTCGACATCATGCGCCTCGTGGTACGAGAGCTGGGCTGATCATGGAACAGATTGCTCGGATCGAGGAGCGCTACGACCGCAGGATCGGCCTGTACGCACAGAATCTGCGCACCGGTGCCACCGTCGATCATCGTGCCGACGAGCGGTTTGCCATGTGCTCGACCTTCAAGACGCTCGCCGCGGCAGCGGTGCTGGACAACCGGTTGATCTTCCGCGATCGCCTGATCATGGACCGGCGCCAGCACTTCCCGCCGTCGCTGGTGGACGGAGCCGGGTACGCCGCGGTGATGGCGGCCTGGCTGGAACAAGGACACGTGCCGACGACTGCCGAGGTGTGCGAGGCGGCCGTCGCCGATTCGGACAACGCGGCCGGAAACCTGCTGTTGCAACTGATCGGCGGGCCGGGTGCGATCACGGCGCTGGCGCGTGACCTCGGCGATCGGGTGACGGAACTGACGCGGTGGGAGCCAGCGCTCAACGAGTGGGCACCCGGCGACCTGCGCGACACCACGACTCCGCGCGCGATGGGCGAGAACTACGGGCAGTTGGTCGCCGGGCGGGCTCTCGGGGGGGCCGCCCGGCGCCGGCTGACCGGTTGGCTGTTGGCGAACCGGACCGGAGCGGACGATCTTCGCAAGGGCCTGCCGGCGGGCTGGCGGCTCGGTGACAAGACCGGCAGCGGGGCGTACGGCACGCGCAATGACGTCGGGATCGCCTGGACGCCGGCGGGCGTACCGATCGTGATCAGTTGCCTGACGAATGCCGATTCGGCGGACGCCGAAACCCGCAAGGAGCCGCTGGCCGAGGTCGGCCGGCTGTGTGCGGAGCTGCTGGGCTGACGCCGAGACGGGCGCCCGGCGGTGCGCCGGGCGCTCGCTAGCATGGCCGCATGGCTCGAGTACGGACGCTTGCGCTCGTCCTCGCCGGCGGTCAGGGCAGCCGGATGGACGTCTTGACCCGGGAACGGGCGAAACCTGCCCTGCCGCTGGCCGGCAGCTTCCAGTTGATCGACGTGGCGATGTCGAACCTGCACCACAGCGGCATTGACGACGTGTGGCTGGCGGTGCAGTACCAGGCGCGCTCGCTCGACGATTCGGTCGGCAATGGCCGGCCGTGGGATCTGGACCGGACACGCGGCGGATTCCGGCTGCTGCCTCCCCAGGAGGGCGATTCGGCGGTCGAGGACGGTTTCGCGACGGGCAATGCCGATCAGTTGTTCCGGCTGCGCAGCGAGATCACGGCGCACGGCGCGGAGGAGGTGATCGTGCTGAGCGCGGACCATGTGTACCTGACCGACTATGCCGACGCCCTGGCGACCCACCGCCGCAAGGGCGCCGGGTGCACGATCGTCACCTACGACCTGGGCGCCGACCTCGGCATCGAGGAGGCGAGCAACCACGCGACCGTCGAGTCGAACCGGCTCGGCCGGGTGACCGACTTCGCCTACAAGCCGGAACGGCCGAGCACCGGGGTGGTCGCCACCGAGGTGTTCGTCTACGACACCCAGGTGCTGGTGGACACGCTCGGGGACCTGCACCGCGAGCTCGATGGTCGGCAGGAGGACGAGGACGACTCGGGTCTGGGCGACTTCGGCGAACATCTGGTGCCGCGGCTGGTCGAGCAGGGCCGGGCGTACGAGCACCGCATCGGCGGCTACTGGCGTGATCTTGGTCGGCCGTCGACCTATCTGACATCGCACCGGGATCTGGCGCGCGATGATCATGGCGTGCTGAATCGCACCGACTGGCCGCTGCTGACGCGACAGATCCCGGCGGCCCCGGCCCGGTTGTCCGGCGGCGCCCGGGTCGACGAGTCGCTGATCAGCGGCGGTTGCCAGGTGGACGGTGAGGTACGCGGGAGTGTGCTCGGGCCGCGGGTGCGCGTCGCGGCGGGCGCGAGCGTGCGAGATTCGGTGATCTTCGCCGACTGCGAGATCGGGCCGGATGCGGTGGTCGAGGCAACGATCATGGACACCGGGGTACGCGTCGGCGAGCACGCCCGGATCGGCGGTGAGCCGAGTCGGCCCGACAGCCCGGATGACGACGAGATCACCCTGGTCGGTGCGGACACGACCGTGCCCGCGGGCGCGGAGGTGGAGGCCGGAGCGCGACTGGAGCCCGGCACCAGCCGGGTCGGGGGCGAGTGAGGTGTCGCAGTGGTTCACCGACGCGTTCCGGGCCGAGTATGACAAGCAGTCCGACGAGATCGGCCGGTTCAATCTGGCGGTGTTCGGCAAGACCGGGGTGGGCAAGTCCACGCTGATCAATGCGGTCTTCGGTGAGCCGGTGGCCGCGACCGGCATCGGCGAGCCGGTGACGAAGGACTCACATCTTTATCTTGATCGGCGTGGGCGCCTCGGCATCGTGGACACTCGCGGGCTGGAGATCGGCCGCGACGACAAGACACTGGCGGCCGATCTGTCGAAGTTCGTGAAGGAGTATCGACGCAAGCCGATCAACGAGCAGGTGCATGCGGCGTGGTACTGCGTACGACCGATGGATCGACGATTCGAGGAGTCCGAGGCGCAGTTCATCCGCAATCTCGTTGATCACGGACTGGGCGTGATCTTGGTGTTCACCCAGGTGCCGTCACGCGACGGGGTGGTGCATCCGGACGTGATCGAGCTGGCGCGCCGGATCGAGCAGCTCCGGTTGCCGATCTTCGGCGAGCGGCCCGTGTTCACCAACGCCATGAGGGATCCGTTCACGGGTCAGCCGGCCTTCGGCTTGATCGACCTCGTCCAGGCGACCTTTCGCATTGTGCCGGAGGCAGCACATGCAGCCCTCGTCGCCGAACAGCAGGTGGACCTTGCGTCGAAGGCGCGCGAGTCGCACAAGACGATAGGGGCGGCAGCGGCCGGCGCGGCGGCGGCCGCGGCGACGCCGATCCCGTTCTCGGATGCGGCGGTGCTGGTGCCCATCCAGTTGGCGATGATGGGTCGGCTCGCGATCATTCACAAGCTGCGGTTCGACCGCGCGGCCATGCTGGCGGTCGCCTCGACCGCTGCCGCGACCACCGGTGGCCGGGCGGCGGTGACCGGGCTGTTGAAGTTCATCCCCGGGGCCGGCACGATCGCCGGCGGGGCGATCGGCGCCGGGGTCGCGTCGACCTTCACCTTTGCCATGGGACAGGCCTGGCTGGTGGTCTGCCAGCGGGCCGCATCCGGGAATCTGCCGATGATCGGCGGGGTCGTCGATTCCGATGCCGTACGCGAGGTCTTCCTCGGCGAGTTGGGCAAGCGGATGCCCAAGATCAGGCGGGAGTAGCCGCGCGTTTCTTGCGTTCTTGGCAACCCTGCTGAACAGCGGGGCTTGGTCATACGGTCCCGCTATCTTGCAGACATGACTTCCGGAGGCGCTGAGAAGGAAAAGCCCCTGAGTTCCACCCGTGCACTGCACGACCTACTCCGTACTGTTCGGGCCGAAGCCATGCAGGGCGGACGCTCTGTACTGGAGGCTTGGTCAGGAGCGCTCGGGGTAGGGCACGGATCGCCGGAGTTCGTCAGGGGCCACATACGAGCAACCGACCTGTTCAGCGAGATGCTTGCCGAACTCGACACCTTGGACGAGCCCGCCAAGCGCCGCTATGAGTCACGGCTGTCGATTTGGTGGGATGCCCTCGTCGAGCCAGCCGGGTGGTCAGAGCCGGTCCCCAATCGGGACGACCCGCTCGATCACCTCGACTCCATGGCCGACATCGTCGAGGCGCAGAGCGTCGAGCTCCGCACGGCGGCACAGAAGCTCAGGGATGCCCTTACCACGGCTCGCAGGATCGTTGTCCAGGCGGTCAACGACGGGGAGGTTGAGGAGTCCGCCGGCTCGCGGCTCATCGACTTGATCGATCGCCTCCTGCATGAGATCGATGATCCCCAGAAAAGCGTATTCCGCCTGAAGGATGTTGCCGCGACGTTCTTGGGCGATCTCCAGATCTTCCTCATCCGTTACCCACAGGCCGTTGGTGTGTTGTCCCGAGTAGTAGGAACGGTCATTGTCGGAATCACGGTCCTGATTGACCCGGTCGCGGCCGCTGGCCTCGCGAGCGCCGTCGCGGCTGGGTCATGGACTGCCGACAGAATCCTTGCGAGCGCCGAGCCAGTAATGCCCAAGGCATTGGAGTCGGGCGCGACGAGGGAGCTCGAGTCCGGGTCAGGCGACAGCGAGGAAACCGACAGCTAGTCCCAGTCCAATCAACGACCCGTTGCATCCTGCTGGTGCGACCGGGACATCTGTGGGCACTCGAACTGTCAGTCGGTTCGCGGCGTCGACGCCGCGAGCAGCCGCGAAGCACTTGCTGTGAACAACGCGATTCGTTGCGCGGGAGATTGTCAGACCTCCTCCCTAGAGTTGGTTTCATGAATCGGGGGGCGATGAGCACGGCGGGCGCGCTGCTCGGCGCGGTCGCCGACCTGCGCCATGATCAACTTCGCGCCGAGGCCGATATCCTCGACGCTGCCGCCGAGTGGGCCGTGCTGCATCCCGACCTCGATGATCAACCGGCGACCCTGTGGTCGCGCGGCGAGGACACGCTGATCCCGCTGGCCGGCGCCGGCGCCCCCGGGGTCGACCCCGCGTGCGTCGCCGAGTTCGCGGCGGTCCTCGGCGTCACGACCGAGTCCGGGCAGCGACTGATCGGCGACGCGCTGGAGCTCCGCCACCGGCTGCCGCTGCTCTGGGCCGACGTGCAGGCGCTACGGGTGCCGGCCTGGCGCGCCCGCACGGTGGCCGAGGCGACCCGCGCGCTGCCCCCGGCCGCGACCGCCTACGTCGACCGACAGGTCACCGCGGTCGCCGGCAGGATCGGCCATGCCCAGCTCGCCCGGCTGGTCGCCGCCGCGACGGCGCAGTTCGTCGCGGCCACCGAGGATCCGGCCGGCGGCCACCCGGACAACGCCGGCGGCCGCGACGACGACCTGTTCGTGGAGGTCGAGTGCGATGTCACGGGCGTCGACGGCCGGGCGTATCTGTCGGGGACGCTCGAGCTTCCGGACGGCCTCGACCTGGCCGCCGCGCTCAGCGCGGGCGCCGAGGCCCAGCGGGCCTGGGGATCCGACGCCCCGCTGCACGCCCGCCGCACCCGCGCCCTCGGCGACCTCGCCCGCCGCCAGCCCCTGCTCGATCCCTCCCATTCCGACCCGGCCGGCGACCCCGACCAGGCTCGACCGGCGGATCCGGACGGCGCCCGACCGGCGGGGCGCACGATCGTGCTGTACGCCCATCTGAGCGCCGACGGCGCGCGGGCGCCGTTCGGGCCGGTCGGCCGGCTGGGCAACACCGACTCCCCGATCACGCCGGATCAGGTCCGCGGCTGGTGCGCCGCGCCGGGCACGACCGTCGTGGTGAAGCCGGTGATCGACCTGAACCGGCCGCGGACGTCACCGCGCTACGCGATCCCCGATCCCATCCGCGAGCAGGTCATTCTGCGCGACCCGACGTGCGTGTTCCCGTGGTGTGCGAAGAACAGCCTGCGCGCCGACATCGACCACATCACGCCCTGGCCGCACGGCCCGACGCACACCGACAACCTGGCGCCGCTGTGTCGCCGCCATCACCGCCTGAAGACGCTCGCGGGTTGGCGCTACCGCCGCCTGCCCCGCGGCGGCTACCTGTGGACCAGCCCGAACGGGTGGACCATCGTCCGCGACCGCACCGGTACGCGGCCCGCCCGGCGCCCACCCGAGCGGCCACCGCCGGACAGCGGCTGATCGATCCCGGCGACCCCTGCTTGTCCGGCAACCCCTACTTCTCCGGCAACCCCTACTTCTCCGGCAACCCGTCCCGATCGGCCCACTCGAGCAACGGCTCGATGGCGAACGGATGATCATCGATGCCCGCATGCAGATCGCCGAGCTCGGCGAAGCGCCCCGGCATCGTGAGCACCGTGAAATCGTCCGGCTCGGCGTCGCCGACCTCGTCCCAGGTCAGCGGCGCCGAGACGGTCGCGCGCTGGTTCCCACGCACGGAGTAGGCCGAGGCGATCGTGTGGTCGCGGGTGTTCTGGTTGTAGTCCACGAACAGCTTCGCCGGATCGCGATCCTTGCGCCACCACGTCGTCGTCACCTCCTCGGGCAGCCGCCGCTCGACCTCGCGGGCGAACGCGAGCGCGGCCCGGCGTACCTCGGCAAAACCATGATCGGGATCGATCCGCACATAGACGTGCATCCCGTGGCCTCCCGAGGTCTTCGGCCAGCCGACCGCTCCCAGCTCGTCCAGCACCTCGTGCGTCACCTCGGCCGCCCGCAGCACCCGCGACCACGGGCACTCCGGCCCGGGGTCAAGATCGATCCGCCACTCATCCGGGCGCTCGACATCGGCGCGGCGCGAGTTCCACGGATGGAACTCCACCGTCGACATCTGTACCGCCCAGATCACCTGCGCAATCTCCGTCACGCACAACTCATCGGCCGTCCGCCCGAAGCGCGGAAAGAACAGCTCGACCGTGTCCACCCAGTCCGGCGCGCCCTGCGGCAACCGCTTCTGGTGCACCTTCGGCCCCGACAACCCCTTCGGGAAGCGGTGCAGCATCGTCGGCCGCTCGCGCAACGCGTTCACGATCCCGTCGCCGACCGACAGGTAGTAGTTGGCGAGATCCAGCTTGGTCAGCCCGAGCTCGTCGAAGTAGACCCGCTCCGGATTGCTGATCCGGACGGTACGCCCGCCCGCCGCCAGCTCGATCGCCTGACCCATGCGATCACGCTACCGAGGGTTGACCCCGAGATGCCCGCTGGCTAGCTTCGCAGAACGGCCCGATCCGGGCGCTCCCCCAGAAGGAGGTCGGTCGACGATGACCACCTTGACCCGTCCCGCCCGCCTGTTCGCGGCCGCTGTCCTGGCCGGGGCGCTCGCCCTCGCCACGGCCGCCACCCCGGCCCGGGCCGCCGATCCGGCGACCCGCTGGGCCGACGCGACCCTGCGCCGGATGAGCCTGGAGGAGAAGGTCGGCCAGCTCTTCGTCAACTATGTCTACGGCGCGAGCGCCGACGCCGCCGACAGCCGCAATACGGAGCGCTACGGCGTCGCCACCCCCGCCGAGGTCGTCGCCAAGTACCGCCTCGGCGGCGTGATCTACTTCGCCTGGTCCGACAATGTCGCCGACCAGTCCAAGATCGCCGGCCTGAGCAACGGCCTGCAGCGCGCAGCCCGCGACGCCAGCCCGCGTACCGACATCCCGCTGACCATCAGTACCGACCAGGAGACCGGGCTGGTGGCCCGGATCGGACCACCGGCGACCGAGTTCGCCGGTGCGATGGCGCTCGGTGCCACCCGCGATCCCGAGGCCACCCGCACCACATACGCGATCACCGGCCGCGAGCTGCGCGCCTTCGGCATCAATGCCGACTACGCCCCCGACGCCGATGTCAACGTCAACCCGGCGAACCCGGTGATCGGCGTACGCTCCTTCGGCTCCCGCCCCGACCTGGTCGCCGAGCACGTCCCGCAGGCGATCGCCGGCCTGCAGAACGCCAAGGTCAGCGCCGCCGCCAAGCACTTCCCCGGCCACGGCGACACCAATGTCGACTCCCACACGGGATTCCCGGTGATCAACCACACTCGCGAGGAGTGGGAGACCATCGACGCGCCGCCCTTCCGGGCCGCGATCGAGGCCGATGCCGACATGATCATGACGGCCCACATCTCGGTGCCGGCACTCGATCCCAGCGGCGACCCGGCCACCTTGTCCGAGCCGATCGTCACCGGCATCCTGCGTGATCAACTCGGCTACGACGGAGTGGTCGTCACCGATTCCCTCCGGATGGATGCGGTACGCCAGAACTATCCCGACGCCGAGGTGGCGGTGCGGGCCATCGAGGCGGGCGTGGACGTGCTGCTCGACGCGAACTCGCCCGACGTCCAGTACCGGGCGGTGATCGATGCCGTCCGCTCCGGCCGGCTCACCGAGGAGCGGATCGATCAGAGCGTCCGGCGGATCCTCGCCATGAAGTTCGAGCGCGGGGCCGTCGCGATGTGGCAGACCAATCCGAACCTGCGCGATCGCGTGGTCGGCACCGCCCGCAATCTCGCCACCGCCCAGGAGATCGCCGACCGCAGCATCACCCAACTCACGGACGCCGCCGACCTGGTGCCGCTCGGCGCCGGGCGCACGCTCGTCACGGGCGCCGGAACGGCCCCGGTCGATTCCCTCACCCGGGCGCTGCGCGACGGCGGCGCGGACGCCGAGGCCCACGCGACCGCGACCAACCCCGATGCCGCCGCGATCACCGCCGCCGTCGAGCGCGCCCGCACCGCCGGCCGGGCCGTGGTGATCACCAACAACACCAGGGCGAACTCCGGTCAGGCCGCGCTGGTCGACGCGCTGAACTCGGCCGGCGTACCGGTCGTGGTGGTCGCGGTCGGCGTGCCCTACGACATCGCCTACCTCGACACCGAGAGCTATCTGGCGAGCTATTCGCGCAATGATGTCGCCCTGCGCTCCGTCGCCCGGGTGCTCACCGGGCAGGTCGACCCGTCCGGTCGGCTGCCGGTCGACATCCCGTCGGCCGACGACCCGGACGAGATCATCTACGAGTTCGGGAGCGGCGAATGAGCCGCCGGCTGGGCGTGCTCGCCGCCCTCGCTATGGTCCTGATCATGGTTCCGAGCAGCCCGGCGAGTGCCGCCGACGGTGCGGCCCGAGGGCGCTTCGATCGCCCGCAGGACGGCTTCGCGCGGCCCACCACCTCGCTGGGCGAGAGCACCCCGCAGCGGATGCGGCTCGACCCGGCGCCGATCGCGGAGGCCTGGCGACAGGTGCAGTCCTATGCCGAGGCGCAGCCGGACGGCCGTCCGCGCTACCCCGGCGGCGTGCTCACCTACGGCTATCAGGGCAAGATCGTCTTCTCCGAGGCGTTCGGCGAGGCGGTGCGCTACGGGCCCGGCCAGACGGTGCTGCCGGCCGACCAGCGGATCGCCACCCGGACCGACACCATCTATGACCTGGCCTCGATCTCGAAGCTGTTCACCTCGATCGTGGTGCTGCAGCAGGTGGAGCGCGGCCGCGTCGACCTGGACGCCGCGGTCGCCGACTATCTGCCCGAGTTCGCCGCGAACGGCCCGGACGATCCCGATGGCAAGGCCTCGATCACGGTACGCCAACTGCTCACCCACACCTCGGGGCTGCCTCCCTTCCTGCCGCTGTGGCGTGATCAACCCGATCCGGACAGCCGGCTTCGAGCCGCCCTGACCGCCAAGCTGAGCAACCCACCCGGCAGCACCTACACCTACAGCGATCTGAATCTGATCGCACTCGGCGAGCTGGTGCACCGGGTGAGCGGCAAGACCCTTGATCGACTCGTCGCCGACGACATCACGGGCCCGCTGCGGATGACCGACACCGGATACAACCCCGACCCGTCGCTGCGTCCGCGGATCGCGGCCACCGAGGAACAGCGCGCCCCGGACCGCGGCGTCGTGTGGGGCGAGGTGCACGACGAGAACGCCTGGAGCCTCGGTGGCGTCGCCGGGCACGCGGGCGTCTTCTCCACCTCGGCCGACCTCGCCCGGCTGGCCCAGGCCATGCTGAACGGCGGCGTCCTGGACGGCCGGCGGATCATGCAGCCCGAGACCGTCGAGGCGATGATCACCAACGAGAACACCGGGTTCCCGGGAGACGATCATGGGCTGGGCTTCGAGCTGAACCAGCACTGGTACATGGACGGACTGTCGGGCCCGCGTACCGCCGGACATACCGGCTACACCGGAACCTCGCTGGTGATCGACTTCGACAGCCGGTCGTTCGTGATCTTGCTGACCAACCGGGTCCATCCGTCCCGCGAATGGGGCAGCGTCAACCCCGCGCGCACCGCCGCAGCCCGCGGGCTCGCCGATGCCCTGGCGGTGCGCGCGGTCGCCGGCAAGCGCGCCTGGGTCTCCACCCGGCCGAACAACGCGGAGACCTCGCTGCGCCTCGCGGTGCCGGCGGGCAGCACGGAACTGCGCTGGCAGAGCCTGGTCGACCTCGAGCCGACCGACCCGTTGATCATGGAGACCAGCCGCGACGGCTCGACGTGGCAACCGCTGGCGTACCGGCTCGGCGACGACGAGGTCGACGGCGAACTGACCGCGTCCACCGGGCGCACCTGGCGCGCGGGGCGGGCCTCGCTGCCCGCGGGCACCACCGCGGTCCGCTGGCGCCAGACCTTCGATGCCAGTGCGGCCGGTCGCGGCGTGTTCGTCGACGATGTCCGGATCGGCGCGGGCGCCTCCGCGCGGCCGATCGATGAGTCCGATCCGGCCTGGTCGGCCGACGGCTGGCAGATCACGGACCGCTGACCGCAGGTGACGAGCACATCTCGCTGCGAAGAACCCCCCTCACGCCCACGGGATTCTGGATACCGTCACCCCATGGCGGTTCGCACGATCGGCGGGCGAAGCCGCGGACTGCTGGGCGCACTGGCCGCGGCGGCGGTGCTGCTGGCCGGCTGTGCCCCGATGGGTCCGACCACCGGCACCGAGTTCGGCGAACGCTCCGTCGACGCCCGCACCCCCGGCCGGGGCGGCAGCGCGCAGGTCGCACTGGCCAGCGAACCCGACCTGCTCGACCCGACGCAGTCCTCGACCCTGGTCGCCCGTCAGGTCTTCGCCTCGATGTGCGAGAAGCTCTACGACTACGACGAGTCGATGACGATCGTGCCGCAGCTCGCGACCGAGTTGCCGCAGACCTCGCCCGACGGGCGCCAACTCACGGTGTCCGTGCGCCGCGACGCGCGGTTCGCCGACGGCACGCCGCTGGACGCGGCCGCGGTCAAGAAGTCGCTCGACCGGCACCTGCAACTGGAGTCCTCCAGCCGCACCGCGGAACTGGCGAGCGTCGAGGAGGTGACCGTCCGAGACCCCGGCACGGTCGTGCTCTCGCTGAGCCAACCGGATGCGTCCCTGCCGAGCGTGCTGGCCGACCGCGCGGGGATGATCATGTCTCCGCAGGCGCTCGATCGGCTCGGCGAGGACTTCGGTACCGAACCCGTCTGCGTCGGTCCGTTCGCCTTCGTCAGTCGAGCGATCGGCGACCGGATCGTGCTGCGCCGCGATCCCAATTACTACGCCGCCGACGAGATCGCCCTGGACGAGGTGATCTACCGGGTGATGACCGACTCCTCCGTGCGGTTGGCCAATCTCCGCTCGCGCGATGTGGTGGTCGGGGACCAGATGGCGCCGGTCGACGTGCTCTCGACGAGCGGCGACGGCGAGCTGCAGCTCTTCCGGAGCCCGTCGTTCGGCTACTACGGCCTGACCGTCAATACCCGCACCTCGGGCGGGCCGGCGCCCGGCGCGGTGGTCGACACCCCGCTCGCCACCCGCCCGGAGCTGCGCACCGCGTTCGCGCTGTCGCTCGATCGGGCGCTGATCAACAAGATCGCCTTCCAGGACATGTACGCCCCGGCCTGCGGGCCGGTGCCGCCTGCCAGTGCCTACGCCGACCCCGACCTGGTCTGCCCCGGTCGCGACCTCGAGCGGGCCCGCCGGCTGGTCGCCGAATCGGGTCTGCCGACGCCGGTGTCGGTCGAACTCAGCATTCCCAACACCGCCAACGATCTGCGCACCGGGCAGATCATCCAGGCGATGGCGAACGAGGCCGGCTTCGACGTCCGGCTGCGCGCGATGGAGTTCACCAGCCTGCTCGAAGCGGGCAAGAACGGGGACTTCGAGATGTTGCTCTCCGGCTGGTCCGGGCGCGTCGACCCCAATGGCAACATGGCCTCCTTCCTCCGCTCCGGCGCACCCAACAACTACGGCGGGTACGCCAATGACGAGGTCGATGCCCAGCTCGCCGAGGCCCTCACCATCAGCGATGTCGGAAAGCGGCGCGCGGCGTACCGGGCACTGCAGGAGAGACTGGCCGAGGACCTGCCGATCATCTACCTGTTCCGCCCCTCCAGTCTGGTGCTCGCCAGCAACCGGCTGGCCGGGCTGCGGGTCTATGCCGACGGCCTGATCCGGCTGCGGGACGCGGGGTATGCGACATGACCGTCACCGCACCGCCCGCCACCCAGCCGTCGGCGACCCGGCCGAACGCCCCGCGCGGCCGCGCGCTGCGCCATCTCGCCGGTCGCGCCGGCCAGGCGCTGGTGACGATCTTCTTGGTCAGCATCGCCGTCTTCGCGGGCATCCGGGCGATCCCGGGCGACCCGGCCCTGGTGCTGGCGGGCGAGGACTCATCCCCGGAGGCCATCGCCGCGATCCGCGAGCGGTACGGCCTGGACGATCCGCTGCCGATCCAGTACCTGAACTGGCTCTCCCACGCGATCCGCGGCGACTTCGGCACATCGGTCCGCACCGGCGAGCCGGTGATCGAGGCGGTCCTCGCGGCGCTGCCGGTGACCCTGGAGCTCGCGCTGCTCAGCATGCTCTTCGCCACCGCGATCGGCGTCGCCGCCGGCGTCGTTGCGGCCGTCGAGCGCGGCCGCCCCGGCGAGTGGCTGGCCAACGGCGCCGCCCTGCTCGGCCTGTCCATCCCGAACTTCTGGCTCGGCATCCTGCTGGTGCTGATCTTCGCGGTCGGGCTGCGCTGGTTGCCGGCATCCGGGTTCGTCCCGTTCACCATCGACCCGCTGGAGAATCTGTCCCGGATGATCATGCCGGCCTTCGTGCTCGGCAGCGGTCTGGCGGCCGTCGTCATGCGCCAGACCCGCTCGGGCATGCTGGAGGCGCTGTCCGCAGACTATGTGCGTACCGCGCGCGCCAAGGGGCTCACCGGCCGCGCAGTGGTGCTGGACCATGCGCTGCGGAACAGCCTGATCACGGTGGTCACCGTGCTCGGCCTCAATCTCGGGCAGTTGATCAGCGGGGCGGTGGTCACCGAGCAGGTGTTCACGCTGCCCGGCTTCGGCAAGCTGACCCTCGATGCGGTCTTCACCCGCGACTACCCGCTGATCCAGGCGGTGGTGTTGATCACCTCGGTCGCCTATGTGGTGATCAACCTGCTGGTGGACGTCTGCTACACCCTGCTCGATCCGCGGATCCGGGTCGGTGGTGTGTCGTGAGCGGCATCGTCACGCCGGCCCGCCGCCGATCGCGCGCCCTGAGCCGTCTGCGCGCCAACCCGCTCGCGGTCGCCGGCGCCGTCGCGGTCGGGGTCTTCGTGCTCGCCGCACTGGCCGCGCCGCTGCTCGCCCCCTATTCCCCGATCGCCCCCGATTTCGACGCCGTCCTCGCGCAACCCTCGCTCGCCCACTGGCTCGGCACCGACGATCTCGGCCGCGACCAGCTCTCCCGGATCCTGTTCGGCCTCCGTGCCTCGCTGCAGGTCGGGCTGCTGGCGGTGATCGGCGCCGCGGTGATCGGCATCGCGACGGGCATGTTCGCGGGCTACTACGGCGGCGTGATCGACATGATCGCCTCGCGGCTCACCGATGCACTGCTGGCATTCCCGTTCCTGATCCTCGCGGTCGGGTTGGCGGCGATCCTCGGCCCCTCGCTGACCAATGCCACCCTCGCGGTCGCGATCTCGCTGGTTCCCGCGTTCTTCCGGGTGGCCCGCGGCGAGGCGCTGCGGCTGCGCGGCGGGGAGTATGTGCAGGCCGCCATCGCCAGCGGCTCGCGGCCGGTCACCGCACTCGCCCAACACGTCCTGCCCAATGCCGCGTCGGCCCTGATCGTGCAGACCACCATCGCCATTCCCGGCGCGATCCTCGCCGAGGCCGTGCTGAGCTTTCTCGGTCTCGGCGTACAACCGCCGACCCCGTCGCTCGGCACCATGCTCTCCGCCGCGCAGTCCTTCCTCTACCCGGCGCCGTGGATGGCGGTCTTCCCCGGTCTGGCGATCGTCGCGCTCACGCTGGCGTTCAATGTGCTCGGCGACGGGGTGCGGGATGCGCTCGACCCGAAAGGAGACGGCCGATGACCGGCCCGGTGCTGCGCGTGCGCGACCTCGACATCACCTTCCGCAGCGAAGGCCGCACCGTGCACGCGGTCCAGGGGCTCGGCTACGACCTCGCGCCGGGCGAGGTCTTGGCGGTGGTCGGCGAGTCCGGCTGCGGCAAGTCGATCAGCGCCCTGTCGGTGCTCGGCCTGCAACCGCGTACCGCGACCGTCACCGGATCGGTACGCCTGGGCGAGGTCGAACTGGTCGGCGCGTCCACGGCGACGCTCCGCGACATCCGCGGCGATCGGGTCTCGATGATCTTCCAGGAGCCGTTGTCGTCGCTCAATCCCGTGCTGACGGTGCGGCGCCAGCTCACCGAGGTGCTCCGGCGCCATCGCGGCCTGTCCGGTACGCGGGCCCGCGAGCGCGCGATCGAGCTGCTGGGGCTGGTCGGCATCCCGGCACCGCGGCAGCGGATCGACCTCTACCCCCACCAGCTCTCGGGCGGCATGCGGCAGCGGGTGATGATCGCCATCGCCATCGCCTGCGATCCCGAGGTGCTGATCGCCGATGAGCCGACGACGGCGCTCGACGTGACCGTGCAGGCCGGCATCCTGACGCTGCTGGACCGGCTGCGCGCCGAGCTGGGCATGGCGATCGTGTTGATCACCCACGATCTCGGCGTGGTCGCCGACATCGCGGACCGGGTGCTGGTGATGTACGCCGGTCGCGGCGTGGAGACCGCGCCCGTGGCGGAGCTGTTCGCCAACCCCGAGCACCCGTACACGAACGGCCTGCTCGGTGCCGTCCCGCGGCCCGGATCGGTGGCCGACCGGCTGGCCGAGATCCCCGGCACGGTGCCCGCGTTGGCGGTGCAGCCCGACGCGTGCACCTTCGCGGATCGTTGCCCGCGCGCCGCCGACGACTGCCGGGCCGCCCGACCCGCGCTCGCCGGCCCGGGCGAGCATCTGGTCGCCTGCTGGCACCCGATGACGAACGCGACCGCGGGAGCGCAGCGATGACCGGTTCCCCCGCGCTGGAGCTGTCCGGGCTGACCCGCCACTTCGGCGCGGTCCGCGCCGTGGACGGCATCGACCTGGTGGTCGCCGAGGGGGAGATCCTCGGGCTGGTCGGCGAGTCCGGGTCCGGCAAGTCGACGGTGGGGCGGCTGGCCGTGGCGCTGGACCGGCCGAGCGCGGGCACGGTCCGGGTGCTGGGGACCGAGCTGACCGGCCTGCGCGGTGGGCGGCTGCGCGCCCTGCGGCGACGCTTCCACCTGGTCTTCCAGGACCCCGCCTCCTCCCTCGATCCCCGCCAGACCTGCGCGACGATCGTCACCGAGCCGCTGCGGCACCACGGCATCGGGACGCGCGCGGAACGCCGGGCCCGGGCCGCCGAGCTGTGTGGGCGCGTCGGCCTGCGCGAGGACCTGCTGGATCGCTACCCGCACGAGCTCTCCGGCGGGCAGCGGCAACGCCTGTCGCTCGCCCGGGCGCTGATCCTCGATCCGGACCTGATCGTCGCCGACGAACCGACCAGCGCGCTCGACGTGTCCGTACAGGCGTCCGTGCTGAACCTGCTCAAGGAGCTGCAGCGCGAGCTCGGCTTCGCCGCGCTGTTCATCACCCACGACCTCGGCGTGGTCGAGTACCTGGCCGACCGGGTCGCCGTGATGTATCTCGGCCAGCTCGTCGAGGTCGGCCCGACGGCCGAGCTGACCGCCGACCCGCTGCATCCCTACAGCCAGGCCCTGACCGCCGCCGCCCCCGTACCCGACCCGGTCGAGCAGCGTTCCCGCGAACGGATCGAGATCTCCGCCGACCTGCCCGACCCGGCCGATCCCCCGAGCGGTTGCCGATTCCGCACCCGCTGCCCGATCGCCGTGGCACGGTGCGCGACCGAGGTGCCGGAGCTGCGCGAGGTTGCGCCGGGGCGGTTCGTGCGCTGCCATCTGGTGACCGACGGTGCGGCGCCGGTCGCGCTCACGCCGGCCCGCGCCACGTGAGACGCTCCCCCTACCCGATCTGTCCCCCACCCGATCTGTCCCCCACCCGATCTGTCGAGGAGACGCCCGTGGAGTTCACCACCCGCCCCACGCTGGAGGGCACGTTCGGCATGGCCACCAGCACCCACTGGCTGGCCACCGCCACGGCGATGTCCGTGCTGGAGCGCGGCGGCAACGCGTTCGACGCCGCCACGGCCGGCGCCTTCGTGCTGCACGTGGTCGAGCCGCACCTGAACGGGCCGGGCGGCGACGCCCCGTTGATCATCAGCGAGCGCGGGGGCGCCCCCGAGGTGCTGTGCGGTCAGGGCGTGGCGCCGGACGGCGCGACCATCGCCCACTATCGCGACGAGCTCGGCCTGGATCTGGTGCCCGGCACCGGTCCGCTCGCCGCCGCGGTGCCGGGGGCCGTCGAGGCCTGGCTGGTGTTGTTGCGCGATCGGGGCACCTGGTCCCTGCGGGATGTTCTCGACCACGCGATCGCCCTGGCCAGCGACGGACACAGCCCGGTGCCCGCCGTCGGCGCGACCGTGGAATCGGTACGCGAACTGTTCACCCAGCACTGGCCCACCTCGGCCGAGGTCTGGCTGCCGGGCGGGGACAGCCCGCGGAACGGCGCCCTGCTCCGCAACCCGGCGCTGGCCCGGACCTGGCAGCGGCTGATCACCGAGGCCGAAGCGGCATCGGCGGACCGCGAGGCCCAGCTCGACGCCGCGCTGCGGGTCTGGAAGGAGGGCTTCGTGGCCGAGGCGATGGTGCGGACCGCGCGTACCCCGGTCATGGATTCGACGGGTACGCCGCACGCCGGCGTGCTGACCGGCGATGATCTTGCCCGACCCCAGGCGGTCTGGGAGCGACCCGCCGCCGTCGACTACGGGCCATGGACGGTGCACAAGTGCGCGGCCTGGTCCCAGGGCCCGTCGATGTTGCAGCAGTTGCGGCTGCTCGGCGACTGCGAGCCGGCCGATCTCGGCGCATTCGATGCCGCCGTCGTGCACCGGATCGTGGAGGGCGCCAAGCTGGCGTTCGCCGACCGCGACGCCTGGTACGGCGATGCCGCCGAGGTCGACCTCGCCGGGTTGCTCGCGCCGGGCTATGCCCAGCAGCGGCGGATGTTGATCACCGATGCCGCCAGCCGGGAGTTCCGGCCGGGTACGCCGGACGGCCGCGAGCCCGTGCTGGCCGAGCACCTCCGCCGCGTCGTCGCGGGCGAGGTGCGCTCGTCCGCCGCGGGGGGCGCGGGCGAGCCCACCGTGCAGAGCCACGCCGCGCCACGCGCCGACGCGGCCGGGCAGACCGGGGACACCTGTCACATCGATGTCGTCGACCGCTGGGGCAACATGATCGCGGCCACCCCGAGCGGCGGGTGGCTGCAGTCCAGCCCGGTGATCCCGGAGCTGGGTTTCCCGCTGGGCACCCGGTTGCAGATGTGCTGGCTGGATGCCGGCCTGCCGAATTCGCTGACCCCGCGCCGGCGCCCGCGGACCACCCTCTCGCCCAGCCTGGCCAGCCTGCACGGCGAGCCCACCCTCGCCTTCGGTACGCCGGGCGGCGACCAGCAGGACCAGTGGAGCACCAGCTTCTTCCTGCGGGTCGCCGCGACGCAGGCGCGTACCTCCGCGCTGGATCTGCAGGGCGCGATCGACGCCCCGAACTGGCACACGGATGCGCTGATCGCCTCGTTCTGGCCGCGCGGCTACCGGCCGGGCTCGCTCGTCGTCGAGGCGAATGCCGACGCCGAGCTGGTCGCGGGGCTGCGGGCGCGTGGTCACGACGTGACCGTGGGCCCGGCGTGGTCGGAGGGCCGGCTCAGCGCCGTGTCCCGCGACGCCGCGACGGGGCTGCTGCGCGCGGCGGCCAATCCCCGCGGGATGCAGGGCTATGCGGCCGGGCGGTGAGCCGGCGCGGATCAACCGAGCGCCTCGCTACTCCTCTCTCCGGGAAGCCAAAGCGGACAAACACGTGTGGTCGTCGTCCAATGTTTCACCGACACCAATTCTCGATTTCACTCATGAGAATGTTGCGAAGCTTGCCCGTCGAGCCCTCGAGAGCGCTTCCACGCCTTTACCGACGAAGTTCCTGGGCGCGGCTCACGAGGTCATTGCGGAGTCGATCCGCCCCGTCTACTCCGTGAACGAAGAACTTCCCGCATCCAGAGTGATCGGGCGCGGCTTCGGGTCGTGCAGTCAGCGACTGGCCATCCTGGAAGCCGTGGCAAGGTCGGCAGGGATTCCGACACGGGCACGGGGATTTGTTGTCCGCGGCGAGTTCTGGCGACCACGTTTCCGGGTGCCTCGCGTGCTGATGCCGCGCGAGGTGCTGCTCTGCTGGCCAGATTTCTGCATTGATGATCAGTGGGTGACGTGCGGTGAGATCTTCCGTGGGCCGGAAGACCCGTGCGAGACGCCTGCCTTCACCAACTCCGGGCCGGAGACGCTGTTCGAAGCCATCCGAAACCGCCAGGTGAGCTGGACGAAACCCGGCACCGGCAGCGCCACCGGAGATCTGAGCGCGTGGGTCATCCGCGATCTCGGCACCTTCCCGAGCCGCGACGCACTGTGGCAGGCACACAACCAGACCTTTGACGGAGTCGTCCTGCCGATTGTCGACGCCGCGCTGATTCTCGGCTCGCGGGCCGCAGGCTGGGCCAGGCGCGCACCGTCACCGGGGAGCCGCGGGCGGCGCCACCCGGTCAGTCCGACAGCCCCGCGCCACCCTGCACGGGCCGGTTGTTGCCCGCCGCCCGAAGGGCCAGGGTGATCGCCTCCGCGCGGGGCCACAACTGTGCCTCGGGCAGCACGTCCGGCCCGCACGAGCGCGAGCCGAGTCCGTGCACGTCGGCATCGACGAACAGCCAGGTCCGCTCGGGCGCCGGCAGTTCGTGACGGTGCGCCGCGGCAGCCACCTGCTGCGGTGTGTGCCGGGCGATCGTGAAGCCGGGCAGCCGGCCGGCCTCGGCGTACGCCTCCACGGTCAGCGCCCGCCCGGGGCCGCTGAGCGTCAGCTCGCGCAGTCCGGCGCGGTGCCCGCTCTCCTGGGGGCGGGTCGGGGCGAAGTTGAGTTCGTCGATGCCCGCGGCGAACCGACCGACCCGCACGGCGCGCCGGCTGTCCGGCCACGATTCGCCCGGCCCGGTGCCGAACCATGCCGCCTCGTCCAGCTCCGCCGGCAGCCCGAACCGCAGCCCGATCCGCGGCCAGGTGCAGTCCCAGTCGCTGGACGGCGTCACCTCGGCGCGCAGCATCAGCCGGTCGTCGGCCCACCACCAGCGACAGGTCAGGTCCGCATAGGCGCGGGTCGCCGCGGCGCCGACGCGATAGGTGGCCACGATCCCGTGTGCCGCGGCCCGGAACTCGACCAGTCGGTGCTTCAGCCGGTCCAGCCCGCGCTCGGCCCAGCGCTGGGCAGATGACGGGCCGGGTACGCCGTCACCGCCGGTGGTGGCCGGGTCGGCCAGCTCGAAGGAGCCGAAGATGGCGCCCCGGTCGTTGTCGGTCGGCGCGCGCCACAGCTCGAGAATCGGCCCGGTGACGGCCAGCTCGCCCAGGGCCGTGAGCAGCCCGGTGGCCGGGTCGAACTCGGCGGCCCCGAGCGGCGCGTGCTCGGTCGAGGTCGGGTCGAACTGCGCCGGGCGTGGCGCCTCGCGCGCCGGCACCGTCAGCGGCCACTGGCCCTCCGCCACCGGGTGTCCGGCGCCCGCCCACGGCTCGTCGGCGGCCAGCTCGGCGCGTACCCGCAGCCAGCACTCGCCGCCGGGCCGCGGCGCGAGCACCGTCTCCGGGAGCGTCACGGACACGGATTCGCCCGGCCCCGCCGCGGGCACGGCCACCTCGGCCTCGACCGGGTCCCCGCCGTCCAGCTCGCTGCACGCCACGAACCGGAGATGATCAAGCCCGCGGGTGTGCTGCCGGTTGCGGACGGTGAGCACCCCGTCGGCGACGGTCAGCGAGACGGGCGCGTTGACCGCGGCGAACTCGGCCAGACCCGGCGACGGTACGCCGTCGGAGCGGACCAGCCCGTCCAGGACGAAGTTCCCGTCGTGCAGCTCCTCGCCGAAGTCGCCGCCGTAGGCGTACCACTCGCCCCGTTCGTCGCGTCGCCGCAGACCATGATCACGCCATTCCCAGACGAAGCCGCCGTGATAACCCGGGTACGCCTCGACCAGCTCGTCGTAGACATCCAGCGCGCCGGGGCCGGTGCCCATCGCGTGGGCGTACTCGCACTGCAGGAAGGGCATCGCGCGCACCCGTGCCGCCTCGCCGGCGGTGCAGCCGGGCAGCGGTCCGGCGCCGAAGATCACCTCCACCTGCCCGGGGCTGGCATACATCCGCGAGTAGAGGTCGGTGTAGGCGCCGGTGCGGTCGCCCTCGTAGTGGATCGGCCGGCCGCCGTCGCGGCCGCGGGCCCAGTTGGCCATCGCTGCGAGGTTCTCGCCGGTGCCCGACTCGTTGCCGAGCGACCAGATGATCACCGACGGGTGGTTCTTGTCCCGCTCGACGGTGCGCGCGATCCGGTCCAGCAGCGCGCCGCGCCAGCGGCCGTCGTCGCAGGGGTTGTCCCGCCAGCCCAGCAGCTCGAAGCCGTGGGTCTCCAGATCGCATTCGTCGATCACCCAGAAGCCCAGCTCGTCGCACAGGTCCAGCAGGTCCGGGTGCGGCGGGTAGTGTGAGGTCCGGATGGCGTTCACATTGTGTCGCTTCATCATGATCAGGTCCGCGCGGGCGGCGTCGGGATCGAACACCCGGC
The DNA here is from genome assembly GCF_013408305.1 of Naumannella cuiyingiana. NCBI lineage: Bacteria > Bacillati > Actinomycetota > Actinomycetes > Propionibacteriales > Propionibacteriaceae > Naumannella > Naumannella cuiyingiana. Next base: position 2,293,473 of record NZ_JACBZS010000001.1, on the reverse strand, counting down.
CGCGATCGGCCAGCACCTCGTGCCGGTTGACGCCGCGGAAGATCACCTGTCGCCCGTTCACCGACAGCCGATCGCCGTCGATGCGTACCGTGCGGAAGCCGACCCGTTCGGTCAGCGTCTCGCCGGCCGCGGAGATGATCACCTGATACAGCCGTGGCTCCTCCGCGCTCCAGGGTTGCGCCGGCGCCGCCAGGTCGATCGGCTCACCGGGACCGGCGAGCTCCTGGCGCAGGCCCAGCTCGGCGATCTCGACCGTGATCGGGTACGCCTGGGCCGGCGCCGACACCTCGCCGGTGAGCAGGCCCATCCCGGTTCGATGATCGAAATCGGCGCGCAGGAAGACGTCGTCGATGCCGCCCACCGGGCGCTGCAGCAGCGTCACATCGCGGAAGATCCCCGGCAGCCACCACTGGTCCTGGTCCTCCAGGTAGCTGCCGTCGGACCACTGGTGCACCCGCACGGCGAGCACGTCGGTCCGGCCGCCGGCGACCAGCGCCTCGGTGACGTCGAACTCGATCGGCAGTCGGCTGCCCTTGCCGACGCCGATCTCGATCCCGTTCAGCCAGACCCGGAACGCGGACTCGACCCCGTCGAAGCGCAGGATCGCGCGGCCCGAGCCGACCCAGTCGGGCCGATCGAAGCGCAGCCGGTAGTCGCCGGTCGGGTTCTCGTCCGGCACGTGCGGCGGGTCGACCGGGAACGGGAACGCCACATTGGTGTAGGCGGGGTGGCCGTAGCGCCCGTCGCCGTGCAGCACCCAGTGCGTGGGCACCGGCAGGCTGTCCCAGGCGGTGTCGTCGAAGTCGGGCTCGGCGAAGCCGGTCGGCCCGTCGGCGCGGGGGGCGTACCGGAATCGCCAGGCCCCGTTCAGGCTGGTGGATTGCGCATCGCTGTGCGCCCGGGCGCGCGGCGGCAGCGCGCCCCGGCCGGGGGAACGATCGGTGAGGTATTCCGGAGTTGCCACTGACACCCATTCATCCAACCACGCGCGGCACGCCGCGCCTCCAATCACGCGCGGCCGGTTGCCGATCAGCCGTGCCTCGCGCAAACTTCGGCTCGTGTCGCCGACCGCCCTCGCACCGCCGCCCGCGGCGCCGACCGGGCAGCCCGCCCGTCGTCGGACCGAGGCGTTGGCGATCGCGCTGCTGGCCGGCCTGACCGCAGCCGCCGTCGCGGTGTCGGTCGGCTGGCTCGCGCCGCGACCGGCGGCGGGCCCGTTCGAGGAGTTCCTGGCCGCTGACGGGGCCACCACCCCCGTCGTCGCGGCGAACGGCAGCGGCGACACCGCGGTGCTCACCCAGACCCGGCCGACCAATTGGTACGAGCTCGGCAACACCCTGGCGCCGGCGCTGCTCGACGGGTTGAGCGCGCCGGACCGGGGCGACCGGCTGCTGGTGGCCCGGTTCACCGCGCCCGGGGCCGACGGGCCGACCGAGCTCGGGTTCTCCTTCGGCGAGGAGGTACGCCTGCTCTACCTGAGCGCCCCGGTCGGGCGGGTTGCCTATGCGCCGAGCGTGCCGCTGTTCACCGCGGCCACCCGGCGCGGCGAGACCGTCACCGCCCGCACCGAGCTGAGGACCGAGCTCGAACCCGCCGCGGCCGACCTGCGGGTACGCAACGAGCCGGCGCCCGGCCGGCCCGGGTGCACGAGCGCGGTGCTGACCCCGGAGGGCGGCGACGACCAGCGCTACACGTTCTGCCCGCGGGACAGCCCGGGCGGCGCGGGCCTGGTCGGGATCGAGTACGGCGGCGCCGACGAGGTGACCGGGTGGGTCGCGGCCGCGGGCCCTCGACCGGCGGTCTCGATCGGGGGGCGAGATGCTGCGGCACTGCCGGACTGGGCCCCCGCCGCGGGGACGGGCAGCGCGGCGGAGGTGGTCTGGTACCGCGCCGCGGCCGAGTTTGGACAGATCGTTCCGGACGTCCGCCGTCCGCTGGCGCCGGTCGGAAACCGTTGGCTGCTCGTCGGGCCCCGCGAGCTGATCGTCGCCGACCCGATGCCCGCCGCGGCCACCCGGGCGACCGACGGCGACCGCCTGGTCACCGACTTCGTCACCCCGGGCGGCTGGGTCACGGCGGCGGCCCGGACCGCCGGCCTGGTCGTGACGGCGACCGACCGCGGGGAGCTGTCGGCCCGCACGCTCGCCGGGGAACCGGTCTGGTCGCGGCGGACCGACTCGCCGATCAGCGAGCTGCAGCCGAGCGGGGACGCACTGCTGGCCACCGGGGCTCGCGGCGGCGTCGAGCTGATCGATGCGGCCACCGGGGCAACCCGCTGGCGGACCGCGACCGGCCGGCTCGACGCCGCACCGGTGGTCGACGACACCCGCATCGCCGTGCTGGACAACGGCACGCTCGTGCTGTTGTCGGCGGCGGACGGCGAGCAACTGTGGACCGTGCGCGATCGCACCATCATCGGCGTGGCCCTGTTGCCGGGCGGGGTCACCGTGGCGGCCGCCGGCGACGGCACCGTCCTCGGCCTCGGCGCGGACCGCGCCCTGCTCTGGTCGCAGTCGCTGCCGGAGCCCCCGCAGACCGTCGCCGGCGGGGGCGACCTGGCCGTGCTGGGCGGCCCGGACGCCACGGTGGCGCTGCGCGGCGACGGATCGACCGCCTGGCAGCAACCCGGCGTACTCGGCATCGCCGCCGGCCCCGGCTGGACCGCGCTGGCCACCGACGGCCGGGTGCTGGTGCTGGACGATGCCGGCGCGCCGGTGCGCGACCTCGCGCTGCCGAACGACACCACCCCCAGCCAGGCGATGACCTTCGGCAGCGGCCCGGACGGGCTGCTGGTGACCGGGTCCACGCGCGAGGACGACACCCGGGAGCTGTGGTGGATCCGGTGAGCCCGCGGCGCACAGGCGTCGGCGGGCTGGTGGTCGCCCTGGTCGATCGCGTCTTCGTCGAGCCGGTACGCCAGGGCGCGCCGCGGGTCCGCGACTGGGCGCCGGGGATGCGCGCGATCGGGCTGCTGGTCGCGATGATCATCGTCGCCGCCCTGGCCGCGGTGTCGCTGGCCGAGACGGAGCTGCTGCCCCTGCGCGGCTCGGCGTCCGGGTTGGCCGTGCCGCTGGGCCCGCAGTTGGTGCTGTTCGCGCTGACCGTGGTGCTGGCGCTGGCGCAGACGACGGCCCTGCACGCCCCGCTGCCCCTGGCGCTGGCCCTGTGGGGCTTCGTCGGGGCCGCACTGACGGTGATCGCGGCGCTGCCCGGTCACGTCTGGCCCGATCCGGTCTCGGCCGCCGGGCCGGTGACCTGGCTGGTGTTGGGCGGCCTGGCCGTGCTGCGCCGTCGGGCCGCGCCGCGTTGGTGGGAGTTCGTGGCGGTCTGGGCGCTGGTCCTCGTCACGACCTATCTGCCGCTGGCGCTCGCGGCGGCCCGGATCGCCGACGGTCAGGCGCGTCCGTCGGCGGGATCGGTGCAGATCCTCGCGCTGGCCGCCGCCTCCGCCGCGGTGCCGGCCGCCCTGCTGGCGGGGGCATCGCTGGCCGCGGTCGCGTGTTCGCTGTGCCTGTGGGTGGTGGAGCTGGGCACCGCGCGAGCGCGGGCGGCGGGCCGGCCCGGCCGGGTGCCGCGCGGCCTGGTCGTGGCCACCGCCGTGGTGGCGGTGGCGGCCGTGGGCGGTGCCGGCTGGCAGCTCGTGGCCGGGTCGCTGGGCTGGCTCGACGCCGCGACCGGCCTGGCCTCGGCCGCCGCGGTGCTGCTCGCCATCGCGATCGGCTGGGCGCTGCTGGACGCGCTCGCCGACGAGCGCTCCCCCGCCTCCACCGGCGTCGGGCAGCTGATCGACCACCTGCCCACCGTCGCGTGGCCGGCCGCGGTCGCGCTCGGCGCGGTGTCGGCGGTGCTGATCCTGCCGGTGGTGATGTTGGCGACCTGGCAAGTCACCTGGGCCGCCGTCCCGTTCAGCGACACGGTGGCCGGGGTCCTCACGGTCGTCTCCGCCAACCCGACCCTGGTCGGCTCGATCGGCGCGGTGGCGGCGGCGGTGATCTGCATCGGCCTCGGCCTGCGACTGGCGGTGCGCGGGGTACGCGGTCCGGCCGAGCTGTTGTTCGCCGTGGGCGTCGTGCAGGCGCTGCTGCAGTTCGGTGAGGTCTCCTCGTTCCGGATCGAGCCGGCCGCGGTCGGGTTGCTGGCCGGGCTCGTCGTGGCAGCGATGTTGATCATCACCGCCACGCGCGGCCGGCTCACCGGCCCGGTCGCCGAGGCGTACCTGACGGCGCTGCTGATCACGGTGGCGATCGCGAATCTCGAACTGCTGGCCGATCCCGTCGGGACCGTGCTGCAGTCGGTCGGCGGGGTGGTCGCGGTGCTGGCGCTGTTCTGGACGGTGCTGACCTCGGGCGATCTCGCCAACGGCGACTCCCCTCGCTTTCCCCGTTCCTCCCGGGTCATGCTGGTGCTGGCGAATCTGCTGGTGGCGGTGCTGCTGGTCGCGGCCACCACGCTCACCACGAGCACCGGGAACACGACCAGCTTCGACGGGATCGTCAGCTCCGGGGCGCGCGATCTCGGCGTACCGCTGCTGCTGGTCGTGCTGGCCTCCGTGCTGGCGGCGGCGCTGCGCGGCGCGGAACCGGGCGAGCCCGCGGCCCCGGTAGACTCGCCCGGTCATCCGCCCCACTTCCGACGGAGCCCGCATGCCCAACGACCTGTCCACCGCGCCTTCCGAGGTACGCCGCAGCCGTGACGATCTGCGCAATGTCGCAATCGTCGCGCACGTCGACCACGGCAAGACCACCCTGGTCGACGCGATGCTGTGGCAGTCCGGCGCCTTCCGCGACAACCAGTCCGTCGACGACCGGGTGATGGACTCCGGCGACCTGGAGCGGGAGAAGGGCATCACCATCCTCGCCAAGAACACGGCGGTCGAGCACCGCACGCCGGCGGGCGATTCCGTGACGATCAACATCATCGACACCCCGGGCCACGCCGACTTCGGCGGCGAGGTGGAGCGCGGGCTGGAGATGGTCGACGGTGTGGTGCTGCTGGTCGACGCCTCGGAGGGCCCGCTGCCGCAGACCCGGTTCGTGCTGCGCAAGGCGCTGGCGAAGAAGCTGCCGATCATCGTGGTGGTGAACAAGGTGGACCGGCCCGATGCGCGGATCTCGGCGGTGGTCGAGGAGACCTACGACCTGTTCATGGACCTGCTGGACGACGACGCCGCCGACGATGCGCTGGACTTCCCGGTGGTGTTCGCGTCGGCGAAGGCGGGGCGGGCGTCGCTGACCCAGCCGGGCGACGGCGATATGCCGGACAGCGACGATCTCGGGCCGCTGTTCGCGACGATCCTCGATCACATCCCGGCGCCGTCCTATGTCGAGGGCGCGCCGCTGCAGGCGCACGTGACGAACCTGGACGCCTCGCCCTATCTCGGCCGGCTGGCGCTGTGCCGGGTGGTCGCGGGCGAGCTGAACCGCAACCAGCTCGTCGCCTGGTGCCGGGCCGACGGCAGCGTACGCAACGTCAAGCTGAGCGAGTTGTTGATCACCAAGGCGCTGACCCGCGAGCCGGCCGACCATGCGGGCCCCGGCGACATCGTCGCGATCGCGGGCATCGACGAGATCACCATCGGCGAGACGCTGTCGGACCCGGAGAATCCGCAGCCGCTGCCGTTGATCACCGTCGACGAGCCGTCGATCTCGATGACCATCGGCATCAACACCTCGCCGCTGGCCGGCAAGTCGGGCAAGAACCTGACCGCGCGGCTGGTGAAGGCCCGGCTTGATCAGGAGCTGATCGGCAATGTCTCGATCCGGGTGAACCCGACCGAGCGTCCCGACACCTGGGAGGTCCAGGGCCGCGGCGAGCTGCAGCTCGCGGTGCTGGTGGAGACGATGCGACGCGAGGGTTTCGAGCTGACCATCGGCAAGCCCGAGGTGGTGACCCGCGAGATCGACGGGAAGCTGCACGAGCCGGTCGAGCGGCTGACCATCGACGTGCCCGAGGAGCACATGGGCACGGTCACCCAGTTGCTCGGCACCCGCCGCGGCCGGCTGGAGCAGATGATCAACCACGGCACCGGTTGGGTACGCCTGGAGTACCTCGTGCCGGCGCGCGGGCTGATCGGCTTCCGCACCGAGTTCCTCACCGAGACCCGCGGCACGGGCCTGATGCACCATGTGTTCGAGGAGTACCAGCCGTGGTTCGGCGAGTTGCGCACGCGGCCCACGGGCTCGCTGGTGGCCGACCGTTCCGGGGTGGTCACGGCGTACGCGCTGTTCAACCTGCAGGAGCGCGGGACGATGTTCGTCGCGCCCGGGGCCGAGGTCTATGAGGGCATGATCGTCGGGGAGAACTCGCGGGCCGACGACATGGATGTCAACCCGACCAAGGAGAAGAAGCTCACCAACGTGCGCTCCTCCACCGGCGAGGAGCTGGAGCGGCTGATTCCGGCGCGGTTGCTGAACATGGAGCAGGCGCTGGAGTTCTGCCGCGGCGACGAGTGCCTGGAGGTCACCCCGGACGGGGTACGGATCCGCAAGACGCTGCTCGCGGCGAACGACCGGTCGAAGGCGCGCAACCGCGCCCGCGGCTGATCAGGCCCAGCCGCAGCGGCTGGTCTCGGCGCGCAGGGCGGCGCGCTGGGCCGGCCGGGCCTTGCGGTAGCGGGCCCGCCCGGCGGCGGTGATCTTGACGAAGATGCTGCGCCGGTCCTGCGCGCACATCATGCGCTCGACCAGCCCGTCGCGCTCCAGCCGCGCGACCAGGCGGGACAGGGCGCTCTGGGTGAGGTGGCCGTTCTCCGCGAGCTGGCCGATCCGCAACTGGCCGCCGTCGGCGCCCGCCAACTGCTCCAGCGCGTCGAACTCGCTGCCGCTCAGCCCGTGCTCGGCCAGGGCGCGATCGAGCGCGCACGCAACCCGGTGGTACTTCGCCATCAGGTCGTGCCAGATGGTGGCCAGCTCGTCATCGTCCTCACAGCGGGCGTCGACGACCCGTCCGGCGGCGGCATCGATCGACATGCCGGCGATGCTACCACGGTCCCGCCAGATATTTGTTCACGCATTTGTTACTTGCGCATCTAATGCATATGCATAGAGTGTCCTTCATGACTGCTCCCAGGACGTGCTCCGTCGACGCCACGCCGCCGTCGATCCCGGCAACCGATCCGGACACCTCGAACACCTTCGCCATCACCAGCTCCGCCGGCTGGACCTCACGGACCTGGCTGCTGCTGGTCGTTCTGTGCGGCGCGCTTTTCCTCGACGGGCTCGACATCTCGATGGTCGGCGTCGCCCTGCCGTCGATCCGGGTCGCCCTCGGGCTCGACCCGTCCACCCTGCAGTGGCTGGTCTCGGGTTACGTGCTCGGGTACGGAGGCCTGCTGCTGCTCGGCGGGCGGGCGGCCGACCTGCTGGGCCGGCGGCGTACCTTCCTGGTCGCCGTCGCTGTGTTCGGCATCGCCTCGGTGATCAGCGGGCTGGTCTCCTCGGCGGAGTTGATCATCGCGCTGCGCTTCATCAAGGGTGTCGCCGCGGCGTTCACCGTCCCGGCCGGCCTGTCGGTCATCACTACCACCTTCGCCGAGGGCTCGGCGCGCAACCGGGCGTTCTCGATCTACAGCGTCTGCGGGGCGAGCGGGTTCTCGCTGGGTCTGGTCTTCGGCGGGCTGCTGACCGAGGTCGACTGGCGTGCCACGCTGCTCTTCCCGGGTCCGGTGGCGATCGTGCTCACCGTGCTCGGTCTGCTGGTCATCCCGCGGGCCGCGTCGAGCGCCTTCCGCCTCGCGCACTTCGACCTGCTCGGGGCGCTCACCTCGACCGGGTCGCTGCTGCTCCTGGTCTACGCCGTCGTCAACGCGCCGCACGCCGGCTGGGCCGCGCCGTCCACCATCGCCATGCTCGCCGGCGCGGCGCTGCTGGCCGTCGCCTTCGTGATCATCGAGCTGCGCCACCCGCACCCGCTGGTCCGGCTGGGCATCCTGCGCTCGGTGCTGCTGGTGCACGCCAATCTGACCGGCTTCGTGATGTTCGGCGGCTACGCCGCGTTCCAGTTCCTGGTCACGCTCTATGTCCAGGAGGCGCTCGGCTGGTCGCCGATGGCGATGGCGCTGGGCTTCCTGCCGGCCGGGATCCTGGTGGTGGCGTCGGCGACCAAGATGGACAAGGTGCTGGGCCGCGTACCGACCGTGGTGTTGATCACGCTCGGGCTGGCATTCTTCTCCGCGGCGTACCTGCTCTTCCTGCGCACCGAGCCCGGGATGAGCTACTGGAACTTCCTGTTCCCGACGATCCTGCTGCTCGGCGCGGGCTTCGCGGTGCTGTTCCCGGCGATCAACTCCCAGGCGACGGCCGGGGTCGCGAGCGCCGAGCAGGGGCTGGCCTCGGGGCTGCTGAACACGTTCATCCAGGTCGGCGGCGCGGTGATGATCGCGGTGGTCACCGCGATCGTGGCGAGCTCCGGTGCGGGCGCGGCGGCGGCACCCGGCCGGCTGCTACCCGGGATGCCGACCGCGATCGCCGTGGTGATCGGCCTGACGCTGGCCGGCCTCGCCGCGACCGGCGCGGTGCACCTGCTGCGCCGCCGCGCGGTCCGGGCGTGACCGGGCGGGTCAGCCGCCGACCCAGCGGGCCATGAACTCCGCGGCCCGGGCGTTGCCGGCGGCCTCGTCGGGCAACTCGTCGCGGGTGTCGGCACGCCAGTGCGCCAGGCGTTCTGCGAGCTCGTCGCGGATCTCGGCGTACCGCTCGTCCTCGGCGAGATTCGTTGTCTCGTAGGGGTCGTCGGCGAGGCGGTACAGCTCGCGGCGCGGGCGGGGCGCGCGGGCCGACTCGTCCAGCGCGGCCGCGCTCGGGCTCTCGGCGATGTCCAGCGGGAGCGCGATCCGCGGCCGTTCGGCATAGCTCTCCCGGTACGCCCAGTCGCCGGTCCGCACGGCCCGCATCGGGTCATAGTCGTCGTGATAGGTGCGCTCGGTGAAGATCGACTCGCGCGGCGCCGGCGCGTGCTGCGGGTCGCGGATGCGATCGGCGTGGGAGACCCCGCTGACCTCGTCCGGGATGGGTACGCCGGCCAGGCCGAGCATCGTCGGCAGCAGGTCGACCCCGGAGAACAAGTCGTCGCGAACGGCCGGCGCGATGCCGGAGGCTCCCGGCGGGCGGATGATCAACGCGATCTCGGTGCCGGCGCCAGCCAGGGTGGATTTGGCGCCGGGGAAGGCAATCCCGTGGTCGGTGGTGATGATCACCCAGGTCTTGTCGGCCAGACCGGAGGCGGCCAGCCGGTCCAGCAGGCGGCCGATCGCGGCGTCCGCGCGCTCCAGCGCCCCGTACATCCCGGCCAGGTCGTCGCGCACCGCCGGCACGTCGGGCAGGAAGCCGGGCGGGCGGATGGTGTCCGGATCGACCGGCTCGTAGTCGTCCCAGGGCCGGTGCGTCTCGAACATCCCGGCCACCAGCAGGAACGGCTGATCGGGCGCACGGTCAGCATGATCATCGAGCCAGGCACCGGCGCGCTCGACGACCCAGTCGCAGCGGTCGTCGCCGGTGTCCCACTCCGCGTAGCCGAGCGTGGCGGGGTCAAGACTCTCGTGTTGCATCCCGAACAGCGCCGTGGCGTACCCGTGCTCCCCGAGGATCGCCGGCATGGTGCGCACGCCGGGCGGGTAGCCGAAGCCGTGGTGGGCCAGGCCGTCCATGCCGACCTCGTGCGGATAGCGCCCGGTGAACAACGACGCGCGGGCGGGCGAGCAGAGCGGGGCCGTGGAATGGGCATCGGTCCAGCGGATGCCCTGCGCGGCAAGGCGATCCAGCCGAGGGCTCCGTGCGCCGACCGCACCGTAGCTGCCGAGCTGGCGGCCCAGGTCGTGCAGATGGACGAACAGGAAGCTCTCGGCCGGATCGCCCATCGATCAGGCCTGGCGGTTGCCGGTGTCGGTGTTCGGGTCGATCTCGTCGGCCAGCTTCTCGGCGCGCTCGGCGGCCTCGTCGGCCGCCTGCCGCGCGTCGGCATCGGCGGTCTCGGCACGCTGCTCGGCCTCGGCCTTGCCCTCCTTGGCGCCCTCGCGGACGCTGGTGGCGACCTGCTCGCGGACCTGGTCGATCCGCTCGCGCCCGCGGCCGGCCAGCTCGTCGAAGGCCTCCATGAACTTCTCCAACTGCTCGCGCAGGGTGTCCGGCAGCGCCTTGATCTGCTCCGGGGCGTCGTTCAGCGCCTTGCGCAGCCGGTCGGCCTCCTCCTGGCGCTTGTTCTCCCGCTCCGAGGCGCGCTGCTGGCGGGCCTCGCCCGCCGCCTCGGCCTGCTTGCGGATCTGCTCGGCGACCGCATCGGCGAGACCCGCGAGGGCGTAGAGGCTCTTCACACCGGCGTCGGCGATCTGCGCCGAGGTGGCCTTCAGGTCCTCCTTGACGTCCTCGCTCGGGCTGCCCGTGTCGGCCGCCGCACCGCCGCCTGTCGGGTCGGTGCTCGCGTGATCGGCGCTCGTCTGATCGGTGGTCGGAATGTCGCCGGCGGCGTGCTGCGGTCCGGACTCATACGGCCCGGTCGGCTCGCTGGTGTGCTCCTGGTTCGGATCTGAGGTCATGATCAACTCCCTTGCTCGGTCTGCGGGACAGATGCTGGTTGGGCCTCGGCCGGTCGGCCGGAGGCGTTGAGCTGCACGAACGCGGAGTAGACCTCGACCAACGCCTGCTTCTGGCGTGGGTTGAGCTGCTGGTCCGACGCGATCACCGTCACCACGTCCAGCGGAGCAGCGGCATCGTCGGGGTCGAGGATTCCGGCACGTACATACAGCGACTCCGCGGACACGCGGAGCGCTTTGGCGAGCTGGGCCAAGACCTCGGCCGAGGGCTTGCGCAGTCCGCGCTCGATCTGGCTCAGGTAGGGATTGGAGACCCCGGCCTGTTCGGCGAGCTGCCGCAGGGACAGCTCCGCCGACCTGCGTTGCGCCGCGATGAACTCCCCGAGGGAGCTGACATGCTCCCCCAGTTGCTCGCTCACCTTCGGCCGCGCAGGCATGGCCCCATCCTGCTAGCTGTAGCTAGCACTTTCAAGGGGCCCAGCTAGCAATCCTCAGGTCGCGGCCGGCCCCGAGGCGCCGAAATCCAGCCGGGTACGCGGCACGGTCGAGGTGATCGTGCTGCCGTCCTCGCGCTTGCCGGCCACCATCGGCAGGGTGCCGACATTGCCGCCGATCCGGTTGCCCTGCCCGTCGAGGGGGACCTCGCGGGGCGCGCCGGGCTCGACGGTGATCTTCTCGCCGCGCACGGCCAGGCGTACCGGCTCGCCGTCGGTGACGGTGAAAACGATCTTGTCCTGGGAGAGCTCGACCAGGATCCGCGAGTCGTGCCAGCGCAGCCGGAAGGTGAGCCCCTCCCACTCGCTCGGCAGCCGCGGGTCGAAGGTCAGGTCGCCCCCGAAATCGCGCATCCCGCCGAAGCCCGCGACCAGGCAGGACCAGATGCCGCCCGCCGATGCCACGTGCACGCCGTCGCTGGCATTGCCGTGCCGATCATCCAGATCGACGAACAGCCCGGCATAGAAATAGCGCAGCGCCAGCTCGTGATAGCCGACCTCGGCCGCCACGATCGACTGGACGACCGCCGACAGGGTCGAGTCGCCGGTGGTGATCGGGTCGTAGTACTCGAAGTTCGCCCGCTTCTCCGCCTCGGAGAAGTAGTCACCGCGCAGGTACATGGCCAGCACCACATCGGCCTGCTTGAGCACCTGGAAGCGGTAGATCACCAGCGGGTGGTAGTGCAACATCAACGGGCGTTGATCATCGGGCGTGTGATCAAGATCCCAGACCTCGCGCTCAAGGAAGTGCAGGTCCTGGGGATGTACGCCGAGCTCGGGATCGAACGGGACGAACATCGCGTCCGCGGCCCGGCGCCAGGAGTCCACCTCGGCATCGGACAGGTTGAGCTGCCGGGCGATCCGCTCGTAGGCCTCCGGATCGCGCTCATGGATGGCGGCCAGCACCTTCGCCGCCGCGTCCAGGTTGAACATCGCCATCACATTGGTGAACAGGTTGTCGTTCACCACGGTGGTGTACTCGTCCGGGCCGGTGACGCTGTGGATGTGGAAGGACTTGTCGCCGTTGGCGCGCCAGAAGCCGAGGTCCTCCCACAGCCGGGCGGTCTCGACCAGGATCTCCGCGCCCTCCCTGATCATGAAGTCCCAGTCCTGGGTGGCGGCGAAGTAGCGCATCAGCGCATAACTCACGTCGGCGTCGATGTGGTACTGCGCGGTCCCCGCGGCGAAGAAGGCCGACGCCTCCTCGCCGTTGATCGTCCGCCACGGATACAGCGCGCCGAGCTGGGCCAGCTCACCCGCCCGCTTCCGCGCGGCCTCCAGCATTCGGTAGCGAAAACGCAGCGCATTCCGGGTCACCCGCGGGGTCGTGTAGGTGAAGAACGGCAGCACATAGACCTCGGTGTCCCAGAAGTAGTGCCCGCCGTAGCCGGAGCCGGTCATGCCCTTGGCCGGTACGCCCTGGGTCTCGGCCCGCAGCCCCGCCTGCGCGAGCTGGAACAGGTTCCAGCGCACGGCCTGTTGCACCTCGGGCTGGCCGTGGATGATCACATCGGAGCGATCCCAGAAGCCGTCCAGCAGCTCGCGCTGCCGCTCGAACAGGCTCTCCACACCGTCCACGCGTACCCGGTCCAGTGTCCGCCGGCAGCGGTCGACCAGCTCGCGCACCGGAACGCCGCGCGAGGTGTGGTAGGTGACCACCTTGTCCAGCTCGATCGGTACGCCCTCGCGCGCATCGACCCGGAACACCGACTTGGCCGAATCGTCCTCGGCCTCGGAAAAGATCTTGTAGCTGTTCTCGGTGCGGATCAGGTGCTCGGCGCCGACGGCCAGGGTCATCTTCGACTCCGCGGTCCGGTAGCCGAGCAGCAGCCGGGTCTCGTTGACGACCTCCTTGAACTGCGGCTCCAGCACCCGACGGTCGAAGCTCTCGGCCTTGCGCGGGTCCGTGCCCTCACCCATCGCCGCCGACCGGACGTGGTACTCGTCCTTGCCGTCCTGGCGGTTCAGCACCTGGCTGGAGATCACGATCGGCGCGTCCCCGTCCAGCAGCTCGACGGTCATGGTCATCAGCGCGACATGGCGCTCGGCGAAGGAGACCATCCGTCGGGTCCGGATGCGTACCCGCTTGCCCGAGCCGGTACGCCAGATCAGCTCGCGGGTGAGCATGCCGTCGCGGAAGCTGAGGACGCGGGAATACTCCTCGAGATCGGCGTCGGCGAGCAGCAGCGGCTCGTCGTCGACGTAGATCTTCATCACCTTGGTGTCCGGCACGTTCACGATCGTCTGCCCGACCCGCGCCAGGCCGAAGGCATCCTCGGCGTGCTCGATCCGCCAGGTCTCGTGGAAGCCGTTGATGAAGGTGCCGTGGGCATAGGTGTCGCGGCCCTCGACCGGCGTACCCCGCATCCCGAGATAGCCGTTGCCGACGGCGAACAACGTCTCGGTCACGCCGAGGTCCTCGCCGCTGTAGTAGTCCTCGACCAGCCCCCACTCATCGACCGGGAACCGGGTCCGGTCCATCGGGTCGAGCGCCGGGGGCGGCGTGTGCGGGGAGGGGTACTTGTGCATCGCGGGTTCTTTCGCGGTGGTGGGTTGGCGGGAAGTCGATGGTGGCGGCCCGGCGGCGCTGCCCGGGCGAGCGTAGCCCCGCTGTCAAGCCGCCCGGTTCACTGTCGGGGCAGGAGTTCGGCGAGGTCGGCGACGACGACATCGGCCCCGGCATCGGCCAGCGCCTGAGGCCCGGCACCGCGGTCCACCCCGACGACGTGGGCGAAGCCGCCGGCACGGCCGGCGCGGACCCCGGAGATCGCGTCCTCGAAGACCGCCGCACGGGAGTTGGGTACGCCGAGCTGGCGCGCCGCATCGGCGAAGGTGTCGGGCTCGGGCTTGCCCGGCAGGCCGCGCTCGGCGGCCACGATCCCGTCGACGATCACCTCGAAGCGGTCCAACAGCCCGGCGGTGGCGAGCACGTCGCGGGCGTTCTTGGACGAGGAGACGATCGCGGTCCGCGTACCCTTCTTGGCCAGCTCGTCCAGATAGCGCACCGATCCCGGATAGGCCTCGATCCCCTCGTCGGCGAGCACCTTGGTGAACAGCGCGTTCTTGCGGTTGCCGAGGCCGCCGATGGTGTCGGCCTCCGGCGGGTCCTCGGGGCTGCCGTCGGGCAACTCGATGCCCCGGGCCTGCAGGAAGGAGCGAACCCCCTCGTAGCGGGGCTTGCCGTCGACGTAGTCGTAGTAGTCCTGCTCGGTGTAGGGCGCCTGGCCCGGGCGGGTGGCGAGGAACTCGTTGAACATCTTGTCCCACGCCCGCATGTGCACCACCGCGGTCGGCGTGATCACCCCGTCAAGATCGAACAGCACGGCGTCGACATCGTCGAGATTGAACGAGTGCTCGGTCATGGACCCACCCTAGGGGCGCGGGCCGGATCGTCGCGCCACCGGCGCCGGGGATGTTCCACTCGGCGAGACGCGGTGCCGACCCGATCCCGCAACGGCGCGGTTCGGCGCGCGCGACGCCGAGCCGAGAGGAACCTCCGACGCGCGCTTGCCGGGCAGGGCTAGGTTCGGGTGTGGATGCTCGCGACGGCTCGGGAGGTGCGATGCGGCGACGCCGGGGGCTCACCCCGCTGTGGGACTGGGTTGCGTTCGGCGCGATCATCGGCGCCGTGGCGGGGTTCGTCGTGGCGCTGGTCGCGCAGCTCCCGCTGCGGGACGTGTTCTTGTGCCGATACGTCGCCACGCCCGACGGGGCGGTGTCCTACCAGTGCGGGCCGTGGACCGGGCTGATCCCGGCCGTGCTGGCGATCATGGCGATCGGCGCGGTGATCGGTGGCCTCGTCGCGGCCCGGCGCCGACGGCGGCGCGCCGCGGAGCTGGAGCGCGAGCGCGCCGAACGCAAGCGCTCGGGGAGGCGCGGGCGCCGCTGAGCTCAGGTCAGGGTGCGGGTGAGCTGCCAGCGCAGGATCGCGCGCACGCGCCGGCGGTCGTAGGCGGCCGGGTCGTGCAGCGTCGCGACGGCCAGCCCATCGAGCACGCAGGCGAGCGCCTCCGCGGGCACGGCGGTGGCACTCACCCCGGCCGCGGCGAGCAGGCGCCCGGTGAACTCGCGGATGCCGCCCGCCATCTCGGTCGCGAGCCCGCCGATGTCGTCGTGCACCCGCGCATGCTCCAGGAAGGCCTGCCACAGCGCGGCCTCCTGGCGCCGCTCGGCATCGAGCGGGACCAATTCCTCGAGCATGTCGATGGCGATCTCCCCGCGCCGTGTCGCCGCGACGTCGGCACGGAGGCCGTCCGCATGCCGAAGCAGCCGGGCCGTCACCCGCTCCTGGAGACGGCCGACCGCGCCCCGCAGCAGCTCGGTGTGGCTGCCCACGTAGTGCCGCACGGAACCGACGTTCAGGCCGGCCTCGTTGGCCACATTGCGCAGCGAGGCGGCGGGTACGCCACCCCGCTCCACCAGCCGGAACACCGCCTCGTGGATGGTGGCAAGTCGCTCGTCCGCGTCGACGATCTTCGGCATCTGCTTATTGTGTCACGCCTGTGCTACGTTGCCTTCTATCTCATTTGTGATAAATAACGCTGAGAAGGAGACCCCATGGCTGACCGGATCCACGGGCTCGACATCGCCCGCGGGATTGCCATTCTCGGCACGCTGGGCACCAACATCTGGATCTTCAGCCACCCGGCCGGGATGCTCGGCTACCTCGGCTCGCCCACCACACCGGGCGCCCCGGCCTGGCAGGCGACCGCGGAGCGGGCGCTGCAGCAAGTGGCCAACGGGAAGTTCCTCGGCCTGCTGACGCTGATGTTCGGGATCGGCCTCGCGATCCAGGCCGACGCCGCCGCCCGCCACGGTCGGCGCTGGCCCGGCAGCTATCCGTGGCGGGCGGCGCTGCTGTTCCTCGACGGGGTGCTCAACTATCTGCTGGTGATCGAGTTCGACGTGTTGATGGGGTACGCCGTGACCGGGGTGATCGTGGCATACCTGTTGGCAACGAGCCCGCGCACGCAGCGTACCTGGATCCTGATCATGGGCGGCCTGCACCTGCTGTTGATCGGCTGGCTGTCGGCCGCCTTCGTGTCGGGGGTCGCGTCCTTTGGCTCGACCGCGTCGATCGACCCGAACCCCTACCGCGACGGCAGTTGGTGGGATCTGGTGGCGTTGCGGATCGACAATGCCGTGATCTTCCGGTTCGAGCCGGTGTTGATCGGCTTCGGCAGCATCGCGCTGTTCCTGATCGGCGCCAGGCTGTATCGGGCGGGCATGTTCGACCCCGAACGCGGATCCCTGCGCCGGCGCTGCATGATCATCGGAGCGGTCGCTCTGGTGGCCGACCTGACCCTCGGGATGATGGGAACCGGGTGGCTGCCGCTGACCCGCTGGGTGCTGGCGCCGATCGCCGCCGTCGGGCTGCTCGGCCTGATCGCCGAGCTGACCACCGGGCGGTCCCCCGGCTGGATCGGGCGCCGCCTTGCCGACCTCGGCCGGGTGGCGCTCAGCGGCTATGTGCTGCAGAACGTGATCGCCTCCGTCGCGTTCTACGGCTGGGGTTTCGGCCTCAACTCGATGCCGCCGGCCTGGCGATTGCCGGTGACCGTCGTCACCTGGCTGGCGATCTCGGTGATCATCTGCACCCTCGCCCATCTGTGGCTGCGGCGCTTCGAGCGGGGTCCGCTGGAGTGGCTGTGGGCCCGCGGGTACGCCGCCCTCACCACCCGCCGCAGGCCCGACCCGGTTGACGCGCGCTGACCTTGCCCCGATCGGGCCGGCTACAACCGCACCCGCAGCTCGCCGACCGGCTCGCCATGCCCCAGCACGGGCACGGCGAGCTGGGCGTCGAGGGTGGCATTGGCGTACCCCAGCTTGCGCAGGGTCGCCGCCATCAGCGGCGCCCGGCCGCGGAAGGATCCGTCGTCGATCTTGAGCGCCACCCCCCGGCCGTCGGGCAGCCCGACCGCATAGACGGCCTCGGCGCCGGCCTTGCCGACCAACCCGCGGATCGCCCGGTGCAGGGCGGCCTCGTCGCGGCGGGTGCCAGAGGCCCACTCCGGGTACGCCCGGAACGCCTCGGCGAGCTTGCGTTCCGGGCCGTCGGCGGCCGCGGCGGTCCGACCGAAGGCGCGGGCCAGGCCGGTCAGCGAGATCGCGAACAGCGGGGCACCACAGCCGTCCACGGCCGCCGGCCCGACCGGTTCTCGGGCCAGCTCCGCGATCGCGGTGGCGATCGCCACCTGCAACGGATGGGCGGGATCGCGGTAGTTCTCGATCGGCCAGTCGTTGATCACGCAGGTCCTGATCATGGCCGCGTGCTTGCCCGAGCAGTTCATCGCGATCACCTCAGGGCCGTGGCCCGCCCGGATCCATTCGATCCTGGCGTCGTCGTCGACCGGCCAGTCCGGGATGTTCTGCAGCACCTCCGGCCCCAGGCCGACGCCGGCCAGGATCTGCCGCGCACCCTCCCGATGGAAGTCCTCACCCGAGTGCGATGCCCCGGCCAGGGCCAGCAGCTCGCCGTCGAGATCAAGCCGGCTGCGCAGCATCCCGACGGCCTGCATCGGCTTGCTGCTGCTGCGCGGGTACATCGGCTCGGCGACCGGGCCGGCCGACCATTCGACCGCACCGCCGGGCGCGGTGATCACCACCCGCGCACGATGCTCGCTCTCGACAAGATCGTTTCGGACCACCTGGACGACGACCGGGGCAGACTCACTTCGCATCTGGCGAAGGTAACGCATCACCGATCAGAGCCGCGCCCGCACGTGCAGGCCGACCTCGGGGTCGACCAGGACCTGCTGGGCAGCGCTGATCTCGCCGGCGGCGAGCGTCGCATCCACCGGCACATTGCGCTTGATCAGTCCGAGCCCGATCGGCCCGAGCTCGTGATGGCGTACCGATGAACCGACGAAGCCGACCGTCTTGTCGCCCAGGGTCAGCTCCGCGCCCCGCTCCGGGAGCGCATCGACGCTGCCGTCCAGATGCAGCAGCACCAGTCGTCGGGGCGGGCGGCCGAGCGTGTGCACCCGCGCGACGGTCTCCTGCCCGCGGTAGCAGCCCTTCTCCAGGTGGGTGCCGAGCAGTCCGATCTCGTTCGGGATGGTGCGGTGATCGGTGTCGACGAAGACGCGGGGTACGCCGGCGGCGATCCGCCGTGCCTCGTAGGCCCAGGTGCCGGCCCGCTGCTCGGGCTGATCCAGGTAGTCGGACAGATGATCACGCGGGACGAACGACTCATAGCCGCCGAGCGAGTCCTCGCCCGATCGGGTGATCCGGCCCGCGGGCGGCGTACCCGGCTGCCAGACGATGCCGAGCTGTTCGGTGCGGTCGGTCACCTCGACGCGCAGCATGAACCTCATCGATTCGAGGAAGGCGACCAGATCACCGACCCGGCCGGGCTCGGTGTGGGCCCAGACGGTCTCGCCGTCATCGACGAGCTGCAGCACGTGCTCGATGTGCCCGGTCGGCCCGAGCAGCAGCGCGGTGCTGGACTCGCCCGGTTGCAGGCCCTCGAGATGCTGGGTGCTCAGCGAGTGCAGCCAGCTCAGCCGATCGGGGCCGGCGATGGTCAGCACGCCGCGGTGGGACAGGTCGACGATGCCGCTGCCGGATTCCAGCAGGCGCTGTTCGGCACCCGGGTCGCCGTAGTGCCACGGCACCCCGGCGTCGGGGCCGTCCTCGGCGATCACCGCGCCCATCAGTTGCTCCGGCGCTGCAGCCGCGCCCACATGTAGGCCTGCAGCGGCACCTCGGTGGTGGCCTTGTCCCAGGTCCACAGCAGGTCATTCTCGACATTGCCGTAGAGCCGGCTGCCGCCGGTGACGGGCTCGGCGTCCTGGGTGCGCATCACCGCATCCGTGGCGAGTTCGATCTTGGCGCCGTCGACCTTGCCGTACCAGATCTCGGCGTACCCCTGCGGATGGGCGAGGACCAGATCGACATTGCCGTTGCCGCCCGGCAGCCAGAACCCGGTCTCCATCGACAGCGGCCGGACCGCCTTGCCCTCGTCGTCGGTCTCGAAGGTCTGGGACAGGTAGTGCAGGTAGTCGCCGCCGTTGTGGGAGATGTCAACCTGTTGGCCGTACTCGAAGTCTCCGGTGCCGGGCCAGGTGCCCTTGCCGGTGCCCTCCCAACGGCCGATCAGCCAGGCCAGCGGCATCAGGTCGGGATTGAGGTTGTCGGGAATCTCGAAGGGCACGGGTCGGCCTTCCTCACTCGTCGCTCTCGGTCGGTGTGCGGAAGGCCCCGATCAGGAGGCGGACCAGCACCACCAGGATGATGATCGCCACCGCGCCGGCCGCCCCGGCCAGGAGCCAGGCGTGAACCACGGGCGCAGTTGGCATCACCCCACTGTAGCCAGCCCACGCGGCGCTAGCCTCGCGAGCGTGCGGGTGGTGGTGCAGCGGGCGAGCCGGGCGAGCGTGCGGGTGGGCGCGGAGGTGGTCGGCGAGCTGAACGGACCGGGGCTGGTGGTGCTGGTCGGGGTCACCCACACCGACGACGCGGCCACCGCGCGGGCCCTCGCCGCGAAGGTCTGGCGGCTCCGGATCCTGCGCCAGGAGACCTCTGCCGAGCAGGTGGGCGCGCCGCTGCTGGTGATCTCGCAGTTCACGCTCTACGCCGACACCGCCAAGGGCCGCCGCCCGTCGTGGTCGGCAGCGGCCCCGGGCCCGGTGGCCGAGCCGCTGGTGGCGGAGTTCGTCGCCGAGTTGCGACGGCTCGGCGCCACGGTCGAGACCGGGCGGTTCGGCGCCGAGATGGCCGTCGAGCTGGTCAACGACGGGCCCGTGACCCTGGTTCTGGACGGCTGACCGCACTTTCCTGGCCGGGAGCTCCGGTCCGTCCCAGCCGAGGCCCGCCGCCATGCGACATCCACCTCAAGGTGCAAAGCTTCTGCCCAGAAAAGTGCGGATCCACAGGGCAATCCGACCCCGTGATCTGTCCACAGATCCTCGCCCGAGTCACAGAACCGCGCCCGTGAAGCCCATGTATGGGCATGCACCCATTACTGAACGACGCCCTTGCCGACCACGGCTTTCTCGCCATCGCCGATCATCCGGACCTGCGCGATGTGATCAAACGCGCCAGCCGAGCGGGAGCACTGCAGCGCCTCCTGCCGGGCATCTGGGCCCCGCCCGGCACTCTCCACTGGGCGTTGTGCGCTTCGGCCCTGCATCGATTCGATCCCGATGCCGTACTCACCGGCGCCACCGCATTGGCGATCCTGCGACAAGACGCGCCGACCTTGCCTCTTGCCGTGGCGGCGCCCCGGCACCACGCCTCGAACGCCATCGCCCGATTCACCCGTCGACAGGTACCTCCGGAGCTCACCGCCCGCGGCGGGGGCCCGGCGTGCACCGTGCCCGCACTCACCGCCGTCGACCTGGCTGTCGGCGACGGGGGCGACGCGATCGACCAGGTCCTGCGGATGCGACGTGCCACCTTGACCCAGATGTGGCTCGCCTTCGAGACATGCGGGCGTCGGCACGGCGATCCCGTACGCCGCGCCGTGCTCCGAGCGTCCCGTGCCGAGCCATGGTCGCGAGCCGAACGGGTCGCCCACGCGATCCTGCACGCCGCCGGCATCACCGGCTGGACCGCCAACGCCGGGATCGAAGCCGGCGGTTCGCGCTACTACGGCGACATCGTCTTCCCTAAGCGCCGGGTGGTCGTGGAGATAGACGGGTGGGAGCACCACCGCTCGTGGGAGGCATTCGAGCGCGATCGGACCCGCCAGAACGCCTTGGTGCTCGCGGGGTGGACGGTCCTGCGCTTCACCTGGGCGACGCTGACCGGCCAGCCCGATCTGGTCGTCGAGCAGATCGTGGCCGCACTTTCCTGACCGCGAGCAGCCACTGGAGTGTCGCTCCGGGCGACACGGCGCGGCCCCGCCCGACAGCGTCAGCGCTCCCCGTCAGAAAAGTGCGCTCAGCCGCCCGCGAAGGGGGGAAGCACCTCGGCGACGACGGGGCCGGTCAGTTCGGCATCCAGATCGGCCGACCGGCGTCCATCGACCAGGATCGAGCTCAGGCCAACGATCCGGTCCAGCTCGGGCCCGCGGTCCAGCCCGGCCAGCGCCTCGGCGACCGAACGCGCACCGACCGCGATCTCGGGCGTGCCCGCGGCCGCCCGCGCTGCGGCCCAGAACCGGATCGTCACCTGATACATGCCATTATCCTGTGCCACGGTCGCCGGTCGATGCCAACTGAGGAGGTGCGGTGGCGCAGATCCTGCTGCTCGCGAAGCACCTCCGCGACGCGAACTCCGTCGACATCCTGCCCGCGCTCGGCCTGCTCTCCCACCAGATCCGTGTCATTCCCTCCGACGCCTCCCAGCTCGCCGAACTCCCCTCGGCCGATCTGATCCTGCTGGACGCGCGCAGCGACCTGGTCAACGCCCGCGCCATGTGCAAGCTGCTGTCGGGCACCAATCAGGCGCCCGTACTGGTGATCATGACCGAGGGCGGCCTCGCCACGCTGGCGGGCGACTGGGGCTTCGACGACTTCGTGCTGGCCGACATCAGCCCGGCCGAGCTCGACGCGCGGGTTCGGCTCAGCCTGTCGGCGAGCACCGCGGACGAGGTGATCTCCTCCGGCGGGATCGAGATCGACGAGTCCGCCTATGCAGCACGCCTGAACGGTCGCGCGCTCGACCTGACCTACACCGAGTTCGAACTGCTCAAGTACCTGGTCCAACACCCCGGACGCGTGTTCAGCCGCGAGCAGTTGCTGTCGGACGTGTGGGGCTATGACTACTACGGCGGCACCCGGACCGTCGATGTGCACGTGCGCCGCCTGCGCGCCAAGCTCGGGCCGGAGTACGAGCAGATGATCGTCACCGTCCGCAATGTCGGCTACCGGCTGGCGATCCGCTAGCGCCCGAGCCGCGCCGACCCATCGAGCAGCCGTCGGAGATGGGCCGGCAGCGTGCCGGGCGGCCCCGCCTCCCGCAGATACTGCACCGCCCCCGATGCCTGGGCGGCGAGCAGCCCCAGCGCCGCCAGCAGCCACAGCCAGAAGCCGAACCACACGGGACCGTCGGTGTTCATCGACACCAGCAGCGCGAACAGCCCGAGCAGCGCCACCAGATAGGACAGCAGGTGCGCCGCCCACGAGGCAGTACGCCACGACCACACCCCGTCGCCGCCGCGTCGCACCCGCCCCCACAACCTGAACTGCAGCCCGACGATCGCCGTCATGGCGACCGTCGCCGCGATTGCCAGCCACGGCCACGAGAAGGCATAGCCCGCGGCCGAGAACAGCGGCGCGACCAGCGCGGCGATCACCGACCCGACGGCCAGCACCAGACCGACCAGCGTCGCTCGGCGATTGCGCTCGGCCTGGCCCGGCTCGACCGCCGGCTGCTCGGGAACCGACCGGACGGGGTCGGGCTGTGATTGCGCGTTCGACATCGCAGCACAGACTAGTCTTGCCCGGTGACCGAGCAGCCCGTCGCGACCGTGCGCCCCCCGGATCCGGAGGCGGTACGCCGACTCGTGGCCGCGGCCACAGCCACCGACGGCACCCCGCCGCTGAACGAGGCGGCGCTGCGCGCGCTGACCCACCCGGACGGCGAGCGACATGCCACCCTCGCCGACGGCGACGAACTGCTCGGCTACGGCCAGCTCGCCGATGATCATGTCCAGCTCGTCGTGCACCCCCGGGTGCGTCGGCGCGGTCACGGCACCGCCCTGCTCCGTGCCCTCGCTGGTGATCGCGATCCGCGCGAGCTGCGCTACTGGTCCTTCGGTGATCAACCCGCGGCGCGGGCGTGGGCGCAGCGAGCCGGGCTGATCACCGAGCGGGAGTTGTTGATCATGGAGCGCTCGCTCACCGATCCCCCACCGGACGCGCCGGAGGTGCCGGCCGGGGTCAGCCTGCGCGGTTATCGGCCCGCGGACGCCGACGCCGTGATCGACATCAACGCCCGCGCGTTCGCCCATCACCCCGAACAGGGCGCGATGGATGCCGCCGATCTCGCCTCGCGGATGGCCGAGCCCTGGTACCGCGACGAGGATCTGCTTGTCGCCACCCGCGACGAGCGGTTGATCGGCTTCCACTGGACCAAGCGCCACGATGCCGAACTCGGCGAGGTCTACGTGCTCGCGGTCGACCCCGACGCCTCGTCCGGCGGCGTCGGCCGGGCCCTGCTGGGCGCCGGCCTCGCGCATCTGGCCGGCCTCGGCCTGCGGCGCGTCATCCTCTATGTGGAGAATGATCAACCGCGCGTTGTCGACATTTATCGCCGGGCGGGTTTCGTGGTCGCCCACCGCGATGTGGTTCTCGCGGCACCGGAGCCATCCGCGCCCTGATCGGACCGGGCCCGGCCGCGCGCGGTCGGCTACCTTTGATCACGACACCATCGGCAGGCAGAGACGCCCCGGAAATGTCGACACAGTTGAAGGGAGTCGAGGTGGCAGCCGGTCTGGAGCCGCGCACCGAAGAGTCGGAAGCGGGCACCTTCCTGCCCGATGATCGTTTCGCCGATCGGGAACTGTCCTGGCTGGCGTTCAACAACCGGGTGCTCGACCTGGCCCGTGACCGCGCGCGGATCCCGCTGCTGGAGCGCGCGAAGTTCCTGGCGATCTTCTCGGCCAATCTGGACGAGTTCTTCATGGTCCGGGTGGCCGGCCTGAAGCGCCGGATGGCCGCCGGGGTCGCGGTGCCGGGCGTGTCCGGCGTACTCCCCCGCGACCTGCACCGAGCGATCCTCGAACGCACCCGCGAGCTGGTCGGCGAGCAGTCGCGGGTCTTCGTCGAGCAGGTACGCCCGGAGCTCGCCGGCCACGGCATCGAGATCCTGCGCTGGGACCAGCTCCGGGCACCGGAGAAGGACCGGATGCGGACCCTGTTCGCCGAGCGGATCTTCCCCGTCCTGACCCCGCTCGCGGTCGACCCGTCGCATCCCTTCCCCTACATCTCGGGGCTGTCGCTCAACCTGGCCGTGCTGCTCAAGCACCCGACCACGGGCGCGCGCCAGTTCGCCCGGGTCAAGGTGCCGAACATCCTGCCGCGGCTGGTGGCCCTCGGCGACGGCCGGTTCGTCCCGCTGGAGGACGTCATCGCCCGGCACCTGGACCAGCTCTTCTCCGGGATGCAGGTGCTGCAGCACCACATGTTCCGGGTGACCCGCAACGAGGATCTCGAGGTGGAGGAGGACGACGCCGAGAACCTGCTCTTCGCGCTGGAGAAGGAGCTGCTGCGGCGCAAGATCGGCCGGCCGCCCGTGCGGCTGGAGGTCGAGGACGACATGGACCCGAAGATGCTCGAGCTGCTGATGGGCGAGCTCGACATCTCCCCCGAGGAGGTCTTCTCGGTGCCGGGGCCGCTCGATCTGACCGGGCTGTTCGGGCTCGGCGGGTTGGATCGCGAGGAGCTCAAGTACCCGGCCTTCCTGCCCTCCACCCACCCGGACCTGGCCGAGGTCGAGACCGCCCAGCCGGCCGATCTGTTCAGCGCGCTGAAGCGCCGCGACGTGCTGCTGCACCACCCCTACGACAGCTTCGCGACCAGCGTGCAGCGGTTCATCGAACAGGCCGCCGCCGACCCGCACGTGCTGGCGATCAAGCAGACCCTCTACCGCACCTCCGGCGACTCCCCGATCGTGGACGCGCTGATCGAGGCGGCCCAGGCCGGCAAGCAGGTGCTCGCGGTGGTCGAGATCAAGGCCCGCTTCGACGAGCAGGCCAACATCGCGTGGGCCCGCAAGTTGGAACAGGCCGGCTGCCACGTGATCTATGGCCTGATGGGCCTGAAGACGCACTGCAAGCTGTCGATGGTGGTACGCGAGGAGCCGGAGGGGCTGCGGCGCTACGCCCACATCGGCACCGGCAACTACAACCCCAAGACCGCGCGGATGTATGAGGACATGGGCCTGCTCACCGCGAATCCGATCATCACCGAGGACGTGGCGCGGCTGTTCAACCACCTGTCGGGGATGACCCAGGAGGTCAACTACCGCCGGCTGCTGGTCGCCCCGCACGGCATCCGGCAGGGGCTGCTCGCCCAGATCGAGGACGAGATCGCCAACCATCGCGCGGGGCTGCCCGCGGGCATCCGGTTCAAGGTGAACTCCCTGGTCGACGAGGCGATCACCGATGCGCTCTACCGCGCGTCGCAGGCCGGCGTACCCGTTGATCTGTGGGTACGCGGCATCTGCACGATCCGCCCCGGCGTGCCCGGGCTGAGCGAGACCATCCGGGTCCGTTCGGTCCTCGGCCGGTTCCTGGAGCACAGCCGGATCTTCTGGTTCGCCGCCGGCGGGCGCCCGCGGGTCGGGATCGGCTCGGCCGACCTGATGCACCGCAATCTCGACCGCCGCGTGGAGACGGTCGTGTCGCTGAACAACTCCGCCCACGTGCGCCGGATCGAGGAGCTGTTCACCCTCGCCTTCGACGACGGCACCGCGGCGTGGCGGCTGGTGGACGAGGAGTGGACCGAACGCACCCACGACGACGCCGGCGAACCGCTGCTCGACCTGCAGGAGCACCTGATCGAGCAGGTCGCGCGGCGCCGCGTCAAGGACGGCTGAGGTTGTCCGGATCGGGCCGGAAGATCCTGGCCGCGGGCGCCGCCGTCTTCGACAGCTCGGGCCGCGTCCTGGTGATCCATCGCCCCGGTCATGCCGACATCACGCTGCCCAAGGGCAAGCTGGAGCGCGGCGAGCATCCGGCCGTCGCGGCCGTCCGCGAGGTCGCCGAGGAGACCGGCGCGATCGTCGCACTGGAGGCCCAACTGCCGACGGTGCACTATCCGACGCCCGCCGGACCGAAGTCGGTCGACTGGTGGCGGGCGAGGCTGCTCGAGCAGAGGCCGCGTACCCCCGACGACGAGGTCGACCGCGCGTGGTGGCTGAGCCCGGCGGAGGCGGCCCGCGAACTGACCCACGACTCGGACCGGCAGACCCTGGCCGCGGCGCTGGCGGCCGGCCCCGGCCCCGCCCTGATCGTCCTGCGGCACGGCAAGGCGCTGGCCCGCAAGGCCTGGGACGGCACGGACCTGGCCCGCCCGCTGGCCCCGGCGGGGCAGCGCCAGGCCGACACGCTGGCGGACGTGTTGGCCGCCTACGGGGTGCGCACCGTGATCAGTTCGCCCGCCGAGCGCTGCGTGGCGACGGTACGCCCCTATGCCAGCCGCCACGGGCTCCGGATCGCGCTTCCCGCCGGTCTCACCGAACCCTGCGGGGAGCGGGATCCGGCACAGGTACGCCGGATCGTGGCCGACGCCGCCCGGGAGGCGGCCCGCACCGGCCGGGCGGTGGTGCTGTGCGGCCACCGGCCCGTGCTGCCCGACATGTTGCGCGCGGCGGGGCTGCCGGAGGCGGCCCTCGTCCCGGGCGAGCTGCGTACCCGGAATCTGTCCGCCGACCCCGCGTCCAGCGGGCCCGCGGAGCGTGATCCCTCCGGTATCGGCCGTTAACCCGCGGTTCACCCAAGGCGCACGGTCGCGTCACGGCGGGCGCTTAGCGTCCGAATCGGAAGTCAGCCGCCGGCTGAGCCATGAATCCGAAGGGATACCACTTATGAAGATGCGTGTGGGCGCCGCCGCGCTTGCCTCGGCGGCACTCCTGCTGTCGGCCTGCGCCGCGAACGAAGGCGGCGGTACGCCGGGTGGGGACGCGGGGGGCGGCAGCGCCCTCTCCGGCACCCTGGCCGCCGCGGGCGCCTCCTCGATGGCGTCGGCCCAGGAGGCCTGGGTCGCCCAGTTCCAGACCGCCAACCCGGACGTCACGGTCAACTACTCCCCGGACGGTTCGGGCGCGGGTCGTGAGGCGTTCACCGGTGGCGGCGTCGACTGGGCCGGTTCGGACCGCGCGATGAAGCCCGAGGAGGTGGCTCCGGAGGCGCTCGCCAGCTCGCGTTGCGCCGAGGGCAGCTCGGCGATGAACCTGCCGGTCTACATCTCCCCGATCGCGCTGATCTACAACATCGAGGGCGTCGACAGCCTGCAGTTGGACGCTCCGACCATCGCGAAGATCTTCAAGGGTGAGATCACCAAGTGGAACGACAAGGCGATCGCCGACCAGAACCCGGGCACGACGCTGCCCGATCTGCAGATCACCGCGGTGCACCGCGCGGACGACTCGGGCACCACCGAGAACTTCACCGACTACCTGAACGCCGCCGCCCCCAAGGTGTGGGACGCGGAGCCGGACGGTGAGTGGCCCTACAAGGGTGGCGAGGCCGCACCGCAGACCTCCGGCATGGTCGATGCCGTCACCAACGGCACGGGCACCATCGGGTACGCCGATGCGTCTCGCGCCGGTGACCTCGGCGTGGTCAAGGTGAAGGTCGGCGACAAGTACCTGGAGTACTCGCCGGAGGCCGCCTCGGCGATCGTCACCGAGTCCCCGAAGGTCGAGGATCCGGGCCTGTCGCCGAACGACCAGTCGATCGAGATCGACCGGAACGCCGAGGGTGACGTCTACCCGATCGTGCTGGTCTCGTACGCGATCGCGTGCGACCAGTACAAGGACCCGAAGACCGCCGAGCTGGTCAAGGCGTACCTGTCCTACATCGCCTCGCCCGAGGGTCAGCAGGAGGCGGTGAAGTCGGCCGGCATCGCGCCGCTGTCCGACGAGACCTCCCAGGCTGTCGCCACCTCGCTGCAGGCCATCAAGTGAGCATCGCGGGCGCCTCGCGTACCATTCCCGGGTGCGCGAGGCGCCCGCATGCACTCCCCGTCCCCAGCACGGCCGTGGATCGGGCCCGACCGACTGTCCGTCTTGTAGGAGAACAATGAGCAAGGTGACACCGGCCGCGCGCGCAGCCGCAGATCCGGCCCCGAAGGACCCCATGGAACCCGGCACCGTCACACCTCCCACCAGCAGCAAGCCGGTCAGCCGACTGGGCGACACCGTCTTCAGCGGCCTGGCCACCTGGTCCGGCATCATCATCCTGGTCGTGCTCGCGCTGGTCGCGGCGTTCCTGCTCTGGCAGGGCGCCCCGGCGCTGATCGCCCCGGCGGAGGAGCTGCCCTACGGGTCGTTCTGGCCCTGGGTCGGGCCGCTCGTCTTCGGCACCGTCTGGGCGGCGTTCCTGGCGCTGGTGATGGCCGTCCCGGTGTCGATCGGGATCGCGCTGTTCATCAGCCACTACGCTCCCCGCCGGCTGGCCGCCGGTCTCGGCTACGTGATCGACCTGCTGGCCGCGGTGCCGTCGGTGGTCTTCGGCCTGTGGGGGATCAGCGTGCTCGCCCCCGCGCTCCAGCCGGCCTACTCCTGGCTCGCCGACAACCTGGGCTTCATCCCACTCTTCGCCCCGCCGGCGTCCGGCACCGGGCGCACGATCTTCACCGCCGCCGTGGTGCTCGCGGTGATGATCCTGCCCATCGTCACCGCCCTGAGCCGCGAGCTGTTCCTGCAGACGCCACGCCTGCACGAGGAAGCGGCGCTGGCGTTGGGGGCCACCCGGTGGGAGATGATCCGTACCGCCGTGCTGCCCTATGCCCGGCCCGGTCTGGTCTCGGCCGCCATGCTCGGTCTCGGCCGGGCGCTCGGCGAGACGATGGCCGTCGCCATGGTGCTCTCGCCGGCGCTGCTGATCTCGTTCGCGCTGCTGCAGCCGACCAACCCGAACACCATCGCCGCGAACATCGCCCTGAGCTTCCCCGAGTCCTACGGGCTCGGCGTCAACCAGCTCATCGCCAGCGGCCTGGTGCTGTTCGTGATCACCCTGGCCGTCAACATGATCGCGCGCTGGATCGTCAGCCGGCGCAAGGACTTCTCGGGAGCCAACTGATGGCCGTCACCACCGCACCCCCCTCCTCCGACCCCTCGCAGGCGCCCAGCCTGACCGGCAACCAGTTGCGCTGGCCCGTGCTGGTCGGCATCGGGATCGCCAGCCTCGTCCTGTCCGCCGGCATCTGGGCCGCGGCCGGCAGCCTCAGCCCGGTCCGCACGATCATCGTCGCGTGGCTGCTGTTCGCCATCGGCACGGTGGTCGCCTCCAGCGTCGTCGAGGGCGGCCGCAAGGCCAAGGACCGGTTGGCCACCGTGCTGGTCAGCTCGGCCTTCGTGCTGGCGCTGGTGCCGCTGATCTCGCTGGTCGTCGCGACCCTGACCAACGGCCTGGCGCGCTTCGACGCGGAGTTCTTCACCTATTCGATGCGCAGCGTGGTCGGCGCCGGCGGCGGCGCCGTGCATGCAATCGTCGGCACGCTGTGGGTGACCGGGATCGCCACCCTGATCTCGGTGCCGATCGGCCTGCTCACCGCGATCTACCTCGTCGAGTACGGGCGCGGCAACCTGGCCCGGGCGATCACCTTCTTCGTCGACGTGATGACCGGCATCCCCTCGATCGTCGCCGGCCTCTTCGCGTACTCGCTGTTCGTGATCTTCCTCGAGCCGGGCACCAAGACCGCCATCGCGGGCTCGGTGGCGCTGTCGGTGCTGATGATCCCGGTCGTGGTCCGGGCCACGGAGGAGCTGCTGCGGCTCGTGCCGAACGAGCTGCGCGAGGCGTCGTATGCGCTCGGCGTACCGAAGTGGCGGACGGTGCTGCGGGTCGTCCTGCCGACGGCGCTGGCCGGCCTGGTCACCGGCGTGATGCTCGCCATCGCCCGGGTGATCGGTGAGACCGCGCCGCTGCTGGTGGCCGCGGGCTTCACCCAGTCGCTGAACAACGACCCGCTGGACGGCCCGATGATGACGCTGCCGGTGTTCGTCTACCGCTCCTATGTCGACCAGGGCAGCGATGCCGCGGCGTACCTGGAGCGGGCTTGGACCGGCGCGCTGACGCTGATCCTGATCGTCATGTTGTTGAACCTCGCGGGCCGGGCGATTGCCGCGCGCTTCGCGCCGAAGGGCCGCTGATCATGCCCGCCATCCCCCTGGGTGAAAGGAAAGTCCGTTGAGCAAGCGCATCTATGTCGAGGACCTGAACGTCTACTACGGCAAGTTCAAGGCCGTCGAGGACGTCAACCTGAAGATCGAGGCGCGTACCGTGACCGCCTTCATCGGGCCTTCGGGCTGTGGCAAGTCGACCTTCCTGCGTACCCTGAACCGGATGCACGAGGTGATCCCCGGCGCCTACGTCGAGGGCAAGGTGCTGCTCGATGATCACAATCTGTACGGGCCCAAGATCGATCCCGTGCAGGTCCGCCGCCAGGTCGGCATGGTCTTCCAGCGACCGAACCCGTTCCCGACGATGTCGATCAAGGAGAACGTGCTGGCCGGGGTGAAGCTGAACGGTGCGCGGATGTCAGGCAAGGCGACCGACGAGCTCGTTGAGCGGTCGCTGCGGCACGCGAACCTGTGGAACGAGGTCAAGGACCGGCTGAACCTGCCCGGCTCGGGCCTGTCGGGTGGCCAGCAGCAGCGCCTGTGCATCGCGCGTGCGATCGCCGTGCAGCCCGAGGTGATCCTGATGGACGAGCCCTGCTCCGCGCTCGACCCGATCTCCACTCTCGCCATCGAGGACCTGATCGGCGAGTTGAAGGAGAAGTACACCGTGGTGATCGTGACCCACAACATGCAGCAGGCGTCGCGGGTCAGCGACCAGACGGCGTTCTTCAACCTCGCCGCCCAGGGCAAGCCCGGCCGCCTGATCGAGGTCGGACCGACGGAGAAGATCTTCTCCAAGCCCGAGGAGCAGGCCACCGAGGACTACATCACCGGCAAGTTCGGCTGAGCCGGCACCGTCCCTTCGCACGCACACGCCCGTCGGTCTCCGGCGGGCGTGTTTGCATCTGCCCTGCCGATTGAGCCCGCGGATTCACCGGCAAGACCGCGGCACGCGGACGTTCGGCTCGATCCGGGTACGCCCCCGGGCCACCTACACTGAACCGCGTGAGTGGCCAGGCAGGGTGGTATCCCGATCCCGGGGGTCAGCGCGGCATGTTCCGATACTGGAACGGCTCCGCATGGTCCCACGAGCTGTCGCCGGACCCGGGTGCGCCGCCGCCCGGCCGAGGCGCCCCTGCCGGTCCCCCGCCGGCCCAGCGCGGCGCGTTCCCCGGCCAGCAACAGCCTGGCCAGCCCCAACCCGGCCAGCCGATGCCGGGCCGGGCGCCCACGGCGTACCCCGTCCAACGCCCGCGTTCCGGGGTGTTGTGGTGGGTGCTCGGCGGCGGACTGATCCTGGTGTTGATCATCGCCGGGGCGTTCATCCTGCCGGGCCTGTTCGGCTTCCGCGAGCAGCCGGGGCTGCCCGGCGGGCCCGAGCCGGATATCCCCACGCCGACCAGCGTCTGCCCGCCGTTCCCCAGCGAGGCGCCGACCCAGGCCCCGCAGCCCAACGACGGTCGCGTCCATGCCGGCAACATGTCCTACCCGACGCTCGGCTCCCCCTGGTCGTCGCCGGCGCCGGACAACCGGGTGCCGTTCGGTCGCGACACCCAGTACCAGTCGGTGACGATCGAGGCCAACTACGACGGGATGAGCAGTTGGGTCGCGTCCGTGCTGATCGCGGAGCTGGCAGCCGGTGACGGCTTCTTCTCCCCGGAGCAGGGTTCGGAGATCGTGGTCAACTGCATCGTCGGATCGTTCTACGGCGATGCCGAGGTGACCCGCGACGACCAGGTCAATGAGGCGCGGACGGTAGACGGCCGCGACGCGTGGCTGGTGGAGTCCCAGCTCAGCTTCGACATCCCCAACCTGAAGACCAAGGGCGAGCGGTTGATCGTGTTGATCGTGAAGACCACCGACACGACCTCGGCGCTGTACTACGCCTCGATCCCGGACACCTCACCGGAGCTGCTGGAGCCGGCCCGGCAGACGATGGAGCAGTTGCGCGTCGACTGAGCCACGGGCTCAGTTCCCGGCGGCGGGCGGGGTCGGCAGCGGACGTCCCGGACGGCAGTTGGCCCGGCCGACCTCGGACTTGAGCTCCAGCACCCGGGCGGCCTTGTCGGGCAACTGATTGGCGAAGGCTTCGTCGGAGACGGCGCGCTGGCGTACCCCCTCCATCATCGCCGCCAGGGTGTCGGGGTCGGCGGTGATCACCAGGTCGCCGCCGGCGCCCAGGAAGGCCGCCCCGCGCTCCACCACGGGCTCGGTCGCGGCCGCCTTGGCCACTCCAAGATCATCGGAGACGATCACGCCCGACCAGTCGAGCTGGATCCGCAGCATGCCAGTGATGATCTTGCGCGAGTAGACCGCCGGGGTGCCGGGATCGAGGTTCTCATAGACCGCCGACGACACCATCACCGAGTCGAGATTCTCGTATCCGACGAAGTCGCGCAGATCCTCCTCGGTGGTGGTGGAATCCACCACCTCCCCCTGCAGATCCGTGTTCCCGACCACCCGCCCCAGTCCCGGGAAGTGCTTGGTGGCGGTCGCAATCTCGGCCTCGTCCATCCCGTTGATGAACGCCTGCGCCTTCTGGCGTACCTGCGCGGGATCGGAACCATAGTCGCGATCCAGCGCACCGATCGGCGTATTGGTGTCCTTGTTGTCCGCCGGCACCACATCGGCAACGGGCGCCAGGTCGTAGTCGATACCCGCCTGGCGCAGCGCCTCGCCCCACTGCCGGGCGTTGACGGTGAGCTCATCGTCCGACATCGCGGCCTGCGCGCTGGCCGACGGCATCTCCGGGAATCCCTCGCCCTGCAGGCGTTGCACCCGGCCACCCTCCTGGTCGGCCGCGATCATCAACTCGACGCCGCCGGGCTGACGCGAGTCCCCGCGCAGGGAGGAAGCGATCTCGCTCACGCCGGCGACCCCGGCCTCGGAATTGCCGAGCAGCAAGACATTCCCGACCCCGGTGTCGTCGAGCAGGTTCGCCGTCGCCGGATCGATCTTGCCGCTGCCGATGTCGACGCCGACCATGAACAACTGGGCGATCTGCTCGTTGCGGCCCATCGCGTCGACCAGGTCCACGCACAGCGGCTCGGTCGGGGTGCTCGGGGCGAAACTCGGTGTCGTCGGCACCGACGGCTGCGGGCCCGGGGCGGGCGGAGGGGGCGTACAGGCGGTGAACAGCGCCGCACCCGCGAGACCTGCGGCTAGCAACCGCGTGGTGTTGATCATCGGTCACCGCCGAGGGGCAGCGCCAACAGCGCGTTCTCGACCACCTCGGTGAGGGCCGGGTGGATCCAGTACTGCCCGCGGGCCATCTCGCGGGCCGGCAGGCCGAAGGTCATCGCCTGCACCAGGGGCTGGATCAGAGTCGATGCCTGCGGGCCCATGATGTGACAGCCGAGCAACTGGCCGCCATCGGGATCGGCGATCAGCTTCACCAGGTGATCGGTGTCCTCCAGCGCCCATCCGTAAGCGACGGCACCGTAGTCCTGGATCGCGATCACATGCGGTACGCCGCCGCCGACCGCGTCCTGTTCGGTGAGCCCGACCGAGGCGATCTGGGGATCGGTGAAGATCGCGTGCGGGATGAATCGATGATCGGATTTGATCAGGTCATCCGGATGCAGCAGGTTGTGCTTCACCACGCGGGCCTCGGCATTGGCCACATGCTTGAGCTGCCACGGCGAGCAGACGTCGCCGAGCGCGTACACACCCTCGGCGGTCGTGCGCTGGTAGTCGTCGACGATCACATAGCCCGCATCGTCGACGTTGACACCGCCGGCGGCGGGATCGAGCTGCGCCGAATTCGGCGCGCGACCCGTCGCGACCAGCACGATGTCGGCCTGATAGGTGTAGTCCACGCCGTCCGCGTCGCGGGTGATCACGGCGGTACGCCCGTCCGCCCCCTCCTCGCAGGCGACGATCTCCTGATTCAGCCGCAGGGTGACCCGCTCGGCCGTCAGCTCGGTGAATCGGCGCGAGATCGTGATGTCCTCGGCGCGCAGCAGCGCGTCGGACCGGCTGATCTGGGTGACCTTGGCACCGAAGGCGGAGAAGATGTGGGCGAACTCGGCGGCGACGAACCCGCCGCCGATGATCACCACGCTGCCGGGCAGGTCGGGGATCCGCATCACCGTGTCGGACGTGTGTACGCCGGGCAGGTCCATCCCGGGCACATCGGGCAGCACGGGGCTGCTGCCGGTGGCCAGCACGATCTCGTCGGCACCGAACTCCTGGTCGCCGACGCGCAGCCGCTTCGGCCCGACGAATCGCGCCTCGCCGTCGAACAGCGTCAGGTTGTCGGCCTGCTGGCGCCACTGCTTGCCGCCGGCCGAGATCGGATCGATCCGGCCGAAGATCCGGTCCCGGATCTCGCCGAAATCGACCCCTTCGCGACGCAGGTCGACGCCCAGTCGCGCGGCGGTCGCCGGCGAGGCCGCGAGATCGGCGGGCAACACGAACATCTTCGTCGGGATACAGCCGACGTTGAGGCACGTCCCGCCGAAGACTGGGTTCCGCTCGACCAGGGCGACCGTCCGGTCCGCGAACGCTTCGTCGACGATCGTATTTCCCGACCCCGATCCGATGATCGCCAGGTCATAGTGGTCGCGCGGCCCGAGCATGGGCCCCATCGTTCCATGCCCGATCAACGCCTGCCGCGCACGGTCGCCGCGCGGCGCGCCCGCGCCTGGTGGGGTTGGCGGCGGACCGGAGGCGACGCGTACCGGGCGTGTGGCGCGGAGGGGTCGCCCGGCTCGCCGCGCGCTGTTGCGCGTGCCGGGCACCCAGGATCTGGTGCCGTCGTCACGATCCCGGGTGCGGCGTGGGTCCCGGATAGGGTCGGGCCATGACGGCGCGCTCGGTTGGCGGCGAGACCTCACAGACCCTCGACCGCGGGCTCGCGGTGCTTGAGCTGCTGGCCCGCGCCGACCGCACCGGCGGGTGGACCGTCACCGAACTGGCGGCCGAGCTGGGGGTCGGGCGGCCGGTGATCTACCGGCTGGTGGCCTCGTTGGGCGCGCACGAGCTCGCGGCCCGGGGCGAGGACGGCAGGATCCGCCTCGGCCTGGGCGCCGGCCGGATCGCGGGCGCCGTGCTGCCGGTGCTGCGCGCGACTGCCATGCCGGTGCTGCGCGCACTGGCCGACGACCTGGGCGTGACCGCGCATCTGACCGTCGCCGAGCACGATGCCGCCTACGCCCTCGCGGTCGTCGAGCCCCGGGTCGCCGATCTGCATGTGGGCTACCGGGTGGGGACGCGGCATCCGCTGGACGCCGGCGCCGCCGGCCGCGCGATCATCGCGGGCCGGGAGGCCGGGTGGTCCGAGCCGCAGCCGGAACCCGTGCGGACCAGCGGGGAGCTGCAGCCGGGCGCGCACGGACTCGCCGCCCCCGTCCTCGGCCTGCCGGGGATCGAGGCGTCCGTCGGCGTGGTGGCGCTCACCGAGCTGGATCGCCCGGAGTACGCCGCGCGCGTCCTCCGCGCCGCCGACGACCTCCGCCGCGCCGCGGGCTGAGCCGATCCGCCGGTTTGAGCCCGTCGAGTCACCGCCTGTCCAGCCCGTCGAGACCCCCGGCCGGTCGAGCCCGTCGAGATCCCCCGGCCGATCGAGCCCGTCGAGTCCACTCCTATCGCCGATACCGACCACTCGCCCCAGTTCTGGCCGCCACCGCACCCTCAAACCCGCCGAAACCCCGACCAGTGGTCGCTTTCGGCACGAGATCTCGACGACGCAAGGCCGGCGACGCAAGGTCTAGGAGGCACGAGGTCTAGGAGGCGCGAGGGGCGCCGGCACCGCTTCCTCGCCTGCCCCACCAACGCAGGCCCGACCAACGCAGGCCCACCGGGCCGAGCCCACGCCAGCCGCCAATACCGACCACTCGCCCGAGTTCTGGCCGCCACCTTAGCCGCAAACCCGCCGAAACCCCGACCAGTGGTCGCTTTCGGCACGAGATCTCGGCGACGCAAGGTGTCGGCGGCGCGAGAGGGCGCCGGCGCGCCGACGGATCGTTCACCCTCACGGTGATCGCCCCCCATCCGCCCCGGATCGGGGGTCTCGGCTGTGGCTGGTCAATGCCGCGGGTAGTGCGTCCGCGATCCAGGGCCAGATCAACGGCCAACCCGGGATCTACCTCTACGCCGGAGACTCCCTCGACCTTGTCTACGCCGACCCGGAACTTGGCTGGCGGATCTCCACGCAGAGCTTCGGCTCCCTCAACCGCTGGTCGGCGGACCTGGGAGACCTTACCGCCGATCCCGGCGGCGCCAACCCGGTCTACTGCCGCGGCGACCTCTGATCTCCGCCCGGCCGGCCGTCCCGACCGATCCCCACCACAACGCACAGGCACCGAGGGACCAGAGCAGGCGGACGGGCGAGACACCACCTAACGCGCACTCAGGTATGCCTCCAGGGCATCGCGCATGATGGCCGCTTCGGTCCGATGCTCGTCTCGAGCGGCTTGGGCCAGACGGTCCTTGATCGGCTGCGGCACGCGGAACGCGACCTGCGGCGAATGGACTCGCCCGCCGGTCAGCGACGGACGGCCGCGACGTGCACGGTCGATGGCCGCTTCGCCAACCTCGGCGGCTCGCGCTTCAGTGAGTGGCTGCCCGGCGTAGGTGTAGTCCTCGGTGTCGAGGTCGACGTCGCCGGCGTCGCGGTAGGGCTGGCCCTTGGTGATCATTGCTTCCTCCTGAGTGCGGTGGGCATGGCGTGCAACACGAGCAGGGATCATCGTGCCGGGGTTCTTCACGTCGTCGGTTTCAACGGCGGCGATCTCCAGTTCGACGTTGCGGTCGTCGGCGCCGATCCCAGACGTGGAGTTGTTCGCCGCGGTCGTTGGTCTCGGTTGAGACGGGCGGCAGGTTGTTGATCACGTGGGAGGTGTGGGCGCGGCCGACCTTGTGCTTGCGGGCGGCCTTGGTGAGCTACATCTCCATGAGTCAATTATGCACGACACAAACCAATTGTGTCAACCACAAAGGTGAGTTCGGGCAGCCCTCTCCGTCTGGGAACTCGGCGCCCGCCAGGTCGAGCAGCCCGCCCGGGCGAGACCCGTGCCTGCCAAGATGGGTGGGCCGGACCCTCGCTAGCTCCAATAGCGAGGGCCCGGCGCCCCGCCTGTACGTGGGAGGTGCGATGCCGAGCCTCACTACGGCCGATCGACCCGCCGCGTCAAACAACTCGCCGCCACCATCCGCGCCCGCCGCGAGCCGTGCTGCTATTGCGGCCAGCCCATCGACTACCAGCTCCCGCACAACGACAGCGCAGCCTTCACCGTGGCACACACCCTCCCGGTCGCCACGCACCCCCACCTCGCCGAGGACCCCACCAACATCAAGGGCGCGGCGCACCGTTCGTGCAACAGCTCGGCCGGCGCCCATACAGGACCGCCCGCCCTCGCCCCTACCTCACAGGACTGGTGACCAGATGAACCGCTACACCGCAACCGGCGCGATCAACGACGCCGCCTTCGGCAAGGCCGTGGTCCACGTCGCCCCCAGTTGGATGCAGACAGCCCATGCATTCAACGCGCTGGTCGCCGCTGCCCGCCGTACCGACTTCCCGGTCCGCGTCCACCGCGCACGCGGCAAGGAGCGCATCGACATCGGAGCAGGGAGCGTCCGCATGGACATCGCGGCAGACATCACCGGAGGCGCGCGCGCCGAACTGGTCCGCCCCGATTGACCCCCCGAAAAAATCCAGCCCGCCCCCAACGGCCAACTGACCGGCTCCTTCCTCGCTTGCCCAACGTAGTGATCTCGACCAGCGTGACGAGACCGGGTCAGGGACGTTCGACGGCGGCATGGACGAGCGGCAGCGTCCGCGTACCCAACAACTCGGCGAGCGCGATCACGGTGGAGGTCCGCACCACCAGACCGTCCGAGACGACTTGGTCGATGACGCGTTGCAGGTCGGCATTGTCGCGGGCCACCACCCGGGCGAAGACGTCACCGTCACCGGTGATGGTGTGCACCTCCAGCACCTCCGGAATCCCGGCCAGATGCCGGGTCACCCGGTCGTGCCCGTCGCGCTGAGAGATGGCGAGCGTGCAGAATGCCATCACCCGGTAGCCCAGGGCGGCCGGCGAGATCGTCGGCGCGAGGCTGGCGATCACACCGCGCTCCATCAGCCGGTCCAGCCGCGACTGCACCGTCGCCCGCGCCACCCCGAGGGTCCGCGAGGCGCCGAGCACACCAATCTGCGGTCGTTCGCAGAAGAGGGTGATCAGCCGGCTGTCCAGCTCGTCGATGCCGCGTTTCATGACCGCAAAGTGTATAGACGCAGCGCCTTTGTGCCTAGCATTTTGCGCACCGTGATCACATCGAGTCCGAGTGGTTGCCCAGTGACACGGACACCCCGACAGTTTGTGCCATGACTGACACGCTGAACCTCACCCCGGACGAGCGCGACGCCGAGCTCGACCTGAACCAGCTCAAGCAGCTCGTCGGCCTGGTCGAGTACGACGCCGCGACCGACCGCTTCCCGGTGACCGGCTGGGACGCGATCGTCTTCGATGTCGGCAATGCCACCATGACCGCGAACTACTACCAACTGGTCTGGGGCATGGACCTCGTCGCCTATGCGGGGCCCGAGACCGGTCAGCGTGACCACAAGTCCTTCGTCCTGAAGTCCGGCTCGATCCGGTTCGTGATCAACGGCGCCGTCGATCCGGACTCGGTCCTCGCCGATCATCATCGCCGGCACGGCGACGGAGTGATCGACATCGCGCTCGAGGTTCCCGACGTCGACAAGTGCATCGAGCAGGCCCGCCGCGCGGGAGCCACGGTGCTGGTCGAGCCGCACGACGCCTCCGACGAGCACGGCACCGTGCGGACCGCCGCGATCGCCACCTACGGCGAGACCCGGCACACCCTGGTCGACCGGAGCCGCTACGACGGCCCGTATCTGCCGGGCTACCGGCCGGCCGAGTCGAGCCGGGTACGCCGGCCAGGCGAGCCGAAGCGACTCTTCCAGGCCCTTGATCACATCGTCGGCAATGTCGAGCTCGGCAGGATGGACGAGTGGGTCGGCTTCTACAACAAGGTGATGGGCTTCGTGAACATGGCGGAGTTCGTCGGCGACGACATCGCCACCGACTACTCCGCGCTGATGAGCAAGGTCGTCGCCAATGGCAACCACCGGGTGAAGTTCCCGCTCAACGAGCCAGCCGTCTCCAAGCACAAGTCGCAGATCGATGAGTACCTGGAGTTCTATCGAGGCCCCGGCGCCCAGCATCTGGCCGTCGCCACCAACGACATCCTCGCCACCGTCGACGCGCTGCGCGCGAACGGGGTCGAGTTCCTCGACACCCCGGACTCCTACTACGAAGACCCCGAGCTGCGCGCCCGGATCGGCGAGGTGCGCGTGCCGATCGAGGAGCTGCAGTCGCGCGGCATCCTGGTCGACCGCGACGAGGACGGCTACCTGCTGCAGATCTTCACCAAGCCGCTCGGCGACCGGCCGACCGTGTTCTTCGAGCTGATCGAGCGGCACGGCTCGCTCGGCTTCGGCAAGGGCAACTTCAAGGCGCTGTTCGAGGCGATCGAGCGCGAGCAGGAGCGCCGCGGCAATCTGTGAGGCGTACCCCGCTGGTGTTGCGCGTCAGGTGATCACCAGATAGACGATCGCGGCAATGCCGATGATCACGATCAGGATCCGCAGCGCCAGCGGGGGAAGCTTGCGTCCGAACTTCGCGCCGAGCAACCCGCCGACGATCGAACTCACCGCGATGATCGCCACGACACGCCAGTCGACCGGCGCGACGAAGGCATAGATCACGCCGGCGACCAGATTGACGATCGCCGAGAGCACGTTCTTGATCCCGTTCAGCCGCTGCAGTGGCTCGCTCAGGAACAGGCCGAGCGCACCGACCAACATGATCCCCTGGGCGGCGGTGAAGTAGCCGCCGTAGATGCCGATCAGGAAGATCAGGAAATACACGATCGGAGAGGTACGCCGCGGCGTCGCATCCTCACCCTGTCGCTTCTTGGTCCAGCGCGAGATCAGCGGCTGCAGGGCCACCAGCAGCACCGAGAAGCCGATCAGGAACGGCACGATCGCCTCGAACCAGGTGTGCGGCAGCAGCAACAGCAGGGCGGCGCCGCAGATCGCGCCGAGGAAGGACGCCACGCCGAA
The DNA here is from genome assembly GCF_013408305.1 of Naumannella cuiyingiana. NCBI lineage: Bacteria > Bacillati > Actinomycetota > Actinomycetes > Propionibacteriales > Propionibacteriaceae > Naumannella > Naumannella cuiyingiana. Next base: position 2,253,620 of record NZ_JACBZS010000001.1, on the reverse strand, counting down.
GCGGATGATCCGGGAGCGCATCCCGGTCAGCTCGTGCCGATAGCCCCAGGCACCGGTCATCGAGCCGCTGATCAGCCCGATCGCGTTGGAGGTGGTCGCGGTCACCGGCGGATAGCCGAGCGCCACCAGCGCGGGGAAGGTGACCAGGGTGCCCGAACCGACGACGGTGTTGATCGCGCCGGCCCACAGCCCGGCCAGCGCGATCAGGACGATGTGTTCGATTGGCACCGGCCCAACCTAGGGGATCGCCGCCGCGGCGCTCACCCGGAGGTACGCTCGCCCGGCGCCCGCACCCTCCGAGCCTCCCGCCCGCCTCAGCGGGCCGGCAGGATCGTCCCGCTGACCTCGCCGAGGCCGATCCGCGCGCCGTCGGGGCCGGGCGCCCAGCCGGTGATGGTGACGGTGTCGCCGTCGGCGAGGAAGCTGCGGGTCTCGCCGCCACCCAGCTCGATCGGCTCGGTGCCGTTCCAGGCCAACTCGAGCAGGCTGCCGCGCTCGCCCGGCCGGCCGCCGGAGATCGTGCCCGAGGCGAACAGGTCGCCGGGCCGGATCGAGGCGCCGTTCACGGTCAGGTGGGCGAGCATCTGCGCCGGCGACCAGTACATCTCGGCGTACGGCGGCCGGCTGACCACCGTGTCGTTGATCCTGACCTCCAGCCGCAGGTCGAGGCCGAACAGCCCCTCGCCCCGCAGGTAGTCCAGGGGTTCAGGCTCCTGTGCCGGCAGCGGCACCCGGGCGTACCGCAGCGCCTCCAGCGGCGTCACCCACGGGCTGATCGAGCTGGCGAACGACTTGCCGAGAAATGGCCCGAGCGGCACATACTCCCAGGCCTGGATGTCGCGCGCCGACCAGTCGTTGAACAGTGCCACCCCGAACAGATGATCTTCGGCGGCGGCGACGCCGACCCGCGAGCCCAGCTCGGTACGCCCGCCCACCACGAAGCCCAGCTCGGCCTCGATGTCGAGGCGGACGCTCGGGCCGAAGACCGGCGCCGGGTCGCTCGGCGCCTTGCGCTGACCGACCGGCCGGGCGATCTCGGTGCCGCTGACCACGACGGTGCCGGACCGGCCGTGGTAGCCGATCGGCAGGTGCTTCCAGTTCGGCGTCAGCGCGTCGGCATCCGGCCGGAAGATCGAACCGACGTTCGTGGCATGGGCCTCGCTGGCGTAGAAGTCGACGTAGTCGCCGACCTCGATCGGCAAGATCAACTCGACCTCGGCCAGGTCGAGCAGGTGCGGCTCGATCTCCGCGCGCCGCGACTCGTCGGCGAACGCGGTGATCAACCACGCGCGCGCCGCCCGCCAGGTCTCGGGATCGGCGGCCAGGAAGGCATTCAGGCTGGGGTACGCCCAGGCCTGCGCGAACGGCGTACCCTCCGCCGCCCGGGAGGCATCGAGCACCCGATCGCCGATCCGCACCCCGACCCGGGGCTCCTGCCCCGGCGCGCGGAACACCCCGTAGGGCAGGTTGTCGACGCCGAAGAGATCGTCGGCGGGCAGGTCGAGCCAGGTCTTCACGAAAGCTCCTCAGGGGTGGGGATCAGGTCGAGCCGACGCAGCGCGCCGATCGGGTCGGCCACCTCGCAGCAGCCGTAGGAGGTGAATCGCGCGCGCACCGCGCCGGCACGCTCGGCGCCCAGGCCGGCCACCTCCGCGGCCAGCGCGCGGGCGTCCTCGCCGACGAGCGCCTCGGCCACATCGCCGCCGGTCAGCGCGGCGTCAACCGCCAAGATCAGATTCAGGAAACCGAACTCGTGGGTGCCGTCCGGCAGCAGGCGGTACGCCGGGTGGTGCAGCCCGCCGGTGAACTTCACCGTCGCGCCGCTGCCGACGGTCGCGACCAGGAACCGGGCAACCTCGCTCGCCGGGGGAACCGCGTACGCGGGGGTGGCGCCGAGTCGCAACTTCGCCCTGGCGCCGGCCGCGGCCAGCGCCGGCACGTGCTGCAGGTCCTCGGCGGCGATCTCGACGGCAAGCGGTACGCCGAGGTCGAGGCCACGCCGCCACTCCGAGTCCGCTGCCAGCTCGATGCCCGCCAGGGTGTGCACGGGCGAGCCGGCCGCCGCGCGGGCGGCGCCCAGCACCTCATCCAGGTCGGCGCCGGGCCGGCCGATCACGCCGATCGCCAGTGGTTCGGGGGCGGCGAGGGCGTCGGCGACCAATGCCGGCGGGAGCAGCAACGGCCCGACCAGCGCCGCGTCCGCCGTGCCCTGCCGGGCCAGCCACGCTCGTACCGCCTCGGGCCCGGGATGGTTGCCGGGCGGGAACACCGCGGCATCGTCCAGCAGCCTCGCGAAGAGGACGTCGTCCGGCGTTGACATGGCGCTCACGCTACTGCATCCTGACCGCGAAATCATTACAGCTTCGTCCGATTACCGGACACCTGCCGGGACCGGGCGATCACCCGAGGAGGGCGCCGTGGCCCACTACCTGACCCAGGGAGCCGTGCCGCCGAAGCGACACACCCAGCACCGCACGCCCGAGGGTGCCCTCTACTACGAAGAACTGATGGGCGAGGAGGGGTTCTCGTCGGACTCCTCGCTGCTCTACCACCGGGCGATCCCCTCGGCGCTGGCCGAGGTCACCGCATGGGACCTCGGCGACGCTCTCGCCACCACCCCGAACCACCCGCTCAAACCGCGCCACCTGCGCCTGCACGACCTGTTCGAGGTCGGCGACGACGGACCTGCCGATGATCATGACGTCGTCACCGGCCGGCGGCTGGTGCTCGGCAATGCCGACGTCCGGATCTCCTATGTGGTGGCGAACCGGCCGAGCCCCTGGTACCGCAACGCCATCGGCGACGAGTGCCTCTTCGTCGAGCGCGGCCACGCCCGGGTGGAAACGATCTTCGGCGCATTCGAGCTCGGCCCCGGCGACTACCTGATCATCCCGCGCGCAACCACCCATCGCTGGCTCCCGCGTACCCCGGAATCCGACGGGTACGCCGAGCCCCTGCGGGTGTACGCCATCGAGGCCAACTCCCACATCACGCCGCCGAAGCGCTATCTCAGCCGGTTCGGCCAGCTTCTCGAGCACGCCCCCTACTGCGAGCGTGATCTTCGGCTACCGGCCGGCCCGCTGCTCGCCGAGGACATCGGCGCCGACCCGGCCGAACCGACCGAGGTCCACGTCAAGCACCGCGGCAACGGCCCGTCCGGCATCGTCGGGTCGATCCACACCCTGCCGCAGCATCCGCTGGACGTCGTCGGCTGGGACGGCTGCCTCTATCCGTACGCCTTCAATGTCGCCGACTTCGAGCCGATCACCGGGCGGGTACACCAGCCGCCGCCGGTGCACCAGGTCTTCGAGGGGCAGAACTTCGTGATCTGCAACTTCGTGCCGCGCAAGGTCGACTACCACCCGCTGTCGATCCCGGTGCCCTACTACCACTCCAACGTCGACTCCGACGAGATCATGTTCTACGTCGACGGCGACTACGAGGCGCGCAAGGGCTCCGGGATCGGCAAGGGCTCGATCTCCGTGCATCCCGGCGGCCACCCGCACGGGCCGCAGCCGGGGGCGTACGAGAAGTCGATCGGCGTCACCGAGTTCGACGAGCTGGCCGTGATGGTCGACACCTTCCGCCCGCTGGAGCTGGGCGAGGGCGGCGCCGCCGCGGACGACGGGGTCTATGCCTGGAGCTGGGTCGGCGGCCGGTCCTGAGCGCGCCGCGAGGTGATCACTCGTCGACGTGGCTGACGATGTTGATCACGTTCCCGTCCGGATCCCGGACGAAGAACCGGCGTACCCCCCACTCCTCGGTGGTCAGTGGGTGGACGATCTCCAGGCCGAGCCGGCCCGCCTCCTCCCAGGCCAGATCGATCTTGTCCCCCACGTGGACCGAGATCACCGAGTCCTCCGTGGCTGTGGCGTCGCGGCTGACCAGTTGCACCGACGCGCGGCCGTCGGGGGTCTGCAGGTTCACCACCCAGCCCAGGTCGAAGGCGTCGACGTCGAGGCCGAGGAAGTCGGCATAGAAGGCTCGTGATCGGGCCGGGTCGCTCGTCGGCAGGTTCGCCACGATGCCGGTCGCGCGTACTCGATTGTTCGCTGTCGTGTTGTCGCTCATGGCCCCACTGTTCAACGATCCGGGGCCGCCTGCGTGGACATTTGGGCGCTCCGGCCGACGGATCGGCCGACGCTTCGGCATCTGCGCCCAGGGCCGCCGAAAGTTTCCTGTCGAGCGATTCATCTGGTGATCCGCGAGCTGTCGACGGTGTTCGTGGCGCATGTCACAGTGACCCGTCGTATCAGTGTGCGGGCGCCCGCCCGCTTGGCAAAGGAGCCGACAAGACATGACCGCTGCACCGTCCGCCGAGCGGGCATCGCACGACGCGGCGACGCCCAGCTCGCCGCTGTCCGCGCTGTGGAAGCGCCAACTCCCGCACTATCCGTCGAACGGCCGGCGCTACCTCTATCTGGGCGTGACGGTTCTCGCCACGATCATCTTGTACTACGAGCTCTACATCCAGGGCGCGGTCGCGACGCAGGTGATCACGGCCTTCGGGATGTCGTTCATGCAGTTCGTCTATGTCTCCGTGATCGGCAACTTCGTCGGCGCGTTCGGATCGCTCGGCGCCGGGCTCGCCGACCGCTGGGGGCGCGCCAACCTGGTGGTGGTCGGGCTGTTCATCACCGCCGCGATCGTCCTGTTCGCGTTGCCGCATGCGGGCAGCGCGGTCGTCTACACCTTCTGGTTCGCGGTGCTGAGCATCGTCGAGGGTGTCATGCTGGTGGCCACTCCGGCGCTGATCCGCGACTTCTCGCCGCAGCTCGGGCGGGCCAGCGCGATGGCGTTCTGGACGATGGGCCCGGTGCTCGGCAGTCTCGCGGTGACCATGATCACCAGCAGCACGCTGGGCGTCCTGCCGAGCTGGCAGACCCAGTTCTACCTGTGCGGCATCATCGGTCTGGTCGTCGCGGTGATCGCGGCGTTCACCCTGCGCGAGCTGTCGCCGGCCCTGCGCGACCAGTTGATGGTCAGCCTCCGCGACCGCGCCGTGCTCGAGGCGCGGGCGCGCAACCTGGACGAGACGAAGCTGCACCGCAACACCTGGCGGCAGATGCTGCGGCTGGACATCATCGGCGCGGCGATTGCCGTCAGCCTGTTCCTGGTCTTCTACTACATCGCGGTCGGCTTCCTGGTCGTCTACTTCGCCTCGATCTTCGGCTACTCGGAGTCCCAGGCGAACAGCCTCGCCAACTGGTATTGGATCGCGAACGCGGTCGGCATCTTGTTGGCCGGCGTGATCTCGGACAAGTTGTTGGTACGCAAGCCGTTCATGCTGGTCGGCGCCATCGGCAGCATCGTCACGCTGTCGATCTTCGCGATGCGGTCGACCGACCTGTCGACCTCCTACGACACCTTCCGGATCCTGTTCATCGTCACCGCGTTCTTCGCCGGCGTCGCGTTCTGCGGGTGGATCGCGTCCTTCACCGAGACCGTGGAGCGGCACAACCCGGCCGCGACCGCGACCGGCCTGGCGGTCTATGGCTGGATCATCCGGACCACCATCACGATCACCTTGATCGCGTTCGGCTTTGCGCTGCCGGCGACCACGACCCTGATGGACAAGGGCACCCGGGTGGCGGAAATCGCTGCGGTGATCGCCCCGGAGACCCTGGCCGAGCTTGCCGCCAACCCGGCCGACAAGGAGGCCGCCGCCGCGGCGATCGACGACCTGATGACCGTGCCCGACCCGAAGACCGGGCAGCCGCTGGCCTCCACCGTGGAGGAGGCGACCGAGGAGCTCACCTACTTCGGCGAGAATGCGGCCGAGGTCACCCAGGCGGCCAAGGACAGCCCCGGCCAGTGGCAGCGCTGGTGGTGGATCTCCGTGCTCTGCCAGGTCGTGTTCATCCCGTTCATCTTCGTGATGAACGGCCGATGGCGACCATCCCGGGCGCGGCGCGACGTCGAGGCCCACGAGGCCGCGATGGACATCGAACGCAAGGCGCTGGAGGAAGAGGAGGCGGCCAAGTCCTCCGGCAACACGAACGACTGAGCCCGGTCACGGGGCGGTCCGCGCGACAGGCGTGCGCGATGCCGCGAGCGAGGTCAGGATGCGTACCTGATCTCGCGCCACCGCGGACCGCCCCGGGTGCAGCACCACCAGCCGCTCGGCGATGAGCTCGCGCAGCCGCCGGTCGTCGGGGGGGCGGGCGATCGGATCGGTGAACAAGAACCTGGCCAGGTTGCCCTCCGGTTGCGCGACCAGCTCCGCGCCGCCCATGCCGCGGAGTGAGCGTGCCGCTGCCCTAGGCTGCGCTTCATGGACTTCGCTCTCGTGACCGGCGCCAGTGGCGGCCTCGGCGAACACTATGCGCGCTATCTCGCCCGCCGCGGCAACAACCTGATCATCGCGGCCCGCAGTGCCGAGCGGCTGGGCGAGCTGGCCGAGGAGCTGGCAACCGCGCACGGCGTACGCGTCGAGCCCGTCGCGGTCGACCTCGCCACCGCGGAGGGACGCGAGCAGCTGGTCGCACGGGCCGCCGAGCTCGGCCATGTGCACACCCTGGTGAACAACGCGGGCTTCGCCACGGTCGGTGAGTTCGCCGATGTCGACCCGGCCCGGATGGCCGACGAGATCACGCTGAACTGCGTCACGCTGACCCTGCTCACCCGTGCCCTGCTGCCGGCGATGATCGACCGCCGCGCCGGGGCGGTGATCAACATCGCCAGCACCGCGGCGTACCAGCCGATCCCGACGATGGCCGTCTACGCCGCCACCAAGGCCTACGTACTCAGCCTCACCGAGGCCCTGTGGTCCGAACTGCGCGGCTCCGGGGTACGCGCGATCGCCGTCTGCCCCGGGCCCACCGAGACCGGCTTCTTCGCCGCCGCCGGCGACGACTCGCTGATGTCGCGCAGGCGTACCCCCGAACAGGTCGTGCAGAGCACCTTCCGCGCCCTGCACCGCGGGGCCCCGAGCGTGATCGACGGCGCCGCCAACTCGATCATGGCCAACCTGGCCAAGCGGCTGCCGAGCCGGCTCGTCCTGCCGGTCTCCCAGCGGGTGATCCGGTACTGAACCCGGACGCACCCACCTGCCACGGATAGCGGTACGCCCGGCCGGCCGGGAACCGGCATGTACGCCCGCGCATCCGCGAACCCAACCGGCACCCGCGGACGATACTCAGCCCGCACCTGCTGACTCAGCCCGCGGATAGAGGTACGCCCGCGCGGTCAGATGGCGACCGTCACATGGCGTAGGAGTGGAGTCCCGACACCAGCAGGTTGATCCCGACGAAGTTGAACCAGAAGGAGATCGCGCCGATGATCGCGATCACGGCGGGCACCACCGTGCGCCAACCGGCGGTCAGCCGAGCGTGCAGATAGCAGGCATAGATCACCCAGGTCACCAACGCCCAGGTCTCCTTCGGATCCCAGCCCCAGAACCGGGCCCAGGCGTACTGCGCCCAGATCGCCCCGGCGGTGATCGTGAACGTCCACAGCGGGAAGGCGAAGGCCAGGCACCAATAAGAGATCCGGTCCAGCTTCTCCGCCGATGGCAGCCGCGACAGATAGCCCTTGGCCCCGCCCTTGGCGTCCGCGCGCCGGCGGAGCAGGTAGAGGATCGAGGTGATCGCGGCGATGTTGAATGCCGCGGCACAGATCGCCGCCGCGCTGATGTGGAACTCGAACCAGACCGACTGCAACGCCGGAATCAGCGGGACGATGTCGACGTAGAACCAGGTCACCGTCGCGCCCAGCCCCAGGGTGAGCAGCAGCGTCACCGGCAGTCCGAGGAAGGTCATCTTGTAGCGCAGGTTCAACACCAGGTAGAACACCGCGACCACGAGCATCGCCATCGAGCAGAACTCGTACATGTTGGACAGCGGCAGCCGCTGCGCCGCCACCCCGCGGGTGATCACCCCGGCCAGCACCAGCGCGGTCGCTATCAGGCTGAGCGCGAGGCCCATCCGACCGAACTTGCTGGTCCGCTCCTCCGCACCGGCCGGTTCCGGACCCGGGTCGTCGCCGCTGTCCGCCTCAGCACCCGGCGCGGAGACCGTCTCGCCCGCCCCGCCTCCGGCCGCGACCAGCGCCGGCTCCCGCAGGGCGGCGGTGCGGCGCTGCCGGCGTACCCCCGCCGACGCCCACTCGACGGCGTGCAACATGGCAGCGAACAAGAACACCACCGCGGCAGTGATCGTCGCCAGATAGGAATACTCCGCGATCATCGTTCTTCCTTCCCGCCCTCATCCTGCAGTGCGGCCCGCACGGCCGCCAGTTCGTCATCGATGTCGGCCCGACCACCGACGCGGTCCAGGCCCGCGACCTCGACCTCGGCGGGCCCGTCCCCGCCCGCCCGGGCGCGGACCCAGATCCGCCGCGGCCGGACGAACAGCGACACGCACAATCCCGTCACGGCCAGCCCGATCGCCCCGAGCATCCCCACGGCGGCGGGGGTACGCGAATACTGCAGCCGCACCCAGCGCGTCCAGCCGTCGAAGGAGATCCGGCCCGCGCCGTTCGGCAGGTCGTAGAACTCGCCGGGCTTCAACCGCAGCCGCAGCGGTTCGCCGTCGGCGCTGCGGAACTGTTCCAGGCCGGTCGGGTTGAGCTGGTAGACGTTCTCCGGGATGCCGGTCTCCACGACCGGGGGCCCGGACCACGCGTTCAGGAACAGTTCGGGTGAGTAGGCGTCCGGGAAGACCGAGCGCGGGCCCGCCTCGTCCACCGTCGCCGTCGGCAGGAAGAACCCCTGGAAGGCCAGCCGCTGCGGGCGGGCATCGGGGACCTTGATCACCCCGGCCGAGGTGAAGTTGCCGTCCTGGGGCAGGAAGATCACCGGGCCGGAGTAGCCGACATTGCCCCGGGCATCGGTGACGGTGACGATCGGGGCGTACCCGTAGCCGAGCAGGTGGACATCGATGCCGTCGATGGACAGCGGCTTGTTCACCTCGATCGAGGCCTGCCGGGGCGGTTCCCCCGGCCCCTCGATCACCGTGGTGTCCGCGCGGAAGGACAGTGGGCGGCCGGCGGTCGCGGGGTCCAGCCCGTACCTGACGTCGAAGCCGTCGACGCGCACGGTGAACGGCGGCAACTGGTCGGTGCGGAACAGCGCGCCGGCGCTGACATCGTCGTAGAAGCTCAGGTTGTTGGAGAAGCCGCGGCCGATCAGCGTCGCCGAGGTGCCGCGAAAACCCCACAGCACGCTGATCGCGACCGTGACCAGGATCAGCACCAGCGCGACGTGGAAGACCAGATTGCCGGCCTCGCGCAGATAGCCGCGTTCGGCGCTCAGCTCGTCACCGCGCCGCAGCACGCGGAACCGCTTCTTCCGCAGGTACGCCTCCGCGCGCTCGAGTGCCTGCGGGGCATCGGTCACGGTGCCCGCCAGATGCCCGGGCAGGCGGTTCAGATTGCGCGGGGCACGCGGCGGCTCGGCGCGCAGCGCGCGGGCGTAGGTGCCGATCCGCGGCACGATGCAGCCGACCAGCGAGATCAGCAGCAGCAGATAGATCGCGGAGAACCACGGCGAGGTGTAGACCGAGAACATCCCGATCGCGTCGTAGAACGCCCCGAGCTGCGGATTGTCGGCGATGAACTGGTCCACCTCGAACGGGCGGATCGAGCGCTGCGGCACGAACGAACCGGGGATCGCGGCGAGCGCGCCGAGGAAGAGCAGGGCCAGCGCGGTCCGCATGGCGGTCAGTTGGCGCCAGATCCAGCGCACCCAGTCCACCAGCCCGAACTTCGGGCCGGTCGGCGCGCTGCCGACCCGTTCCGGTGCGTCGACGACCATCAGATCACCGTCATCCCGAACGCGCCGACCCATTGCCGGACCAGGCCGAGCAGCCAGCCCCAGACGCCGCTCACCATCAACACCCCGATCGCGATCATGGCCACACCGCCGATCCGCTGGATCAGCCCGCTGTGTCGGCGCAGCCAGGCGACGGAGCGGTTGAACCTGGCGAAGGCGAGGCCGGCGATCACGAACGGTACGCCCAACCCGAGCGCGTAGATCGCCGACAGAGCGGCCCCGCGTACCGCCGAGGCCTCCGTATAGGCCAGCGTCAGCACCACCGCCAGGGTCGGCCCGATGCACGGGGTCCAGCCGAGCCCGAAGAGCACCCCGAGCAACGGCGCGGAGGCCAGCCCGATCGCGGGCACCCGGCTCAGCCGCAGGTCGCGCTGCCCGAACGAGACGAATCCGGCGAAGATCAGCCCGACGATGATCATCACCACTCCGAGCACGCGGGTGAGCGGGTCGGCGAAGCGCTGCAGCGCCAGCCCGACCCCGCCGAAGGCGGCTCCGGCGCTGACGAAGACGAAGGCGAAGCCCGCGACGAAGAGCAGGGTACCGACCAGGATGCGACCGCGCGGCGCCTCTCCGCGGACCACCTCGCTCGCCGACATGCCGGAGGCATAGGACAGATAGCCGGGCAACAACGGCAGCACGCACGGCGAGAAGAAGGAGACCACCCCGGCAAGCAGCGCGATCGGCAGGGCGACCAGCAGGCTGCCCTGCGCGAGCTCCTGGGCGATGGCGCCGAGCTCCATGATCAGCGCCCCGCCGCGGTGTCGTCGATCAGTCCGACCAGGGTCGCCTTGGTGGTCGGACCCAGCACCCGGGCGGCGATCCTGCCCTCGGCGTCGATCACCAGGGTGCTCGGGATGCCGTTCGGCGGCAGGGTTCCGGCGAAGCTGACCACCGCGACGCCGTCGCCGTCGAAGATCGACGGGTAGTTCAGCCCGAACGCGCGCTGGAAGGCAAGGGCGGCCTGCGGGGCCGGGTCGCGCGTATTGATCCCGATGAACTGCGCCCGGTCCTTGGTCGCTGCGGCTGCCTCGACCAGCTCCGGCGCCTCCTTGCGGCACGGCGCGCACCACGAGCCCCAGACGTTGATCACGATGATCTTGCCGGGATAGTCCGCGGTGGAGATCGGCTTGCCGTCGAGCGTGGTGCCGCTCACCACGGGCGCCGGCTCCCGCTGGCCCGGCGGCACGCGGGTCAGGCCGGGCTCGGCGGAGACGAAGCCGGTCGTGCCGGAGCCCGACGAACAGCCGACCAGCAGCAGGGCGGCGGCGACGGCGAATGCGGCGGCGCGGGAAACGATCGCGCTCATCAGGCTCCCGCGACGAACTTCCGCCGGGAACGCTTCACCGGCAACAGATCGGCGGCCGGCTCGGCATAGCTGACCGCGGCGATCCGGCCGTCGCGCAGCACGAAAGACGTGATCGAGGCCAGGCTGGTCTCGCGGCGGCGCGGGTCATGCACCAGCCGGCGGCCCTCGGCCGCGCTGCGGGCCATCCAGATCGGCAACTGGTGGGAGACGATCAACGCCTGCCCGCCGGGCCCGGCGGCGTCGGCCGCGTCACGGATCGCCGTCCGCATCCGGGCGACGATCGAGCGGTACGCCTCGCCCCAGGACGGGCGCAGCGGGTTGCGCAGGTGCCACCACACTCGCGGGTCGCGCAGCGCGCTGGCGCCGGCGGAGAACACGCGACCCTCGAGTCGGTTGGCCGCCTCGATCACCCGGTCGTCGGTGACCACCCGCAGGTCGGGGCGCAGGGCGGCGATCGGCGCCATGGTCTCCTGGGCCCGCTCCAGCGGCGAGCTGCGCAGATGGGTGATCGGCCAGTCGGCGGTGTGCTCGGCGACCCGCTCGGCCATCTCCCGACCCCGCCCGGACAGGTGGTAGTCCGGCAGCCGGCCGTAGAGAACGCCGTCGGGATTGTCCACCTCGCCGTGCCGGACGAGGTGGACGACGACGCGATCGCCGGCATCAGTCATGATCATTTCCTTGCTTCGGCTGGGGGTCCTCGGCGGCCCGGGCGGCCGCGCGAGCGGCCTCCGGCAGGGCGGTGATCACCTTGTCGATGGCCGCGTCGTCGTGCGCGGCCGACAGGAACCACGCCTCGAAGGCGCTCGGCGGGAGGTGGACCCCCGCGTCGAGCATGGCGTGGAAGAACGCCGCGAAGGCGGCGGTGTCCTGACCGCTGGCGCCGGCATAGTCGACGACCTCGTCGGCGTCGGTGAAGAAGACGCTGAACATGCTGCCGGCGGACTGCACGAGGTGGGGTACGCCGGCGCCGCGCAGCGCCTCGGAGACCGCCGCGCGGAGCTGGTCGGCCCGGGTCCCGAGGCCCGCATAGACCTCGTCGGTGGCCAGCCGCAGCGTGGTCAGGCCGGCGGCGGCCGCCACGGGATTGCCGCTCAGCGTACCGGCCTGGTAGACCTCACCGACCGGCGCCAGGTGGCCCATCAGGTCGGCCCGGCCGCCGAATGCGGCGCACGGGAAGCCGCCGCCCATCACCTTGCCGAAGGTCATCAGGTCGGGCTCGACACCGTCCAGCCCGAACTGCCCCGAGCGGGAGACCCGAAACCCCGTCATCACCTCGTCGGAGACGAACAGGGCGCCGTGCGCGCGGGCGGTCTCGGCGAGGAAGGCGTTGAAGCCCTCGGCGGGCGGGACCACGCCCATGTTGCCCGGGCTCGCCTCGGTGATCAGCGCCGCGATCTCGGGCCCGTGCTCGGCGAAGGCGGCGGTGACGGCCGCGCGATCGTTGTAGGGCAGCACGATGGTGTCGGCGGTGGTGCCCGCGGTGACGCCCGGCGTACCCGGGATGCCCAGGGTGGCCAGGCCCGACCCCGCGGCGGCCAGCAGCGAATCGGCATGCCCGTGGTAGCAGCCGGCGAACTTGACGATCTTGTCCCGCCCGGTGATCCCGCGGGCCAGTCGCAGCACGCTCATCGTGGCCTCGGTGCCGGAGTTGACCAGCCGGGCCTGCTCGACCGGCGTCCGGTCGACGATCTCGGCGACCAGGTCGATCTCGGCCGGCGTCGGCGCACCGTAGCTGGTGCCGCGGGCGGCGGCCTCGGTGATCGCCGCGACCACCTCGGGGTGGGCGTGACCGAGCAGCATCGGCCCCCAGGAGCAGATCAGGTCGACCAGCTCGTTGCCGTCGGCATCGGTCAGGTACGCCCCGCTGGCCGAAGTGATGAAGCGCGGCGTACCGCCCACGGAGTTGAAGGCCCGGACCGGCGAGTTCACGCCGCCGGGGATGACCCGGCGCGCAGCATCGAAGAGGGCTGCGGAGCGCGCGGTCATGGTCCCCATTTCTACGCGCTGTAGTGGAAAACGCCAAACCCGGCAATGACACCGGGCATCGGCTTCAGCGATGCGCGTCGGTGAAGGCCAGCAGGTCGGCGAGGACCTCGTCGCGATTGGTCTCGTTGAGGATCTCGTGCCGAGCGTCGGGATAGGTCCGGGACTCGGAGTCGTCCGGCGCGATCTGCTCCCAGCCGGCCCGGGTGGCCTCGATCGGGACGAGCTGGTCGTCGGCCCCGTGCAGCCAGATGGTGGGGACGCGCAGGCGGCCGCCGTCGTTGATCCGGTCCAGCGAGGTCTGCAGCGCGTCGAGCATCGGCCGCTTGAACGGGCCGTGGTAGACGAGCGGATCCTCGGCATAGGCCCGACCGATCTCGGGGTCGCGCGACAGGGTGTCCGGATCGATCGGAAGGTCGGGGATGTCGTCGACCCCGCGCAGTTGGTCCAGCACCGGCCAGGAGCCGAGCACCGGCCCGGTCAGCGCGGCGGCGGCGATGTCGTCGGGATGCAACTGCAGGTAGCGGGCCGCGATCATGCCTCCCATCGAGTGGCCGATCAGCACCACCGGCAGCCCGGGGTGCTCGGCGCGGGCGGTCTGGACCAGGCTGCGGACATCGCCCACGACGGCGTCGAAGTCATCGATCACGGCCCGATCCCCGGAGGACTTGCCGTGGCCCTGGTGGTCGACCCCGTAGACGGCGGCGCCGTGTTCGGCCAGCCGCCCGGCGACCCATTGGTAGCGGCCCAGGTGCTCGCCGTAACCGTGCACCAGGACCGCGATCCAGGTCGGTTCGTCGCCGTTGTGCCAACGGTACGCCGTGAGCTCCCCCGCATGCCCGTGCTGGCTGAACTCCATCGTTGCCTCCCCGTCGCGGCCGCGCCGGGCGGAGACGCGCCGCGCCCGGCGGGGCCCACGCTAGCGGGCCCGCGCCGGGCGCGGTGTGCGAAACGCTCAGGTCAGCGGCTCAGCGGTCGAAGCGCGCCCCGGCCGGGTTGGAGCCCATGGCCAGCAGGATCAGCAAGATGATGCCGCCGACGAAGGGGATCAGGCCGATCAGGATGAACCAGCCCGACTTGTCCGTGTCGTGCAGCCGGCGCACGGTCACGGAGAGATTCGGGATCAGGATGGCGAGGTAGATCAGACCGAAGATCCCGGAAACGGCAACCGCGGCCGCGGGCATCGCACCGTTCGACATCGCCTCGGCGTTGGTCGCCCCGGTCGCGGTGAGCAGAATGTTGAAGAGGATCCCGAGGAGGAGGATCGCGAGGAACACCCACCAGTACTCTCCGCGGCTGGCGCGCCCGGTGAACACGGCGTACTTGGCGAAGAAGCGCTTGATGGCGGCACCGAAGCCGATGCCGTACCACGGGAGAGCGAGGTTGCCCGGATCGCCGGTGGTGGCGGGCACGTCGCCGCCGGTGTAGCCGCCGTATGCCTGGCTCATGGTTTGTTTCTCCTTGATTGTCGGGACGTCTGGACAACGGTAGAGCGCGCCGGGGTCACCGGCGCCGGGCGTCAGCGCCAGGTCTCGGGACCGCGGCCCGGATCGCCTTGTCCGGGCTCGCCCTGCCCCGACTTCCCGTAGCCGGACTGGCCCGAGCCGTACTGCCCGTAACCGGACTGGTTGTAGTCCGCCGGCCCCGACTGCCCGTAGCCCGACTGACCCGAGCCGTACTGGCCGTAGCCCGACTGCCCGTAGTCCTGCTGCTGCCCGTAACCGGTCTGCCCGTAGTCGGGCTGCTGCCCGTAACCCGGCTGCTGGTCGTAGCCGGACTGGGCGTACCCCTGCTGGGCGTAGGGATCGCCGCCATACTGCGAGATCGCCCGGGTCGCGCCGACCGGATCGAACCGCGTACCGGCGGGATGGGTCGGCAGCAGGCCGAAGACGATCGGGGCGATGCCGCCGACATAGGGAATCAGGGCCAGCAGGTACAGCCAGCCGGACTGGTTCGCGTCGTGCAGGCGCCGGATGGTGAGCCCGATGCTGGGCAACACGTTCGCCAGGGCGAAGAGGATGAGCAACCCGAAGCCGAGCACGGCCCCGACCGGCATGTCGTCGGAGCTGCTGCTGTTGGCGGCGCCCACCGCCAACCCGATCATCGCCACGACATACAAGACGGTCATCACGACGCCGATGAAGAGCATCACCCACCAGAACTCGCTCTGGCTGGCGCGCCCGTTGAAGTTCACGTAGTTGCCGTAGTAGCGCTTGACCGCGTCCACCGGACCGATCCCGTACCAGGGCAGGTCACGGGTGCCCGGATCGCCCTCCGGCTTGAAGGGTGCCGACATCCCGTAGCCGGACGGCGGGTAGGCGGGCTGGGCCGGGTAGGCCGGCTGCTGCTGGTAGCCCTGTTGGCCGGGCTGTTGCCCGTAGGGGTCGAACTGCTGACTCACCGATTCCTCCAGATTGCGTGGAACGACACGAACACACTAGGCGCGCGGGGGTCCGCTCAGGGGCGATTCCGCAGGGCATATTCCAGCGCCCAATAGGTCAGGATGATCGAGGCGCCGGACCGCCGGATCGACAACAGCGTCTCGTCGATCGCGCGTTCGCGATCCAGCCAGCCGTTCGCGGCGGCCGCCTCGATCATGGCGTACTCGCCGGAGATGTTGTACGCCGCGACGGGCACGTCGACGTGGTCGCGGACCGCGCGGATCACATCCAGGTACGCCAGCGCCGGCTTGATCATGACGATGTCGGCACCCTGTTCGAGATCGAGGTCGACCTCGCGCAGCGCCTCCCGGGCATTCGCCGGATCCTGCTGGTAGGCCAACCGGTCGCCGGTCAGCGAGGAGTCGACGGCCTCGCGGAAGGGGCCGTAGAACGCGCTGGCGTACTTCGCCGAGTACGCGAGGATCACCGTGTCGAGATGACCGGCGGCATCCAGCGCCGCCCGGATGGCGCCGACCTGGCCGTCCATCATCCCGCTCGGGCCGACCACGTGGGCGCCCGCATCGGCATGCCGGACCGCCATCTGCGCATAGAGCTCGACGGTCGCGTCGTTGTCGACCCGGCCGTGATCATCGAGCACCCCACAGTGGCCGTGGTCGGTGAACTCGTCCAGACAGACGTCGCTCATCACCAACAGGTCGTCGCCGACCTCCTCGCGTACCTCGCGCAACGCGACATTCAGCACGCCGTCGGGGGCCAGCGCACCGGATCCGGTGGCGTCCTTGTGTTCGGGTACGCCGAAGATCATCATCCCGCCCAGGCCGGCCTCGACGCAGCGCCGGGCCTGCGCCCGCAGGCTCGCCATCGTGTGTTGGACGACGCCGGGCATGGACGAGATCGGCCGCGGTTCGGCCGCACCCTCGGCGACGAAGGCCGGCAGGATCAACTGCTCGGGCCGCACCGCGGTCTCGGAGACCAGCCCCCGCAGCGCCCGGCTGGTCCGCAGCCGGCGCGGCCGGATCGCCCCTTCCATGATCAGCGACTCGTCCATGATCAACGGCGGCGCTGGCGGCTGCTGCGGACCTCCGACGGCCGCAGCACCGGCTCGCCGTCGGCCACCAGCGCGTCGCGCCGCTCCGCCGCGAAATTGGCCAGGGCATCGGCCAGTTCGATCGCCGACGGCTTGCCCGCCATCACGTCGACGGCCAGCCCGTGCTCCTCACAGGTCTGCGCGGTGGCCGGGCCGATCGCGGCGATCACGGTCGACGGATGCGGCTTGCCGGCGATGCCGACGAGATTGCGTACCGTCGAGGACGAGGTGAAGACGACCGCATCGAACCGGCCGGTCTTGATCGCCTCGCGGACCTCCGGCGCGGGCGGCGCGGCCCGGACGGTGCGGTACGCCGTGATGTCCTCCACGGCCCAGCCGAGCCGGGTCAGCCCGGCGGTCAGCGTCTCGGTCGCGATGTCGGCTCGCGGCAGGAAGACGCGGTTGATCGGGTCGAGCACCTCGTCATAGGGCGGGAACTCCGCGGCCAGCCCGGCGGCCGACTGCTCGCCGGCCGGCACCAGATCGGGCTCGATTCCCCAGGCCTGCAGCGCGGCACCGGTGGTGTTGCCGACGACGGCGACCTTCAGGCCGGAGAAGGCGCGGGCATCCAGGCCGTAGGACTCGAAGCGCTCGCGAACCGCCCGGACGGCATTGGCGGAGGTGAACACGATCCACTCGTAGCGGCCCTCGACCAGCCCGCGTACCGCCTTGTCCATCTGCAGCGGGCTGCGCGGCGGCTCGACCGAGATCGTCGGCACCTCCTCGCTGTGCGCGCCGTAGGTGCGCAGCCGGGTGGTCATCGGGCCGGCCTGGTCCTTGGTCCGCGGAACCAGCACCCGCCAGCCGAACAGCGGCTTGGTCTCGTACCAGGACAGGTCCTCGCGCAGGCTGACCGCCGGCCCGACCATCACATGCACCGGATCCTCGGGATCGGTCCCGGCGTCGGCGATCGCGGCCGTGATGTCCTCGGCGAGCTCGGAGAGCACGCTGGTGATCGAGTTCTGCTTCGTCGAGCCGCCGTCGAAGGTGACCAGCACGGCGTCCTCGCCGGGTCGCCCGGCGGCCAGTGCCGATTCCGCCAGTTCGGCGACCAACCCGGCGACGGTGGAGACGACCATCGTGCCGGTCGTCGACCACTGCGCGGCCTGGGTCTTGGTGATCTTGTCCGGGGCGGAGGCGAAGTGGATGCCGCCGGCGTGCTGCATGGCGATGCCGGCGTACTCCGGCACGGCGGTCAGGCTGGACACGCCCGGGACCACCTCGAAGTCGATGCCCCCGCGGACACACGCGGCCGCCTCGTCGGCGATACCGCCGTCCAGGAAGGGGTCCCCGGCGACCAGCCGGATCACCCGCTTGCCGCCGGTGGCCAGCTTGAGCACGGTCCGGGCCCGCGCGGACGGCGGCTGGAGCTTGCCCGAGGGCTGACGGCCGACAACGGTGACGGCGATGTCGTCGGCGACCGTCACGGAGGGGTGGTCGAGGATCGCGCGCAGGTCGTCGTGATCGAGCACGACGGCATCGGCGTCGGCGATCGCGGCGACCGCGCCGAGGGTCAGCAGGTCGGGGTCGCCGGGACCGGTGCCGACGAAGATCACCCGGCCGCGGGCCGGCGGGGCCAGCGCGGCGTGGTCGGTGCCGGCCTTGGCCTTGCCGCGCGACGGCGTACCGTTACGGCCGTTCGCGGTCGAGGAACTCCTCGTCTGCTTGCGCGCCGCGGACCGGGAACCGTTCGAAGCCGCCTTGCGGGCCGTGCTGGTCACTTCAGGTCACGCTTCCTTTCGCCCGCCGGGAGGTCTCAGACCTCGCGCCGGATCACGGAGTTGGCCGGTCGAGTCGAGCCAGCAATTCGCCCGCAAGTGTTGCCCCCAGGGCGGTTGCCTCGCCCGCCGGCGCGGTGCCGTCGACCCGCAGGAGCGGATCGGCCGGGGCCGCCTCGTCGAACGTGCTCGGATACGTTCTCCCAATTACGGCGGCGAGAGTCAAATCGGGCCCACTATCACGCCGCCTGATGAGACTCGCGAGCACCCCCACCGGCGCCGTGCATCCCGCCTCCAGCGTCGCCAGCAGCGCGCGTTCGGCGCCGACCCGGGCGCGGGTCTCGGCATCGTCCAGTCCGGCGGCGGCCGTGGCGGCGGCGGTGCCGGGCGCCGCCTCGACCGCGAGCGCGCCCTGGGCCGCGGCGGGCAGCATCACCTGCGGCGACAAGATCTCGGCGGGTACGCCGGACACCTGCGCCCCGTCCTCACCCTCTGCCAGGTCCAGGCGGTCCAGGCGGCGCAGGCCGGCGGCCGCGAGCAGGGTCGCCGCGAGCTCGCCGTCGCGGACCTTGCCGATCCGGGTGTCGACATTGCCGCGGATCGGCACGATCTCGAGGGTGATGCCGCGCCCGGCCGCCCAGGCCGCGAGCTGTGCGGCGCGGCGCGGCGATCCCGTGCCGATCCGATCCCCGTCACGCAGCTCTTCCAGCCGGGCGCCGACCAGGACATCGCGCGGGTCCTCGCGGGCCGGGTGGGCCACCACCTCGAGTCCGGGCTCGGGGACCGTCGGCAGGTCCTTGGCGGAATGCACGGCGAGGTCGATCTCACCGTCGCGCAGAGCCCGGCGTACCGCCCCGGCGAAGACGCCGGTGCCGCCGATCTGGGTGAGTTCGCGTGGGTCGGTGTCGCCGTGGGTGGTGATCCCGACCAGCTTGGTGGCGATCCCGCGGTCGGCGAGCCGGTCGGCGACCCAGCGGGCCTGGGCCACGGCGAGCGGGGAGCGGCGGGCGCCGATCCGCAGCGTCCGGTCGGTCATCGCGGCGGGGGTTCTGCGTCGCTGACGGCGCGTACCGCGTCCGCATCCAGTGCGAACAACTCACGCAGCGCGCCCGCGTAGTCCATCTCCGCGGTGTCGGTGGCGAGCTGGCGGACCCTGACCGTCGGCTGGTGCAGCAGCTTCTCCACCACCCGGCGCATCGCCTGGGCGACCTCGGCGCGCTCGGTCTCGCCGAGACCACGGGTCCGCGCGTCGAGGCGGGCCAGCTCGGTGTCGAGGATCTCGCCCGCCATGGTGCGGAGCGCGACCACGGTCGGCGTCACCGCGGCCGCATGGCGGGCGGCGAGGAAGTCGCTGACCTCGTCGGCGACCAGGCGCTCCGCGTCGGCGAGCTCGGCATCGGAGGCGGTGTCGAAGCCGCCGTGGGCCAAGCTCTCCAGGTTGATCAACTCGACCCCGGGCAACTGCGCGACTGCCGGGTCGATGTCGGCCGGCAGGCCGAGGTCGATCGCATGGCGGACGGCGCTGCCGGCAAGATCATCGGGGCGCAACAGCGGATCGCGGCCGCCGGTGCAACTGATCAGCACGTCCGCCTCTGCGACGGCGGTGCGCAGCTCGGAGAGCGCGAACACCTTGCCGGCAACGGATTCCGCAAGGTTCTCGGCCTTGCTGCGGGTGCGGTTGACCAATCCGATCTCGGCGCCGCGGGCGTAGGCGGTGCGGGCGGCCAGGGAGGCCATCGCGCCGGCGCCGACGATCAGGACCCGACGGCCGGCGACGGTCGGCACCCGGTCGAGCGCGGCCGTGATCAACGATCGGCCGGCCGAACCGGCCGACGTCTCGTGCTGGACCCGCTTGCCGACGCGCAGGGCCTGCTGGAACAGGGCGTTCAAGGCGGTGCCGACCGTTCCGGCCTGCTGGGACTCGGTGAGCGCGGCCCGTACCTGGCCGAGGATCTGCTGCTCGCCGCGGACCATCGACGCCATCCCGGAGGCGACGGAGAACGCGTGTTGCACGGCACGCTCGTCGTAGGAGACGGCGCAGGCGTCCTGCAGGCGGTGCAGGGGTACGCCGGAGACGGTCGCGAGCGCGGTCGTCACCTCCTCGAGGCCGCCGTGGAACTTCGACACCGCCGCATAGATCTCCGTGCGGTTGCAGGTGGACAGGACCAGCACCTCGTCCACGAACTCGCTGGCATACACCTCGGTGGCGAGCTTGCCGCGGGCGGGCGCGTCGAGGGTGAGCGCGGAGAGCAGCTCCACCGACGCGGTGTGATGGGAGGCGCTGAGGACGAGGACGCTCATGGCTTCGGCACGCTCACGTTCTGGCTCGGTTCGACCTGGCTCGCCGCGACCGGCGGCAGGCTGGCGGTGATCGGTTCGACGGCGGTACGCGAGGCGGGGCCGCGCCGATGGTGGTAGGCGAGGATCTGCAGCTCGGAGCCGAGGTCGACCTTGCGTACCGTCACGGAATCGGGAACGGACAGCGCCGCCGGCGCGAAGTTCAGGATGCCCGTGATGCCGCTCGCGACCAGCCGGTCGGTGACCGACTGGGCCGCCTGCCCCGGCGTCGTGATCACGGCGATGCTCGCCCCGGTCTGGGCGATCAGCTCCTCGAGCGCGGACTCGGGCGCGATCGGCAGGCCCTCGACCCGCTCGCCCGCCAGCGCCGGATCCGAGTCCACCAGGCCGACCACCCGGAAGCCCCGGGACGAGAAGCCCGCGTGGTTGACCAGCGCGCGGCCGAGATTGCCGACGCCGACGATGATCACCGGGACATCCGGGCCGGCGCCGAGATGCTGGTCGAGCTGGACCAGCAGGTACGCCACGTCGTAGCCCACCCCCCGGACCCCGTAGGAGCCGAGATGGGAGAGGTCCTTGCGCAACTGCGCCGGGTTGGCGCCGGCCGCCTCGGCGAGCTCATTGCTGGAGACGGTGGTGACGCCCTGGTCGGACAGCCGGGTCAGCACCCCGAGATAGGCCGCGAGTCGGGCGACCGTGGCATCCGGGATGTGCGCATCCGGCTCGCTCACCCGGCGCCTCCTCGACCTGCTGACGTCACCCGGGTCATGGGCACCGGGCCGCTTGCCATGTTATGACCTTGTGAACGCGGGAACAAAGCAGGGCGCCCTGTCCCCCCGCCGCAACCGCGAACCGAACCGGCAGATGCGAACGTTGCACCACCCGCGGCTGCCGATCGAGCCCGCGGCTGCCGGATGAACCCGCACCTGCCGGTTGAACCCGCGGCTGCCGATCGAGCCCGCGGCTGCCGATTGAGCCCGCGGCTGGCACCAACCCGCCCCAACCGCGAACCGAAACGGCAGATGCGAACGTTGCACCACCCGCGGATGCCGCTTGAGCCCGCGGCTGGCGATCGAGCCCGCGTCGTCAGGGGCCCAGTGCGGCGCGCAGGCGGGCGGGGTCGACCCGCCAGTAGTCGTGCTGGGTCCCGTCGACGAAGGTCACCGGGACCAGATCGGTGAAGCGGTCCGCGAGCTCGGGGTCGGCGTCGATGTCGGTCTCGGCGTACCGCTCCCCCAGCTCGGCGCACACGTCCCGGACGATCGCCAGGGCGTCCTCGCACAGGTGACAGCCGACGCGCGTGAAGATCTCGACCCGGGGTGCCTCGCTCACGTTTCGCGAGGGTACGCCGGGCGCCGCCGGGTCAGGTGAAGGGGTTCCCGCGTTCGGCGAGCAGGACGTGCAGCCGGCTCTGCACCAGCTCCCGCACCCGATCGGTGGTCTCGAACACGGTCGACGGGTCGTCGGCGTCGGCCGGATCGAAGGCATCGCCCGGGAGCGGTTCACCGAACTCGATGATCCACTTCGACGGCAACGGGATCATCCCGAGCACCCCGAGCCACGGGAAGAACGGGGTGACCGGCAGATAGGGCAACCCGAAGGCGCGCGCCAGGGCCGGCGCGCCGGTGATCATCGGATAGATCTCCTCGGAGCCGACGATCGAGACGGGCACGATCGGTGAGCGGGTACGCATGGCCGTCGCCACGAACCCGCCGCGCCCGAACCGCCGCAGCCGATAGCGATCGGCGTACGGCTTGCCGAGTCCCTTGAATCCCTCCGGGAAGACGCTGACCAGCTCGCCCGTCTCGAGCAACCGGGTGGCATCGGGCTGGCAGGCCACGGTCGCGCCGATCCGACGGGCGAAGTCGTGGCTGAACGGGGTGCTGAACACCAGGTCAGCGGCCAGCACCCGCGGATGTCGCCCGATCGCGTCGTGCACCACCGAATGCAGGACGAGCGCGTCCAGCGGCAGCGCTCCGGCGTGATTGGCGACCAGCAGCGCGGAGCCGTCGCGCGGCAACCGGTCCAGCCCGCGCACCTCGACCCGGAACCACTTCTCGACCAGCGGCCGCAGCATGGGCAAGAAGAACTGCTCGGTGAACTCCGGGTCGAAACCGAAGGTGTCGACCGAATAGTCGCCGGACATCCGGGTACGCGCGAAGGCCAGCAGGTCCTCCCGCGACCGCTCCCACTGCACGCCGAGCTGCGTGGCGATCGCGGCGACCACCCCGAGCGGGTCGTCGCCCAGCCGGGCCAACTCGGCCGGCGGATGGTCGGCGACGTGTTCGGCGAGCCGCTGCCCCGCACGGACCAGATCGACCACCAGCTCTCCGAGGTCGCCCGGTTCGTCGACCGGCCGGGTGCCGTCGCGCTCAGCCATGGCCCCCATCGTTCCACGCGCCCGGCCGGCGCGTCCGCCCCGCCGCCCGGGCGAAATCGGCGACGGCCTCGCGAGAGCTGTAGCGCGGTCGCCAACCTGCCGCCCGGAGCGCGGCCGAGTCCAACACGGCGGGGCTGGCGAGTGCCTGCACCTGGGCCGCAGTGCTGCAGGTCAACCCGAGCCGGCGTCCGATCCCGGCCGCCAGTGGGGCCAGCGGCCCGGGCAGGGCAAGATCCCGCCGGCCGAGAATGATCAACGCCTGGCCGAGCGTGATCACGTCGTCGGGTGCCACGTTGTAGACGCCGTCCAGCTCGCCGCGCACGGCAAGATCAAAAGCCCGCTGCGCGTCGACCGGATGGAGGAACTGCAGCCTCGGCTCGAATCCCGCCACGCTCGGCACCGTGGCCTGGGTCAGATGGTCGGTCAGCGCCGTACGCACACCGGCCCCGATCAGGGGCGCGGGACGCAGGATGGTCAGCGCCACATCGCTGCGCCGCTGAGCAAGATCACGGGCATAGGACTCGATCTCCAACGCATCGCGCCCGTGTGCGCTCAGGCGTACCCGGGCCGACGGGATCGGCATCCCGCCCGAGCGGGCGCCGGCTGCCCCGGCGAGGTTCTCGGTGAAGACGGCCGGGGCGAGCGGCCCGGCCGGGTACACCTCGGGGCTCGAGGCCAGCACGACGCGCCGGATGCTCGGCGCGCGGTGCGCGGCGGCGAGCAACTGCATCGCGCCGATGACATTGGCCTCCTTGACGGCCGCGCGCTGGCCGCCGCCGACATGGCCGTGGCCCGTCGAGCCGTCGGCCGTGGCCAGGTGCACCAGGGTGTCGACATCGTTGGCGGCCAGCACCCGCCGCATGGCGGGGCTGCGGATGTCGACGCGAATCGTCCGGATCTCCCGGGCAGGGCCCGCGGGTGCGGCCAGATCGGCGCCGATCACCTCGACATCGGGCAGCCGCGACAGGGCGCGCGCGCAGGCCAGCGCGGCGGGACGCGCGACTCCGGTGACCAGGACTACCCGCGACATGGCCGCCCGCGAGGGGGAGTTACTTGCCGGCGCGGCGGCGCTGGATGCGGGTGCGCTTGAGCAGCTTGCGGTGCTTCTTCTTCGCCATCCGCTTGCGGCGCTTCTTGATCACAGAACCCACGTGGAGCCTCTTTCGTATCTTCGATGTGCGGGGTACGCCGGGATCGGCGCGCGCCGCAGGGTCGGTGTCGGCTGCCGGTGCCTCGCGCCGGGGTGCCCCGGGCGTCGGCGCCGACCGGCCGATGCGCAAGCGTACCCGCGCCCGGCGCGGATCGCCCAATCGCGGGCCGCTCTCAGCCGGCCGCGGCGGAGCGTCGCGCGCGATAGGCGGCGACATTGACCCGGTTGCCGCAACCGCTCTCGCAGTAGCGTCGCGACCGGTTGCGGGACAGGTCGGCGACCACGCCGGAGCAGTCATCGGCGGCGCAGAATCCGAGCCGGTCCCGCTCGCCGGCACGCAACACATCGGTCATTGCCATGGCAAGTTCCACGGCGATCCGGGCGGCCAGGGGGCGATCGGCGGCGGTGGCGTGGATGTGCCAGCCGAATCCGTCGTGGCGGGTCAGTTGCGGGAGCGCGGCGTACTCGGCCAGCACGGCGTTGACCCGCTCGACCAGCAGCTCCTCGTCGTCGACCCAGAATCCGCGCAGCACGGGTCGCAGCGCGCGGACCTCGCGCAGTTCGGCGTCGGTGGCGTCGCGCCGACCGGTGAACGGGTGCTGGGCCAGGAAGGCGTCCAGGTCGTCGAGGTCGGTCAGCGTGTCCGGCGGTTCGGCGGAGTTGACCAGCGCCGCGCCGGCCCGCAGCGCGAGCATCGTGTCGTGGGCGAATGTCATCGGTCCTCCTCGCCGCCCCAGCGTACCCGGCGACAGGGGCAACCCGCCCATTGACTCATGACCGGCGGCCGCCTAGCGTTAGCAGTCAACAACGGTTTTGCTCCTGACATCCGGCCCCGAACGAGACGAGGTGACCATGCGTGCGGCGTCCCCACACCCCGCGACCTGGCTGGTCGTGGCCCTGGTCTCGGCGGCCGGCTTCGGCACCGCGGGCAGCTTCGCCTCCGCGCTGATGGAGGCCGGCTGGACGCCCGCCGCCACGACGACCGTCCGGCTGGCGCTCGGCGGCCTGCTGCTGGCTCCGATCGCGGCCTGGCAGCTCCGCGGCCGGTACGCCACCCTGACCCGGCACTGGCGGACGATCGCCGCCTTCGGCCTGATCGCCTGTGCCGGCACCCAGTTGCTGTTCTTCCTGGCGATCACCCGGCTGCCCGTGGGCATCGCGCTGCTGATCGAGTACCTGGCACCGGTGCTGGTCGTCGGGTGGACCTGGGCGACGACGCGGGTCCGGCCGGGCGTGCTGGTCGGCGTGGGCACGCTGCTCGCGATCGCCGGCCTGCTCGGAGTGATCGACGTGTTCGGTGAGGTACGCGTGGACCCGCTCGGGGTGCTCTTCGGGCTCGGCGCGGCGGCCTGCCTGGGCGCCTACTTCGTGATCTCGGCCGACAGCCCGGTCGAGCTGCCCCCGCTGACGCTGGCCGCGGGCGGGCTGCTCGTCGGCGCCGCCGGCGTCGGCCTCGTCGGCGCGCTCGGGCTGCTGCCGATGCGTGCCTCACTGGACCCGGTGACGATCGCAGACACCACCGTTCCGGCCCCCGTGTCCGTGCTCGG
This sequence comes from Naumannella cuiyingiana, assembly GCF_013408305.1. Classification (NCBI taxonomy): domain Bacteria; kingdom Bacillati; phylum Actinomycetota; class Actinomycetes; order Propionibacteriales; family Propionibacteriaceae; genus Naumannella; species Naumannella cuiyingiana. The sequence continues at coordinate 2,227,977 of NZ_JACBZS010000001.1, read as the reverse complement.
GCTCGGCCTGCTCGCGACGGCGCTGGCGTACCTGACCGGGATCATCGCCACCCGGCACCTCGGCTCGCGGCTCGCGTCGTTCGTCGGGCTGACGGAGGTGCTGTTCGCGGCGGCGTGGGCGTGGTTGCTACTCGGTCAGTCGCTGCGCCCGACCCAGCTCGCGGGCGGGGTCGTGATCATCGTGGGCGTGTTACTGGTCCGCCTCGCGGAACCGCGGGCGCGCGAGACTCCGGTCGACGTTCAGCCGACGTCGTAGTACGCGCCGCGCAGGTAGGCGTCGACCGCCGTCTCGGGGACCCGGAAGTTGCGGCCGAAGCGGACCGCCTCGAGCTCGCCCGCATGGATCATCCGGTAGACCGACATCTTCGAGACCCGCATCAGCGATGCGACCTCGGCCACCGTGAGGAACTTGGCATTGATGCCACTCACGGGCTCACGGTCAGTCATCGGCTCCCCCTGGGTGCGTGGTCCGGATTGCATGCTCGTCGTGCAAGGCGGGCAGAGCCGGAACGACTCGGTCTGCAGGCGTGAGCCTAGTGGCCCGTGTGAACAGATGGAAGAGGAAAGATCACAGATTCGTCACGAACCGGCGTGTCTGCGCGATTCAGAAGACGTCCGGGTCCAGGCCGAGCTCCGGGAAGACCGCTCGGCGGGTCGCCAGGATCGCCTGATCGACCCGGCTCGACGGGTCCAGCCCCTCGGTGATCGGGGTGAACTCCGGCGCCGGATCGCCGACGGTCGCCGGCGGCGGGCCGGAGCGCTCGCGCCAATCCTCGGGCAGCCAGCCGCTCGGCAGCGGCGTCGCCGGGTCCACCTCGACGTCGGCGGCCACCCCGAGCAGTTGGGCCCAGGCCTGCGGCAGCACCCACGGCATCGCGTACCCGCCGCCGCCGGTGATCACCCACCTTCCGTGGGCGTACCGCTCGGCCAGTTCGGCCAGCCGCCGATAACTGGCCACCTGGCCGCCCAGGGTGAGCTGCAGATCGGTCAGCGGATCGGCGGCGTGGGAGTCGCAGCCGTGCTGGGTGATCAGGATGTCGGGCGCGAAGGCCTCCAGCACCGGCGGCACGACCGCCTCGAAGGCCCGGAGCCAACCGGCATCGCCCACCCCCGGCGGCAGCGCCACGTTCACCGCCGACCCCTCGGCGCCCGAACCGCCGGTCTCGGTCGGGTAGCCCGTGCCGGGGAAGAGGTACGCCGGGGACTCGTGCAGGCTGACGGTCAGCACACTCGGGTCGTCGTAGAAGATCGCCTGCACCCCGTCGCCGTGGTGGGCGTCGACGTCGACATAGGCGATCTTCTTCGCACCGGCCGACTGCAGCCAGCGGATCGCCACGGCGATGTCGTTGTAGACGCAGAACCCGCTGGTGCCCATCGGCATCGCGTGGTGATGTCCGCCCGCGATGTTGATCCCGCGCGCGACCTCGCCGCTCCAGACCGCGCGCGCCGCCTCGGTGGTCGCGGCGCTGATCCCGGCGGCGATGTCGTGCATCCCGACCACGAGCGGGTTGTCCGGCGTACCGATCCCGAAGATCGTCGAGGTCCGATCCGCCTTCACCGCGGCGATGTAGAGCTCGTCGTGCACCGCACGCAATAGATCCTCGTTCGCGGCCGGCTCCGGCGCCACCTGGAGTTGATCAAGGATGCCGAGCTCGCGGGCGAGCGCCAGGGTGAGCTGGACCCGGCCCGGCCCCATCGGATGGTCCGGACCGAAGTGGTAGCGCTCCAGATCCGGGGAGTGGATCAGCCGGGCGACCATGATCAGGATCCCGGTTCGGTGCGGCCGAGCTCGCGGCTGCGGTCGCGGGCGGCCTCGATCGCGGTGATGAAGGCCGCGCGTACCTTGTGGTCCTCGAGCTGGCGGATCGCCGCCGCGGTCGTTCCGCCGGGCGAGGTGACCTGCTCGCGCAGCACCGTCGGGTGCCCGCCGGACTCGCGCAACAGCTTCGCCGAACCGAGCATCGTCTGCACGACCAGCTCCGTCGCGGTCACCCGCGGCAGGCCGAGGTGCACGCCGGCCTCGATCATCGCCTCCACGACGAAGAAGAGGTACGCCGGTCCCGAGCCCGAGATCGCCGTCACCGCGTCCTGATAGGACTCCGGGACCGTGACGCTGCGGCCGATGGCATTCAGCAGCTCCTCGACGCGGGCGACATGCGCGGCATCGGCGTACCGACCCGCGGAGATGGCCGCCATGCCCTCGTCGACCTGCGCGGGCGTGTTCGGCATCACCCGCACCACCGGCTGGCCGTCGGGCAGGCCCGCCTCCAGCCGGGCGGTAGGTACGCCCGCGCACAGCGACACCAGCATCGCGCCGGGGCGGATCCGGCCGGCCAGCTCGGCGAGCACGGCGTCGGCGTCCTGCGGCTTGACCACCAACACCACCGTCTCGGCCTGTCCGGCGGCGTCGAGGCCGGCGAGCGCCTCGATCCCGTGCCGCTCGGCCAGCTCGGCGCGTCGTTCGGGGCTGCGTTCGCTGGCCAGGATCCGCTCGGTCGGCCAGCCAGCGCGCAGCAGGCCCGAGATCAGCGTCTCCCCCATCACGCCGCCGCCGACGACGAGCAGGCGATCGGTCACGCCGAGACCCGGGCGGCGATCAGCTCCGCGATCTGCACCGCATTCAGCGCGGCACCCTTGCGGAGGTTGTCGTTGGACACGAAGAGCACCAGCCCGCGGCCCTCGGGGGCGGACGCATCGGTGCGGATCCGGCCGACATAGACCGGGTCGGCGCCCGCGGCCTGCAGCGGCGTCGGGATGTCGGACAGCTCGACGCCGGGCGCGCTCGCCAGCAGCTCGGTCGCCCGGGCCGGGTCGATCGCGTCGGCGAACTCGGCGTGGATGGCGAGGCTGTGCCCGGTGAAGACCGGTACGCGAACACAGGTGCCGGCGACCGGCAGGTCCGGGATGTGCAGGATCTTGCGCGACTCGTTGCGCAGCTTCTGCTCCTCGTCGGTCTCGCCGGACCCGTCGTCCACGAGCGATCCGGCCAGCGGCAGCACGTCGTGGGCGATCGTCCGGGCGTACTTCTCCGGCGCCGGGAAGTCGATCGCCGAGCCGTCGAAGGCGAGCGGCGTCGGATCGGGCGCGGCCGCGAGCTGGGTCGCCAGCTCGGCGACACCGGCGCCGCCGGAGCCGGAGACCGCCTGGTAGGTGGCAACGACCAGCCGGCGCAGCCCGGCCGCGTCGTGCAGCGGCTTGAGCACCGGCATCGCGGCCATCGTGGTGCAGTTGGGGTTGGCGATGATGCCCTTCGGAGCGACGTCGATGTCGGCGCCGTTGACCTCGGCGACCACCAGCGGCACCTCGGGATCGCCGCGCCAGGCCGAGGAGTTGTCGATCACGGTCGCGCCGGCGGCGGCGACCTTGGGGGCGTACTCCAGGCTCATCGTCTTGCCCGCGGAGAACAACGCCAGGTCGAGGCCGGTGAAGTCGGCGGTCGCGGTGTCCTCGACGAGCACCTCGCGGTCGCCGAACGGCAGCGGCGTGCCCGCCGACCGGGCCGAGGCGAAGTAGCGGATCTCGTCGACGGGGAAGTCGCGCTCCGCGAGCAGCGTACGCATCACCCCGCCGACCTGACCGGTGGCACCGAAGACTCCAACACGCATGGGCACGAGCCTACGTGCTGGGCGAGCGCGGCGCCTCCTCGTTCGGCGGCCGAGACCCGGCGGCGTGGATCAGAGCACGACGGTGCTGTTGCCGTCGCGGAAAACCCGGTCCTGGCAGTGCCAGGTGACCGCGCGGGACAGCACGGAGCGCTCCACCCCGGCGCCCTTGCGCCGCAGGTCGGCAACCGTGTCCTCGTGCGAGGCGCGTACCACGTCCTGCTCGATGATCGGGCCCTCGTCGAGGTCCTCGGTGACGTAGTGCGCCGTGGCGCCGATCAACTTCACGCCGCGCTCCTTGGCCCGTTGGTAGGGATTGGCGCCGACGAACGCCGGCAGGAAGGAGTGGTGGATGTTGATCACGGGTACGCCGACGCGCTCCAGGAAGTCGCCGGACAGGATCTGCATGTAGCGGGCCAGCACCACGAGGTCCACCTGGCCGTCGAGCAGCCGGAGGTGTTCGGCCTCGGCGGCCGCCTTGTCGCCGCCCACCGGGACATGCACGAAGGGGATGCCGAAGCCGCGGACGTCGTCGCCGAGATCGGGGTGGTTGGAGATCACCAGCGGGACGGTCATCTCGATCTCGCCGCGGCGCTGGCGCCAGAGCAGGTCCAGCAGGCAATGATCGGACTTCGAGGCGAAGATCGCCACGCGCTTGCGTTCGCCGGCATCGACGAGCCGTGCCTGCATGCCGAGGCCGCCGACGATGCGCCGCTCGATCGCGTCGGCCACCTCGTCGCGGCGCCGGGCCAGCTCGGGCAGGTAGAACACCGTCCGCTGGAAGAACCGGCCGCCCGAGCGGTCCGAGCTCGCCTGGTGCAGCGCGACGATGTTGCCGCCCAGCTCGGTGATCAGGCCGGAGACGGCCGCGACGATGCCCGCCCGGTCGTCGCCGGAGACGACCAGCCGCGCGTGGTCGACCTGCTCGGCGCCCGCGGTCTCCCCTGCCATGCCCGTGCCCTTCGTCTTGTTCGTCTTGTTCGTCTCGTGCGCCCGGCGTCCGGATCGGCGGGTCGCTCGGATCGTAGGCGCCCGGGCCGGCGCGGGGCGAACAGGTCCGCGATGCGGGGTCGATCGTCGCGGTCGCGGCGCACCAATCTGGCGCTCGCGCGCCTTCCCGCGGCCTGCGACCGCGCGGTGGCGCGGGATCGATCGGCCGGCCGGTCCGCGAGAGTCAGGATGGTGCGGAGCCGGGGCGCCGAGGCCCCGATATCCTGCCCGCGATGCCTGCTCAGTTGCTTTCCGGCCGCCCCGTCGCCGATGCCGTCTTCGCCGAGATCCGCCCCCGCATTGCCGCCCTGCGCGAGGCCGGTCATCCGGTCGGGCTGGGCACCCTGCTCGTCGGTTCGGACGACGCCTCGGCCGGCTACATCCGGATGAAGATCGACAAGGCCGAGGAGCTGGGCATGACCGCCCCGCACATCCACCTCGGCGACGACGCGAGCCAGGCCGAGGTCGAGGATGCGGTACGCGCGCTGAACGAGGACCCCGAGGTGACCGGCGTACTCGTCCAACATCCGACCCCGCCGCAGATCGACTTCGAGGCCGCCATGCTGCGCGTCGACCCGGACAAGGACGTCGACGGCCTGCACCCGGTGAACATGGGCCGGCTCGCGCTCGGCATGCCCGGCATGGTCGCGTGTACGCCGGCGGGGATCGAGCGCCTGCTCGCCCACCACGGGATCGAGGTCTCCGGACGCGATGTCTGCATCCTCGGCCGCGGCACGACGCTCGGCCGGCCGCTCGCCCTGCTGTTGTCGCAGAAGCGGCCGACGGCGAATGCGGCGGTGACCGTGGTGCACACCGGCGTACCGGACTGGGCCGAGCACACCCGCCGGGCCGACATCGTGATCGCCGCCGTCGGCGTGCCGGGGATCGTCCGGCCCGAGCATGTGCGGCCGGGTGCGGTGGTCGTCAGCGGCGGAGTGCGGTACGCCGGGCGCAGGCTGCTGCCCGATGTGGACGAGTCCGTCGCCGAGGTGGCCGGCGCGATCACCCCCCGGATCGGCGGCGTCGGCCCGACCACCATCGCCATGTTGTTCAAGAACTGCGTGGACGCCGCGGAGCGGTTGGCCGCAGGCGGTGCGTAGAGCCGGGACAGGCCGGCGCCGGGTCCACCCGATCGCCTGCTGATCACGAAGTCGGACAACGCCGTCGAGGCCCACGGGAAACGCGGAGCTATCCCGCGTGGCGACGGTGTGCCGAACGATCGGGCTGGCATAGCATCCTGCCCGTGGGCGACGACGATGCGCTTGAACGCCGCTCAGTCGTGGCGGGAGCACATGGCGGGGTGGTGCCCTTCGCCCGAAGCTGGGTTCTCTCGCTCGGGCCTCCCGCGATCTTGTCCAAGTCGATCGGCTCGTTCTGGGTCCAGCGGGCGCTCGGCCCCGCCGCCTTGTGGCACGATCCGTGCCTCGAGGTCCGGGTCGCAGGAGATCACGACCGCGGGATGGCACTGCTCGGACTGGCCATCGATCCCGACCTCACCGATCAGACCGACCTGATCGACCGCCTGTCGGCGGCCTGGCACGCGGGCAGCCTCGATGATCATCTGGACCGCCTCAACGGCCGCTATGTCTGTGCGTACTGGAACGCGGACGGCTTCTGGCTCCAGTCGGACGCGGTCGCCATGCGCGGGATCTACTGGCACGCACACGAGCCCGTCGCCGGCGGCAACCCGCGGTTGGTCGCCGAAGCCGTCGATGACGTGCGTCCCTCCTACTACGGCCAGCGGGAGACCTCACCCAAGGTGTGGACCACGCCGGGACGGCGCACCCAGATGCTGAATGTCTGGCGCCTCGGCCCGAACGTGGAACTGGAGCTCCGCGGCCGGACGGCGAGGCGGGTCGGCCCCGTGCCCCACACGCCATCCACGGTCGACGACGCCGCCGACAAGGTGCGGGACGAAGCGGGCCGGTTCCTTGATCAACTGTGCCGCACGGAACGGCCGATCGTCGCCTCGCTCACGGCGGGGTTCGACAGTCGGGTCACCTTGGCACTGACCAGACGCACGGCGGAGCGGATGTCGTGGTTCACCTACCAGCTCGAGCGGCCCACCATGCAGGCCGACGTGGACCGTGACGTGACCGTGGCGACCGAGCTGGCGGCGCGATTCGGGCTCGATCATCGGGTCCTGGACCTGTCCGATTCCTGGCCGACGAAGGCGCAAGCGGCCATCTTCGCGAGAAACACGCATCGCCAACACGGCCGACAGGTGTCGGTGAAGTACGCGGCGACGTTCCCGCTGGACGCGATCCACGTGCGGTCGAACCTCTACGAGCTCGGCCGTTTCTACTACGGCGCGTTCCCGATCGACGCACCGATCGCGGAATGGATGGCGACCCGCTTGCTCAAGGGGCGGTCGGTCGACGCCTCCGTCATCGCCGACTACTCCGACCAGTTGCACTTCTCCGACTACGCCGCCGTGCCCGAGGAGTACGCGGTGCAGGACATGTTCTACTGGGAGACCCGCCTGGGCGGCTGGATGCAGAACATGCTGATCGAGTCCGACGTCGCCTTCGACACCGTCATCCCGATCAATTCGCGTCGAATCATCCGCACCCTGTTGTCCGTGCCGACGAAGCAGCGTGCCGAATGGGAGACCTTCCACGCCATCATCCGCGGCGCGTGGCCCGAGGTTCTCGAGCACCCGATCAACGGACGTCGGATCTGATCCCCGCGATCGTGATCGATCGACGCCGGGGTCACAGCCAGTCGAGGTACGGCGCGGCGAGGGCGTACCCGACGAAGGAGGCGATGTCGAGCAGGGTGTGCGCGACGACGAGCGGGCCGATCCGCTTCCAGCGGTAGTAGAGCAGCCCGAAGATCAACGCCATCAGGAAGTTCGCGACGCCCTGCCCGAATCCCTGATAGAGGTGGTACCCGCCGCGGATCACCGCGGCCAGCAGCCACATCTGCCACCACGCCCAGCCGAGCTGGCGGGCCCGGATCAGCAGGTAGCCGATCATCACGACCTGCTCGAGTACGCCGTTCTGGGCCGCGGCCAGTACCAGCACCGGAATCGACCACCAGGCATCGGACAGGTTCGCTGCGGCGATGGTGGTGTTCAAACCGAGCTGGCGCGCCGCGAGATAGAACCCCAGCCCGGGGATGCCGATCGCAGCGAAGATCAACACGCCACGACTGAGATCGAAGCCGGGCCGACGAAGATCAAATCCCAGCGCGCGGCGCGGAGTCATGCCCCAGACCATCGGTCCGGCACGGAAGACCAACAGATAGAGCACCAGCGCCACCGGCGCCAGCGCGAAAATGATCTGGGCGAGCTGATAGGCAAGATCGAGCCACGGCCGGTCCGGGGTGATCGCCTGGTTCATCGACGTCGTCTGCTCCGACAACGCCTCCGGCCGGGTCAGGCGCTCGATCAGGTTCAGGACGGCATAGGTCGCCGAGCGTCCGAGCGACAGCGCCAGGACGATCGCGATCTCGATGCCGAAACCGCGGGTGGCGCGATCGTCAGTTGCGGTCAACGAGGCCCCGCACGAAGAGCCCGAGATTGGCGGGCTTCTCGGCCATCCGGCGGACCAGATAGCCGTACCAGTCCGTGCCATAGGGCACATAGATCCGCATCCGGTGGCCGAGCCCCGCCAGCTTGGTCTGGGCATTCGGGCGTACCCCGCGCAGCATCTGGAACTCGAAGTCGTCGTTGCCGCGACCGGCGCGCTGCGCGATGTCCTGGGCGACCGCGATCAGCCGCGGCGAGTGGGTGGCGACCATCGGATAGCCCTCGCCGTACATCAGCACCTTCAGGCAGCGCACATAGGACAGCTCGACATCGCGTTCATCGGGGTAGGCCACGGACTCCGGCTCGGCATAGGCGCCCTTGCACAGGCGTACCCGCGAGCCGGCGTGGGTCAGGTCGCGGCAGTCGGCCTCGCTGCGCCGCAGGTACGCCTGGATCACCGCCCCGGTGTCGGGAAAGTCGGCGCGCAACTCGCGCAGGATGCCCAGCGTCGAGTCGGTGGTGGTGTGGTCCTCCATGTCCAGGGTCACCGTCGTGCCCGCCTCCCGGGCGGCCTGACAGATCTGGCGGGCGTTGTCGAGCGCGACCTTCTCGCCGTCCCGACCGAGGAACTGTCCGATGGCCGACAGCTTCAGCGACACCTCGACCCGATCGGCGATGCCCGCCTCGGCCAGGGCGGCCAGCGCGCCGACATACTCCCAGGTGACCGCCGCGGCCTGCCCCAGATCGGCGGTGTCCTCGCCCAGATAGTCCACGGTGCCCAGCAGCCCGTCGTCGGTCAGCCGCCGACACACCTCCACCATCTGCGGTGTCGTCTCGCCGGCCACGAATCGATCCACCACCGACCGGGTCATCGGCAGCCGGGTGGCGATATCGCGCACACCCTTCGCCCGGGACAACATGATCAGAAACTGGTTGGCCACCTCAGTCCTTCCCGGCCGGGCCCGCGGCCTGTGTCGTACTCGGCCACGCGCCGACCGGCGGATGCTAGCGCGCGGCGGGAACCTTCGGGGGTGCACCCGCCGCGAGATGGGTACGCGTGAACGCCAGCGCCTCGCCGAGGTCATTCTCGCGCTGCTCGCGGCTGCCGCTGCGGCGGGTGTTCACCTCCAGCACCACCTGCCCGGCGTACCCCTCCGCGGCCAGCAGTTGCAACACCCGGTCGGCCTGCTGGTCGCCGTGCCCGGGCAGCAGGTGCTCGTCCTTGATCGATCCGCGGCCGTCGGTCAGGTGCACGTGCTGCAGCCGCGGGCCCCAGGCGCGGGCCAGCTCGACCGAGCTCTGATGGGCGGTCGAGGCGTGCGACAGGTCGAGTGTCAGGTGATCGAAATCGTGGTGGGTCGGATCGAAACCGGGCTTGTAGGCCTTGAACTTGCGGCCGCCGTGCAGCCCCTGTTTCGGCGCCCGCCACGGGTACATGTTCTCGACGCAGAACTTCACGCCGGTCTCCTCGTGCAGCTCCCGAACCCCACGAACGAACGTCTCGGCGTACCCCCGCTGCCAGCGAAACGGCGGATGCACCACGACCACGTCGGTGCCGAACCGCTGCGCGGCGCGCGCGGATCGGCGCAGCTTCTCCCACGAATCGGTGCCCCAGGTGCGGACGGTGAAGATCAGACAGGGCGCATGGATCGACAAGATCGGCACCTGGTGGTAGTCGCGCAGCCGCTCGACCTCGTCCTCGCTCACCGACGCGGCGTCGATGCCGACCATGATCTCCACGCCGTCGTAGCCGAGCCGGCCCGCCAGCTCGAATGCCGTCGCGGTGCCCTCGGGGTAGACCGAGGAATTGGAGAGCCCGACCGGATTCGGCCGGCGCCGGGGAACCGAACCGTTGCCCGCGGCCGTGGCCGGTGCCGCACCGTCCGGGGTTGCCGCGGTGTCGCCGGCGCTGTCCGGGCCGTAGCTGTGGCTCACCGGTCCAGACTAGCCCGCACCGTTGGTCAGGTGATCCATGTGCCGCAGCAGTACGCCCTCGCGCAGCGCCCACGGGCACAGCTCGAGCCGATCCACGCCGGCGAGGTCCATCACGGCGTCGGCCACGACCGCGCCGGCCAGCAGTTGGCCCGCCCGGCCGGCGGAGACGCCGGGCAGCTTGGCCCGCTCGGCCGGCTTCATCTCGGCAAGCCTGGGCAACCACTCGGCGAGTTCGGCGCGATCCAGGAACCGCGGCACGAACGGCCCTTCGCTGCTCGGCGCCGCTCCGGTCAGCCGCCCGAGGGTTCGGAAGGTCTTCGACGTGCCGACCGCACGGTCGTAGGGGCCGCGCCGCGACAGATCGCCGATCACCGCCCCGATCCCGGCCCGCACGTGGCGGCGCATCCCGGCCAGGTCAGTGCCGAACTCCCGGGTCAGCCGGCCGGCACCGAGCGGCACCGAGAGGGCGATCTCGGGGTCCTCGTCGGGGCCGCCGGCGATCTCCAGCGAGCCGCCGCCGATGTCGAAGACGGCGAGCCGTCCGGCCGACCAGCCGAACCACCGGCGTACCGCGAGAAACGTCACCCGCGCCTCGTCCCGGCCGGTCATCACCTCCAGGTCGAGCCCGGTGCGCCGGCGTACCGCCTCGAGCACCTGCTCACCATTGGTCGCCTCCCGGATCGCCGAGGTGCAGAACGCGAGCAGGTCGGCGCAGCCGGAGTCCTCCGCGCGTCGCTGGGCCTGCTCGATCGTGGCGACGAGGGCGTCGACGGCGGCCGGGGCGATCCGGTTGTCGTCATCGATGTGCTCGGACAACCGCAGCACCCACTTGTCGGAGGCCGCCGGGGCGGGCGCACCGCCGTGGCGCGCGTCCACCACAAGAAGATGCACGGTGTTGGAACCGACATCGAGTACGCCGAGCCGCATGGCCGCTCACCCTAGCGTTGATCATCGGCGACGGTGCTGGACACCGTTACGCTGGCCGGCATGCCCGAGGTGTCGTCCAACTTCCCCCGCGCCTTCGTCGAGTTCGCCGACCCGGCCGATGACGAGCAGGTGTTCCGGTGCGACCTGACCTGGCTGACCTCGCGCTGGAACTGCATCTTCGGGCAGGGCTGTCCCGGGATCTATGCCGACGCGCCCGACGTCGGGTGTTGCACGCTCGGCGCGCATTTCGCCGACCGCGACGACGAGCGGCGGGTGGCGAAGGCGGTGAAGCGGCTGACACCGGAGTTGTGGCAGTTCCGCAAGGAGGGCAGGCGCGGCGGCTGGGTCGAGGAGGAGAAGTCCGACGACGGCTCGGTCGAGCGCAAGACGCGGGTGGTGGACGGCGCCTGCATCTTCCACAACCGCCCGGGTTTCCCGGCGGGCTCGGGCTGTGCGCTGCACCTGCTCGCGATCGAGGAGGGCCGCAGCTTCGTCGAGACGAAGCCGGACGTCTGCTGGCAACTGCCGATCCGCCGGCAGTTCCGCGAGGTCGAGCGCAATGACGGAACCTCCTACACCGAGGTCTCGATCGGTGAGTACGTCCGCGAGGGCTGGGGTCCCGGCGGCCACGACCTGGACTGGTACTGCACCTCGAACACCGAGGCGCACGGCGGCAAGGAGCCGGTCTATCTGGCCAATGCCGACGAGCTGACCGAGCTGATGGGTTCGCAGGGGTACGCCGAACTGGTCGGGCACTGCGAGCGCTTCGAGGCCGCCCGCGGTGCCGGGATGCGCCATCCGGCCACCGTCCGGCGCCGCTGATCGGCCCGGCCGGCGGGCACCGTCGGGCGCCGCGAGAACGTGGCGCGTATCACATCGCTCCGCCGGCTCGAAGCGACCCCGGAAATCTGGCCGAAACGTTCCCGGCCACAATGACGGTCATGCGTGTGGACCATCTTTCCTTTGCCGCCGGTCCGGACGGTCTCCAGGCCACGGCGGATCAGCTCAGCAAGACACTCGGCACCGACTCCCGAGACGGTGGTTTCCACCCGCGGTTCGGCACCCGGAACCGGCTCATCCCGCTGACCGACTCCCGCTACGTCGAGGTCGTGGAGGTCCTTGATCATCCGGCGGCGGAGAAGGCGCCCTACGGCCAGATCGTCCGCGCCCGCTCCGAGCTCGGCGGCGGCTGGATCGGCTGGGTGGTCTCGGTCGACGATCTCTCCCCCTTCGAGGACCGGCTCGGCCGTGAGTCCGTGCCGGGCAGCCGCCACCTGCCGGACGGCCGCAAGCTGGAGTGGCGCCAGATCGGCGTCAAGGGCACCCAGGCCGACCCGCAGTTGCCGTTCTTCCTGAGCTGGTTGAGCGAGGCCTCGGTGCTGCCGAGCGCGCTGCACAGCGAGGTGAAGCTGATCAAGCTCGACATCGCCGGCGATCGGGCGCGGCTGGAGGACTGGATGGGCGGCCCGGTCGACTCGTTGATGGCCGATCTGGAGATCGACTGGGTCGCGCCGAACGGGCAGCCCGGGATCCTGGCCGCGCACTTCGAGACCCCTGCCGGGCCGGTCCGGCTGTGAGCGGAGTCCGGATCCGGCCGGCGATCGCCGCGCTGCCGCCCTACCGCCCGGGCAAGCCCGCCCCGCTCGGGCCGGGCGGGGTGTCGTGGAAGTTGTCCAGCAACGAGAATCCCTATCCGCCGCTGCCGGGAGTGCTCACCGAGGCGCATGCCGCGCTGGAGCGGATGAACCGCTACCCGGACATGGCGAATGTCGACCTGACGGCGGCGCTCGCCGAGGATCTTCGCGTCGCGCCGGACCAGTTGGCGCTCGGCACGGGGTCGGTGTCGGTGATCGGACACCTGGTCGGCGCGGTGTGCGAACCGGGCGACGAGGTGATCTTCGCGTGGCGGTCGTTCGAGGCGTATCCGATCACGGTGCTGAGTCACGGCGCGGTGCCCGTGCAGGTGCCGCTCGGCCCGGGAGCCGTGCATGATCTTGACCGAATGCGCGAGGCGATCACCGACCGGACCAGGGTGATCATGATCTGCACGCCGAACAACCCGACGGGTCCGACGGTGCCGCAGGCCGAGTTGGAGGCGTTCATCGCGGATGTCCCCGATCACGTGTTGATCATGATCGACGAAGCCTATGTCGAGTTCGTCACGGACCCGAAAGCGGCGCGCGGGCTGGAGCTGGCCGAGCGCTACCCGAATGTGGTCGTGCTGCGGACGTTCTCCAAGGCATACGGCCTGGCCGGCCTGCGGGTCGGATTCTGTGTGGGTACGCCGGAAGTCGCCGCGGCGGCGCGGGCGCTGACCCCGGCCTTCTCGGTGTCCCTGCCGGCCCAGGTCGCCGCGGCGGCATCGCTGGCCGCGAAGGCGGAGTTGTTGGAGCGGGTGACGGCGATCGTCGCGGAGCGGGAAACGCTCGGCGCCGGCCTGCGCGATGCGGGCTTCGAGGTCCCGGACAGCCAGGGCAATTTCGTCTGGCTGCCCGCGGGTGAGCGGACCGCCGAGTGGGGCGAGACGTTCACCGCCGCCGGGATCATGGTCCGCAGCTACCTCGCCGGCGATGCGTTCGACGGCATCCGGATCACGGTCGGCGAGCCCGAGGCCAACCGGCTCGCCGTCGAGGTGGCCCGCACGCTGCCGCGCTGACCGGGCGAGACGAGCACGGCCGGTATCGCTACTTGGTCTGGTTGGGATGCCGAGTGTGCACGTTCTCGAGCACGACGGTGCGCTCGGTCACGAAGTACCAGATCCGCGCACCTCCGGAGAGCTCATATTGTCTGCGTTGGTGTGCCCGGCCGTCCCGCTCGATGTCGGCCAGCGCACCCCTCAGCGGGTGCATCGTGGGCGTGATCGCGTTCGGGTCCCGGACCAGGTCATCCCAGGCTTCCGCCAACCTGTTGCGCTGGTTGGCCAGCAGCGCCTGCCACCCGCGCTCGGCCTGCCGCGTGCCGAACACGATGGCGTACTCGGTGGTCCGAACCGGCCTGGGGACCGCGCCCTTCCTTCCCACGTCGGCCCCTGCTCAGGGCCGCTCGACCGGCAAGGGCTCGGCGAGCCAGTCGAGTTCCGTGGCGCGCAGGCCTTCGGCCAGGGCAATCGCGGTGGATCGCCACGAGGCCAGCTCGGCTACGGCCAGATGCGCGCGTCCCGTCGCGAACGCCGCCCTGGACGCCTCGACCAGAGCTCCGGCGCACCGCTCCCGATCGTCCGCATCGAGGGCGAGCATCCAGTCGAAGCGCTCGGCGAACCGATCCCCGAGCGAATCTTCGCCGGCGCGGGTGGTGATCGCGATGATCTGCCCGGCCAGGGCGAGCAACTCATCGCGCTCGTCGGACTCGTCGGCAGACATCAGCACCAGCGGTCGCCCATCGCGACGGGTCACCTCCACGGGCGCGTCTTCGGCCGCGTCGAACACGGGCGCGGGATGACGGGACAACTCAGACGACTGGAACATCTTGCGGCGACCGGACATGGCATCACCTTACTTCAGAACACAATCAGAAGATGAATCGCATCGGGGCCAGCGGGTCATGACGCGCGTCGCCGCCCCGGGAAGCCGAGCTCCTCCATCGCCTCCATCACGGTGGCGACCGGCTTGATCGTGATGCCGAGGCGCTCGTCGCGGTGACCGCGGCCGGGCGGCAGGTCGAGGCTGGCGGGCACGATCGCGGTGTCGAAGCCGAGCCGGCCGGCCTCGGCGATCCGCCGCTCGAGCCCGGGCACCCGGCGCAGCTCGCCGGCCAGCCCGATCTCGCCCAGCGCGACCACCCGGCCGACCCCGACCGGCGCGGCGTCGACGTAGCTGGAGGCGATGGAGACCGCGAGCGCGAGGTCGGCGCTCGGCTCGGTGACCCGCGCCCCGCCGACCGACGAGGCGTGGCAGTCCTGGTTGTGCAGCGGCATCCGGCAGCGCTTCTGCAGCACCGCCAACACCATCGCCAGGCGCTGCCGGTCCAGGCCGGCACTGACCCGGCTGGGATTCTGCTGCGGGGTCGGGGTGACCAGCGCCTGGACCTCCGCCAGCAGCGGCCGGCGGCCCTCCATGGTCACCGTGATCGCCGTGCCGGGCACCGCCACCGACTGCGAGACGAACAGGCCCGAGGGATCGGGCACCTCGGCGATCCCGGCGTCGACGAGCTCGAAACAGCCGACCTCGTCGGCCGGCCCGAAACGGTTCTTCGAGGCCCGCACCATCCGGAAGCCCGAGTGCCGGTCGCCCTCGAACGCCAACACGACGTCGACCAGGTGCTCCAGCAGCCGCGGACCGGCGATACTGCCGTCCTTGGTGACGTGACCGATGATCAGCACCGCCATCCCGCGCGACTTGGCGATCCGCACCAGCGCGCCCGTCACCTCGCGGACCTGGGTCACGCCGCCGGGCGAGCCGTCGGCATCCGGCGTACCGATCGTCTGCACCGAGTCGACCACCAGCAGGCTCGGGTCGGTCTGCTCGATGTGGCCGAGCACCGTGCCGAGATCGGTCTCCGCGGCCAGATACAGCTCGTCGGCGAGGGCATCGGTACGCCCCGCGCGCAGGCGCACCTGCGCCGCCGATTCCTCGCCCGAGACATAGAGGGTGCGCCGCCCGGCGCGCGCCCAGCGCGCCGCAACCTCCAGCACCAGCGTCGACTTTCCGACGCCGGGCTCTCCCGCGAGCAGCACGACCGCCCCCGGCACCAGGCCGCCACCGAGCACCCGGTCCAGTTCGCCGACGCCGGTCAGCGCCCGGGCCGACCCCTCGCTCGGCACCCGGGCGATCGGCACCGCGCCCGAGGTGGGCGCCTGGGCGCGCACCTCACGCAGCTTCGGTGCGCCGACCTCCTGCACGCTCCCCCACGCCTGGCACTCCCCGCACCGACCGACCCAGCGCACGGTGGCCCACCCGCACTCGCTGCACCTGAAACCCGGTTTCGCCGCTGCCTTCGCCATGGGTTGCACCCTAGGTCGTGCCACCGACATCGCCGGCCGCTCGGCGCGCCGGGCGCCGCGTCAGTCCTTGATGGCGCCCTCGGAGATCCCCGCCACGACGAAGCGCTGCAGCACGATGAACCCGATCACGATCGGCATGGCGATCACGGTCGACACCGCCATCAGATTCGTCCACTGGGTGCCGAACTGTGCGATGAAGCGGTTCAGTACCACCGTGACCGGCTGGGTGGCGTCGCTGGTGGCCAGGGTCAGGCCGAAGACGAACTCGCCCCAGGTCATCACGAAGGTCAGCGTCGCGACCATGATCAACCCCGGCCGGACCAGCGGCAGCCCGATCTGCAGGAATGCCCGCCACCCGGTGCAGCCGTCCAGCATCCCGGCCTCGATCAGATCCTGCGGAATGCCCAGCATGTACGGCCGCAGCATGATCACCGCGAACGGCAGCGCCAGGGAGGTGTTCGCGATCACCAGTCCGGCGTAACTGTCGACGAGCCCCCATTCGCTGAAGATCGCGAACATCGGCAGCGCGAGGCTGATCGTCGGCAGCATCTGCGCCAGCAGCATCAACAAGATCACCGCCCCGGCGGCGCGCAATCTGAAACGGGCCAAGCCATAGGCGGCGGGCACGGCCAGCAGCAGGGTCAGCACCAGGGTCGGCACGGTGATCGCGATGGAGGACCGGATCCCCTGGAGCACCGCCTCGTTGTCCAGTACCGCATCGACGTAGGCCTGGGTCGTCGGGGGGTTCGGCACCAGGGCCGGCGGGATGGCGAACACGTCCTCGCTGCGTTTGAGCGACGTGGCGACCATCCAGTAGACCGGCACCAGGTACACCAGCGCGACCAGCAGTCCGACGACCTGCACCACGCGGGCGCGCATCATCGGACGTCCTCGCTACGGGTGGCGCGGAAGTAGAGCAGCGCGAGCACCGTCGGGATGATCAGCATCAGCGTGTTGATCGCGGCGCCGCTGCCGAGATCGAAGCTCACGAACGCTTGCTGGTACGCCATGATCGGCAGCACCGTCGTGGCATCGCCCGGGCCACCGCGGGTCATGATGAAGATCGTGTCGAAGGTCCGGAAGGTGTAGATGAAGCCGAGCAGCGCGACCACCAGGGTCACCGGGCGCAGCAGCGGCAGCGTCACGGCGAAGAACCGCCGGATCGCCCCGGCGCCGTCCAGCGCGGCTGCCTCGTGCAGGCTCGCCGGGATGCCCTGCAGTCCGGCCACCAGCAGCAGCATCGCGAAGGGCGCCATCGTCCAGGCCGTGGCGATGATCACCGCGAGCAGCGCGGTGTCGGGGTTGCCCAGCCAGAAGACGGGGGCGCGGATGATCCCGATCCGCAGCAAGAGCTCGTTGAACAGGCCGTAGGAGCCGTCGAGCAGCCATCGCCAGACATTGGCGCCGACCACCGACGGCAGCACATACGGCAGGAACAGCATGGCTCGGATCAGGTTGCGGCCCGGATAGGGGCGCTGCAGCAACAACGCCAGTGCCATCCCGATGATCAACATCAAGACGATGGTGCCCAGGGTGTAGATCAGCGATGTCCGCAACCCGACCCACAGGCTGCCGTCGGCCAGCACCGTGGCGTAGTTGGCGGCGCCGATGTAGGAGAGCCGACCCGCGACGAAGTTCTGCATCGTCGCGTCGTAGAGGCTCAGGCTGACGTTGTAGTAGAGCGGGTAGATCGTGGTGGCGGCGACGAACAGCACCGCCGGCGCCAGGTAGAGATAGCGGCCGAGCCCGCGCGTTCGCGGCCGCCTGCGGCGCTCGGGCACTGCCGGCGCTGTGCTGGTCACCGCAGACCTCAGGCCAGCGCCTTGTCCACGGTCGCCTGCGCCCGCGCGAGCGCATCCGCCGGGGAACTGCTACCGGAGAGGGCCGCCTGCAAGGCGCCCTGGGCCGCGGTGAAGATCTCGGCGGATGCCGGCGCGGTCTCCTCGTCCGGCGCCCAGGCGACATCCAACTGATCCACGAAGACCCGGATCGTCGGGTCGGACCACTGGGGGTCCTCGGCGGTGTCCGAACGCACCGGCAGCTTGTTGCGTTCCGGCAGGTATTCGTTCATCACCTCCGGTCGCTGCAACCAGGTGATCAACTCCCAGGCGGCGTCGGGATTGCCCGAGTCGCGGGTGATCGTCAGATTCTCCGCGGAGAGGAAGGACACCTGCTCCCGATCGGCCGGCATCGGAGCCACCCGCAGGTCGACGCCGGCTTCGCGCAGCCCCGACAGGTAGGACGCGCTGTTGATCATCATTGCCGCCGTGCCGTTCTGGAACTGGGTCGTGACATCGTCCTCGATCCAGGTCAGCACGCCCTCGCTCACCGCCCCGGACTCGACCATGCCGCGCAGCGACTCCAACGCCGCCAGTCCGGCCTCGGAGTCGAGCTTGCGGATGTCGCCACCCGCGGCCAGGAATCGCAGGATGAACGCGGTCGAGCCCTCGACGCCCTCGATCCCGCTGAACGCGAGCCCGCTCACGCCGTCCTTGGCGACCGAGCCGGCGGCGCGCTCGACGTCGGACCAGGTCTCGACGCCCGCATCCGGCAGCAGCTCGTTGTTGATCCACAGCGAATAGGTGTCGGCCACGTGCGGGACGGCGTAGGTCGCCCCACCGACCTGGGTCGTGGCCCACGGGCCGCTGAAGTACTGGTCGCTCTGCCCCCATGTGTTCACCCGGGAGGACACGTCGGTGATCATCTCCGACTGGGCGAACAGTGCGGTGTCGAAGGCATTGACCAGGGCGATGTCCGGCAGCCCGGCGGCGGTGGCCGCCTGCAGCAGCGTCCGGTTGAAGTCACCGAACGGGATCAGCCGGGGCGTGACCTGCACCCCGGACTCCTCGCTGTAGCGCGCCAACAGCTTCTCCAGCGGCGCGGTCGCCCCGCCGCCGTAGTAGTGCCAGAAGGTCAGCGAGCCATCGCCCTCGCCGGCGGGCGCCGGGGCGCTCCCGCCCCGCGGCGCGCAGGCACCGAGTGCGCCCGCGGCGGCAGCGCCGAGGGTGGCGGCGAGCAGGGTGCGTCGAGACATGGCAGACAACGGCATCGGGTTCACGTCAGACTCCTTCGGTTGGCGTGGTGATCAGGCGCGCAGTGCGCGCCACAGGTCGGCGACCTGTTCGCGTTGGGGTGCACCGAGGCCGCGGTGCGGAGGACGGGGCTCGCCCATGGCGTACCCGCTCAGGCGGAGCAGTTCCCGCAGGCCGGGCATCACTCCGACGCCGACGAGCGCGGCGACCAGGTCGGTGACACGGTCCTGCAGGGCCCGGGCGGTGGACAGATCTCCGGCGCGGTACGCCCGGAGCAGCTCGGTGTACAGCCCGGGGGCGACGCCGAACGTCGAGCCGATCGCGCCGGCGGCGCCGGCCACCAGGCCGCCCAACAAGACCTCGTCGTGGCCGTTCCAGACGATCAGCGAGCCGCCGCGCAGCCGGGTCAGCCGATTCAGCGTGTAGAGGTCCAGTGAGGTGAACTTGACGCCGGCCACCGACGCCGGAGCGACCATTTCGGCGAGGAACGCCAGGTCGAACTCGACCCCGGACCGCTTCGGGAAGTAGTAGGGGATGAACGGCACCGGCGCCGCGTCGGCCACAGTGGTGAAGTAGCCGAGAAGTTCGGCGCGCTCCAACGGGATCGGCGGTGCGATCGCGGACACGGCGCTCGCGCCCGCGTCAGCGGCGGCCTGGGCGAGTCGAATCGTCGAGGCCGTGTCCGGCGTACCGACATGGGCGATGACCGGCACCTGACCCCCGCATTCGGCGGCCACCGCCGCGATGCAGGCGACGCGCTCGTCGTGGGTCTGCATGATGCCGTCGCCGGTGCTGCCCCCGACGTAGAAGCCGTCGACGCCGGCGTCCAGCAGGTCGCGGGTCAGCGCAGCCAACACGCGCAGGTCGGGCGCACCGTCCGCGGCGTACGGCGTCGGCAGCGCCGGAACGATGCCCTTGGCGCGATCCAGCGGGGCCGGAGCGCTCACGAGGCGTCCTCCCCCGACGTCATCTCGGTCACCCGGGCCTGGATGTCGGTGAAGTGCTCGTCCATTGCCCGGACCGGGTCTCCGTCGCCCCGGAGCGCGCGGACGATCGCGCGGTGCCGCTCGGCGAGATCGTCATAGCGCAGCGGCGGGAGCTCTCGGCGCATCCGGGTGCTGAGCTCCCAGAAGGTGTCGAGCACGTCCAGCACCAATCGGTTGCCGACGACCACATAGAGCGCCCGGTGAAAGCGGCGGTCCTGCTCGGGGAAGGCACGGCCGGCCCGCTCGAGGGCATCCATCTCGTCGACGATCGCGTCCAGCTCGGCCAGTTTGTCGTCGGTCAGCTCGGCGGCGACCCGGTCGATCAGCCCGCGCTCGAGGGCCGCTCGCAGCTCCAGTAGTTCCTTGAGCTCTGCTCCCGAGGCGATGGCCCGGTAGGGCAGCATCCGGATCACCGGATGCAGCGAGAAGGCCTGCACGAACAGTCCCTTTCCCGCGCGGGCCTCCAGCACGCCCATCGACTGCAGGCTCCTGGTCGCCTCGCGCAGCGACCCTCGGCTGACGCCGAGCCGGACCGCCAGCTCGCCCTCCGGCGGCAGCGCGTCACCGGCCCGCAGCCGCTCGTCGGCGATCAGCTCCAGGAGCTGGTCCTGGACGGCCTCGAACAACACCTTCGTCACGCCGTGAACCTATCACATATCTGACAGGTCAGACAGGTCAGACCGGCCGGTCGCCGATTCCGTCCGGGGCGGACCTGATCCGCTGCTACGTTCGATCGCGTGGAGACCCCCGACCCCGAGACGCTGCATCGATATCTGGCGATGCTCGCGCCGGGTACGCCGCTGCGCGACGGCATCGAACGGATCCTCAAGGGCCGCACCGGCGCACTCATCGTGCTCGGCCACAACCGCGCGGTGGACCAGGTCTCGACGGGCGGGTTCAGCATCGATGTGTCCTTCACCCCGACCAAGCTGCGCGAGCTGGCCAAGATGGACGGCGCGATCGTGTTGTCCGGGGAGGCCGAGCGGATCGTCACCGCCGGCGTGCACCTGATGCCCGACGCCTCCTACCCGACCGAGGAGACCGGGACCCGGCATCGCACCGCCGACCGGGTCTCCCAGCAGACCGGCAAGCCGGTGATCACGGTCTCGGCGGCGATGTCGACGATCACGCTCTTCCTGCGCGGAACCACCCGGGTGCTGGAGCGCAGCGAGGTGCTGCTCGCCCGGGCCAATCTCGCCCTGCAGACGATGGAGCGCTACCGCGCCCGGCTGTTCGAGCAGACCAACAAGCTGTCCTCGCTGGAGGTGCAGGACCAGGTCACGGTCAAGGACGTGACCTTCGTCGCCCAGCGGCTGGAGATGGTGCGCCGCCTCGACGCCGAGACCGCGGCCTACGTGATCGAGCTCGGTACGCTCGGCCGGCTGCTGGAGATGCAACGCCAGGAGTTGACCGGTCGCCTCGACGAGCTGGGCGACCTGCTCGAGCTCGACTATTCCGATCCGGAGCACCGCATCCACCTGGACGGCCTCACCGAGCTGTCCGCGGCCGACCTGCTGGAACCCGTGCAGGCCGCCCGCGCGCTCGGCTTCGGCGGGAATGATCATCTCGACACCCGGGTGAGCACGCACGGCTACCGCCAGCTCGCCCAGATCAACCGCCTGCCGACCTCTTTCGCGAGCCGACTGATCGATCACTTCGGCAGCCTGCAGGAGCTGTTCGCCGCGACGATCAACGACCTGTTGGCCGTCGAGGGCATCGGCGAGCAGCGGGCCCGGGTGATCCGGGACGGGCTGGTCCGGCTGGCCGAGTCGGCCTACGCCGACCAGATGGACTGACCACCGGAGGACCGGCGCCGTCTGCGAGGCTGTTCGGGTGTCCCGATTCGCCGCCCTGCGACGCATACCCGCGACCTGGCTGGTGATCGCCGGGATCTGCTCGGTGCAGCTCGGCGCCGCGCTCGGCAAGGGCCTGTTCGGGGTGACCAGCCCGGATGTGATCGTCTGGCTCCGGCTGGCGACCTCCGCGACGCTGCTGCTGCTCATCGCCCGCCCCGGGCTCTCTCGGCGTACCGGTCGGGACTGGCTGCTCGTGCTGGCCTTCGGCGCCTGCCTCGGCACGATGAACTGGGCGATCTACCAGAGCTTCGCCCGAATCCCGCTCGGGCTGGCGGTGACCATCGAGTTCCTCGGACCGCTCGGGGTCGCCCTGATCGGCTCGCGACGGCTGCGGGACGTGATCTGGGTCGTGCTGGCCGCGACCGGTGTCGTGCTGCTCGGCTTCGGCCCGGTCCGGCTCGACCCGATCGGGGTGGGGTACGCCGCACTCGCCGGCGCGTGCTGGGCGGGCTACATCCTGCTCGGCGCCCGCCTCGGCCGCGGCTGGTCGGGGCTGTCCGGGCTGACGGTGGCGAGCGCCTTCGCCGCGCTCGGGATGACCGTGCTGGTGACCGTCCGGGGCGAGCTGACCGAGCTGCAACTGTGGGTCGTCGGCATCGGCATCGCGATCGGCATCCTCTCCTCGGTGATCCCCTACTCGTTGGAGATCACCGCGCTGCGGACCATGCCACCCAAGGTCTTCGGCATCCTGATGAGCCTCGAGCCGGCGGCCGCGGCCGTGTTCGCGCTGGCGCTGCTGGGCGAGGTGCTCGGCGTGATCGAGTGGGTCGCTATCGCCTGCGTCGTGGCCGCAAGCATCGGCGCCACCCGATTCTCTGGCCGATCGAAGTCGATATAGGTATAGTTCGCTCGCCGGTCCCGCGCAGTGTGGCGCGACGGACGGAGGGGGCTCGACATGCGGATGATGCGGGTGGCCGCGATCGCGCTGGTCTGTGCCCTCGTTGCGACCGCCTGCGGCACCCGCGGGGCGCGAAATCCGGACGACAACACGCTGCTGGTCTGGTCGATGGAGGTCCAGCCCGACCGGATCGAGGCGACCGAGCGGGTCTTTGCGCGGTTCACCGAACGGACCGGCATCAGCGTCGATCTCGTGCCGGTCGAGGACGCCCAGGTCGGCCAGTTGCTGGCCTCCGCCGCGCTGGCCGGAGAGATGCCGGACGTGATCACCGCGCTGCCGCTCGGTCTGGCCTGGTCCTTCGCCGAGGACGAGTTCCTGGACACCGCGGCCAGCACGCGGGTGATCGACTCGCTCGGGCCGAAGACCTGGACCGATTCCTCGCTGGCGCTGACCCGGCGCGGCCAGGAGCAGATCGTCGTCCCCAGCGACGGGTACCCGATGCTGCTGGCCTACCGCACCGACCTGTTCCGCGAGGCCGGCCTGGTCGCCCCGACGGACTACGCGAAGGTCCGCACGGCGGCCGAGCGGCTGACCGGCGGCGGCCGGTTCGGGATCTCGATCGCCACCGACGCCTCGGATGCTTTCACCCAGCAGACCTTCGAGATGCTGGCGCTCGGCAACGACTGCCAGCTCGTCGACGACGCCGGGGCGGTCACCCTGGACAGCCCTCAGTGTGCCGCGACGATCGAGCTCTACGACCAGCTCGGCAGGGACTTCTCCCCACCCGGCACGCAGAGCGTCGACAGCACCCGGGCCAGCTATTTCGCCGGACAGTCGGGGATGATCTTGTGGTCGTCGTTCCTGCTCGACGAGCTCGCGGGCCTCCGCGACGATGCGATGCCGAGCTGCCCGGAGTGCGAGGAACGGACCTGGCTCGCCCGCAATACCGGAATCGTGCCGCTGGTCAGCGGGCCCGATGCCGCCGGGGACGCGGCACCCTACGGCGAGGTGACATCGTGGGCGATCACCAGCCAGGCCTCGTCGGCCGATGCCGAGGAGCTGGTCCGGTTCATGCTGACCGACGGTTATGCCGGTTGGCTGGACATGGCGCCGGAGGGCAAGGTGCCGGTACGCCTCGGCGAGCCCGACGATCCGCGCCGCTATCTCGACGCCTGGGCCGACCTGCCGGCCGGCGTGGACACCGAGCTGCCGCTGCGCGAGGTCTACCCGCCCGAGGTGATCGATCAGCTCGTCACCGGATCGTCCGAGCTCGACCGGTGGGCGCTCGCCCAGGGCCGCGGCGATGTGCTCGGTCCGCTCAGCGCCGAACTGCCGATCAGCCGGGTGATCGCCGACATGACCAGCGGTGCGATCGGTCCCGCCGAGGCGCAGCAACAGATGCAGGAATCCGTGGTCGAGATGGCGGAGCGCTGAGATGGCGAGCGTGGCGGCGGCTCAGCCAGGCGTACCCAGCCGGAAGGCGATGGCCCGGCAGGAGCGCCGGGACGGGCTGACCATGGTTGCGCCGATCGTGTTGATCATCACCGCGATCATCATCGTGCCGATCGCCTGGACGGTGGTGCTGTCGTTCCAGGAGGCCCGCTACGCCGATGTCGCCCGCAACGGGATCTTCAACCGGTTCACGCTGGGCAACTACATCGCGGTGTTCACCTCGCGCGGGTTCTGGGTGTCCCTCGGCACCACCGTGGTCTACACGATCGCCACCACCGCCGGCTCGATCGTCCTCGGCCTGATCGCCGCACTCGCGTTCCGGTCGCGGTTTCGTGGCCGCGGCCCGCTGCGCGCGCTGATGCTGCTGCCCTATGTCGCGCCCGTCGTCGCCGCGGCCTTCGTCTGGCAGGTGATGTTGCACCCCCAGTTCGGGATCGTGAATGCCGTGGGCACCCGCCTGCTGGGCTGGGAGTATCCGATCAACTTCCTCGGTACGCGACCGCTCGCCCTGCTCACGGTGATCGCCTTCGAGATCTGGCGCTACTTCCCGTTCGCGTTCATGTTCCTCGCGGCCGCCCTGACCGGCCTGAACCGCGAGCTGGAAGAGGCGGCCGCGGTCGACGGCGCGACCCCGGTTCAGACGTTCTGGTACGTGATCTTGCGGGCGCTGCTTCCGACGATCGCGATCCTGAGCCTGCTGCGGCTCGTGATGACCTTCAACAAGTTCGACGACATCTATCTGCTGACCGGCGGCGCGGCCGGGACCCAGGTCGCCGCCGTGCGCGTCTATGACCAGCTCGTCGGATCGAGCGACATCGGCGCGGCCAGCGCGAATGCCGTAGTGCTGGCGGTCTTCCTCGCGGTCGGCCTGGTGATCTTCCTGCGGGCCTCGCGCCGGAACGAGAGGCAGCCATGAGCAGCGTGCGCTTCCAGGAGCGTGCCCTGCGGGTGGCGCGCTGGCTGGTGATCGTTTTCCTGGTGCTGGCGGCAGTGTTCCCCTTCTACTACATGCTCGTGCTGAGCTTCGTGCAGATCGAGGAGCTGCAGCGCAATCCGCTGCGGATCTTCCCCGACCTCGCACAGTTGACCACCGAGACCTATCAACAGGTGCTGGCGCCGGAGTCCGAGGACGGCTACGGCTTCGGCCTGTTCATGCGCAACTCGGCGGTCGTGGCGATCGGCGCGACCGTGCTGACCATGGTGTTCGCGATACCGGCGTCCTATGCGGTGTCCCGGCTGGACTTCTTCGGTCGCCGGCAGGTCTCGGCGCTGTTCCTGGCCGTTTACTTCTTCCCGACGATCATCATCGCCGTGCCGATCTTCGTCGGCTTCCAGTTGATCGGACTGGGCTCCAGCCTGTTCGGACTGATGATCGCCTACATCGCCCTGACCGTTCCGGTCTCGGTGCACATGTTGCGCGCCTATCTGTCCGGCATCCCGAAGTCGATCGACGAGGCCGCGCTGATGGACGGGGTCAGCCGTTGGCAGTTGATCACCCGGATCATCGTGCCGCTGGCGATGCCGACGATCATGTCGACCGCGCTGTACTCGTTCATGATCGCGTGGAACGAGTTCTTGTTCGCGCTGCTGTTCCTGTCGGCCCACCAGGACCTGTGGACCGTCTCGCTCGGGCTGACCCGGCTGGCCGACGGCCAGGAGGTCTCGCGGACCGTGCTGATGGCCGGCAGCGTGCTGTTGACGGTGCCCATCGTGATCCTCTACGGCATCGCCGAGCGCGCGCTCACCGAAGGACTCACCGCCGGCGCCGACAAGGGTTGATCGGGCCGGGCCTGATCACGGCAGGGCGTACCGCTCGCCGACCCGGACCACCAGACCGTCGGCCAGCAGGCCCGCCAGCGCGCGCTCGCGCTGGACCGCTGCCGGCCAGGCGAGATCGAGCCGTTCGCCGACGACGGGCTCATCGGCATCGCGGAGCACGGCGAGCAGCGCACCGCGGCACTGGCGGTCCGTCCCGGCGTAGGACTGCCCCCGCCGCGGCGGGGCGTTGTCGGGCCGGCCGGCGGCCAGCCAGGCACAGCGGTCGGCCACCGGGCAGCGGCCGCACGCCGGGTTCCGGGCCGTGCAGACGATCGCACCCAGCTCCATCGAGGCAGCGGCCCAGCGCGCTGCGCGCGCCGGATCGGCAGGCACGAGCTGCTCGGCCAGGTCGCGCTCGGTGGCGGTCTGGTGATTCGGCGGGTACGCCGTCGCGCCGATCACCCGGCCCAGGACCCGGCGGACATTGGTGTCCAGCACCACGTGCCGACGGCCGAAGGCGAAGCTCGCCACGGCGGCCGCCGTGTAGGCGCCGACCCCGGGCAGCGCGAGCAGCGCCTCGTGATCATCGGGCACCTCGCCGCCGTGCCGCTCGGTGATCGCCACGGCCGCGGCGTGCAGCCGCAGCGCCCGGCGCGGGTAACCGAGCCGGCCCCATGCGCGGATCGCCTCGCCGGCTGGCTCGGCCGCCAGCGCCGCGGGCGCCGGCCAGCGCTCCAGCCAGGCCGACCACGGGCGGAGCACCCGCGAGACCGGCGTCTGCTGCAGCATGAACTCCGAGACGAGGACGCCCCACGGGGTCCGATCGGCGGCGCGCCATGGCAGGTCCCGCGCACTCTCGGCGTACCAGTCGAGGATGTCGGGTACGACTTCGGGACGTTTTGCCACGCGGCGAGTGTGCCACCGCACCCCGCTCACGTAGCATCGTCGCGGCGCCATCGGGGGTTGGCGTACCCAGACGACCGACAGGGACCACACACCAGGGGCGAGACGATGAGTGACAACGAGGGGCTGTCCCTGATGGACGACCGCGAGGAGGAGCCGCGACGTGCCGCGGCGGACGCCGAAGGCGGTGGGGAGCGGCGCCGGCGAGGCCGTCCGCTGCTGATCCTGCTGGTGATCGCCGGTGTGCTGGTGCTCGCGGTCGGCGCGGTCGCGGCGTACTACGCGGCAACGCTGCGCGGCGCGACCAACAACTTCGCCCGCGAGGACATCCCGAACTACCCCAACCGCCCGCCGGCGACCTCGCCGAACCCGGACGGCTCGGTCGCGCGCAACTATGTGCTGATCGGAACCGACAAGGGATCGGTGTCGCCGGACGACCCGGGCCGCAGCGACGCGCTGCTGATCGCCCACATCCCGGCCGACCGGTCCAAGATCTACCTGATCTCCATCCCCCGCGATCTGTACGCCGAGATCCCGGGGCGCGGCAAGGAGAAGATCACCCACGCCTACGCCTATGGCGGTATGGGGCTCAGCGTGCAGAGCGTCGAGAAGCTGTTCGACCTCCGAATCGATCACGCCGCCAGCATCGACTTCCAGTCCTTCAAGGACCTGACCACCGCACTCGGCGGCATCGAGGTGCAGAACGCGAATGCCTTCCAGCGCAGTGTCGGGGGCGTCAACTGCGACTTCCCGGAGGGGAAGATCACCGTGCAGGGCGACTGCGCCCTGGTCTTTGCCCGGGAGCGGAAGAAGCTGCCGGACGGGGCGATCAGCCGCGATGCCAACCACCGGGCGGTGTTGCAGGGGATCATGAAGAAGACGATGAGCCCCGAGACGTTGATCAATCCCGGGCGGTTCGCGCTGGTGGTGGACACGGTCTCGCAGTACGTCACGGTCGACCAGGGCTTCACCTCCGACCAGATCACCCAACAGGCCATGGACTACCGCGACCTGGCGGGACAGAACAACTCGATGGTCTCGCTGGAGGCGCCGATCACCGGCTTCGGCCGGGACCCGCGTACCAATGCCAGCATCGCGTTGCCGGACGAGGAGAAGATGGCCGAACTCGCGCAGGCGCTGCGCGATGACAAGGTCGACGAATATGTCTCCAAGTATCCCGAAGGGTGACGCCCGGGGTGACCGCTCGCCGAGCACAGGGGCAGGCATCACGCAACCTCGGAAGGCTCAACCTTCACTCGAGCCCCACCCGTCACACGGGTGGACTATCGGGCCCGGCGCTGGTTAGCCTGCGCGCGGGGTAAGGGACGAGGGTTGGAAATAGGGGGATCGGGTTCTCGGCCGGCTTCGGTGATGGTTGCTCGCGTCTGCACGACGGGTTGTTAACCGTGTGGTCATCAAAGCCGCCCATGCTCCATGCGCGACAGCGAGGAGATTCCGATGACCGCTCGAATCATGACGATCTACGGTACGCGTCCCGAGGCCATCAAGGTGGCGCCCGTGATCCGTGCCCTGGAGGGCTCGGGCAAGCTCGATTCCGTCACCCTGGTGACCGGCCAGCATCGCGAGATGCTCGACCAGGTGAATGACTTCTTCGGCATCACGCCCGACCACGATCTCGACGTCTTCGCCCAGGGCCAGTCGCTGAACGAGCTGATGGGCAAGATGTTCACCCGGCTCGACCGCGTGCTCGCCGACGACCGCCCGGACGCCGTGCTCGTGCAGGGCGACACCTCGACGGTGGTGGCCGCCGCCCAGGCCGCCTTCCACCAGGACATCAAGGTGATCCACCTCGAGGCCGGCCTGCGCAGCGGTGACCTGTTCTCCCCGTTCCCGGAGGAGGCCAACCGCCGACTGGTCAGCCAGTTGGCCAGCCTGCATCTGGCGGCCACGTCGACGGCTCGGATGAACCTGCTCCGCGAGGGCACGAGCGAGGCGACCATCGCGGTGACCGGCAATACCGTGATCGATGCCTTGTTGCAGGCCGTGCGGGCGGAGGCCCCGTTCGAGGACGAGCGGATCGCGGACGCGGTCGCCCAGGGCCGGCCCATCGTGCTCGTCACGACGCACCGCCGTGAGAACTGGGGCAGCGCGATGGAGGGCGTCGGCCGGGCGCTGCGCCGGATCGCGCTGGAGAATCCGGAGTGGATGATCGTGCTGCCGGCCCACCGCAATCCCTTGGTACGCGAGGCCGTCCTGCCGCAGGTGACCGATGTCGCGAATGTGATCATCTCCGAGCCGCTGCCCTACGACCAGTTCACCCATCTGCTGTCCGCGTGCCGGATCGTGCTGACCGACTCCGGCGGCGTGCAGGAGGAGGCGCCGTCGCTGGGCAAGCCGGTGCTGGTGATGCGGGAGAACACCGAACGCCCCGAGGCCGTGGTCGCCGGCACCGTGCAACTGATCGGCACCGACGAGCAGCGCATCGTCGACGAGGTGTCGCGGCTGATCCATGATCAGCGGTGGTACGACGCGATCGCGAATGCAGTGAACCCCTACGGCGACGGCCGGGCGGCCGACCGTACCGTCGCGGCCATCGAGCATCTGTTCGGGCTCGGCGATCGCCTCCCGGACTTCGGGACGGACGAGACCGGCACCGCAGCCGCACCCGTTGACGAAGAGGTCGCCGAAGCGCTGTCTCCGACCGATCTCGCAAGCCTGACCGCAATCCCCGCAGGAGCGAAGTGAACAAGCAGACCGTCGCAGTCATCGGCCTGGGCTACATCGGCCTCCCGACCGCCGCAATTCTGGCCAGCAAGGGCCATCGGGTGATCGGGGTCGACCTCGACACCGAACGGATGGACGCGGTGAACCGCGGCGAGCTGCCATTCGTCGAGCCCGGCCTGGAGACGCTGCTGTCGGAGGCCGTGTCGTCGGGAAACCTGACCGCCCAGGCAGACATTCCGGAGGCTGATGCCTACATCGTGGCGGTGCCGACGCCGCATGACGATGCCCACCAGGTCGACATGCGCTACATCGACGCCGCGTCGAAGTCGCTGGCGCCGAAGTTGGGGCCCGACGCCCTGGTGATCCTGGAGTCCACGACCGCCCCGGGAACGACCGAGCGGATGGCCGACGTGATCCTTGCCGAGCGGCCCGACCTGTCGGCGGACGGCTCGCAGGACCGGCCGATCGTGCACTTCGCGCACTGCCCGGAGCGGGTGCTGCCCGGCCGGATCATGGTCGAGCTGACCACCAACGACCGGGTGATCGGTGGGGTCACGCCGAAGGCGGCCGAGCTGGCCCGCGACCTGTACGCCTCGTTCTGCGAGGGGCAGATGCCGCTGACCGATGCGCGCACCGCGGAGATGGCCAAGCTCACCGAGAACTCCTTCCGCGACGTGAACATCGCGTTCGCCAACGAGTTGTCGATCATCTGCGACCGGCTCGGCATCGACGTCTGGGAGCTGATCGAGCTGGCCAATCTGCATCCGCGGGTGAACATCCTCCAGCCGGGGCCCGGCGTCGGCGGCCATTGCATCGCCGTCGACCCGTGGTTCATCGTGTCCTCGGCGCCGGACGAGTCGAAGTTGATCAAGCAGGCGCGCCTGGTCAACGACTCCAAGCCCGACATCGTGATCGACAAGGTGGTCGCTGCGGCCGACGGTGAGAGCAAGCCGGTGGTTGCGGCGCTCGGCCTGGCTTTCAAGCCCGACATCGACGACCTGCGCGAGTCGCCCGCCCTGGACATCACCCGCCGCCTGGCCGAGAAGCTGCCACACGCGACGATCCTCGCCGTGGAGCCCAATGTGCACGAAATGCCGGCCGCGCTGCGCGATCTGGACAATGTCGAGCTCACCGATCTCGACTCGGCGCTGGACCGCGCGTCGGCGATCGCCATGCTCGTTGATCACTCCGAGTTCAAGGCGGTCGACCGCGCGAAGCTTGGCGACAAGCCGGTGATCGACACACGCGGCGTCTGGCGCTGAGAACCCGGCCACGCGGTACGCCATGACCGTCGCCGGGAGACGGTGGGTGGTGCACCGGCTCGCCGCGGCCGCGATTGCGGCGAGCCTGTTCGGCGGCTGCTCCGCCCTGACCCCGACCCCACCCGCTACCGTCCCACCGACTCCCGCTGAGCCGTCGGCAACCCCGTCGCCCGATCCGTGGGCCGAGCTCGAGGACTTCGCGCCCGGGCTTCGGCCGGCCGGCACTCCTGTCGACACGTCGAGCGGTGAACCGGCCGGGGCGAAGACCATCACGATCGAGCTCGGCGCGGGCGACGATCCGCCGGGCACCTTCCGTCGGACGAGCGTCGGCCTGTCGTTCGAGGCCAGCGATCTTGCCGATCCACGTTGGGAGCCGGGCTCGTCGAGCCTGGAGACGCTGGTCAAGGCGTTGCGGAAGCCGTCGCTGCGCTTCGGCGGGAACTCGGTCGATCGAAGGGTGTGGTGGACCTCTCGAGGCGAGCCCGCTCCCGAATGGGCCGAGGTCACCATCGGTCCGGACGACATGGCACGGCTCGGGCGGTTCGCGGACGCCACCGACGCGACCGTCACCATGGCGCTGCCGCTCGGGCATTTCGATCCCGATCGGGCGGCCGACATGGCGAAGTACGCCCGGCGCGCGCTGGGTGAGCGACTGGTCGCCGTTGCGATCGGCAACGAGCCGAACGGCTTCCGGCTCGAGTCGCAGCCCCAGTACCGCATCCGGGGCAGGGGTTGGTCCCCCGAGAAGTGGGTGGACGAGGCACGGAAGTACGAGCAGGCGATCCACAACCAGGTGCCCGACCTTCCCCTGGCCGGGCCCGGCGCCTACGACGCGCGCTGGCTGCGCGCCTTCGCCGATGCGGAGCTGACGAACACCCGGGCGCTCACCCAGCACTGGTATCCGCTGTGGTCGTGCCCGGGGCGGAAGGGCGACACCGACGCGGATGCCGCCCCATCGGTGGACAATCTCGCGTCGCCGGACCTGCCCGATCGGACGTCCTCGACCCTCGGTGTCGGTGCCGAGATCGCCCGGGACAACGATCTGCCGTTCTGGATCGAGGAGATCGGCCCCACCTCGTGCCCGGGCACCGGCGAGACCTCCCGCACCGGCGCTCAGGCGCTGTGGACCGTCGAGATCGCGCTGCAGGCCGCGGGTCTCGGTGCCGACCGCCTCAACCTTCACTCGAGCCTCGCCAGTTGCCGCGGGGGGCCGCCGATGAGCGTCGTCTGCGGTGCCGACGGATCCGTCGACAACGATCCCCGGGTCGTCGGCCGCTCGAACTACCTGGCGCTGCTGTTCGCGGGCCAGGTCCGGGCCGGCGAGCTTGTGCCCGTCCGGGTGTCCGGGAGCGAGCGAGTTCGCGCCTATGCGACGCGGTCACGCAGCGGGGTTGACGTCGTTGTCATCGCGATGGACGAATCTTCGGCGAGGTACGCCGTCAGGTGGCGCGGCGACAAGGATCTGAAGGTCAGCCAGATCTCGCGGCTGGACAGCGGCGGCCTCGCCGCTCGCGACACCGCCCGGCTCACGCTGCTCGGTCCGACAAGGGACAGCCCGACCCGCCTTTCCGGCGGCACTGCAACGCTGATCCGATTCGATGTCGTGGACTGATAGCCAGCCGCAGATCACGCGTCGCACCCGGCGAACATGATAGAAATGGCAGCAGACATACGCACGGCCGTAGGAGACTGCATGGCGTCGGACCCGCTGCGAACGTTGATTCTCACGAAGATGGGAATCGGCGTATTCGACCCCCTCTGGTGGAAGGCAAGACTCGCGCTTTTCGATGCCATCACAGCCGCAAGCGTTTCGCGTTTTATCGGTCGCCGATTCAGGTGGACCATCCTGTTGGACGGCGACCTCGCCAACCCAATTTTCGACAAGATCGTCAAGATCGTCGAACGCCACGGCCTCGCCGAACATACCAATTTTCAGTTCGTGACCAGCAATGCGTACCTGGGTTCTGCCATGCGCGACGGTGTGCGAAGCTACTTCGGCCCGTCGCGCCGAGGATTGGTCCAGATTCTGGACGACGATGATGCCACCTGCCCCGAACTCCATGATCGACACCTGGCCGAGATTGACCAGGCATTCAAGCACGTGCAGGTGGTGACGACATCGACCGGTACAGCCATCGACGCTCCGAAGAACGTCGCCGGGACGATCGGTCTGACCACGTTTCCGTTCAACACGACCTTCTACGGGAACGCCGGGCAGGTGTCCAGCGTCATGCGCGTGGCGCACACCACATGGCTCGCCCGGGCTCAGGCCGCAGGGGGCCGCGCCACGACAATCGAGTCCGACCGCGCACTTTGGCTGTACCTCTACCACGGGCAGGGCGACGGACCATACGAGCATCGATCTGAGCGGCTCCGCGCGTCACCCGACTACGGCCCGTTGACTGCTGAACTCCTGACATCGTTCGGAATCGATGCCGATGCATTCCACGCAGCGATCGAGATGAGCCGGAGTGTCCCACCCACGCTGGGCCTGACCTGGCGCCGGACCCAACCGCAGCAGCTCGAGCTGAGCGACCTCAAGGATCGCGCGACCGAGGTGAAGAAGAAGCTCGTCGACATCAACAGTCACCTGTTCGATGACCAGCGCCCGTTCTTCTACCTGCTGTCCCCGCGCCCACGGACATCGGTACGCGCGGGAAAGATCACGATCAAGGGCGTGGGGCTGCCCGGATCCCGGATCGAGTTCTGGCTCGCCGGAAAGCGCGACCCGAAGCTCTACCGGTCAACCACGTGCGACCCGGTCACCGGCGAGTGGAGCATGCAGACCACGCTGAGCGCAGCCACCTGGAGCGCCTCGTTCCGGCAACTCGTGGGCGACGAGATCGCCAACCGCATCGACTATCGCCTCCACGTCGTCGCCCGTGACCGGGCGTGACCTCACGGCCGCCACGAGAGTGCACAACCGCCCCCCTTGGCCTAGTCTGCTACTGCTCAGCGCCGTCGGAAGCCTTCTCCGCGCGCCGCTCTCAGCCCAACCATGGAGTCAGATGAACCCGCACGAGTCCACGACGGCGACGGCAGCGACTCCCGACGGCGAACAGGTCGGTTCGGTCAAGCAGATCGAACGGGCGCTGATGGTGAACTGCTCACTGTTGTCGCGCCGCCTGTCCGAGGCGCAGTCGAGCCGCATCGAGTTGCTGTCCTTGATCGCCAAGCAGCACGATGACATTTCGCGACTGAGCAAACGGCTCAAAGCACTCGAGCGCCAGGTAGCGCGCTCGACCCCCTTGGAGAAATCCAAGCTGGGCCGGCTGCAGCGCAGGGTCTGGCGACTACGTACATCGCTCCGGAGAGGCGGCAAGGCTTGAAGCCCAACGAGGCCAGGCGACGGATCACAGTTCTCGAGGATCAGCTCGACCTTCTCAAGGATCCGGAGTCGTTCTACAGTTCACGGTACTTTCGCGACGCCATTGACACGGGCAGCGCCGGGCTGGTTCGTGCGGCGACGCACGGCCAGTACTTCGAGCGGTACGACCAACTGGCCTCCCGCCCCACGCTGCTCGACGAATACGCAGCGCAACTCGGTGAACTTCCCGATTCCAACGGGCAGCGCTGGTTCGAGCCGCTTTCCTACACCATCGGTATCATCTGTGATGACTTTCTCTATGCCAGCTTCGAAGGTTCGGTAGGGCTGATCCGGATCACTCCGGAGAACTATCAGGAAGCGGCCGAGCGGTGCGACCTGCTGCTCGTCACCACGACGTGGCGTGGAATCGACAAGGAATGGCTGCTGCTTGGCTCAAAGGGAAGCTATTCTTGGCGACGCCTTAACGACCTCGTCATTCCCGAGTTTCGGCGCCACGGCAAGCCTGTGGCGTACTACTCGAAAGAAGATCCGCCCAACTACACAAAGTTCTTGCACCTCGCCCGCCTGTGCGATTTTGCGTTCACCTCCGCCGCGGAGTGCGTGGCGAAATACGAGCGAGACTGCCCCAACCTCGCGTCGGTGAGCGTGCTCCCTTTCTCGGTTTCTGCGAAGCATCACAACCCCGTCGGCAGCAGGGTAGTACGTATACCCGAGGTTCTCTTCGCCGGAAGCTGGCACAACCGGAAGTACTCAACGCGCCGAACGCACGGCATGCGCATCCTGATGGGCGTCGACGACTCGGTCCGCGATCTCTGCATCGTCGACCGAAACTCTGGCGAACGACGCCTCCGCTATGCCTTTCCTGAGCAGTTCCTGCGTAACATCAATCCAGCGATCGCGCACGATGTGCTGCTACGCCTGCAGAAGGCGACCGAGATCAGCATCAATCTCAACTCGGTGCCGGCGAGCGACACGATGTTCGCCAATCGTGCCATCGAGGTTCAAGGCATGGGCGGCTGCCTGATCTCGTCCTACAACAAGGGCCTCAACAGCCTGTTCCCGAATGTGTACATGCCCGACACCCGCGCCGACACCCGAGACCTCATCGACACGATGACCGATGACGTCTTGCGGACCACGCAGATGCAGGGAATCAGGAATGCCTACAGCGGCAACACCAACTTCGACCGGATGGCCTTTCTGTGCGCGACCGTGGGCCTCACCGTGGCTCAGCGCGACGTGGTGATCGGCGCGATCGGTGACCCCGCCGTCACGGCCGGATTCCTGGACAGCCAGATCACCACGGATCCCACGATCGAGTTGCGCGCGTTCCCCGACGAGGCGGCGGCCGCCGCCGGCGGCGCCGTCGCGATCACCGAGCCGGACCCCGCTTGGCGGTATGCGCCGTACTTCGTCCAGGACCTCGCCAATGCGTTCAAGTACGTCAATGCGGACCGGATCAGCGCCCCGATCGACTTCGCCGGACCGATCGCCAACCCGGTCGAACACAACTTCGGGCCGGTCGAGCAGGCACCTGCCGCCAGTCTCACCTGGCTGGCGGGCGGTCGAACCGCCACCGGCTACACCGTGCAACGCGGCTTGGTCGAACAGGCAACACCGGTCCGCGTCAGCACGGGTTCGGCCGCCGCGCGCCCGCTGTTGTCGGTCGTCGTGCCGATCTACAACAACGGGCGCCACCTGGAGTACAAGTGCCTGGCCTCGCTGCGACGGAGCTCGATCTTCGACCGGATGGAGGTGATCCTCGTCGACGACGGTTCGTCCGACCCGCAGACGGTCGCCGTGGTGGACCGCCTCGAGCGAGAGCTGCCGAACGCCGTCGTCCACCGCAACCCCGTCGGCGGCTCGGGGAGCGCGTCGCGGCCACGCAATCAGGGACTCGAGCTGGCCTCCGCGCCCTATGTGACCTACCTGGACCCCGACAACGAGGCGATGAACGACGCCTACGCGCGGCTGGTGGAGCTGGTCCGCGAGAACGACACCAACTTCGCCATCGGCAACATGCTTCGCTTCAGCACGTCGCGCAAGATCATCAACAACGTCGTCTACCTGAGGCAGGTGCTGCAGCGCGACGAGAACTGGCCCAATGTGTGGCACGTCCCCCCGGGCGTGTTGGAAACCCTCGAGTTCCGTCCGATGAGCATCCAGGCGCTCGTCGCCGACACCGCTTGGCTGAAGTCGCTGCGACTCGAACAACCGGTGGGCGGCGTCGGGCAGGACACCTACTTCTTCCAGCAGATGATCCACTACGCGCAGCGGATCTCGATCTTCGACGACCCTGTGCACGTGTACTTCGCCGGCGTTGCCAACTCGACGGTGAACGCGATCGGGGCCAAGTTCTTCCGCAAGTACCTCCCGCTCGAAGCAGCGAGAGCGGATTGGCTGGTGCACAACGGCCTTCTCGATGCCTACAACGACAAGCGGCTCGAACAGTTCACCCGGGGCTGGTACCTGCAGAAGTTCAACGAGGTGCGCGATGACGAGCGGGCCGAGGCATTTGCGCTGTTGGAGCAGATTCTCGCCATGTACGGCAAGTCGAGCTGGAACGATCCCGCGATCGCCACGCGCCTGGACGAGTTGCGCGCTGAGCTCGCAGAGGCACCGGTGACGCAAACCGAGGGAGCCGACCTTGACTGACCCGACGTCTGCCGACGCACTCCGCCCGGACGATGATGCCTTCGCCGAGGACGAGTCGCTCGCCGTCGATCAGGCTCCGGAGGACGACGACCTGCCCGACGACGAAGTGTTCCCCGACGATGTCGTCGCCGACGAGGGATTGCCGTTCGAGCAACCGCCCGGTGACGAGGCGTCCGCGGTGCCCATGCCATCCGCCCCGGACGAGGATGAGGAGGAGGTGCCTCCGCCGCCACAGGTGTTCATCGGGGAGCTTTCCACGCGCCCCGTCGCCGATGGTCGGCTGGATGTCCGGATCGGGGGAACGGTGGTACGTACCCTGCTCGTGCTGAGACCCGGCTCGGACCGCCTCGCCGTCTTCGCCAACGGCGCGGTGCGGCTGTCGACAGCCAAGAACCCCGACGAGATCTTCCAGCGCAGCTCGTGGGCCGACCAGATCGACGCCAATTGCCTGTTCCTCTCCGACTCCACCGTCAACCGCGCAGCACGCATCGGTCTGGGCTGGGGTCAGGGCAGCGCGGCAGAGTTCTTCCTGACCGCCGCCAGCTCGGTCATCCGCAACTACGCGGCGGCCATCGGGGTCGAGCGTCCCGAGCGCCGGCTCTACTACGGGTCCTGCGGCGGAGGATTCCAGAGCCTGATCCTGGCGGGACTCGATCCGGGCAGCCGAGTCCTGGTGAACAACCCGCAGATCGTGTGGACGAACTACGTCGGCACCAAGGAGGTGTCGAGGGTTCTGGACACGGTCTATGACGGCCTGTCCAAGGCCGAGTTCGCCGCGGCGTACCCGGACCGGGTCTCGCCGACCTCGCTGTACACCCTGCTCGCGCGGGTGCCCGAGATCACCTATCTCGTGAATGCGGCCAGCCGCAGCGACATGACCCGCGACGTCCGGGCGCTGCAGGCGAGCCTGACCCGGATCGCCCCGCACCTGACCGCGCCGCTGACGCTCCGCTATTACTGGGACAAGGCGGCCGGCCACAGCCCGCTCGGCAAGGAGCAGACGATCCGGGCGATCAACGACGAGCTGCGGCGGTTGGAGGGAGACAGCGATGCACAGTGAACTGGCCCCCGCGCCCGGATCAACGAGCACCGTCTCCGCACTGCTGGATGCTCATGAGTCGGCCTCCGACGGCGATCAGTTGTGGACCCGCGCCAGCGCGGTGGTCCGCGAGCACGCGGACACACTCGTCGCCCGGCAATTCCTGCTCGGGCTGCTCGAGCACTCCCCCGACCCGAGCAAGGCGGTGTTCGCACACACGCTGTTCCACCGCGAGGGACTGTCGCTGCTCGCCCAGATCGCCGCCAGCGGCGCCGACGTCGCGAACGCACCCAAGGACTGGCAGCGGCGCGCACTTCGCAAGTCGTTGGAGGCTGTTCCGGCGACCGCGCCGCCGGTTCTGGTGAGCGCGTTCGCCGCCGAGCCGTCCGCCGCGTGGGCGCCGCCCGACGCCCTGGTCGTCCCCGGGCTGGCCGGCGCGGCGGACGTGAGTGCCGGCGCGCTGGCCGTCGTACAGGCATTCGTCGCACAAGCCGGCGAGGATCATCCGGGCCTGTCGTTCGTCTGGTTCCACGACCATCCGCCCGGATCGGTGGCCGAAGGCTCGATCCGGCTCGCCGCGGCTCTGGTGAACGCCGCGGTCGTCCGGGTGCGCTCGGCCGAGGCCGGAGAATCGGCCGGGGATGCCACGACCGCCAGCGCCTGGCACCCACCGGTGGAGTTGCTGGTCGACGCGAACGGCATCGATGAGTTCCGACTGCTCGACATCCCCCGTCGCGCGCCGGAGCTGCCCGTGACATTCCCGTCCGGGCCGCTGACCAAGGACCAGGTCGTCCGATATGCACTCGCCTTCCGGTTCGCCCGGCTGACCGAGCTGCTGGCGCCGCTGAACATGGCGGTGTCGAGTTGGCTGGCGGGCGTGCTGGCTCCCGTGGAGCCCCATCTGTACGGCGACACGTTCTGGACCGAACTGGAGTTCGCGCTGCGCTACCGGTACCGCGCGACCTGGCTTCCGGACGCGCTGTGGCGCTGGACGGTGGCGCTCCAGACTGCCGGGTACTACGCCTTGTCCATCCGTGCGCTCGACGCGACCGCGGGCAAGGCGGGCTCCACCTACTACGAAGGCCGCAGGGTCACCGCCTACTACGCGATGGGCGACTACGAGAACGCGCTACGGGTCGGGCGCGCCGCGGCCAGCCTTCCGACCAGCGCCAAGGCACTCGTCGGCGCCGCCCGGGCGGGCCGGTCGTTGATCCGCTCCCTCGAGCGCAGCGGCGAACCGGCCACCGAGCAGACGCCGGCCGAGCCGCGCCCGATGCCGGTGGAGGGGCGCGTACTGACGATCCTGCACGCCTCGGAACCACACCAGAACGGCGGGTACGCCGTGCGCGCCCAGGGGCTGCTCAGCCAGTTGCGCGCCAGCGGCTGGGACGTTGTCGCGCACACCCGGCCCGGCTATCCCTACGATCTCGCCCGGCACAACCACCCGCTGCCGGAGGACGGCGTGTCCGACGTGGACAACGTGCGCTACCGCCACTCCGACGCCTTCCGGCGCTCCTCGGGCCGCGAGGAGGGCTACATGGTCGCCTCGATCAACCACTACCGCGAGATCATGCTCGCCGAACGCCCGCAGGTGGTGCACCTGCGTTCCACGTACCTCACCGCGATCCCCGGCCTGATTGCCGCCAAGCAGTTGGGCATCCCGACCATCTATGAGGTGTCGGGCCTGTGGGAGCTGGTCTACGAAGGCGAACGCACCGCGCGCATGGAGGGCAAGCGCGCCCGGGCGACCAGGCTCGAGACCCTCGCCGCGCAGCATGCCGACAAGGTCGTCACGCTGACCGATGCGATGCGCACCTTGATCATCGAGCGCGGGGCGGACCCGGCCAAGGTCGCCCTGCTTCCCAACGCGGTGCCGGCCGAGCTGTTCGACGACGACCGCCCGGCCAAGATTCCGGACCAGGTGCTCGCACTCCCGCCCGATGTGCCGGTGATCGGTTACGTCGGCTCGTTCCCGCAGTACGAGGGGCTGGAGATGCTCGTTCCCGTGCTGCGCCGGCTTCGCGACGAGGGCCACCAGTTCCGGGCGATCCTGGTCGGCGACGGCTCGGTGTGGGGATCGGTACGCGCCGCCGTCGACGAGCTGGAAATGAGCGACTGGGTTTTGCTGCCCGGGCGCGTGCCTCACGACGAGGTTCCCGGTTGGTACGCCGCGATCGACATCGCACCGTTCCCCCGCCTGCGCAATCCCGCCACGGTGGCGGTCTCGCCGATGAAGCCGTTCGAGGCGATGTTGGCGCGCAAGGCCGTCGTCGTCTCCGATGTCCCCGCGCTGGCGGAGATCGTCGGCGAGGATCGCGGGCTCACCTTCACGGCGGGCTCGGCGAGTGAGCTGACCGCCGCCCTGCGCCGGCTGCTCACCGATCGCGAGCTACGTGCCCGGGTCGGCGATGTCGCCCACGACTGGGTCCGCACACAGCGCACCTGGGACCGGGTCGCGCAATCCTTCGAGGGTTACCTCCGCGAGCTCATGCGCG
The DNA here is from genome assembly GCF_013408305.1 of Naumannella cuiyingiana. NCBI lineage: Bacteria > Bacillati > Actinomycetota > Actinomycetes > Propionibacteriales > Propionibacteriaceae > Naumannella > Naumannella cuiyingiana. The sequence continues at coordinate 2,187,823 of NZ_JACBZS010000001.1, read as the reverse complement.
GCGGGGAGGAGACGAGATGACCAAGGTCGGCCTGGCGTTCGGGCACGCGGCGTCGAACTATGGCGATATCGCGATCAACGAGGGTGTGCAGGCGATGTGCGCGGCGAGCGACGATCTCGACCTGCATCGCGTGGCCGTGCTTCGGCTGCGCGACGCGTACTCCGATGCGTTGTTCGACTCGCTGCGTGACGGTTCGGCGGGCGTGCGGGTGATCATCACCGACGACGACGCCGATGCCGAGGCGGCGCTGCTGGCGCGCTACCTGCGCGAGCCCAGCGCGTTCCTCTCCGACGCCGGCTTCGACGATGTCGATCTCGTCGCACTCAACTCCGGCGAGCACCTCTTCGAGGCGGAGAACGGGGCGAACACCCTCGATCTGATCTGGCGCGTCCTGCCGGCGATCGCCGCGGCCGAGGCGGGCCTGGCCGCCGTTCAGATGCCGGCGACGGTCGGACCGTTCCGCACCGCTTTCGGCACCCAGATCATCGAGACCCTGCGCGCCGCGACCCAGCTGTCCACCCGCGAGGACAACTCCTTCGACTACCTGGTCGATTCGTTCGGCGCCGAGCCGGCCCGGTTGCTCGACCCGGCCTTCTTCTGCGACGCGTCCGGGGAAGGCGAGCCGACCCGGACCGGCAACGAGTTTCCGGCCCGGGTCGGGCTCGTGCTGCGGCTGGAGAACTTCGGCCTCCGGGCGGGCAAGCAGCGCAGCGCCCAGATCAGCGCCCGGATGCGCACCAGCGGGCATCGCGACAGCAAGGCGTTCGGAGCGTTCCGCGACATCGCCCGGCGCCTGGCCGAGCGGGGCACGCAGATCACGTTGATCGTCCAGACGATGGCCGACCGCGGGCTCACCCAGAACCTGCACGACGATCTGGCGGAGCAGTTCCCGGACCAGATCCGGGTCGCGGATCCGGGCAGCCTGCACGGCTTTCGACGCGTCCTCGGAGAGCAGGAACTGGTCATCGCGTCCCGCTTCCACGCCTGCATCCTGGCGATCGCCGAGGGTGTGCCCGCCATCGGGACCTACACCCCGAGCCACGGCCCCAAGATGCCGGGCCTGTACCGCAGCCTCGGCTTCCCCGAAGGCGCGGTGATCATCGGCGACCGGATCGCCGAGAGCGTGGGCGAGGAGGTGTTGGCGGTGCTGCCCGCGGCGATGGACGGTTTCGCGCGAGTGCAGGGTCGCGTACAGGAACTGAAGGCGGACGCGGTCGGCTGGCTCGATCGTCCCGAGACTCGCAGGCCCCGGGGGGCCGGACCGCTGGCGGACGATCGACTGGCCCTGATGCACGAGCTGCTCCGGTTCAGCGCAGCACGCAGCGACGACGATCGGGACCAGAAGCTCCGGTCGATGCAGCGCCGGGTCCGGACGCTCGAGGATCGGGTGGACGTGCTGCAGGCGCTCGCCGGTTCGCCGGCTCAGTCGTCCCCGGCGGGCTCCGCGCCGTCGGCCGACTGATCGCCGAAGTTCCGCCCACATCGACCGGGTGCGCGAAACGCACTCACGGCAGGTACGCCGCCCGGAGGTCGAAGGCGACCTCGGCGTCCTCGTCGGTCTCCACGGTGATGATCACGCGATCTGAGTTCAGCAGATTCTTGTGGGCCTCGGACACGAACGTCGCGGTGAGCTCGCCGGGGCGGAGCGAGAAGGCATGCTTCTTCCTCGACGACCCGTGGCCCGCGGGCACCTTCCACCACCATCGGCCGGTCTCCTCCTCGCCCGCCTTGGCGGTCACGACGACGCGCTTGGCCGCGTCGAAGTCCCGGAACTCGAAGGCCAACCGCAGCGCCTCGAGCCCCTCGACGGGGAACGAGATCTTGTCGTAGGGCGAGACGCTGCAGGCCACGAAGTACTCGTCCTTGACGGCGACCGCATCGGGCACCAGTTCGAAGCTGGCGGCCGGGACGGGCACGAAGTCCCGGGTCCGCGACAGTGGCACCGCCGAGCTGACCGCCGGCCGACGCGCCGCCTCGGCGACGCGCTCCGACCGCTCCGGCGAGCGCGAGACCACGACGAACGACCAGACGTTGGCCAGCGGCTCGACGTGGTGCACGTACAGGCCGGCCTGTTCCACCATGCTCTTCAGCCGGGCCACATCGAACACCGTCAGATGTCCCCAGATGTTCTCGATCCGGCCATGCAGCGGCACCGAGAACACCAGCTCGGCGCCGTCGGGCAGCGCATCGGCCAGCACGCGCAGCGCGCGCTCGGGGTCAGGCACGTGCTCAAGGACCTCACAACAGATGACCAGCGACGCTCCCGCGGCCTCGACCCGCTCGCGCGTCAGGTCGAACAGGTCGCCGATCTCCAACTGGATGTCGGCGTCCTCGAGGCCGTTCGCGGCGAAGAGCCGGCCGCACCGCCCCACGAACGTGTCCACGAGGTCGATGCCGTGGTAACTCGCGACGCCCACACCGCGGAGCAACTGCGCGGCCAGGTAGCCTTGGCCGAACCCGACGTCGAAGATCCGGTCGCCCTCGCGCGCGAAGTCCATCGTGCGGCGGTAGCGCAGCTTGTTCGCCTTGCTCTCGTGGCTCTTGAGCGACATCCCGGACGGGTGCTTCAGCTCGACCAGGTTCTCCTCCGCGTAGCGGTACCACAGCTCGTTCTCGTGCCCGAGCGCCAACCGGATCGCGCCGGTGCTCAGCCGCTCGTGCATGTCGACCAGGAGCCACCCGGATCGCACGGCCGCCGCCTCACCCGGGTCGCTCACCTCGCGCTCGCGCGGCGGCTCGGCCAGCTTCCGCGGGTGCAGGACGCGGGCGTAACGCCCCGGAATGCCCCACGACGGCTTGGCCGGCTCGCCACCCGGCCGTGGGGGTGTGTCGACTCGGTCAGGAGCGTCACCGCTGATCACCATGCCGACAACCTAGGGCGTCCGCACCGGGTTCGCACAGGGTGTCTGGCGATCAGGCCTTCGAGGACGCCGCGACGACGTCGGCATTGGCGAGGATCTCGGCGTCGGCGGCGTCCCAGGTGTGCCGATGCACGGTGCCGATTCGTCGCTCGAGCACGAAATTGAACCGATCGGCCGAGTAGATCCGGCCGCCCGCGGCGCCGACCGCCCGCAACATCGCGGTGTCCTCGCCGCGCCCGACCTCCGCGAACGGGTGCTCCGCGAGGACCGATCGCGTCGTCACGATCGTCGGCCCCATCACCAGATCGGTGAACTTGTGCTCTCGCTCCGGGAAACGCAGGGCGGTCAGCTCCCGACCGGCCAGGTGGACGTAGTGCGCCTGCTTCCCGACGACGTCGGCCCCGGAGTACGCGAGCGCGAAAAGTTGATCACGCAGGTAGTGCGGCCCGTAGTCATCGTCGTCGTCGATCTTGGCGACGACCTCGGCGTCGGCGATTCCCCGGAGCTCGTTCAGGCATCGCCCCAGCGGCCACTCCGCGGGCCCGACGACGTGCCGCAGGTTCTCGACTCCGAACTCATCGCGCAGCCCGGCCAGGCCGTCGGCGGGATCGAAACCGTGGGTGAGCAGGCACAACTCGACCTCCACGTCCACGAGGCCGGCGACCGTCTCGAACACGTGCCGCAACTGGTGCGGGCGGTTGGTCGACACCAACAACGAGACCGGGGGGAGCGCGACCCGCGGAGCCGCCACCCCGGCGGCGGTCAGCACGTCGTCGACACGATGTCCGTAGGTGTGCTCGGACCAGATCCGGCGCTGGGCGGCGTGCACCATCCGGTCGCGCAGCTCGGGGCTGCGAACCAGGGCCCGCAGCATCCACTCGGCGTCTTGTTGATCATCGACCTGGATGACCTCGTCACGCGGGAAGAAGTTCTCGATCGCCGGGGACGGGGTCGAGACGACAGGCGTACCGCAGGCGGTGATCTCGAACACCCGCCGGGCGCACATGGACGGCGAATCGACCACCGAGTTGACGTTGAGGAAGACCTTGAACGCCCGGTACGCGCTGAGCATCTGGCGATAGTCGAGCGAGCCCACGACCCGCTCGTCCAGGGGTGACGGGAACTGATAGCGCTCGTCGCCGCCGAGATAGCGGGAGAAGATCTCCAGCCCGTGCGCCATCCGTGGGCTGACCCGATCGGCAGCGCCCAGCAGCAGGTCCATCTGCTCGCGCCGCTCCGGGTACTTGTGAGCGAAGTACATGCCGCCGAAGCCGATGTCGCGGCTGGCGTGCCCGGACCTCGGCCGGATCGGGTTGTGGATCGCGGGCTGCACCGCGAACGGGAGGACCCCGACCCGGTCGTGACCGAGATCGCGGCGGTAGTCCGCCAGCCGATTGCTGTCGGTGGTGAAGACATGATCGAAAAGCCGGGCGCTGGCCAGGAAGTCCGCATAGTGCACGGGGTCTTCCTTGTTCCAGAAGACGGTCGGTACGCCCGCGCCGCGCAGCGTCTGGACGAGCTCGACGAAGGCGGGCCGCGGCGCGCTCGTGCCGGTCAGGTGGTACTGCCAGGCGTCACCGTTGCCGTGCCAGGCGGACTCCACGAACAACAGGTCGACGATCGGCCGGTCTCCGTCCAGGGTCAGCTCGCGCCAGTCCTCCGGTGTGATCTCGACCTGCTCCCACTCGTATCCGAGGGCGAGCCGGGTGAAGTCGTCGGCGATCACCGCGACCCGGACACCCCTCGCGGGTGCACGCTCGGGCAGGGGCCACTCCGCGTACTCGATGCCGGCGGTGCCGGATCGGACCGAGTCGGGTCCGGCGCTCAGGCGGCGCCTCAGGTAGCGCCGCCACTGACCCGGGCCGCCGTGTCGCAAGTGCCACAGCTGACGACGCAACTCATCCAGCGCCACCGAACCTCCCTCACACACGCACGGGCCCGAGCGGCCGAACCTATCGGGGCGGCGTCCGGGTTCGCACCGCCCCGCTGCTGCGCATATCCTAAGCGCGGTCCCGACCGGTCAGGAGCAGTCCGTCCCATGCGCATCCTGTTGCTGACGCAACACTTCCCTCCCGAGGAGGGGCCGCACGCGTACCGGTGGGGCTGGCTGGCGCGGCGCTTCGCCGAGCTGGGCCATCGGGTCGACGTGGTCGTCCCGCGCTGGCGTTCGGCAGGTGACGACGGGCGCCACCCCGACCGCGACCCCGGCGACGGCATCACCGTGCACGAGACCACCGCCCGCATCCGCGGCCTGCGACTCACCCGACGGATCGCCAACGAGCTGCTGACCGCCGCAGCGGCATACCGCCTGGCCCGGCGCGAATGCCCCGACCCCGACGTGATCATCGGGACCGTCCCGTCGCTCCCGACGTTGCCGGTCGCGGTCGCGCTGGGCCGCCGCGCGCGCCGGCCCGTGGTCGCCGAGATGCGCGACGCCTGGCCCGATCTGGTCCAGGAGTGGCAGACCTGGGGCGACACCGGCACCGCGACCCGTGCGCGAACGCCGGCGGGCGTCGCGGCCTCGTTGATGGGCGTCGGGGCGCCCCTGGTGCGGCGGGCCTACTCCGCGCTGCAACGCGGGGCCGACCTGATCGTCACCACCACCGACAGTTGGGCGCGCGTCCTCGGCGGTCGACGGATGCCGCCGATCACCGTGATCCGCAACACCAACATGGCGATCAAGGAGCGGCTGCCGGCACCGCCGCCCCGACCGGGCAACTCCCTGCAGGTGCTGTACGCCGGCAACATCGGGCGCGCGCAACACCTCGCCACCGCCATCCGTGCGGCGTCGCTGTGCCACCGCGCCGGCGTACCGGTGCGGCTGCGGATCTTCGGCACGGGCGCCGAGGCCGAGGCGATGCGTACCTTCAACCACCGGCTGGGCGAGCCGGCGGAAATCTTCGACCGGGTCCCGATCGATCAGGTCGCCGAGCACTACGACTGGGCGGACACGGTGCTGATCAGCCTGCGCGCCTGGGAGTCGATGGGCTGGTCGGTGCCCTCCAAGCTCTACGAGGCGCTGAGCAGCGGCCGGCACATCACCGTCTCCGCGCCCGGCGAATCCGCCGAGATCGTCTCGGAGACGGGTGCCGGACATGTCGTCCCGCCCGAAGACCCGGAGGCACTCGCCGAGCTCTGGACCACGCTCGCCAACGACCGGTCGCTGCTGGACACGGGCAGCCGCGGACCCGAATGGGTCGCCGCACATGCCGACCGGGACGAACTGCCGCGGCGCTACCTGGAGGCGCTGCGTAGCGTTGCCGATGGCCGCTGACCGGCGGCACCGCGCCGGCGATCTGGTTCTCATGGGCCGGACGGCGCTGGCGCTGGCCGTCGAGGATCCGATGCATCTCGTCGTCCAGGGGGCGCGACGATTCCTGCCCCGAGCGCGCGGTTCCTGGGGTCCGCGACGCGGGCTGGGCGGCGCGCTCGCCGCCTTCGTCCAGGACCGGCCGGCCGACGCGCGACGCATTCTTTCCGGGGTACGCCCGCGCGCCCGGCCCGCCCGGGCCCTGCGGGATCTGCTGGCCGTCGAGCTCGGCGTACCGCTCGGGCCCGGAGCCGGCCGCCGCGCGCGAGCCCGCGCCGCCTGGCAGCGCGGCGCCATGACCGAGGCGGTCGAGCTGTTGGGCGGCACGCGGCGCAGCCGACTGCGGACGCGGATGGAGTCCGAGCTGGGGTTGATGCGCCCGAGATCCCGGCTCGCCCTCGGCCGTGCGACCCCTGCTCGACCGGCGGGTGGCGGGGTGCTGGCCGTGCTGACGAATGCGCAGCCGCACACCAACAGCGGGTACACCTTCCGGTCCCAGCACGTGTTCGACGCGATCGCGGCGAGCGGTCGACGGGTCGACGCGGCGACGCGGATCGGCTACCCGGCGACGATCGGCCGCCCCGGTAGCGCGATCGACTGGCGGATCGGCGGGGTCAACTATCACCGCCTCCCGGCGTTCGGCCTGCCCGCCGCGCTGGACCAGCGGCTCGCCGCGCAGGCCCGGCAGCTCGTGGCGCTGATCGCCGAGCATGATCCGGCGATCCTGCACACCACCACCGACTGGACCAATGCGGTCGCCACCGCGGCGGCCGCCGACGCAACCGGCCTGCCCTGGGTGTATGAGATGCGCGGATTGTTGGAGCTGACCTGGCTCGCGTCGCGCCCGGCGGCGTACCGGGAGGATGCCGAACACAGCGAGCGGGTACGCCTGCTCCGGGCCCGCGAGGCCGACCTGGCGTCGGCCGCCGACGCAGTCGTCGCCTTGTCGATGACGCAGCGCGCCGACCTGGTCTCCCGCGGCGTACCGGCCGACGCGATCACCGTGATCCCCAACGCCGTCGACGAGGCGGTGCTGGCCCGGCCGCCGGTCGAGCCCGCGGACGCCCGCGCCGCGCTCGGCCTGCCGCGCGCCGGGCTTTGGGTCGGCTCGATCACGTCGGTGGTCGGCTACGAGGGTCTCGACGTGTTGATCGACGCGATCGCCGCCGCCCGGGCGGCGGGGCTCGACGTGCGCGGCGCGATCGTCGGCGACGGGGTGTCGCGCCCGGAGCTGGTGGCAAGGGTGGACCGGCTGGGGTTGGGTGAGCACGTGCTGCTGCCGGGGCGGGTGCCGCACGCCGAGGCGCTGCGTTGGTACGAGGCGCTGGATGTCTTCGCGGTGCCGCGCCGCGACACCCCGGTCTGCCGAATGGTCACGCCGGTCAAGCCGCTGGAGGCGATGGCGCTGCGCCGCCCGGTGATCGGCAGCGACCTGCCCGCGCTGGCCGAGATCATCGGCGGGGCGGGTACGCTCGCGCGCCCGGGCGATCCCGCCGATCTGGCGCGGGCACTGGGCGAGCTTGCCGATCCCGACGAGCGCGACCGCTATGGTTACGCGGGTAGGCAACTCGCGCTACGGCGTACTTGGCAGGCCGCAGCACAGACCTACGGCGACCTGTACCGAACCATCCTGGGAAAAGATGCCCGAAGCTGACATCGTTCGGCCCGACCTGGCGACCGATCCGCCTCGCCGGTCCGCAGGCGCGGCGCCCATCCTTCTCCCGGTCGGCGGTCGGCCGCCGTTGGGCGTCTACATCGCGCAGTTGATCCAGCGCTGGCCGTTCGCGCTAGCGCAGGCGCGGGCACAGACGATCACCGCGAACGGCAGGATGCTCCTCGGCAATCTGTGGCTGATTCTGCAGCCGTTGTTGGACGCGCTGATGTACTACCTGATCTTCCAGGTGATCCTCGGCGTCAGTCGCGGCATCCCAAACTACGTCGGCTACCTGCTGATCGGCGTGTTCATGTTCGGCTATACCGGCCGGGCCATGAACCAGAGCGCCGGCATCGTGTCCAGCAACAAGGGCCTGATCCGCGCCTTCGCCTTTCCCCGCGCGGCGCTGCTGATCGGCTTGGCCGCGCGCAACCTGTTCAGCACGATCCCGACCCTGATCGTGTTGCTGGTCATCCTGATCCTGAAGCCTCCCCAGGCGTACCCGACCCCGCTGTGGCTCCTGTTCCCGGCGGTGATCGCCATCCAGACCGTGTTCAACCTCGGTCTGAGCTTCATCGTTGCCCGGATCACCGACGCGATACCGGACCTGCGCAAGATCATCGGCTTCGTGACCCGGCTGTGGTTGTTCGTCTCCTGCGTCATGTTCGGGCCCGAGCGCGTGCTGCGACTTCCTTACGGCGAGATCATCCTGAACATCAATCCCGCCTTCCAGGTGCTCGACATCTCGCGCAAGTTGTTGATCTACGACACGATGCCCGAGCCGCGGTCGTGGATCATCCTGGCGGCGTGGTCGGTCGTCTTGTTCCTGATCGGCTTCGTCTACTTCTGGCGGGGCGAGGTGAACTATGGCCGAGCGTGACGTACGCCTGCACCGCACCGTCGAGGTGGACAACGTCAAGGTCACCTACAGCAGCCGGACCACCTCGCTTTCCCAGGTGGCCAAGCGCCACCGGATCCGGGCCCGGATCGGTCGGACGTTCGGCATCTCACCCACCACCCAGGTGCACGCCGTCAAGGGGGTTTCGTTCGCCGTGCACGAGGGCGAGCAGGTCGGGATCATGGGCCAGAACGGCTCCGGGAAGAGCACCCTGCTGCGCATCATCGCGGGCGTGGAGCCGCCGACGAGCGGTGAGGTTCGTTCGACCTCGACTCCGGTGTTGCTGGGGGTGAACGCCGCGTTGATCAACTCGCTGAGCGGTGAGGGCAACATCCGGCTCGGGCTGTTGTCGCTGGGCATGTCGCCGCCGCAGGTCCAGGCTCTGATGCCGGCGGTGGCCGACCTCGCGGGCATCGGCCCCGCGTTGAAGCGCCCGATGGGCACCTACTCCTCCGGCATGGCGGCGCGGCTGCGGTTCGCGATCGCGGCGGCGTACAACCCGCACATCCTGTTGATCGACGAGGCCCTCGGCACCGGCGACGCGGCATTCGCGAACCGCAGCCAGAAGGTGATCGAGCGGCTCCGGGAGAGCGCCGGAACGATCTTCCTCGTCTCGCACGCGGCGAAGACGGTCGAGGACACCTGCACCCGCGCGATCTGGTTGCACAACGGCGAGATGATCGCGGACGGGCCGGCGCGCGAGACCGCGCGAAAGTACCGCTGGTGGGCGCACAACATCGCCCAGGACAAGCCGGAGGTGGCCGACAAACTGCTCGCCGATGCCCGGGCGCAGTTCGCGGCCGAGCAGGAGATCGAGGCGTGACGCGCACCTTCATCATGGGCTCGTGCGTGTCCCGGGACACATTCGAACACCTGCCGGAGCGGTTTCGCCTGGCCGGTTACGTCGCCCGCCAGTCGCTGGTCAGTGTGGGCCGCCCGGTGCCCGATTCGACGCTGCCGTACGCCGAACTGGACAGCGCCTTCCAGCGCCGGATGCTCGCCGGTGACCTGGCCGGGAATGCCATTGATCAACTGGACGCCGCGGGCACCGTCGACCTGGTGCTGTGGGACCTCACCGACGAGCGGCTCGGCGCCCATCGTGCGGGGGACGGGTGGTTCACCCGGACCATCGAGGGCATCGGCGCCGACTTCTACCCGGCCGGACTGCCGCATGTCGCCTACGGGACCGATGAGCACTTCGCGGCCTGGTCACGCGCGCTGCCCCGTTGGATCGGCGCCCTGGCCGACCGCGATCTGCTCGGGCGGACCGTCTTCCTGCAGGTGCCGTGGGCCGCGATCACCACGGAGGACCATCCCACCCCGGTCAGCTTCGGGCTGTCGGCGGAGGCGGCGAATGCCGCGACGTTTCGCTATCAGCGCGCGATCATGGACGCCGCGCCGGAACTGACGATGATCCGTCCGCGGGACCGGGTCCGCGCCCGCCCGGGACACCAGTGGGGCCTCGCGCCGTTCCACTACACCGAGGACGTCTACCGCGACCTCACCAACCAGTTGGATGCCCTGACGCGCTGACCCGGGTTCAGGGAGTCGGCGCCACCATCTCGTCCGTGGCCCCGGGCTCGCCCGGGCCAGCCCCGCCGGTCTCACCGGTGCCGGGGTCTCCGCCGCCGTCGCCCGGGTCCGGATCCCCGCCGCCATCGCCGGGACCGGGATCGCCGCCGCCCGGGTCCGGGGCGCCGCTGCCATCACCGGAGCCGCCGCCGTTGCCCGAACCGCCGTCGCCGTTGCCGGAACCGGAGCCGCCGTCACCATTGCCGGAGCCACCGTCGCCGTTGCCCGAGCCGCTGCCATTCCCCGAGCCGCCGTCACCGTTGCCCGAACCGCCGCTGCCCTTGTCGTCATCGGAGTTGCTGTCGCCGCCACCGTTGTCGGACCGCTGGGAGTCCGGCTGCCGCGGCCGCGGCGCGGGCTCGTCGTAGTCGCCCTGGCCGCCGGAGCCCGTGCCGGAATCGGCATCCGCCTCGTCGTCGCCCCCGCCCGAGTTGTCCGAGGTCTGGCTGGGGCTCGGAGTCGGGCTCGGAGTCGGGGTGGGAGTCGGGGATTCGCTCGGCGTCGGCGTCTCGCTGGGGGTCGGTCGCGGGGACGGCGTCGCGACGACCGCCGGGATCGGCGCCGCCTGGCCGAGACCGAGGCCGAGGGCCGAACTGGCGACGAGCATCGCGAGCCCCACGCCGATCAGGCCGACCTGCACGGGGCCCGGACGTCGTCCACCCTTCGCGGCACGGCGCGCCCAGGTGAAGATGCCGAGCCCGAGCGGGATGATGGCGAGCATCAGCAACGCGAACCAAGGACCGACCAGCCACCCGCAGGCCGCGGCATAGGCGACCAGCGCGAGAAGACCCGGCGCGATCTTCCATCCCGAACCGCGTGCCAGGACGTCAGGGTTGGCGAGCCGGTCGAGGATCTCGTCCGCCTCGTCCCTCGTCTCCTCCGTCACGGCCCTCCCCGTGGTTGATCCCCGATCCGAAATCCCGGCGATTCTACCCCAGCGACCCTCAATCTCCGATCGACAGTCGCCCGGGCCGTAGGCTGACCGGCGTACCCGAACGGCCGAGAGGACCCCGATGACCCCCGATCCGAACCACACCTGGCTGATCACCGGCGGCGCCGGCTACATCGGCGCGCATGTCGTCCGCGCGATGCGTGACGCCGGCCTCGGCGTGGTGGTGCTCGATGACCTGTCGAGCGGGTTCGCGGCGTTCGTGCCCGACGGCGTACCGCTCGTCCGCGGCAGCATCACCGACACCGATCTGGTCCGCGACACGCTGCGCGAGCACGACGCGGCCGGCGTGATCCACATCGCGGGTTACAAGTACGCGGGCGTGTCGGTCGAGCGGCCGCTGCACACCTACACCCAGAACGTGACCGGCACGGTCAGCCTGCTCCAGGCGATGGCCGACGAGGGTGTCGACAAGATCGTCTTCTCCTCCTCGGCGGCCACCTACGGCACCCCCGACACCGATCTGGTCACCGAGCAGACGCCGACCCGGCCCGAATCGCCCTACGGCGAGTCGAAGCTGATCGGTGAATGGCTACTGGCCGACGCGGCGCGGGCGACGGGGCTGCAGCACACCTCGTTGCGCTACTTCAACGTCGTCGGATCGGGTACGCCGGAGATCCACGACGCCTCCCCGCACAACCTCTTTCCCAAGGTGTTCGAGGCGCTGCTCGCCGGGCGTACCCCCATGATCAACGGCGACGACTACCCCACCCCCGACGGCACCGCGGTCCGCGACTACCTACACGTCGCCGATCTGGCGCAGGCCCACGTGGTGGCGGCCCAGCGGCTGGCGGCCGGTGATCAGCTCGAGCCGGTCTACAACCTGGGCAGCGGCACCGGCTCGTCGGTGCGCGAGATCATGACCGCGATGGCCCGGGGCACCGGCATCGACTTCACGCCCGAGATCGCGCCGCGACGCCCGGGCGACCCGGCCCGGATCGTCGCCAGCGGCCAGCTCGCCGCCCGCGATCTGGGCTGGAAGATGCGCCACACCCTCGATGACATGGTCGCCAGCGCCTGGGCGGCCGCCGAGGCAGCAAAGTCCGCGACCACTTCCTGAGGTTTGTACCGACGTTTGCGTCACTATTGACGCAGACGTCGGTACAAACACTTGCCAAACCACGGACGAGAAAGGGCCCCGCGGAGCATCAGCTCCGCGGGGCCCTCCTCGCGCTCGGTGATCAGGCCGACTGCTCGCCCTCGTCGCCGCCGGAGCCCTCCAGCTCCACCGGGGGGCTGTCCGGCAGCTCGCTGCGCGGATTGCCCGTGAAGGTGAACGGCTGGTCCGACTGCGGGTCGTCGACATCGACCACGACGATCTCGCCCGACTTCAGCTCGCCGAACAAGATCTTCTCGGCCAGCACGTCCTCGACATCGCGCTGCAGCGCGCGGCGCAGCGGGCGTGCACCCAACACCGGGTCGAAGCCGCGCTTGGCGACCAGCTCCTTCGCGGCCTGGGTGAGCTCGATGCCCATGTCCTTGTCCTTCAGCCGGGTCTCGATCTCGGCGACCATCAGGTCCACGATCCGCTCGATGTCGGCGGGCGTGAGCTGGTGGAAGACGACGATCTCGTCGATCCGGTTCAGGAACTCGGGACGGAAGTGGGTCTTCAGCTCGTCGGCGACCTTGGCCTTCATCTTCTCGTAGCTGGACTCCTCGTCCCCCGCGCGGGAGAACCCGAGGTTGACCGCCTTGGAGATGTCGCGGGTGCCGAGGTTCGTGGTCATCACGATCACGGTGTTCTTGAAGTCCACCGCGCGGCCCTGCGCATCGGTCAGCCGGCCCTCGTCGAGGATCTGCAGCAGCGAGTTGAAGATGTCCGGGTGCGCCTTCTCGATCTCGTCGAAGAGCACCACCGAGAACGGCTTGCGCCGCACCTTCTCGGTCAACTGGCCACCCTCCTCGTACCCGACGTAGCCGGGCGGGGAGCCGAACAGCCGCGAGGCGGTGTGCTTCTCGGAGTACTCGGACATGTCGAGCGTGATCAGCGCGTCCTCGTCGCCGAACAAGAACTCGGTCAGCGCCTTGGTCAGCTCGGTCTTGCCGACGCCCGAGGGTCCGGCGAAGATGAACGAGCCGCTCGGCCGCTTCGGGTCCTTCAACCCGGCACGGGTACGCCGGATCGACCGGCTCAGCGCCTTGACGGCGTCGTGCTGGCCGATGTAGCGCTTGCCGAGCTCCTCCTCCATGTGCAGCAGCCGGCTGGACTCCTCCTCGGTCAGCTTGAAGACCGGGATGCCGGTGGCGCTGGACAGCACCTCGGCGATGGTCTCCTCGTCGACCTCGGCGACCACATCCATGTCGCCGCTGCGCCAGGCGCGCTCCTTCTCCTCGCGCACGCCGATCAGCTTCTTCTCGTCATCGCGCAGCGACGCGGCCTTCTCGAAGTCCTGCGCGTCGATGGCCGCCTCCTTCTCCAGGCGTACCGTCGCGATCTTCTCGTCGTACTCGCGCAGGTCCGGCGGCGCCGTCATCCGACGGATCCGCAGCCGGGCACCGGCCTCGTCGATCAGGTCGATCGCCTTGTCCGGCAGGAACCGGTCCTGGATGTAGCGGTCGGCCATGTTGGCCGCCGCGGCCAGCGCCTCGTCGGTGATCGTCACCCGGTGGTGCGCCTCGTAGCGGTCGCGCAGGCCGCGCAGGATGTCGATCGTGTGCCCGATCGACGGCTCGGCGACCTGGATCGGCTGGAAGCGGCGCTCCAGCGCGGCGTCCTTCTCGATGTGCTTGCGGTACTCGTCGAGCGTCGTCGCGCCGATCGTCTGCAGCTCACCGCGGGCCAGCATCGGCTTCAGGATCGAGGCCGCATCGATCGCGCCCTCGGCCGCGCCCGCGCCGACCAGCGTGTGGATCTCGTCGATGAACAACACGATGTCGCCGCGGGTCTTGATCTCCTTGAGCACCTTCTTCAGGCGCTCCTCGAAGTCGCCGCGGTAGCGCGACCCGGCCACCAGCGCGCCCAGGTCGAGCGTGTAGATCTGCTTGTCGCGCAGCGTCTCCGGCACGTCGCCGCGGACGATCGCCTGGGACAGGCCCTCGACCACGGCGGTCTTGCCGACGCCGGGCTCGCCGATCAGCACCGGGTTGTTCTTGGTACGCCGGGACAGCACCGTCATCACACGCTCGATCTCGGTCTCCCGGCCGATCACCGGGTCGAGCTTGGCCTCGCGCGCGGCCTGGGTCAGGTTGCGGCCGAACTGGTCGAGCACCGTCGAGCTGGAGGGGGTCGAGCCGGACTCGGCGCCGACGCCGGCACCCACCGGGCCGCCGCCCTCGGCCTTGCCGCCCTGGAAGCCCGACAGGAGCTGCAGCACCTGGTTGCGGACGCGATTGAGGTCGGCGCCGAGCTTGACCAACACCTGCGCGGCGACGCCCTCGCCCTCGCGGATCAGGCCCAACAAGATGTGTTCGGTCCCGATGTAGGTGTGATTGAGCTGCAACGCCTCACGCAAGCTGTATTCGAGCACCTTCTTGGCGCGCGGCGTGAAGGGAATGTGGCCGGTCGGGCTCTGCTGTCCGTGGCCGATAATCTCCTCGACCTTCTCCCGGACCGCCTCCAGCGAAATCCCGAGTGACTCGAGCGCCTTCGCGGCAACACCCTCGCCCTCGTGGATGAGACCCAACAGGATGTGTTCTGTTCCGATGTAGTTGTGATTGAGCATGCGAGCTTCGTCTTGAGCCAGCACGACGACCCGTCGCGCCCGGTCGGTAAATCGCTCGAACATCTGGTCTCCTCATCGGTTGCCGGGGGACTTCCGGCCCGCCCCACTCGGCGGCGGCCCGGTCCCGGCAGCGTACGAACAGTCTAGTGAGCGCTCCGGTCCGCCGAAGTGTTCCCGGATGCCGGAGCCGTTCGCCCTTGGCGCAATCGCGACCGGGCGCGCCCGCGGGCGGTCGGTACGCCAAACGGCCGGCCCCTGTCCGGGACCGGCCGCCGTGGCGTACCAACTGCTCAAGAGCTCCAACTGCCAAAGACTGTGCGCCGCCTCAGTGCGCGCGGTCGTAGGCCTCCTGGATCTCGGCGGAGATCCGCCCGCGGGCCGAGACCTTCATGCCCTGGGCCTGGGCCCATTCGCGGATCTCGCCGGCCCGCGAATTCCGCGAGCCGGACGATGCCGTCGAGCGGCCGGTGCGGCGACGCCCGCCGGTCCGCCGACCATGGGCAACCCACGGCGCCAAAGCGTCGCGCAGCTTGCCAGCATTCTTCTCCGAAAGATCAATCTCGTAATCGACGCCATCGAGACCGAATCGCAAGGTCTCGGCGGCCTCGCCGCCGTCGATGTCGTCTTCGAGGATTACCTGCACACGCTGAGCCATCTTTTCCTCCCCATCTCGGAGCCCCCCGAGATCGTTTGTCCGCGGCAAACATAACACGCGTCATCCGAACCACCACAAATCGGAAGGTACGCAAAAACTCCCGCCCGTTGTGGGCGGGAGCTATTGCTGAATTGGGTCGACGGGCTCAGGCTTCGCGGGCCCGCGGCTGCTGCGCCGCTTCGCGCTCGGCATCCTTCACCGCCGCCATATTGGCAACGGTCGGATGCTCCTCGTCCCCGTCCTCGTCCGTCGCCGGCGCGGCCGCGATGGCCAGCACGGCACCGGCCGGCCCGGGCTCCTCACCGCGCATTTCGGCGAGCTCGGCTTCCTTGGCGACGAGCGCGTCCTGCAGCGCCTCGAGGTTGGCGATGCGGTCGGCGAGCTCGATCTTCAGCGCCGTGTTGTTGCCGCGCAGGCCGGAGACCTCCGACTGCAGGCTGCCGATCCGGCGCTTCAACCCGGTGATCTCCTGGTGCGCCCGGCGACGCTGGTCCTCGAGGCGGTCATTGCTCGCCGCCAGCTCGTCGTTGTAGGCCGACATGGTGTCGAGCACCTCGCGAGCATCCTTGCGCTCGGCGCTGCGGGCGGCGACCTCGGTCCGGATTGCCTCGCGACTCGCGTCGGCCGAACGCTTCAGGGCCGCGCGGGCCTGCCGGGCAGCGAGCCAGAGGGCGGCGGCACCGGCGATGATCGCGATCGCGACTCCGGCCCGGACCACCCAGACCTCCCCGATCGCGGCGACGGCGGCCAGGATCGCGCCGGCGGCAAGGACGACCAGCGCCGTCCATCGGATGGCTGCGGGGGCACTGTTGCGTGGTGTGCTCACGAGTGCATTGTGTCACGTGATTCACCGAACGACAGCGCGACTCGGCCTCGTGCGGGCTCAATTTTCCTGATTGTTCGCTGAGTCGTCATCGGGTACGCGGCAGGCCCGCTCCAGCACCAGCCCGGCGATCATGATTCCCACTCCCCCGACCACGGCGACCAGCGAGGTGATCACCCGAAGTCGCGGGGCCGGTGCGGCAATGGCGCCCAGCGACAGCAGCGCGAACACGAGATAGCCGCCCGCCAGCAGCGCCCCGGCGAGGGCGGCGGACTTGCCCAGCGCCAGCAGGGCGACGGCACGCTCGGGCTCGACCGGCCGCCGATCGGTCCGCAGCCGCCGCCACGCGCCGATGGCGATGGCCGCGACGCAGCCGGCGATCGCCAGCAGCGCGACCGGGCCGGCCCACGACAGTTGCAGGGGTACGCCGGTGATCAGCTCGGCGAGCTTGCCCAGCGCGAACGCTCCCGCCCCGCCCAGCACCGCGGCGATGATCAGCACCCGCGTGGACGTGGGCTGCAGCCGGCCGCCCTCCGGGCCCGGCTCGGGCCCGCCCGGTGCCGAGCCCGGGTCCGTCATCTCAGCGATCCAGCTCCACGTCGTCGAGCCGGCGCACCCCGGAGGCGTCCAGCGACGTCAGCAGTTCGGCGATCGCACCGTGACCGGGCAGCTCGCCCGCCGGCTCGATCTCGGCCCACGGCACCAGCACGAAGGCGCGCTCGTGCGCGCGCGGGTGCGGCAGGGTCAGGGTGTCGTCGTCCACTCGGTCCTTGCCGACCATGATCAGATCCACGTCGAGGGTGCGCGGCGCGTTCTGCTCGTCCTCGCGGGACCGGCCGAACGCGTCCTCGATCGCGTTGGCGCGTTCCAGCAGCGTGCGCGGCTCCATCGTGGTGTCGGCGATCACCACGATGTTGTAGAAGTCGGGATCGCCCTCCCCGCCGCCGACCGGCGTCGTCTCATAGACCGACGATATGTCGACCACCCGCAGGTCGGGCGTGTCCTCCAGCGCCTGCACCGCGCCGGAAAGAGTCGCCTGCCGGTCCCCCAGGCTGGAACCCAGCGAGAACACCACCTGTCGGATGGGCTTCATCCCGCTCAACGTGTCGGCGTCGATCGCGAAGGGATTGGGGCTGGTCATCGATCGGCACTCCTCTGAATCGTGACGGCGACGTCGGTCACCGGCACCGGCATGTCGACATCCGGTTTGTGGACGGTCACCGAGACCCGGCGTACCCGGGAATCGGCAAGACAACTCGCCGCAATCCGCGCGCCGAGAGCTTCCAGCAGGTCGAGCGGCTCGCCTTCGATGTCTGCCACCACGGCCTGCGCCAAGCCAGCGTAGTCGATCGTGTCGGCAAGATCATCGCTCGCGGCGGCCGGCGAAAGGTCCAGCCAGCAGGTCACATCGGCGACAAATCGCTGCCCGTCGCGGCGTTCGTGCGGATGGACGCCGTGGCGGCCGAAACCGGTGATCCCGCGCAGCTCGATCCGGTCGGCGAGCGCCGGGTCGGCGACGAAACCGGTCACTGATCACCTCCTGGTCGGCCGGGCGTCCCCGACCCTAGCGGAGCCCGCCGCCACGGCCCGAGGCGGCCGTTCGCCACGCCTGCCCGACCGCCACGGCGTCGCGGTGCTCCGCGACCGTGTGCGTCCGCACCCCCCAGATGCCGCGTTCGGCGAGCAGTGCGGTGATCGCGGCGGTGGCGGCATCGCGCTCGGCCGGCGGCCGGTCGCCGGCGCGGTCGGCGAGCAGCGTACCCAGGAAGCGTTTCCGGGAGGCGCCGACCAGCAGCGGGTGACCAAGATCGGCAAGGGCGTCGAGGTGGGTGAGGAGTTGCCAGTTGTGTTCGGCGGTCTTGGCGAATCCGAGCCCGGGATCGAGGATGATCAACTCACCGGGGATGTCGGCGGCGAGAGCCGCGTCGCGGCGGCGGGCGAGCTCGTCGCGTACCCGGGCAACGACGTCGTCGTAGTCGGCCAGATCGGCCATCGTCGCCGAGTGTCCCCGCCAGTGCATGCAGATCAGCGGTACGCCGAGATCGGCGACCGTCGGCAGCATCGCCGGATCGGCGAGGCCGCCGGAGACATCGTTGACGATCCGCGCGCCGGCGGCGACGGCGGCCCGCGCCACCTCGGCGCGCATGGTGTCGATCGAGATCGGTACGCCGGCCGCGGACAGCTCGCGGATCACCGGCAGGACCCGGCGCAGCTCCTCGGCCGGATCCGCGCGGGTGGCGCCCGGGCGGGTGGACTCGCCGCCCACGTCGACCAGGTCGGCCCCGTCGGCGGCCAGGCGCAGCCCGCGCTCGATCGCCCGCGGGTGGTCGAACCACATGCCGCCGTCGGAGAACGAGTCCGGCGTGACGTTGACGATGCCCATCACCCGGGTCGGGCCCGGTGTCAGCAGCGGATCGAGGCTCGGCACCCGGGCATTGTGTCCCGAGTCCGGACGCCGGTCGAGCCGGGGCGCGCCGCGGCGTCGTGCGGATGGGCACCGGTTCTGCGAACCGTTCGCCCGGCGGTGCCCTACGGTGTCGCCATGGGCGAGATGCTCCGGGTGTATGCCGCATCGGCGGCGGAGGTGCGCTCGCTGGTGCTGCGGGCCGGCGAGAGCAAGGCCATCGCGGAGCGGCTCGCCGCAACGGTCCGGCCACACCTGGACGACGATGTCGCGCCGGGCGTGCTCGACGAGCTGCTGTCCGGCGAGCGCCTCGAGGCCGGCGAGGACCCGACGCCGCGCTGGCGTGCGCTCGAGACGGTGATCGCCGCCACGGCCTGGGCCGCCGGGGCGACCGGCCCGTACAACCGATCGTGGCTGCCCGACTTCGACCGGCAGCTCGCGCGCGGCGGCGTACCGGCCGACCTCCGGCTGGAATCGTTGATGGAGCTCGCCGGGTTGCCCGGCCTGGACCTGCGCCGCGCACCCACCGGCGCAGCGACCGGGCTGCCCGCCGCGGCGGCCGACCGGCTGGTCAGCACCTGGGCCGCGGCGCGGGAGCGGATGACCGAGCCCGATGTCACCGACGACGTGCTGGCGGTGGCCCGCCAGGTCACCCCGCTGGCCGAGCGCGCCGCGGCCCTCGGCCGCCCCGCCCCCGATCTGATCCTCGTCTTCGGCGGTGCCGGGCCGCACGCGGAGCTGGGCCGCCCGGAGCGTTGGGCCGATCACGTACGCCGGGCCGCGTTCGAGCCCGAGCGGCTGGCCGGCGTACCGGAAACGGAGCTCGGCACCTACGCCTTCGCCGACGGCCCGGACCGGCAGTACATCCTGCAGTGGCGGTTCGCCAACGGCGACGTGTCCGCGCGCTGGCAGACCCGCGACGCCGCCCAGACCTGGGACGGCCAGCTCGCCCCGGCCTGGGGCGCGCAGTTCGAGCAGGCGATGGCGGCCACGCGGTTCCCGACACCTCCGGCGGCCCCCGGCCCCCGGAACTTCCTGCTCCGGTTCGGCGCCGTCGACACCGGCCGCGAGGTCGTCAGCGATGTCGACGCGACCCGCGCCGACCCGGCCTGGGCCCGCGTCCTGGGCCTGCTGGACGGAGCCATCGCGACCCTGTGCGGGCGCGAGGTGAACGGCGCCCGCGGCGACCGGAGCTGGCTCGAACCGCTGCAGTAGCCGACGGTTCCCGCGACCGGGTACGCCCGGACTAGCGTCGGCCGTGGATCAGCGCGAGCGCCTCGGCGCGGGTGGTGGCATCGCGCAACTGGCCGCGCACCGCACTGGTGATCGTCTTGGCTCCGGGCTTGCGGACGCCGCGCATGGTCATGCACAGGTGCTCGGCCTCGATCACCACGATCACGCCCCGCGGCTGCAGCCCCTCGACGAGCGCGTCGGCGATCTGGGTGGTCAGCCGCTCCTGCACCTGCGGCCGCTTGGCATACAGGTCCACCAGGCGGGCCAGCTTCGACAATCCGGTGATCCGGCCGTCCGGGGCCGGCACGTAGCCGACATGCGCCACCCCGGTGAACGGCAGCAGGTGATGCTCGCAGACGCTCCACAACTCGATGTCGGTGACCAGCACCAACTCGTCGTGGCCGAGGTCGAAGGTGGTGCTCAGCGCCTCCTCCGGCTCGGCGCCGATCCCGGCGAACATCTCGACATAGGCCCGGGCGACCCGCCCCGGGGTCTCTCGCAGGCCCTCGCGGTCGGGGTCCTCGCCGATGCCGATCAGGATCTCGCGGACCGCGGCGACGACCCGCTCGTGATCGACCTGCCCCATCAGTTCACGCCGGTCGGGCCCTGCGGGCCGCCGCTGCCGGGCGGGCCGGGCGGGCCCGGCTGCGGACCGGGATAGGGACCCGGGTAGCTCGGCCCCGGGTGGTCGCCACCCGGCGCGCCGCCGCCGATCCCGTGGCCGGGCGGCAGCGGGGCGCCGGCCGGCACGTGCTCGATCTCGGGCTGCACCGGCCGCGGCGGCGGCTGCACCGGCGGGATGTCGCTCGGCTGCCGGTCCTCCGAACCGGTCCAGGCGGGCCGGGTGGGCCAGCGCCGCAGCCGCTCGAACACCGCGGCGACCTGGGCCTTGTCCAGGGTCTCCTTCTCGAAGAGCTGGCGGACCAGCTCGTCCAGCACATCGCGATTGGCCTCCAGCACCCGGAACGCCTCGTTGTGCGCGGTCGAGACCAGGTTGGCGACCTCGGCGTCGACGATCGCCGCGATCTGCTCGGAGTAGTCGCGGCCCCCGCCGCCGCCCATCTCGCGGCCGAGGAAGGGCTCGTGTTCGCCCGAGCCGAGACGGATCGCGCCGAGCCGCTCGGTCATCCCGTACTCCGTGACCATCGCCCGGGCCACCTTGGTGGCCTTCTCGATGTCATTGGACGCGCCGGTGGTCGGGTCGTGGAAGACCAGCTCCTCCGCGGCGCGGCCACCCATCATGTAGGCGAGTTGATCAAGGAGCTCGTTGCGGGTGTTGGAGTACTTGTCGTTGTCCGGCATCACCATCGTGTAGCCCAGCGCCCGCCCGCGCGGCAGGATCGTCACCTTCTGCACCGGGTCGGTGCCGGGCATCGCGGCGGCGACCAGCGCGTGGCCGGCCTCGTGATAGGCCGTGATCAACTTCTCCCGGTCGTTCATCAGCCGGCTGCGCTTCTGCGGGCCGGCGATCACCCGGTCAATGGCCTCGTCCAGGAACTCGTTGGTGATCATCTGTCGGTTGGACCGCGCGGCCAGCAGCGCCGCCTCGTTCAGCACATTGGCAAGATCAGCACCGGTGAATCCGGGGGTACGCCGGGCCACCGACGCAAGATCGACCGCGTCCTCGATCGGCTTGCCCTGGGAATGCACCTGCAGGATCCGGGTACGCCCGGCCAGGTCCGGCGCCTCGACGGCGATCTGCCGGTCGAAGCGGCCCGGCCGCAGCAGCGCCGGGTCGAGCACGTCGGGCCGGTTGGTCGCCGCGATCAGGATCACGCCGCCGCGCACGTCGAAGCCGTCCATCTCGACCAGCAACTGGTTCAGGGTCTGCTCGCGCTCGTCGTGGCCGCCGCCCATGCCCGCGCCGCGGTGCCGGCCGACGGCGTCGATCTCGTCGATGAAGATGATCGCCGGCGCGTTCTCCTTGGCCTGCTCGAACAGGTCGCGCACCCGGGAGGCGCCGACACCGACGAACATCTCGACGAAGTCGGAGCCGGAGATCGAGAAGAACGGGACCTTCGCCTCGCCGGCCACGGCGCGGGCGAGCAGCGTCTTGCCCGTCCCGGGCGGCCCGTAGAGCAGCACGCCCTTGGGGATCTTGGCGCCGACGGCCTGGAACTTCGCCGGCTCGGACAAGAACTCCCGGATCTCCTGCAGCTCCTCGATTGCCTCGTCGGCGCCCGCCACGTCGGAGAAGGTGTTCTTCGGGGTGTCCTTGTTCGCGACCTTGGCCTTGGACTTGCCGAACTGCATCACCCGGCTGCCGCCGCCCTGCACGGAGTTGATCAGGAAGAAGAACAGCACGCCGATGATCAGCAACGGCAGCAACCACGGCAGCACGGCGGTGAAGAAGTTGGGCTGCGGGTTCGTCACCCGCCAGGTCTGCAGCGTACCGTCGCTGACCCGCTGCTCCAGCCGCTGCACGATCTGGTCGGCCTGCCCGCCGACCCAGTTCGTCTTGATCTTGCGTGGCTCCGGCCCGGCCGTGGTCACCCGGATCTCCTGCTCACCGTTGATGAGCTCCACCTCGGCGAGCGGCTCGGGCGAATTGATGATCTGCACGACCTGGGAGGTCGGCTGTTCCTCGAACCCGGTGGCCCGGCCGGCCAGATCGAACACGATGACCAGCGCCAGCAGGGCGAGCAGGATCCACAGGATGGGACCCCGGAACAGCTTGGAAAGATTCATGGGCAGCCTTGACGGTGACGGGTGAGCACCACGAGACTACCCGGCCGCGCGGGCCCGACCCGCATCGCTTCGCCCACGGCTGACAAGAGTCGCGGCGGGCGATCCGGCCCGGGTCAGGAGTAGACCTCGGGCTTCAGCGTGCCGAGGCCGGTGTAGTTGCGGTAGCGACCGTCGTAGTCCAGCCCGTAGCCGACGACGAACTCGTTGGGGATGTCGAAGCCGACGTACTTCACGTCGACGCTGTTCTGCAGCGCCTCCGGCTTGCGGAACATGGTCATGATCTCGAGGCTGTTCGGCTCGCGCGAGCGCAGGTTCGAGACCAGGTAGGACAGCGTCAGGCCGGTGTCGATGATGTCCTCGACGACCAGCACGTCGCGCCCGGAGATGTCGGTGTTCAGGTCCTTCAGGATGCGCACGACGCCGGAGCTCTGCGTACCCGACCCGTAGGAGGAGATCGCCATCCAGTCCATCGTGCAGTGGGTACGCAGCGCGCGCGACAGGTCGGCCATCACCATCACGGCTCCGGTCAGCACGCCGACCAGCAGCGGGTCGGAGTCGGCGTAGTCGGAGTCGACCTGCTCGGCGAGTTCGCGCAGCCGCTCCTGGATCTGCTCGGGGGTGTAGAGCACGTGTTCGATGTCACCGGAGATGTCGGAGATGTCCACGAAGGCTCACTCTGGCACAACCTGCAGCATTCCGGCACTGCGCCCGATCCGCAGCCCCGGGACCTCGACGAAACGCTGCCCGGACCAGTCGGTGACGAGCCGGTCGACGGCCGCGATGTTGGTCGCGGACAGGTCCGCCGCGCCCCGGCGCAGCAGCCAGGCCCGCAGCATCCGCCGCCGGATCGCGGGGTGCTCGCCGGCGAGCAGCGCGACGGGCAGCACCTCGATCTCGGCCAGCTCGCCCGCCCGGCCGCCGAGCAGGTCCTCGTCCTGGGCGAGCTGATCGGCGGTACGCGCGAGCGCCTCGGCCACCCCGGGCCCGAGCTCGGCCTCCAGGACGGGCAGGACGCGGGTACGCACCCGCACCCGGGCAAAGCTCGGGTCGGCATTGTGCGGGTCGTGCCACGGCTCGAGCCCGAACTCGGCGCAGGCGGCCTCGGTCTGCGCGCGCCGCAGGCCGAGCAGCGGGCGGCGGTAGGGCCCGCGGGCCGCGGGCATGCCGGCGAGCGAGCGCGTCCCCGAGCCGCGGGCGAGGCCGAGCAGCACCTGTTCGGCCTGGTCGTCGAGGGTGTGGCCGAGCAGCAGTACGCCACCGCTCAGCGCGAGCGAGTCCTCGAAGACCCGGTAGCGGGCCCGTCGCGCCGCGGCCTCCGGCCCGCCCCGTCCGCCGGTGCCGGTGACCCGGGCGAGCAGGATCTCCAGCCGCGGGGGTCCGCCGGGGGCGTCGGCCAGCGGCCCGTCGGCCTGCCAGGCGCGGAGCTGTCGGCGTACCGCCTCCGCGACGGCGTCCGAGCCCGGGTGCAGGCCGTGGTCGACGATCAGCACCCGCAGCTCGCGGACCGCATGCGCGGCGGCCGCGGTCAGCGCGAGCGAATCGGGGCCGCCGGAGCAGCCGACGGTGACCGGGCCGGGCTCGCCGTCCAGCCCCGCGCGGACCGCCTGCACGACCGCCAGCGCGTTCGGTCCGAGCGCCCGGCGAGCCATGCCGACCATTGTGCCGCCCGGCCTCGCCTCAGTTCCGGCCGACCGGATCGCGCGGCAGGATGCGGGCTGCCAGCGCCAGCGCCGCGAGCACCAGCACCAGGCTGACCCCGTACGCCGCGGCGGCCCCCGCGGCGTAGCCGGCGACGCCCGACACCGCGAACAGCACGGTGCCCAGCACGGCCACCCCGGTGGCGCCGCCGATCTGCTGGGTGGCGTTGAGTACGCCGGAGGCCGAGCCGGTCTCGGCCTCGTCCACGCCGCCGATGATCACATCGAAGATCGGGCCCATCGCGGCTCCGGACCCGATGCCGGTGATCAACAGGCCGGGCGCGAGCCACCATGCCTGCAGGGCCGCGCCGCCGAGCAGCAGGGTGGCGGCCAGGGTCGCCTGGCCGAGACCCGCCACGGCGAACCCGGCGAGCAGCCGGGAGCGGCCGGAGACCAGCTTGCCCGAGCCCTTGAGCCCGACGATCATGCCGACGGCCTGCGGCAGCATGGCGAGCGCCGAGAACAGCGGGGTCAGCCCGAGCCCGATCTGGAACAGCACCGCCAGGACGAACGACGAGGCCATGAAGGCGGTGAAGAAGAACATGCTGATCCCCAGGCCGCCGGTGAAGGCGATCTTGCCGAACAGCGACGGCAGGACCAGCGGATCGCGCCCGGCCGCGGAGCGCCCGCGCTGCTGGACCACGAAGATCACCACGGCAAGCGCGGCGGCGCCGAACAGGGCGAAGCACCACCACGGCCAGCCGAGCTCGGGCCCCTCGACCAGGGGGAAGACGAGGCAGACCATGGCGAGCACGCCGAGGGCGCAGCCGAGGTAGTCGATGCCGAGCGTGCGGTCGGGCCGGGACGCGGGCAGGAAGCGCGTACCGATCAGCAGGCCGGCGATGCCGAGCGGGATGTTGATCGCGAAGATCGCGCGCCAGCCGAGGCCGAACAGGTCGGCGCTGACCAGGGCGCCGGCCAGCAGCGGCCCGGCCAGTGCCGACAGCGCCATGGTCACGCCGAACGCCCCGAATGCCGCGCCCAGGCGCTCGCGGGGGACGACATCGCGGATCAGCCCGAAGCTCTGCGGCAACATCAGCGCGCCGAGCAGCCCCTGCACGCAGCGGGCGCCGAGCAGCACGTCGAGACTGGGCGAGAGCGCCGCGATCAGCGAGGCGGCGACGAAGCCCGCCATGCCGATCAGGAACAGCCGCTTGCGTCCGAATCGGTCGCCGAGCCGGCCACCGATCAGCACGCCGCCGGCCAGGGCGAGGGTGTAGCCCGCGGACAGCCACTGCAGCCCGGCGGGCGTCCCGCCGAGGTCGCGCAGGATCGGCGGCCCGGCGACGGTGGTGACGAGGGTGTCGAGGAGGTCGAGGATCTCGCCGAGCAGGATGCCTGCGAAGGCCAGCCAGAACACGGCGCCGAGCCCGGCGCTCCTGGCCGACGTGGCCTGCGGCCTCGGCGGTGCCGATCGGCCGGGAAGCTCGTCGTTGGTCAGGGAATCTGTGGTGTCGGATGCGTTCATGGGATTCTCCGGGTCGACGTTTCCTAACGTTGTTAGGTTGACGCTCATCACTATGCACCTAACAGCGTTAGGAGGCAAGTACGATGTCGGTCATGGCCCGAGAGACCCGCGAACCGGTGACGCGCGACCGCATCGGCCGCGTCGCCCTGGCCGTGATCGACGCCGAGGGCACCCGCGCCGTGACCATGCGGCGGGTCGCCGGCGAGCTCGGCATCCAGGCCCCCAGCCTGTACGCCCACGTCACCGGTCGCGACGAGATCCTCGGACTCGCGCATGCGGTCGTGATGGCCGAGGTCGGCCCATTCCGGGGCACGGGCGACTGGCGGGGCGATCTCGAGGACTACTACCGGCGGATGCACCGGGTGCTGGTCGCCCACGGCGACATCGCGTCGGTGCAGTTCGGCTCGATCATCACCACGGAGCGTTCCCTGGCGGCCTTCGAGCAGACCATCCGCGCGCTGGTCGACGCCGGCCTGCCGAGCGGCATCGCGGCGGCCGCCATCGAACGGCTCTCGCTGTATGTGACCGCCGACGCCTACGAGCAGTGGGAGTTCCGCCAACGCGGCGGCGATCCGGCGGCACAGGCCAGCGAGTTGATCTCCGAGGCGGCGCCCGGGCTCGCCGAGCTGCTCGGCGACTTCGACCTGGGCGAGCACGGGCCGTTCGGGTTCGGCCTGGAGTTGATCATCGCCGGAATCGGCGCCCTCGCCGACCGCGCGGCCGACTGATCAGGCACGCGGCAGGTGCCGCATCCGATCCAGCCACAGCTTCGGATCGGCGATCTCGGCCGCGCCCGGCAGGGTGTTCGGCGACGTCCAGACGTGATTCAGCCCGGCCATGCCGACCTCGGCCAGCACCGCTCGGCAGAAGGCCGCGCCCTCGGCGTACTGGCGCATCTTCGCCTCCATGCCGAGCAGTCGTCGGGCCAGCCCGGACCAACCGCCGGCGCTGCGACGCGCGTCGAAACGGCGCCGGATGGTCGCGACGGAGGGGACCACCGCCGGACCGACCTCGTCCATGATCACGTCGGCATGGCCCTCGACCAGCGACATCACCGCGATGATCTGGTCGAGTTGGCGCTGCTGGCGCTCGTCGGTGACCAGATCCAACAGGGAACCGGTCGCGCCGGCGCCGCGGCGTACCCGTTCCATGATCATGGCGATCATGGACGCGTCGACGTCGATCCCGTCGAGGAAGGAGCGCAGCAGCCCGCGCAGGTGATCGGCGAGCCACGGCGCGTGGGCGAATTGCACCCGGTGGGTCTCCTCGTGCAGGCAAACCCAGAGCCGGAAGTCCGCCGGATCGACCTCGAGCCGGCGCTCGACGTGCACGACATTCGGGGCGATCAGCATCAGCCGGCGCGGACTGCCGAACGGGTCGAACTGTCCGAGCACCCGCGTGGACAGCCAGGCCAGCATCGCGCCGACCTCGACGGCCGACAGCTTCGCCACCAGGCCGCCGGGCTCGCCGTCGCCCTCGCCGAGCAGACCGCGCAGCGTCGCCAGATTCGCCCGCAACCAGCCCGGCCGGTCGATCACCACCACCGGCGGATCGCCGGCCGGCACCCGCAGGCCGGTGGTCTCGCCGACGTGCGCGCCGGCCCGCCCGGCCGCGTCGCGCAGCTCGGCGACCACGGCCCGCGCCTCCGCGGCACCGAGTGCAGGTCCCGGTGGAACGAGCCGCAGCGCCGTCGCCAGCGCCGCGTCGTAGTCGATCGCCCCGGCGATGTCCATCCGTGCTCCGTTCGGCGCAGTCCGCCCGCGTGCGGTTCCGCGGGCCGGGCAAGAACGGGGTACGCCGAGGCGTACCCCCGGCCAACCTAGCGACAGCCGCAACCGGCCAGCGCGGCGGACATCTTCTCCAGCCAGGTCCGGTTGGCGTAGTCGTTCTGCACGGCGTCGTTGTTGACCATGAACGCGAAGACCAGCAGGGTCCCGTCGCGGGCCACCACATAGCCGGCCAGCGTGTGCACCTGGCGCAGCGTGCCGGTCTTGGCACGCACCTCGCCCCGTCCGGCGCTCGTGCCGTCCTCGACGAAACGCTGGCGCAGCGTGCCCTCGGCGCCGGCCACGCTCATCCCGGTCAGCAGGCTGCGGAACTTCGGGTCGCCGGAGACGCCCAGCCCGAGCGCGCGGGTGAGCACCTCGGTCGGCAGCCGGTTCTCCCGCGACAGCCCGGATCCGTCGCGCATCCGCACGGCATCGGACCAGGCGCCGAGCGGGCGCAGCACCCGGGCCGCCGCGGCCTCCCCGTCGGCGAACGAGCCGTCTCCCCCGCCCGCGACGGAGACCTGGCGGAGCAGGATCTCCGCGGCATTGTTGTCGGAGGTGCTGATCACCCGTTCGACGATCAGCGCCAGCGGCATCGACTCGACCCGGGCGATCGCCTCGGCCCCATCGGGGGCGGCGCCGGCGGCGACCTTGCCCACCTCGATCCCGCTGCCGCGCAGGGCCTTCGCGAACGCGTCGGCGGCCTCCTTCGCGGGATCGCCGGGCCGCGTACCGTCCGACCGCACACCGCCGTCCAGCCACAGCGCGCTGATCGGAGTGACCTGGTCGCGATAGCCGTCCGGCCAGGTCTCGTTCCACGCCGGCCCCGCGAACAGCGACGTGTCGAAGTCCAGGTCGACCTTCGTCGCCCCCGCCGCCTTGAGCGCCTCGGCGGTCTCACCGGCGAGCTCGCCGATGCTGCCGCGGTCGGTGCGCGGGTCGCCGCCGGCGAGATAGGGGTCTCCCCCGCCGACCAGCACGATCCGGCGCGGCGGTGCGGGCGTTGCAGCGGGAGTGGCATCGGCGGCCGGCTCGGCGCCGTCGCCCAGCACCACCGACGTGGCGAACCGGTGCTCGGGCCCGAGCGCGCCGAGCACGGCCGCGGTGGTCAGCAACTTCAGGGTGGACGCCGGGATCATCGGCCGGTCGCCGTCTGCCGCATACACCTGCTCGCCGGAGCCGGCATCGATCACCACCGCGCCGGTCTGGCCTCCGGTACGCCCGGCGGCCGCCAGCCGCTCGCGTACCCGATCGGCGTCGGGCGGCCCCGCGGGGGTGACGGCGGGCAGCACCGGATCCGGGGTGGCCGCCGCGGACGGGCCGGGCGCCGCCTCGTCGAAGAGCGTCGGCGCCACGGTCGGCGCACCCCGCGGGGCGACCAGGCCGGCGGCGCGCGCGGCGCCCTGGATGCCGGCCGGCAGCGCACCGGTCGCGAAACCGACCAGCAGCGCGATCGCGAGCACCGAGGCGGCGGCGAGCGACGCGGCGCGCAGGGCCCAGCGCCCGGCGGATCGGGTGGCGGGATCGGGCACGGCGGTCCTCTCGGGTGCGGCGCGACGGGCGGGCGCGGGGCTGATCACCGCGGCCGCCATTCTGCGATAGCACAGTCGGCCCGCTACTCTCGAGCCGGAGACCAGAATGGTAGAGAAAGGTTACGGGTGACCGAAGAATACGAGTCCAGCGAGTCCGACGAGCAGCAGGCTCCGCCGACGGCGATGACCTTCGATGTGACCATCGAGATTCCCAAGGGCACCAAGAACAAGTACGAGCTGGATCACCAGACCGGCCGGATCCGGCTCGACCGGACGCTGTTCACCTCGACCCAGTACCCCTCGGACTACGGATTCATCGAAGGGACCCTCGGCGAGGACGGCGACCCGCTCGACGCGCTGGTGCTGGTGCCCGAGCCGACCTTCCCCGGCTGCCTGATCGAGTGCCGCGCCATCGGCATGTTCCGGATGAAGGACGAGGCGGGCGGCGACGACAAGGTGCTGTGCGTGCCGACCGCCGACATCCGCCGCAACCACCTGCGCGATCTCGACGACATCCCGGAGCTGGCCCGGCTGGAGATCGAGCACTTCTTCACGGTCTACAAGGACCTCGAGCCCGGCAAGTCGGTCGAGGGCGCGCACTGGGAGAACCGCGAGTCCGCCGAGGGTGAGATCCGCAACAGCGTCGAGCGGGCCAAGGGCACGTCCTTCGAGCACAAGCACGTCAACCACTACTGAGCGGCGCTGCGATGGACGGCTCCGGCTCGGCCGGGTCCGGTGACCGGCCGGGCCTGCCCGTCCGGACGCTGGCCCTCGTCGGGATCGGCGGCGCCGCGGGCGTGGTCGCCCGGCAGGCACTGAGCACGCTCGGCGACCCGACCCTGGTGGTCGCCGCGATCAATGTGGTCGGCGCCTTCGGGCTCGGTCTGCTGGTCGGCGCGCTGCGTGATCACCGGGCTGCGGCGTGGGCGCTGCCGCTCGCCGGCACCGGCTTCCTCGGCGCCTTCACCACCCTCTCGGGCATGACCGGCCTGTTCGCGGCCCGCCCCGACCCCTGGTTGCTGCTGTTGATCATCGGCCAGGTGGTTCTCGGTGTGATCGCGGCCTGGGGCGGGCTGGAGGCCGGGTTGCGACTGCGCGGTCGGGGGCGTTGATGGCGTTCTGGATCCTGCTGGCCGTGTGTGGCGCATTCGGCGCGATCTGCCGGGCGATGCTGGACGCGCGCTTCGCGAGCGATGATCCCGGCGTACTCCCCCGCGGAATCCTGATCGCCAACCTGCTGGGGAGCCTGATCTTCGGCGCAGCGGCCGGGATCTCGGACCTGAACGGCTACTACCTGCTGACCAGCGGTTTCTGCGCGGCGCTGACCACGTGGTCGACGTTCTCGCTGGACAGCGCGCGGTTGCTGCGCAGCGGGCGCCACCGACTCGCGTTGATCAACATCGCGCTGAACCTGATCGGCGGCTGGCTGGCGGCGCTGGTCGGCATGGGGCTGGCGGTGATCATCTTCTGATGCGGTACGCGATGCTGCTCTCCCCCTCGGCGAACCGGGCCTACGGCGAATCGGTCGCCGAGCTGGCCGCGGCCGAGCTGGAGATCTGCCGGCCCGAGGCACGCGAGGTGCACACCCGGGCGATCGGCGGGGTGGACTATCTGATCTTCGATCTGGAGGACGTGCCGAGCCGGCTGTCGGGGACCTTCGCCATGTTCGCCCTGCTGCCGGACGATCTGTTGCGCCCGGTGACGCTGGAGCGAGACGGCGTACTCGACGAGGACCTGGTGACGATCCCGAAGTACCAGGGCAAGACCAACGAGCAGTTCACCCGGCTGCTGCTCGACGTCACCCTGGCCGCCGTCGACCGACCGCCCGGCCCGCGCAGCGTGCTGGACCCGATGTGCGGGCGCGGCACCACGCTGACGACGGCCTGGCGGGCCGGTCACGATGCGGCCGGGGTGGAGGCGGACCCGAAGGCCGTGGAGCAGTTCTCGGCCTTCCTGCGTACCTGGCTGCGGCGCAAGCGGCTCAAGCACCGGGTCGAGCAGGTTCCGGTACGCCGAGAAGGCCGGTCGCTGGGCAAGAAGCTGGAGGCGACGGTGCGGCCCGAGGGCGCGCGGGAGCTGTCGCTGACGGTGTTCACCGGTGACACCCGCGACTCGGCGGCGCTGTTCGGCAAGCGGCGGTTCGACGCGGTGGTGGTGGACGCGCCCTACGGCGTCGTGCACGGGTCGAGCACGGGCCGCGACCGGGAACGCTCGCCGGCCACCCTGCTGGGCGAGGCCGTCGGGGTCTGGGCGGGACAGTTGCGGGCCGGCGGCGCGCTGGGCATCTCGTGGAACACCCACGGGTTGCGGCGCGAGGACCTGGCCGGCCTGGTCGCCGCCGCCGGTCTCGAACCGCAGGACCACGGCCCCTGGCGGCGCCTCGCCCATCGGGTGGACGCCTCGATCCGGCGCGACGTGCTGGTGGCGCGCAAGGCCTGACCCGCCCGTCGCACCCGCCCGATCGGGCCCACATAGGCTCGGGCCATGGCACGACTGCACCTGCTCCGCCATGCCAAGGCCGCGGAGTTCTCACCGGGCCGCACCGACCATCAGCGGCCGCTGACCGAGCGCGGCCACGCGCAGGCCGCGGCGCTCGGCGAGTACCTGCGCGACTCCGGGATCCGGATCGATCAGGTGCTCTGCTCGACCGCCACGCGCACCCGCGAGACGCTGGCCGGACTGGGGCTCGGCGCGCCGGTCGAGTTCAGCGACGCCGTCTACCAGGCCTCACCCGACGAGCTGCTGGCCGAGATCGCCGCCATGCCGCCGGGCTCGCTGCTCGTCATCGGCCACGCGCCGGGCATCCCGGGCCTGGCCCACCAGTTGGCCGGCCCGGGCTCGGACCCGACCGCCCTCGAGGCGATCGACGGCCGCTACCCGACGGCGACGCTGGCCACCCTCGACACCGACGCCGATTGGGCCGGGCTCGACGCCGCCCGGCTGACCGGTGTCCGGATCGGCTGATCACGCGCCGGCGAGCAGCTCCAGGGTCCGCTCGCGATCGGGAACCCGGTCGGCGGGCGCTTCCGCGCTCGCCCCGGCAATCGGGTTGATCATCACCTCGTCCACCCCGTAGCGCTCGGCGAGGTCGGCGATCCGGGCCCGGACCTGCTCCGGCGTACCGATCAGCCACGACTGCGCCATCGACTCCGCGAGCGGCGTGTGCGCCGACGGGATCGCCGTCAGCAGCGCCTCCTCCACGCTCAGTTGCGCGCGCAGCGGCTGATTGGTCCGCAGGGCGATCATCGACAGCAACTGCGGCCGAGCCAGGCGTACCGCCTCCTCCTCGGTCTCCGCGACGACCGCATTCACCGTCAGGAACGTCTGCGGCTCCGCCACCTCGCCCGGGGTGAACAGCGAGCGGTAGAGATCGAGCGCCTCCCCGGTGCCGCGGCCCGCGAAGTGGTGGGCGAACACATAGGGCAGGCCGAGCTTGGCGGCCAGCCGCGCGGAGTAGTCCGACGACCCGAGCAGCCAGACCGGCGGGGCGGTGCTGGCGCTGGGCGTGGCGCTCAGGTGGTACGCCCGCCCGGCGAGGTCCAGGCTCACCCCGCCCGGCTGCAGCCAGGCGATGACGTCGTTGACATAGGAGTCGAACTCGGCGACGGCCTCGTCACTGCGCCCCTGCCGCAGCGCGTAGCTGGTCACCGGGTCGCTGCCCGGCGCCCGCCCGATGCCGAGGTCGATCCGCCCGGGGTAGGCGGCCTCCAGCAGCGCGAACTGCTCGGCGACGACGAGGGGCGTGTGGTTGGGCAGCATCACGCCGCCCGACCCGACGCGGATCCGTTCGGTACGCGCGGCGATCAGCGAGATCAGCACGGGCGGGTTGGTGGCGGCGACCGCCGGCATGTTGTGGTGCTCGGCCACCCAGTAGCGCCGGTAGCCGAGCCCGTCGG
This sequence comes from Naumannella cuiyingiana, assembly GCF_013408305.1. NCBI lineage: Bacteria > Bacillati > Actinomycetota > Actinomycetes > Propionibacteriales > Propionibacteriaceae > Naumannella > Naumannella cuiyingiana. The sequence goes on along the minus strand of NZ_JACBZS010000001.1, from coordinate 2,154,752 downwards.
CGACGCGCGCCAGCTCGGTGCTGGCAGCGACCGCCTGGCCGCTGCTCTGGCCCTGCCGGACCGGGACCAGGTCGAGAACGGACAGTGCCGGAGAAAGTTCGCCCATGTCGGGAACAACCATCCTCCCCGTTCGTTATTCCAAGCAAGGAATCCCCTCCGTCGGAGTCCCCCACTCCGACACCCCTTGCGGGGCCCGCCCGAAGGATCGGGACGTCACTCGGGCGGGCCCCACCCCTTTCCTTCCTTCCCCCTCCTTCCCGCCCCCTTCTTTCCCGCCGGATGCACCGTTGCGCGGCCCGGGTGCGCGCAGGCATTACGGTTGGCGAAGCACTCGGACCGGTACGCACGGAAGCGGGAGGCCCAGCCAGATGACCCAGCCGAATCAGCCGAACTCGCCCTGGCCCCAGACGCCCTGGGGCGATGACGGACCGGCGGCTGGTCGGCGCGCCCTCCAGGACCCGGCACAGCCGCCGCGCCCCGACGACCAGCCGCGTTCGCAGGACACGCCGTCGCGGGCGCCGGGGGATCGCTCGCCCCGCTCGCACGCCTGGCCGCCCGGCCCGCAACAACAGCCCCAGCAGCCGGCGCCGCCCCGCCAGGGTGCGCCGTGGCAACCGGGGCCCCAGCAACCCCGGCACGTCGCGCCGGGCCCGGTCCCGCACCGGCAGCCCTCGCCGCCGGACCCGTCGCCGACCCCGTCGCCGCGGCACGGCTTCGACCAGGCGCCCACCACGCCGGTCGGTGAGCCCGATCCGCCGCCGCCCTCGCCGTTCGGCCCGCCCTCCCGCCAGCCGCAACGACCGACCGCCGAGCCGGCCGCACGCCGCGGATTGTTCGACCGGATCGCCGATGCCTTCGGCGGGGGGCGTCGCCGGCGCGAGGAGGAAGAGGCCCAGGCCCGCGCCCTCGCCGACCAGCGCGCCGCCGAGCAGCGCCGGCGCGAGGCCGAGGCCGCGGCCGCCCGGGAGGAGCGTCGGCGGGTGATCGATACCCCGGTCGATCATCACCTGATCACCGTGTCGTCGCTCAAGGGTGGCATCACCAAGACCACCATCGTGCTCGCCATCGGCACCGCGCTGGCCCTGCACCGGCGCGATCTGGTGCTGGCGATCGACGGCAATGCCCATCGCGGTACGCTCGCCCGCCGGCTCGGCGAGGAGACCGGACTGACCGTTCGTGATCTTGTCGCCGACGCCGAGGATGTGCGTACCGCCAAGGACTTCCGGCGGTTCACCTCCCAGGCCGCGAGCCGCTTCGAGGTGCTGGCGTCCGAGCCCAACCCGGCCGAGGCGCAGGGCTTCTCCGCCGAGGAGTACGCCACCGTCCTGGACATCGCCAAGACCTTCCGCAGCGTGATCATGACCGATACCGGCACCGACCTGACCCTGCCGCTGATGTCGGAGGTCTACGGCAATACCGACACCCTGGTGGTACCGGCGACGACGGCCCATGACGGCGCCGACCTGGCCTGGGAAACGTTGGACTGGTGGGAGGAGCACGCCGATCCGGCCCTGGTCCGGAATGCGATCGTGGCGATCACCCAGATCGAGCCGTTCTCGCTGCCGCCCGCCGAGCAGATGCCCGCCGAACGGATCGCCGAGCTGCGCGCCGCGTTCATCCGCCGACAGCGTCAGCGCGAGGCCGAGCTGACCGAGCGATTCGCCGGCCGGGTCGGTGAGGTGATCTTCGTCCCCTACGACCCGTCGCTGCACGTCGGCGGCCTGTTCGCCTGGGATCGACTCTCCCCGGAGACGGCCGCCGCCTACGAGGACCTGGCCTACGCCGTCGCCCGCCGGTTCGCCGCCCGCGACTGACGGCATACCGCACACGATCGAGGGGGACCCGATGACCGAGACATCCGGTACGCGGGGCCTGTCGCACCGGCTGGTGCCGATGCGCGGGCGCGATCCCGAGGAGCCGCACCGCGCCGCGACCCCGTTGGAGCTGCTCTTCGACCTGGTCTTCGTGGTCGCGGTGGGGATCGCGTCGTCGACATTCGCGCACTCGCTCGGCGAGGCACACTGGGCCTCGGCGATCCTCGCCTTCGCGTTCGTGATGTACGCGATCGTCTGGGCGTGGTTCGGCTGGACGACATTCGCATCCGCCTTCGACACCGACGACTGGCTGTACCGGTTGTTGACCATGCTGCAGATGTGCGGCGTGGTGGTGCTGGCGCTCGGCGTACCGCCCGTGTTCAGCTCCCTCGACGCCGGCCAGGTCGTCGACAACCGGGTCCTGGTGCTCGGCTACGTGATCATGCGCATCGCGATGGCGCTGCAATGGCTGCGGGTCAGCCGCGGGCCCTACCGGCGGGTCGCGCACACCCACATCGCGACCATCGTGATCGCGCAGGCAGGCTGGATCCTGACCGCGATCCTGCCGCTTCCGCTGCCGGCGCTCCTTGCGCTGATCGCGGTCCTGTACGCCGTCGAGCTGGGCGGCCCGGCGCTCGCCGAGCGGCGCCAGGCAACCCCGTGGCACGCCCATCACCTGGCGGAACGCTTCGGGCTGCTGACGATCATCATGCTCGGCGAGTGCGTCGTCGGCACGATCGCCGCGGTGAGCGCGGCGGTCGGCGAGCAGGGCTGGACGCTCGATGCCGCGCTGGTCACCTTCGCCGGGGTCGGTCTGACGTTCGGCATGTGGTGGATCTACTTCATCGTGCCGCACGCCGAGACCCTGGAGCGGCGGCGCGGCGCGGCGATCCGGTGGGCGTACGGCCACTTCGCGATCTTCGCCCCGATCGCCGCGGTCGGCGCCGGGCTGGACGTCGGCGCGTACGAGATCGAGGGCAAGAACGTGATCGGACCGATCGAGTCGATCCTCACCGTCGCGGTGCCGCTGGCGATCTATCTGATCGTGCTGTTCTGGTTCTACCGGATGCTTTCGGGGTCCTCGGGCCCCTACGCCTGGATGCTGGTCGGCGCGCTCGTGGTGATCGCGGCGGCGGTGGCGATCGTCGCCGCGGGCGTACCGTTCACCGTCGGGCTGGCCATCCTGACGCTCGCGCCGGTCGTGGTGATCGTCGGCGACGAGGTGATCGGGCACCGCCACCGCGAGGCGCACGTGGCCCGGCTGGAGTCCTGAGCCGGTCGATTCGGCCCACTCGCCGGCGCCGATCACTACCGTGGGCACATGGACCTGCCCGTGATGCCGCCGGTGAAGCCGATGCTGGCCAAGCCGCAGAAGACGATCCCGGCCGGCATGGCCTACGAGCCGAAGTGGGACGGCTTCCGGTCGATCATCTTCCGCGACGGCGACGAGGTGGAGATCGGCTCGCGCAACGAGCGGCCGATGACCCGCTACTTTCCCGAGGTCGTCGAAGCGGTACGCCGCAACTTTCCCGAGCGCGCGGTGATCGACGGCGAGATCGTGATCATCGACCCCGACCGCGACGGCCTGGACTTCGAGGCGTTGCAGCAGCGGATCCACCCGGCCGAGTCCCGGGTGCGGCTGCTGGCCGAGCGCACGCCGGCCGGCTTCGTTGCCTTCGACCTGTTGGCGCTGGGCGATCGCGACCTGATGGGCGAGCCGTTCAGCACCCGTCGGGACCTGTTGGAGCAGTGTCTCGCCGACGCCCGGCCGCCGATCTGGGTGACCCCGGCGACCGATGATGTCGAACGGGCCCGGGACTGGTTCGACCGCTTCGAGGGCGCCGGCCTGGACGGCCTGATCGCCAAGTCGCCGGGCGGGGCATACCAACCCGACAAACGCGTGATGACCAAGATCAAACACGAGCGCACGGCCGACTGCGTGGTCGCCGGATATCGCACCCACAAGAGCGATCCGGAGGCGATCGGCTCGCTGCTGCTCGGCCTCTACGACGACACCGGGAGCCTGTCCAGCGTCGGCGTGATCGGCGCGTTCCCGATGGCCCGGCGGCGCGAGCTGTACGCCGAGCTGCAGCCGCTGGTGACCAAGATCGAGGATCATCCCTGGAACTGGGCCGCCGAGCTGATGACGACCGATTCCGGCGCCCGCTCGCCGCGCAAGTCCGAGGGCAGCCGGTGGAATGCCGGCAAGGATCTGAGCTTCACGCCCCTGTCGCCGGATCTGGTGGTCGAGGCGCGCTATGACTACATGGAGGGCACGCGTTTTCGGCACACCGCGCAGTTCGTCCGCTGGCGGCCCGACCGCGACCCCGCTTCCTGCACCTTCGACCAGCTCGAGCGCCCGCTGCGCTTCGAGCTCGGCGACATCCTGCCGCCCGGGTGATCCGGGCGTACCGGCGTACCGGCCGAAGGCGTAGCCTCGGGCCTGCGACCGCGCCGGACCTGACCCAGCCGGACCCGACCTAGGAGAGATGGAATCGTGAAACTGGCCAACCTCGGCGGACGCGCCGCGCTGATCACCGGCGCCGGCCGAGCCCTGGACGTGCACGCGGCGAGCGACGGGCGGTTCGGTCCCGAGCCGGCCGGCATCTACGACGCGTGGCCGGAATTCGTCGACTGGACGCGCGAGATCGGCGCCGGCCGCGATGACCAGGCCGTCGAGTTCGATCCGGCCGAGCTGGGCCCGCCGTCGCCGCAGCCGCGGCAGATCCTCGCCATCGGGCTGAACTACGCCGAGCATGCCACCGAATCCGGCTTCGACTCCCCCACCGGCCTGCCGCCGGTCTTTCCGAAGTTCCTCAGCGCGCTGTCGGGCCCGGTCACCGAGGTGGCGCTGCCGGAGGGCGGCAATACCGACTGGGAGGTCGAGCTGGTGGCGATCATCGGGACCGAGGCCTCGGCGGTGTCCGAGGAACAGGCGTGGGACCATGTCGCCGGCCTGACCGTCGGCCAGGACCTGTCGGAGCGGGTGATCCAGCTCGCCGGTCCCGCGCCGCAGTTCGGCCTCGGCAAGTCCTATCCCGGCTTCGCCCCGACCGGGCCGTGGCTGGTCACCCCCGACGAGCTGCCCGACCGCGATGATCTTGCCCTGCGGGCCGAGCTGGACGAGGAGGTGGTCCAGGACGCGCGTACCCGCGAGTTGATCGTCTCGGTGCCCGGGTTGATCGCCGGGCTGTCGAAGATCATCACCCTCTACCCGGGTGATCTGATCTTCACCGGTACGCCGTCCGGGGTCGGCCTCGGCCGCGATCCGCAGCGCTGGATCCAGCCCGGCCAGACCCTGGTCAGCACCATCGAGGGCATCGGCGAGCTTCGGCAGCGTTTCACCTGAGCATGTCGTGGCCGTACTGATCGACCGGCCGATCTGGCCCGCGCACGGGACGCTGTTCTCCCACCTCGTCTCCGACGCCTCGCTGGCGGAGTTGCACCGCTTCGCCCACCATGCCCGGGTGCCGGCCCGGGCGTTCGACCGCGACCACTACGACGTTGCCGAGCATCGCCATGCCGAGCTGGTCGCGGCGGGGGCGGTGCCCGTCGCGGGCGGTGAGCTGGCGGCCCGGCTGCGGGCGTCGGGGTTGCGGGTGACGAAGCGGCAGCATCGGGCGCAGGCGCAGCAGCGGCGTACCCGGTTGTCCGAGCAGTGGCAGCGGCTGCTGCCGGACCGGGCCGCGCTGGGCGGCGAGCTGATCGACCGGTGGGCCGAGCCGCGGCGGCGCTATCACGACCAGCAACACCTGGCCGAGTGCCTGGCCGCGGTCGATGAGCTGTGGCCGGGGCATCCGCGGACGCTCGGGCTGGCGGTGTGGTTCCACGATGCCGTCTATCTCGGCATTCCCGGTTCGGACGAGGAGGCCTCCGCGCTGCTCGCCGAGCGGCGGCTGGCGGGTGTGGTGAGCGAGGACGAGGTGGCCGAGGTGGCGCGGCTGGTCCGGTTGACGGCGGGCCACGACCCGGAGCCGGGCGACCGGGCCGGGGTGACGCTGAACGATGCCGACCTGAGCATCCTCGCCGCGCCGGCGGATCGCTATGCGGGCTATCTGGCCGGCGTCCGCGCCGAGTATCACCAGCTCACCCCGGAGGTGTTCGCCGCGGGACGGCGGGCCGTGGTCGCGGGCCTGTTGGAGCGGCCGGTGTTGTTCGGTACGCCGGCCGGGCGCGAGCGCTGGGAGGCGGCGGCCCGGGACAATCTCACCGCCGAGCTGGCCGGAGAATTCTGATCGGGTCGGCGGGGGCAGGTCTGCAAGGATGAGGGCATGGCTGAGCTCAAGGACCGGATCCGCGCCGACCTGACGGCGGCGATGAAGCAGCGCGACAAGCAGACGACGACCGTGCTGCGGTCGGTGCTGACGGCGATCGGCACCGAGGAGGTCTCCGGCGAGGCCGCGCACGAGCTGACTGTCGAGGCCGAGCTGGCGATCGTCAATCGTGAGGTACGCAAGCGCAAGGAGGCCGCGGAGGGATTCGCCTCCGGCGGGCGCGAGGAGCAGGCGGCGGCCGAGCTCGCCGAGGCCGAGCTGCTCTCGGCGTACCTGCCGACCCCGCTGACCGACGACGAGCTCGCCGCGCTGGTCGAGGCCGAGATCGCCGCGGTCACCGAACAGCTCGGCGAGCGGCCGACCATGAAGCAGATGGGCCAGGTGATCAAGGGCGTGAATGCCAAGGCGCAGGGCCGGGCCGACGGGTCGGCCGTCGCCGCCCGCGTACGCGCCGCGCTCTCTTCCTCCTCCTGACTCGCGATTGTTTCCGTAGTTATGCCCGCTCTGGACGTGTCAGAGCGGGCATAACTGCGGAAACAATCGCGGGTTAGGGTCGGTGCATGAGCGAACGGCCCACCCGGATCGGAATCCAGCTACAACCCCAGCACGCCGACTATCCCCAGATCCGCGATGCCGTGGCGCGGGCCGAGGACGCCGGCGTCGACATCATCTTCACCTGGGACCACTTCTTCCCGCTGACCGGCGACCCGGACGGCAAGCACTTCGAGTGTTGGACGGTGCTCGGGGCGTGGGCCGAGCAGACCTCGCGGGCCGAGATCGCCGCGCTGGTGACCTGCAATTCCTATCGCAATCCCGACCTGCTGGCCGACATGGCCCGCACGGTCGATCACATCAGCGGCGGGCGGCTGGTGCTCGGGATCGGGTCGGGCTGGGCCGGGCGCGACTACGAGGAGTACGGCTATGAGTTCGGTACGCGCGGCAGCCGCCTCGACGACCTTGCCGAGGCACTGCCCCGGATCGAGCGGCGATTCGAGGAGTTGAATCCCCGGCCGACCCGGAAGATCCCGATGCTGATCGGCGGCCAGGGCGAGAAGAAGACCCTGCGGCTGGTGGCGAAGCACGCCGACATCTGGCACAGCTTCGCCGATCTTCCGTCGCTGCGGCACAAGCTCGGCGTGCTCGACGAGCACTGCGCGGCGGTCGGCCGCGATCGGTCGGAGATCGAGATCTCGGTCGGCGTGAACGCGCGCGGCCGCGACGGCCAGCCGATCGGCCCACCGGACGAGAAGGCCGATGCGTTGCACGATGCGGGCGCGCGGCTGTTCACGATGGGTGTCGGAGGCCCGGACTACGACCTCGGCGGCCTCGAGCGCTGGATCGCCTGGCGCGATCAGCGCAACGCCTGAGCGGCGTCACCCACCGGCCGGCGCGACCTACCCGACGGCCTGCGCCGCCTTGGCGTCGCGCTCCTTGGCCTGCGCGATCTCCTCGGCGCGGTCCTCGGCGGCCTCCTGGGTCAGCCGGGCGCCTTCCTCGGCGTCGCGGGTCAGGTTCTCACCGGTCTCGGGATCGAACAGGTGCACCCGCCGGGTGTCGACCCAGATCGTGCCGGTCTTCCCACCCTTGAGCCGGCTGTTGGCATCCAGCGACACGACCACCTGCACGTTCAGCTCGTCGGCGTCGAGGTCCTTCGCGAGCTCGTCGAGCACCTTGCGTACCCCTTCCTCGGGCTCGAAGGTCAGGTACCCGTACTGCTCGTTGCCGAGCCATTCGGTGTGCGTCAGCTCCGCGGAGAACTCCGACCCGTGCTGTTTGAGCGCCGCATCGGCGAAGGCGGCATCCTCGAACGCCTCCGGGCGTACCCCCAACATCACGACGCCGCGTCCGCGCCCCTTCTCGGCCTTCTCGGCCGGAATTTCCCAGTCCCCCAAGGGGGTACGCGCGACGGTGCCGTCGATCTCGGCCGGCAGGAAGTTCATCGACGGCGAGCCGATGAAGCCGGCGACGAAGAGATTCACCGGCTGCTCGTACAGCTCGCGCGGCGACGCCACCTGCTGCAACACCCCGCGCTTCAGCACGGCCACCCGGTCACCGAGCGTCATCGCCTCGGTCTGATCATGGGTCACGTAGACACTGGTGATACCCAGCCGGCGCTGCATCTGGGCGATCTCGGTACGCATCTGCCCGCGCAGCTTGGCGTCCAGGTTCGACAGCGGCTCGTCGAACAAGAAGGCATCCGCTTGCCGGACGATCGCCCGGCCCATCGCCACCCGCTGCCGCTGGCCGCCCGACAGATTGCCGGGCTTGCGGTCGAGATGCTCGGTCAGCTCCAGCGTCGCCGCCGCGCGGTTGACCCGGTCGCGGATCTCGTCCTCGGACAGCTTGTGCTTGTTCAGTCGCAGCGGGAACGCGATGTTCTCGAAGACCGTCAGGTGCGGGTACAGCGCGTAGTTCTGGAACACCATGGCCAGGTTGCGATCCCGCGGCGCCTTCTCGTTCACCCGCTGGCCGTTGATCATCAGATCGCCGGACGTGATGTCCTCCAGGCCGACGATCATCCGCAACAACGTCGACTTCCCCGAACCGGACGGCCCGACCAGGATGATGAACTCCCCGTCGGGGATGTCGATGCTGACGTCGTTGATCGCGGGAAAGCCGTCCCCGTACTTCTTGACGAGATTGTTCAGCTCGATCGATGACACGATGGCATTCCTTCCTAGCCCTTGACGGCGCCCTGGGTGAGACCCGAGATGATCTGCCGCTGGAAGAGCAGCACGAGAATCACCACCGGGATGGTGACGATGATCGCGGCGGCCGAGATGGCGCCGGTCGGTTCCTCGAACTGCGACGCCCCGGTGAAGAAGGCCAGCGCCGCCGGCACCGGCCGGGCGGCCTCGGTCGAGGTCAGCGAGATGCCGTACACGAAGTCGTTCCAGGCGATGAAGAAGGCGATGATCGCGGTGGTGAACACGCCGGGTGCGGCGAGCGGAACGATTGCCTTCCGGAAGGCCTGCCAGGTCGTCGCGCCGTCGACCTGGGCGGCCTGCTCCAGCTCCCACGGGATCTGCCGGAAGAACGCCGCCAGCGTCCAGATCGAGATCGGCAATGTCAGCGACAGGTAGGGAATGATCAACCCGGGCCAGGTGTCGTAGAGCCCGATGCTGCGCCACAGGTTGAACAGCGGCGTGACGATGGAGATCACGGGGAAGATCGACACGGCGAGTGCGGTGGTCAGGATGATCCGCTTGCCGGGGAAGTCGAGCCGGGCGATGGCGTACGCGCAGAGGGTGGCCAGCACGACCGCGATCAGCGTCGACAACAGCGTGATGCCGATCGAGTTGCGCAGCGCGGTGAGGAACAGGCTCTGCGCATCGCCGACCAGGATCAGCTCGTAGTTGTCCAGCGTGCCGCCACTGGCCGGCAGGAAGCCCGGCGTGGTCAGGTCGCCCGAGGACTTGAACGAGGTGGCGAGGATCGAGGCCACCGGCCCCAGCGCGTAGACCAGCACCAGGACGGTGATCACGGCCCAGCCGATCTTGACCCGGGTAGGCATCAGTTCCCTCCCCTGCTTCCGGCCAGATCGACCTTGAAGACCTTGATCGCCAGAAAGGCGATCAGCAGTACGCACAAGAAGAGCAGCACGGAGATCGCCGACCCCATGCCTATCTCCAGTCGACCGATCGAGGTCCGGTACGCCAACAGCGACAAGACCTCTGTGTTGTTGGCCCCGTTGGTCATGATGAACACATTGTCGAAGATCCGGAAGGCGTCGAGCGCCCGGAACAGCACCGCGACCATGATCGCCGCCTTCATGTTCGGCAGGGTCACCTTGCGGAACAGCTCCCAGCGGGTCGCGCCGTCCACCTTGGCCGCCTCGGTCAGCTCGCCCGGCACCTGGGCCAGGCCCGCCAACAGCAGCAGCGAGATGAACGGGGTCGTCTTCCAGATCTCGGAGGCGATGATCACGAAGATCGACGTGCCGAACTCGGCGAACCAGTTCAGGTCCGGCGAGATCCCCGGCACCCAGGCGAACCACTGGTTGACGAAGCCTGAGTTGATGTCGAAGGCGTAGAACCAGGCAAAGGCGCTGACCACGGTGATGATGCCGTAGGGCACCAGGATTGCGGTGCGCAACAGGCCGCGGAGCTGCTTGATCGCGCCGTGCATGACCAGCGCCAGGGCGAAGCCGAGCACCAGCTCGACGGCCACGGTGATCACCGTGATCAGCAGCGTGACCAACAGGTCGCGCCACCACACCCAGTCCGACAGGATCACCGCGTAGTTGGCCAGGCCGACGAACTGGCGCTCGTCGGGCGCGGTCAGCCGGAACCGGAACAGCGATTCATAGATCGCCTGCAGGATGGGGTACGCCGTGACCAGCAGCATGATCACGAATGCCGGTCCGGCGAGCAGCCAGCCCAGGCGGGCCTCGGCCCGCGCCCGCTCGCTCATCGCCGGCTTGCCTGTCGCCGCCTGGCTGCTCACAGCAATCGCTCCCCTCGCAGGACGGCCGTGATGAACTCCTGGGAATCGCGCGGTGTCGTCGCCGGGTCGACATCGGCCGGCGGGGTCCAGGTCTGCTGGATGCCCGTGGACACCTCGTTGTAGTAGGGCGTCTGCGGCCGCGGCACCGCGATGTCGAGGGAGTCGCGGATCGTCGGGGCCATCGGGAACTTCTGGCGTACCTCCGGATCGTCGAACGCGGCGAGGGCGGACGGCGGATTGCCGTTGGTGACGAAGTACTCCGCCTGGTTCTCCGGCGAGACCATGCACTCGATTGCCCGGTAGGCAAGGTCGGGATGCGTGCTGCGGGCACCGACCCCGAGGTTGATCCCGCCGAGCGGTGGAGCGGTCTCGCGATCGGGCGAGACCCGCGGGTAGAGCGCCCAGCCGATGTCGTCGACGACGGCCTGGTCGAGCGAACCGTCCTCGACCGACCCCTGCATCGCCGGCCAGACGAAGTTGTAGTTGACCATGAACGAACCGCGGTCGGACTGGAACAGGCTCATCGACTGGTTCTCGTCCATCGTCGGCAGGCCCGGACCGCCGAGCCCCTCGCGGCCGATGGTGCTGACGATCCGGGCGGCATCGACACCAGCCGGGCTGTCCAGGCCGAGCTGGATGTCGCGGGCGTTGGCGTCGGGATTGACGATGATCTCGCCGCCGCCGGAGGCGATCAGCGCATTCACCCAGACCGTCATCGACTCGGCCCGCGCGCCCTGCACCGCGAGCTCCTTGTCCTGGGTCTGCGCTGCCTGGATCAACTGGTCCCAGGTCACCGGCTGGCCCAGATCGAGCCCGGCCGCCTCCGCGACCGACTTGCGGTACCACAGGATCTGGGTATTGGCCCAGAACGGGACGGTGACCAGCCGATCGTTCCAGGTCGCGCCGTCGAGTGCGCCCTGCACGACGCCGCGGGTGGTGCGCTCGGCGACGTCGGGCGGGACCGGCGCGAGGAATCCCGGCTCGGCCAGCTCCGGAATGTAGGGCGGGTCCAGGCTCATGATGTCCATGCTCGGGTCGCCCGCGGCGAGTCGGCGGGCGAGCTGTTCGCGCTGGCTGGCCGCGTCGTTGGGCAGCAGCGAGGTCTCGATCCGGTACGCCCCGCCGGCCTCGGCCGTGCACTTCTCTGCGAGCGCGGCCTGGCCGCCGTCGTCGGGATTGATGTACCAGGTCAGGGTCGGCGGGCCGCCGTCACCGGCGCACGCGCCGAGGCTGAAGCTGAGGGCGGCGAGCGCCGCGACCGCCCCGAGGCCCCTGGCGCGCCGGCCGGTTCGTGCTGCGCGCGCACTCGCCCCACGATCGTTGCGGACATCTGTCAAGACGATCACCCCGCTGCGATTCAGGTCGACTCACTGAATCGAGCGTCCCGCGGATGAGACGATAAAGCAACCGTTGGGGCGGGATCCGGGCGGCGTCAGCGCCGCGGGGCAAGCAACCCGGACCGGCGTACCGAGTCGAACGGCCTCGCCACGACGTGGCCGCCCAGCAGCGCGATCAGTACCGACGATCCGAGGAAGAACGGCAGGTACCAGCGCCAGGCCGAGGCCAAGGCGCCCGGATCGCCGGCGGCGAGTGCGCCGGTCGGGACGGCCAGCAGCGCGGTCAGCAACCAGGTGACGAGCGCGATCACGGTGCCCGTACGGCGATGCTCCGATCGACGGGACCATCGCCGGATCGCGGCGGTGAGCAGCACGCCGATCGCCAGCGAGGCACCGACGAAGTAGAGCGCGACCATGAGTCGGCGGGCATCCGGTGAATGACCGCCCGCGAAGATCAACAACCCGGGGGTAGTCGCTGAGAGCGAGCCGATCGCCCAATGGACGGCAAACCGACGCATGATCGCACCCTTCACCCGAACCGTGCGGTGCGGGCACTTTGATCATGGTCGCTGCGGCGCTCACGATCAAGCGTGAGCGGTGTCAGGCTGGTGCCATGACCGCTTGCTGACCTCCGACGCGCGTGGGCCGAAGTCCTTCGAAGGCGCGGCCGGACTCAGCCGTCCTGCCCCTCGACCAAGATCGTCACCTCATGATCGACGGGGAAGTTGACGCTGTTGGCGATGAAGCAGTCGGCCGAGGCGGGGCCGTGGGCCGCGATGGCAGCATCCACCATGGAGGCGTCGGCGACGGTGACCACCGGGTGCAGCACGACCCGCTCGAAGCACCCGCCCGAGCCTTCCTGGGTCATCTCCCCGTGGGCGCGGTCGGCATAGGCCGTCACCACGACGCCGGTCAGCACCGCGCGATGGAAATAGCTCAGCATGTGGCACTGCGCGAGCGCCGCGACCAGCAGCTGTTCCGGATTGTGCCGCTCGCGATCACCGCGGAACGCCGGATCCGCCGTACCGGCGATGTCGGGCAGCCCGTCGACCCGAACGATGTGCTCGCGCCCGTAGTCGCGATGCCCGGTCGTGCCCGCACCCCGGTTGCCCGTCCACTCCACCTCGACGTCGTAGCTGTGCCGCACGGCAGAAGGCTAGCCGGGAGAGGCGGTGTGGACGCTGGAGCCACCTACCGGAATCGAACCGGTGACCTACGCTTTACGAGAGCGTTCGACGGCTGGCGCCGCCGGGTTCGAGGTCGACGGGAGCTTGCTGACACGCGGGCCTGAGCGCGGGAGGTTGACGGGTGAATCGAGCAGGTCGGGGGCACAGTGGGGACACGCCCGGTGATGCGCCACGGGCTGGTTCTGCGGCTGGCAACCGGTCCGCACCCCGGCGAGTGTCTACTCATCCAGGAGAACCGCACGTAGGCCCGGACCTACGTCCCTGCGACAACTTGGGCGACTCCCGCTTCCGACACGCCGTCACTGGTCTGTGTATAGGTGTAGTCGCCGAGCTGGCGACGCTCACAACGAACAAGGAGTGGCGCGAGCCGCGGCGGTCACTCCGCTGAAGCGTCGAGGTGCGAAGATCTTCGCCATGGCACTGAGCGACCGCTGGTCACGGAGGCGTATTGGCATTGCGCTCCAAGCGGGCGGTGTGATTGCCACGGTGCTTCTCGCATTCGTGTCCAACGTCCCCGAACCACCGTCGGGCTTCTGGCAAGCAGCACTCGCACTCAGCGGCATCGCTTGTCAGGTTGGTGCAGCTTTCACATGGAACGGCGTCGGGAAGCCGAGCAGCGATCTCGCACGACGAGCGGTCGGCCGGCTCTCGCGCGCAACGCTGCGCTCCACGGCGTTGACGAGCACTCTTGAGGAACTTTACGACGATCTCGGGAAGGGCAGCCAGTATAAAGGGCTTATCGGCAAGGTTTCCGTCATGGCCAGTCAATCCGAGGAGACCTTCCTTGATGCGATCGAAGATTGGCGAACGTTCCAGCCAGAACTCGTAGCCGAACTTATTGGACCAGAGCCCATTCCGGAAGGAAAAAACACGGATGACTGACAGTCAAATCCAGGCCAAGGTTGCTGCAATCCTCAGTGATCGCGAACTCGTCCTCAACGTTGGAACCGAGTCGAGCGTCACTGAGGGAATGAAGTTCAAGATCCTCAATCGCAACGGTGTCAATATCAAGGATCCGGACACTGGCAAGTCGTTGGGATCCGTGGAGCTGGTGAAGACTGTCGTAAAGGTGGTCAAAATCGAAGGGCCACATCTCTGCATCGCTCGCACCTTCCGCAGGACTCGTGGGACGCCTGGCGCCCTCGGCGATCTCGCTGGCCTACAAGGGCTGACGAGGAGCCTATACGGACAACCCTCCCGAGAAGAGACCTTTGAAATCAAGAAAGGCAGTACGCTAAATAAGGAAATTTCCGCGGAAGAAAGCTACGTCAAAATCGGGGATCCGGCAATCGAAGTAACCGGTGATGCATATGATGATTTCGTCGGATAGCGAGCCCATATGTGCGAGTATCGCGTCCGCGACGCAGCATTTCTCGTCATTGTCGGCCGATCAGCCGCGAGCGGGGGCGAACAAGCGGCGGCTCGACATTCGGTCGACTCACTCGCTCCTCGACATGGCGTCACCCGCGTCTTCTAGGCTTACCTCATGGAGATTGATGAAGAGAGTTCACATCCCCACGGGCTGAGGCAGGCGGAAAGCCTTACGCTGCGGGAAGCAGAACGGGCATACGCCGCCGCGGCGTCTGCACTGGGGCACCCATTTGAAGCGCGAGCAGCGTTTGCACCTCAAGGGAGGCTGGTTGTGACGCTGTCACCGGCGGACGACCCGATGTGGCCAAGCAGCCCCGAGGAGGCATTGCGCTTGCGCAAGGTCGCTACTGCGTGTGTTCGGGCGATCGAGGCGCTAGCGACGGACGATCCGAGCCTGCACGGCTACCTTCCAGATCCCGAACGGAACGAGCAGGGCGTCTGGACTTGGAGGTGGGAGGCGCCGACGGATGGGCCCACCATCGTTGCGCAGTGCTGTGCCGACCCTGTGCGCAACGAGCGATGGGCAGCTGCGGAGTACGACCGTCTGGCACGCGAAGAGCGCGGGCTGGACGGGAGAGAGTGAGGACCGGCCCGCAGCGCGCAGCGGAGCGGAGCGCGAGGACACGGACCGCAGCGGTTCGCCGAGCGGAGCGAGGCGCTTGATCTAGTAGGGCGGGATTCGGCAACCGTGCGAATCGGGTGACGGCGCTGGCGGCTCCGGTGGAGTGAGGGGGCGCGAGATGTCACACGAGATTCGGGATGCGGAGTTGCTTGCTCGGCGTGCGCATGCGGGTCGGCGGCGCCGGGCTGACTCGGGTCGGGTGCTGATCCGAAGGTGGTTCAGCGCGTCTTGGGACACGCGTCCGCGTCCATGACGATGGACATGTACGGCCACTTGATCGACCAGAACCTTTGGTCCGCCGCCAGCCGGGTCGGGGACACCTCGGGGACACGGTCGCAACCGGGAGGTTCAGTGATCGAGCTGACCAACGGAGAAACAGCGCTCTGACTAGGGGCGACGTTGTGGAGCCACCTACCGGAATCGAACCGGTGACCTACGCTTTACGAGAGCGTCGCTCTACCGACTGAGCTAAGGTGGCGCGGCCTGCGGCCGGTGCATGACTATAGCGGCTCGGGCGCGCCCGCCACGAATCCGCCCGGCGTGCGTACCGACGTTTGCGTCAGGTATGACGCAAACGTCGTACAGACGGCCGTCACTCCTTGCAGACCGTCTCCCCCTCGGGGATGCGGTCGCGGAAGTAGTTGACGACGGTACGCCCGACGCACGAGCTGCGGCCGTAGGCGACGTGCCCCGCCCCCTCGAAGGTGACCAACCTGCCGACCCCGAGCTGCTTGGCCATCGTCACGGCGTTCTCGTACGGCGTGGCCGGGTCGCCGGTCGTACCGACGACCAGGATCGGGCGAGCGCCCGTGGCGGGCTCCAGCGGCCCGGGCGCGGGGACGGCCGGCACCGGCCACGACGGGCACGCGTAGTCCGGGCCCATGAACCTGCCCGCCCAGGGCGCCGCCGCCGCGGCCTCGGCCGCCTTCGCGTCGGCTCCGGCGTACCCTTCATCGGCCTCATCCAAGCAGCGGATCGCCGGGAAGGCCTTCATCAGCGACCCGAAGGACCCGTCCTCCTCGCGCTGGTAGTAGCCGTCGGCGAATGCCAGCATCAGCTCGCCGTTGCCGCTGCGCGCATCGGCAATGCCTTGCGCGAGATAGGGAAACGCGGTCTCATCGGCATACAGCACCGCGGAGATCCCGGTGACCAGACCGGTCTGGGTCAGCTCGCGCGAGCCGGCCCGGATCGGGCGGGCGTCCGCCTGCTCCGTGAGCTCGGTGATCGTGGTTCGCACCTGGTCGGGATTGGCGCCGAGCTGACAAAGCTGCTGCTGACCGACGCACCAGTCGACGAAATTGCCGAGGGCCCGCTCGAAGCCCTGGGCCTGGCTGACCTCCTCGTCGCCGGTCACGTCGACGGCGCCGTCCAGCACGAGCCGGCCCGATCGCTCGGGGAACAGCTCGGCGTAGCGGGCGCCGACCTGCGTGCCGTAGGAGGCGCCGAAGTAGTTCAACCGCTGGTCGCCCACGATGCCGCGCAACATGTCAAGATCACGAACGGTGTCCTCGGTCGAGATGTGTTGCAGCAGCGCGCCCGACTGCGCCAGGCAGGACGCGCCGAGGTTCACCTCGGCCTGCATCAGATCGGTCCGCTCGCCCTGGTCGTCGGGGGAGGCGTCCTGGTTGATCAACATCTGCAACGCCGCATCATCACAGCGAACCGGCGTGGAGTCGCCGACGCCCCGAGGATCCCAACCGACGATGTCGTACTGCTCGAGCCCCTCGCGGGAGAAGCTCGTCGCATAGTCCGTCCCGTCGCCGCCCGGGCCGCCCGGGTTGACGAAGATCGTGCCCAGCCGCGGCGACTGGCTGGCCGGCACCTTGAGCAGGCTCAGGGTGATCGCCGTGGGCCCGTCGGGGCTGCCCCAGTCCAGCGGCGCCAGCACGGTCGCGCACTGCCCGCCGTCGCAGGACTGCCAGGCGGGCCGCTGGGTCTGCCAGGCTCCGCCGGCCAGCTCCTGGGGCCGCGGCACCATCCCCGGCGGGGTGACGTCCGGCACCGGCTGCAGGGGGCGGCCGTCGGGATTGATCTGATTGGTACGCGGCGGCGTGGACGCCGAGCTCTGCACGAACACCACGCCGCTCAGTGCCGTCCCGACCACCAGCACCACCGCGGCGGTGACGGCTACCGCCGCGACGACCGCCCGGAACAGTGGCGAACGGCGGGGCGTGGATTCGGACGCGGCGCTCACCCGGCCAAATCTATCGACCGGGACAACCGCGGCGCGCCGCACGCATCACCGCGCGCCCCGCTCACCGCTCGTCGGCGGCATTCTCCTTGGCCCGGCGCCGGCGGGCGCGGAATCCGCCGTCGATGCCCCAGCGACCGCCGCCCACGCAGAGGAACAGGATGCCCACCGCTCCGAGCAGGAGCTCCAACTCGCCCGCCAGCTCGTAGCCATTGCTGAACGGGAAGGTCGTCCACTTCACGAACACCAGCGCGCCGATGCCGATCAGGGCCACGCCGAGGCCGGACAGCCGGACCAGCAGGCCGAACAGCAGCGACAGCGCGATCAGCACCTCGCTGATCGCCAGCACCAGGGCCATGATCTCCGGGTACGGGATGACCGTGCCCGCCAGCATCGTCTGCACGTCGGTGATCGCCATCAGCTTGGCGACGCCGTGCAGCCCCATGATCGCCGCGACGACCAGCCGCAGCAGGAACAGGCCGAGCGACGCGAGGAACCTGTCCGTCGTGCGGGCCGAGCGACCGGCGCCGGCGGCGGGCGCCACCGCTTCGTCGCCGACGACGACCGGGGGCGGTGTGCGCTTGCCCAGCGCCTCGTCGCGGGCGCGGCGGCGCTCCTCCCAGTCGGTCTCCCCGGCCGCAGTGCCGGCGGCGAGGGGCATCACCTGGGTGCCCTCGGACTCGCGGTCGCGGAATACCGCCATGGTCTCGGTCGGCTCGGAGTCGGCATCGCGTCCCGCCTCGTCGCGGTAGAGGGGCTTACGGTCGTCGGGTCGCCGCTCGGTGAGCAACTCGGTGCGCTCGCCGTCGGCGGGATCGTTGGAAGTCACCTCGGTCGCCTCCCCGTCCTGTGCGGACCCGGCGGGCCGGGTCTCGGTGGATTCGTCGGTCCTGTCGTCCGCAGTCGCGTCCTTGGCGTCCGCAGTCGTGTCCTTGGCGCCCGCAGTCGTGTCCTTGGCACCGGAAGTCGTGTCCTTGGCGTGCCCGGACCTGTCCTTGCCGGGCGGGTCGACGAGTTCGGTCGCCTGCTCATCGGCAGCGGCCGGCCCCGGCGCCTGGGACGCAGGCTTCGCCTGGTTGTCGTCGGCGTGGCTCGATCGGCGCATCGCGGACGAGCCCGACCGCGACGGTTCCTCGGGCGCGCGCTCGTCGCCGGAGTCACTGCGATCGTTCGCGTCATCGGACCTGGTGGCCACGAGCCTCTCCCTTCACCTGTGTCACACGGGATTCTCGCACCGCCAACCCCCGTGACGGCGTAT
Source organism: Naumannella cuiyingiana (assembly GCF_013408305.1). Lineage (NCBI taxonomy): Bacteria > Bacillati > Actinomycetota > Actinomycetes > Propionibacteriales > Propionibacteriaceae > Naumannella > Naumannella cuiyingiana. The sequence continues at coordinate 2,136,252 of NZ_JACBZS010000001.1, read as the reverse complement.
CGACACGGCGTTTCGGCCCGCCGGACTCAACCCTCGCCGTCGGCCTCGACGATCGCCACCAGCATGGCCTCCGTGGCCAGCAGCGGCGGCACATTGGTCTCCAGCGCCTCCCGACAGGCCAGCAGCGCGTCGATCCGGCGCAGGGTCGCCTCCGGGCGGGTACGCCGGGCGAGCGCCCCGATCTCTGCCGCCAGCTCGGGGTTGATCAGCTCGACCCCCGAACCCGTCTGCACGCTCAACACGTCGCGGTAGTACGCCGTGAGCTCGGTCAGGGCCCGGTCGAGCGCGTCGCGCTGCAGCCGTTTGCCACGCGCCTTCTGCTGCTCCTCCAGCTCGCGCAGGGCCGCCGTCGCCGAGCGATTGCGTACCCCCTTGGTGCCCATCCCGAGCGCCTGCTCCAGCTCGGCGCGCTCCTTGCCGTCGAGCTCGCCGGTGATCTGGGCGGCCTCCTCCGCAGACGACTTCACCAGCGCCTCCGCCGCCTCCAGGCACGCGCCGAGCCCCCGCAGCCGGCCCGGGATCTGCAGCACGGCGCTGCGCCGCTGCCAGGCGTCGGCACTGCGCGCCAGCACCCGCGCCCGGCCGATGTGGCCCTGGGCGGCCCGGGCGGCCCGGGTGGCGGTCTCGGCATCGATGCCGTCGCGGCGCTGCAACAGGTCGGCGACCGCCGCCGGGGTCGGGGTGGTCAGGTGCAGCAGCCGCGACCGGGACCGGACGGTGGCCACCACATCCTCGGCCGTCGGCGCGCAGAGCAGCCAGACAGTGCGCGACGCGGGCTCCTCGATGCTCTTCAGCAGCGCGTCGGCGCCGCGCTCGGTGATCCGGTCCGAATCCTCGATCACGATCACCTGGTGGCGCCCGACGGACGGGCTCATCGATGCGCGCCGGACCAGGTCGCGGATCTCATCGACGCCGATCGACAACAGCTCCGTGCGGACCAGCGTGACATCGGGATGCGCGCCGCTCAGCGCCGTGCGACAGGCCCGGCACTCGCCGCACCCGGCCGGGGTGCGCTCGCACTGCAGCGCCGCGGCGAAGGATTGGGCAACATTCGACCGGCCCGAACCGGGCGGGCCCGTGATCAGCCAGGCGTGCGACATCGCGTGCGGGCCCCCGGCGACGGCGCGACGGAGCACCGACACGGCGGCCTGCTGACCGACCAGGTCGGACCAGACCCCGGTCAACGGCTCGGCCCGCGCGACGCCGACGTCCGTGCTGGGAGCGCTCACGGGTCCAGTCTGCCCGCCGGCTCGGACAACAGCTCTGCCAGCCGCCGCCACACCTGCTCGGCGATCTGCTCGCGCGAGCGCCGCGCGGGCAGCACCAGATAGTGCGCCGGGTGCGCGGCGGCGAGGGCGAGGAAGCCCTCGCGTACCCGCTCGTGGAAGGCATCGCCGGCGGCCTCGATCCGGTCCTTGTCGGCCTTCGCGCCGACGCCTGCGCCCGGCTCCAGGTCGAGCAGCACCGTCAGGTCGGCGCGCAGCCCGTCGGTCGCCCAGGCCGCGACCGCGGCCACCTCCTCGGCGCGCAGCACCCGGCCGGCGCCCTGGTAGGCCAGCAACGAATCGACGTAGCGATCGCTGACCACGACCTCGCCGCGCTCCAGCGCCGGCCGGATCACCTCACCGACGTGCTGGGCCTTGTCGGCGGCGTAGAGCAGCGCCTCCGCGCGCGGATCGAGATCGCCCGTCGTCGGGTCGAGCAGCAACTCGCGGATCCGCTGGCCCGCGGCGGTGCCGCCGGGCTGGCGAGTGACCACGTGCGGTACGCCGGCGTCCGCCAAGCGCTGCGCGAGCAGCTTCTGCTGCGTCGACTTGCCGACGCCGTCGCCGCCCTCGAAGACGACGAACACCCCGCTCACGCGAACCGCTCCCGCGCCCGGCCCCATTCCCGCAGGAACTCGTGGCGGGCATGTCGGACGACGATGCGCGCCCGCTCGTGGGCCCGGCCGGCCTCGAAGGCCTCCGCCGGGCTCAGCTCCTCGACCCGATCGGTGATCGCCGGCGGCTCGCCGACGCACTGTTCGAGATCGGCCATCAGCCGTTCGGTACGCCGCCGCAGCCGCGCCGCCCGCTTCGGGCGTACCAGCTCCGTGATCGTCGAGCTGTGGATGAGTTGATCACCGGCGAGCAGTGCCGCGCGCCAGGTAGCGTCCGGCCCGTCGGCACCGAGGACGTCGCAGGCCTCGACGAAGTCGGCCACCACCCGCTCCAGCAGCGCGCCGAATGCGTCGCCGGCCGACAACGCTCCCGAGGTGTCGATCCCGCCCACCACCCGGGGGGCGCGTACCTCGCGGACCAGCGCGTCCAGCAACCCGAGATAGCGCCCGCTGTTGATCAGCGCGATCGCATCCAGCTCCGCGGCGTCGTCGAGCCGATCGGCCAGCGATCGCCACTCAGCGACGCCGGCCTGATCATGGACAAGCAGCGGGCCGAGGCCACGCAGCTCGACGGCCAGGGCGCGGAGCTGTTCGGCCAGGTCACGGGCGGCCCCGGAGCCGCCGCGCAGCGCCAGATCGGCGGTCATGATCATCCGCAGCCGGCCGGCCAGGATCGCCGTGATCGCCGCCTCGGCGGGACAATCGCGCTGCCAGGCCGTCGGCGCAGGGAAGTCGGTGTGGCCGGTCGCGGGAGAGCCGATCCGCTGGGCGATGCTCGGGAACTCCTCCACCACGGTGCCGCCGGCGAAGGCGAGCATCTCGCTCACCCAGTCCCGCTGGGCAGCATCGATCCCGTCGCCGGTCAGGGTGCCCTCGCGGTAGCGCGAGGTGATCACGCCCGCAGTGCGTACCGTGACCAGTTGATCATGTAAGACACCGAGTCGGGTCTCGCCGTCCTCGCCGGCACCGTGCAGCGCATAGGTCCACCGGTCGTACTCCAGCGCGGCGACCGGGCCGAGGGCGGCCGAGCGGCGGAACGGTCGGACCAGCGCGGCGAGCTCGGTCGGCAGGTCGCCGTCGGCCATCGGCTCGACCCGCTCCCCCGGCAGCCAGGGCGCCCAGTCGGGTGCGGCGAGGAACCAGTCGCCGCGTCCATCGGCGACACGGTGGGCGAGCAGCACCCCGGCGCGCAGCAGGCGATGATCGGGGGTGTCCAGCACGGTCAACTGAGTCGTCGAGCGCCGCCCGGCGCCGCGCAGCACCAGCACCCGGTCGATGCCGAGCTCGGGGTTGATCAACCGCGGCGCGCGGGCGGTGAACGGCAGCTCGACCCGCAGTTTCACCGCGGCCGGCGCCGGGGTGGTCATGCTCAGCTCCCGCCGGCCGACGATCCGGACCGGCCCGGGCTCTTCTTGGCCGTCGCCTTCTTGGCGGTCGCCTTCTTGGCGGTCGCCTTCTTGGCCGTGGACTTCTTCGCGGTCGACTTCTTGGCGGCGGCCTTCTTGGCCGGCGCCTTCTTCGCGGCCTTCTTGGCGGGACCCTTGGCACGCTTCTCGGCGAGCAGTTCGACGGCCCGCTCGGCGGTGATCGTGCCCACGTCATCGCCCCGGCGCAGCGTCGCGTTGTACTCGCCGTCGGTGACATAGGGCCCGAAGCGGCCATCCTTGATCACCATCGGCCGGCCCGTGTTCGGGTCGGCGCCGAGCTCCTTCAGGGGCGGCTTGGCGGCGGCCCGGCCGCGGCGCTTCGGCTGGGCGTACAGCGCCTGGGCCTCCGGCAGCGTGATCGTGAAGATCTGCTGCTCGGTGTCGAGGGAGCGGGAATCGCTGCCCTTCTTCAGATAGGGACCGTAACGCCCGTTCTGCGCGGTCACCGTCTCCCCGTCGATCTCGCCGACGACCCGCGGCAGGGACAGCAGCTTCAGCGCCGTCTCCAGATCGATCGTGTCGATCTCCATCGACGCGAACAGCGAACCGGTACGCGGCTTGACCCCCTTCGGGGCATCCTCGCCGAACACCTCGGTGACGTAGGGGCCGAACCGTCCGTTGCGCGCCACGATCGGGGTGTGCGTCTCCGGGTCCAGGCCCAGCTCGCGCTCCTCCCCCATCGGCCGCGCCAGCAGCTCGCGCGCCTTCTCGACCGTCAGCTCGTCGGGCGGAAGATCATCGGGAACTGCGGCGCGGTTGCCCTCGGCGTCCTCGACCATCGTCCCGTAGCGGCCGACCCGCACGCTGAGCCCCGAGTCAAGATCACCGATGCCGAAGGTGCTGATCTTGCGCGCATCGATGTCGCCGAGCTCGGTGGTCAGCGCCTTCAGCCCCACCGCATCGCCGCCACCGAAGTAGAACTCCGACAACACCGCGACCCGGTGCGCGTCACCCTTGGCCACCTCGTCGAGGGTGTCCTCGAGCTCCGCGGTGAAGTCGTAGTCGACGAGCTGGGTGAAGTGCTCCTCGAGCAGCCGGGTGACCGCGAAGGCCAGCCAGGTCGGCACCAGCGCCGAGCCGCGCTTGAACACGTAGTCGCGTGCCGTGATCGTCCGGATGATCGAGGCATACGTCGACGGCCGGCCGATCTCCAGCTCCTCCAACTTCGCGACCAGCGACGGCTCGTTGTAGCGGGCCGGGGGCCGCGTCTCGTGACCGGCCGGGGTCACCTCGACCGGTTCGACCACCTGTTCGGCGACCAGTTGCGGCAGCCGGCTCTGCTGATCGTCCGAGGCGCCGTCGTCGACGGATTCCACATAGGCCTTCAGGAATCCGTGGAAGGTGATCGTCCGGCCGGATGCGGTGAGCAGCGCGTCGGGCGCGTCGTGGCGATCACCCGTCGCCAGCTCCAGGCGTACCGGCTGATCAAGGTCGGCGCGGATCCGCACACTGATCGTCTCGCCGCGCGCATCGGCCATCTGGGAGGCGATGGTGCGCATCCAGATCAGCTCGTAGAGACGGAACGCATCGCCGGACAGACCGGTCTGCGCGGGGGTGCGGAAGCTGTCGCCGGCCGGTCGGATCGCCTCGTGCGCCTCCTGGGCGTTCTTCACCTTCGAGGAGTAGATCCGCGGCTTGTCGGGCAGATACTGCTGCCCGAAGAGCTGGCGGACCTGGTCGCGCGCCGCGCCGATCGCGCTGTTGGACAGATTCACCGAGTCGGTACGCATGTAGGTGATGTAGCCACCCTCGTACAGATCCTGGGCGACCGACATCGCGCGCTGGGCGGAGAAGCCGAGCTTGCGGCCGGCCTCCTGCTGCATGGTCGTGGTGCGGAACGGCGCATAGGGCCGGCGGGTGTAGGGCTTGGCCTCCACGCTTCGCACCGAATGCGGGGCGGTACGCAGGGCCGCCGCGGCGGCAGTGGCCGAATTCTCGTCCAGTTGCAGCAACTGGGCGCCGGTCAGCCGGCCGCTCGCGTCGAAATCGCCGCCGCGGGCGATCCGGCGACCGCCGAGCTCGGTGACCCGGGCGGTGAACTGCCGCGGCTCCGCGTCGGCGCCGGCATCCAGCAGCGCGTCGAGATCCCAGTAGGACGCGGTCCGGAACGCGATCCGCTCGCGCTCGCGGTCGACGACCAGCCGGGTCGCCACCGACTGCACGCGGCCGGCGGACAGGTTCTTGGTCATCTTGCGCCACAGCACCGGGGAGACCTCGAAGCCGTAGAGCCGGTCCAGGATCCGGCGGGTCTCCTGGGCGTCGACCAGGTCCATGTCGAGATCGCGGAGCTGGGTCAGCGCCTCCCGGATCGCGGACTCGGTGATCTCGTGGAAGACCATCCGCCGGGTCGGCACCTTCGGCTTGAGCTGGCGCTGCAGGTGCCAGGCGATCGCCTCGCCCTCGCGGTCACCGTCGGTGGCGAGCAGCAACTCGTCGGCATCGGCAAGCGCATTGCGCAGAGCGGTGATGGTGGACTTCTTGTCGGCCGGGACGACGTAGATCGCCTCGAAGTCGTGGTCCACGTCGACGCCGAGCCGCGCCCACGGCTGACCCTTGTACTTCGCCGGGAGCGAGGACGCATTGGTCGGCAGATCGGAGATGTGACCCCGGCTCGACTCGACGATGTACTCATCGCCGAGAAAGCCCGCGATCTTGGTCGCCTTGGTCGGCGACTCAACGATCACGAGGGTCCTGGTCGCTCCGTTTGCCACGTCTTCCTCTCCGATCGCGCACCCCAGCGGCGGGGCCGCACCGCCGAAGCGTACCGGAGGCGTCCAGCGGGCCAAGCCCGTCGGATGCCTCAGCCGCGCAGGAAGCCGTCGACGATCAGGCCGCGCAGCCGCGGGGTGAGGTCGGTACGCAGGGCGCCCGCGTCGGCGTCGAGCAGCCGGGCGACGGCATCGACGATCACCCCGAGCGGCAGGTCGCCGTCGCAGGCACCCGCGACCGCGGCGAGCGCCGTGTCGGTCCGCACCGCGCGGCGCAGCCCGGCCCTGCGGCGCAGCAGCAGATGCTCGGGATCGGCGGCCCCGGGCCGGCCGATGGTCTCGGCATCGACATCGGGTGCGATGGTGAAGGTACGCCCGAACAGCTCGGCCTCGCCGAGCTGGGCCACCGGCGCCGCGTCGAGCCATTCGGCCAACGCACCGCCGACGGGCTGCTGGACCGCGTGCGGCCAGGATTCGATCGCGATGTCGGAGGGCGTGGCGTCGTCGATCCGGCGGATCGTGATCCAGCCCATCCCGACGGCGGTGATGCCGAGCTCGGCGAAGTAGTCGAGCCAGCGGGCATAGGCATCGGCATAGCCCGGCGTACCGAACAGGCCGGCATCGGTGAGCCAGAGCTCGACATACTCATAGGGGTCCAGCAGCTCCCGCTCGATGATCAGCGCCCGGACGCCGGTGGCGGGCAGCCAGTCGCGGAGCCGGCCGGCCCAGTCGCCGTCACGCTGGTGCGCCCAGTTGCCGAGGATCTGCAGGGTGCCGCCCGGGGCCAGGTGCTCCAGCCCGGCGGCGATCACCTCGCGGACCAGCTCGTCCCCGGTGCGGGTGGCCTCGCGGTAGGTGAGGCGGCGGTCGTCGTCGGCCGGCGGGGCGATCACATAGGGCGGGTTGGTGATGATCAGGTCGAAGGTCTCGCCGGCGACCGGTTCGTACAGATCGCCCTCGCGCAGATCCACCGCCACCTGGTTGAGCGCGGCGGTCCAGGCGGCCAGCCGGATCGCGCGCGGATTGAGATCGGTGGCGACGATCTCGTCGGCGTGCGCGGCGAGGTGCAGCGACTGCACGCCGCAGCCGGTGCCCAGATCGAGCGCCCGGCCGATCGGGCGCCGGATGGTGAGCTGTGCCAGCGTGGTGGAGGCCGAGGAGACGCCGAGCACGTAGTCCGGACGCATCGGGCCGGCCGGTCCGTCGAGACCCGGGGTGAGATCGGAGACGATCCAGCGCGGCTGCTCGTCGTCGGTGGCATATGGCCGCAGGTCGATCGCGGCGCGGAGGCCGTCGGGGGCGCGGCGGACGATGTCGAGAGCGAGCAGGGTCTCCGTCAGACCGGGCAGCGCCCGGTCGACGTGCTCGGCCGGTGCCGGCTGCTGCAGCAGGAACAGCCGGATCAGCGTGGCGAGCGGGTCGCCGGCCTCGCCGAGCGCGCGCCGGGCGGGCATCGTCTGGTTGCGCCCGAGGCCGGCCTGCCCGGCCTCGCCGATCCGCCGCAGCACGCCGTCGACGGTGTAGCCGGCGGCCTCGAAGGCCTCCCGGAGCCGCTTCACGGGAAAGTCCATGCGCCAACCGAAGCGGATGCGCGCCGGTCGGGCAAGCGGGCGGCGGTGGAGGTGGCGGGTCGGCTCGCGCCTCCCGGGTGGACTCGCGGGTGCCGGGTCGGCTCGCGCCTGCCGGGTGGACTCGCGCCTGCCGGGTGGACTCGCGCCTGCCGGGTCGGCTCGCGCCCGGGATGTGTCATCGGCCGAGCGGACGGCAACCTCGCCGAAACCGACCACTCGCACGGGTAATGGCGAAGATCGGGCCAGAGCGACAGCACAAACCCGGGCGAGTGGTCGCTTTCGGCGCGAATACGCCCAACCCGCCCGCCACAACCCCGGCGAGTGGTCGCTTCCGGCGGGGTGCCGAGCGCGCCCGCCAGTCCCAGGCCCGCCGCCACAACCCGGGCGAGTGGTCACTTTCGGCGCGAATACGCCCAACCCGCCCGCCACAACCGGGGCGAGTGGTCGGTTCCGGCGGGGATATGCCGAGCGCGCCCGCCAGTCCCAGCCCGTCCCCACAACCGGGGCGAGTGGTCGCTTTCGGCGCGAATACGCCCAACCCGCCCGCCACAACCCCGGCGAGCGGTCGCTTCCGGCGCAGTAGGCCGAGTCCGGCCGCCGGCCACAGCCCAGTCGCCACAACCCGGGCGGGCGGTCACTTCCGGCGCGAATACGCCCAACCCGCCCGCCACAACCGGGGCGAGTGGTCGCTTTCGGCGCGGATACACCCAGCCCGGCCGCCACAACCGGGGCGAGTGGTCGCTTTCGGCGCGGACAAGCCGAGCCCGGCCCGCCACAACCCCGGGCGGGTGGTCGGGTGCGATCAGGAGGTGAGTACGTCGCGCAGGTCGTCGACGACGGCGGGATCCTCGATGGTGGAGGGTACGACGGCGTCCTTGCCGTCGGCGATCTCCCGCATCGTCTTGCGCAGGATCTTGCCCGAGCGGGTCTTCGGCAGGGCCGCGACCACATCGACCCGGCGCAGCGCGGCCACGGCGCCGATCTCGTCCCGGACGAGCTGGACCAGTTCGGCGGCGAGTTGATCAGGCTCGACCGACTGCCCCTCCTTCAACACCACGAACCCGCGGGGCACCTGGCCCTTCAGCTCGTCGGCGACACCGATCACCGCACACTCGGCCACCGCGGGATGGGTGGCGAGCACCGCCTCCATCGCCCCCGTGGACAGGCGGTGCCCGGCAACATTGATCACGTCATCGGTGCGGCCGAGGATGGTCAGGTAGCCGTCCGCGTCGATCACGCCGCCGTCGCCGGTGGAGTAGTAGCCGGGATAGGCCTTCAGGTAGGAATCGATCATGCGTTGCGGGTCGCGCCACACCCCCGCCAGCGTGCCCGGTGGCAGCGGGAGCCTGATCGCGATCGCGCCCTCGGTGTCCGGGCCCACCCGCTCGCCATCGGGGCCGAGGACCGCGACGTCGTAGCCCGGCACCGGGACCGACGGCGAGCCCGGCTTGATCGGCATCGGCTCCAGCCCGCGCAGGTTCGCCGCGATCGGCCATCCGGTCTCGGTCTGCCACCAGTTGTCCACCACGGGTACGCCGAGCTTCTCCCCCGCCCAGGTCAGCGTGTCGGGATCCGTCCGCTCACCCGCCAGGAACAGCGTCTGCAGGCTGGACGTGTCGTGCGCGGCCACCAGCTCGGCGTCGGGATCGACCTTGCGGATCGCCCGGATCGCCGTGGGTGCGGTGAACAGCGCCTTGACGCCGTGCTCGGCGACCACCTTCCAGAAGGCGCCCGCGTCGGGCGTACCGACCGGCTTGCCCTCGTACAGCACGGTCGTCGCACCGGCGATCAGCGGGCCGTAGACGATGAACGAATGCCCGACGACCCAGCCGACGTCGCTGGCGGTGAACATCACCTCGCCCGGCCCGATGTCGTAGATGGTGCGCATCGCGTAGGCCAGGGCGACCGCGTGTCCGCCGTTGTCGCGGACGATCCCCTTCGGCTTCCCGGTGGTGCCGGAGGTGTAGAGGATGTAGAGCGGATCGGTCGCGGCGACGTCGGCCGCCGGAGCGGGCTTGATCGCGGTGGAGCGCATCAACTGGGCGAAGTCGAGATCGCGACCCTCCTTGAGCTCGGCGGGCGCCTGTTCGCGCTGCACCACGATGCAGTGCTCGGGCGCATGGTCGGCCCGTTCGAGCGCCTTCTCCAGAATGGGGTGGTACTCGACGACGCGGCCGGGCTCCAACCCGCAGGAGGCGGAGATGATCACCTTCGGCTCGGCGCCGTCGATCCGGGCGGCCAGCTCGCTCGGCGCGAACCCGCCGAAGACCACCGAGTGGATCGCCCCGATCCGTGCGCAGGCGAGCATCGACATCACGGCCTCGGGGATCATCGGCTGGTAGATGATCACCCGGTCGTCCCGCTCCACGCCGAGCGCGCGCAGCACCCCGGCGAGCTTGGCGGTGTGCTCGAGCAGTTCGGCGTAGGTATAGGTACGCCGGGCACCGGTCATCGCCGAATGCTGGATCAGCGCCGGCGCATCGGCGCCGCCGTTGATCACGTGGCGGTCGAGGGCGTTGTAGCAGGTGTTCAGGATCCCGTCGGCGAACCAGCGCGGCACCGGCTCCTCGTCGGTCAGCACCTGCTCGGGCGGCCGGAACCAGTCGATCGCTCGGGCCTGCTCGCCCCAGTAGCCCCGGGGATCGGCCAGGCTCTGGTCGAACTCCTCGCGATAGCCCATCGGTACGCTCCTCTCGCCCGGCCCGGTCCGGGCGTCCGGCCGGGTGTCAGTCCAACCGGCGGGCCGGGGTCTCGTAGTCGATCTCGACATCGACCTCGACCACGTCGACCTCGGCGACCGCACCCTCGCCGGCTCCGCCGCCGGGGCCGACCGGCGGCGATCCCTGGTCGGAGTCGTCGGCGATCGCGATATCGCGGCGGCTGGAGATCACGACGGCGACGATGATCACGGCCAGCGCCGCGAGGGCGATGGCGTACCGGATCGGATTGTCCTGACCGGCGAGCGCCGAGAGCCCGACCACGGCGGGGGCGATCAGCAGCGCCACCAGGTTCATCACCTTGATCAACGGGTTGATCGCCGGGCCAGCGGTGTCCTTGAAGGGGTCGCCGACGGTGTCGCCGATCACGGTGGCCTCGTGGGCGGGGCTGCCCTTGCCGCCGTGATAGCCGTCCTCGACCAGCTTCTTGGCGTTGTCCCAGGCACCGCCGGAGTTGGCGAGGAAGACCGCCATCAACGTGCCGCAGGCGATGGTGCCGGCCAGGTAGCCGGCCAGCGCCGGTGCCCCCAGGCCGAAGCCCACCGCGATCGGGGCGAAGATCGCCAACAGGCCCGGGGTGGCCAGCTCGCGCAGCGAGTCCCGGGTCACGATGTCGACGACGCGCCCGTATTCGGGCTTGCCGGTGCCCTCCATGATCCCGGGGATCTCGCGGAACTGGCGGCGTACCTCCATCACGACCGCGCCGGCCGCCCGACCGACGGCGCTGATCGCCAGGCCGGAGAACAAGAAGACCACCGATGCGCCGACGATGATGCCGACGAGGGTGGACGGCACGTACACCGCGGCGCTCTCGACGAAGGCGGCATAACGATCACCGAGCACCTTGCCGATGGAGTCGGTGTAGGAGCCGAACAGCGCGGTCGCGGCCAACACGGCGGTGGCGATGGCGATGCCCTTGGTGATCGCCTTGGTGGTGTTGCCGACGGCGTCCAGGTCGGTCAGGGTCTGCGCGCCGGCGCCGTCGACCTCGCCGGACATCTCGGCGATGCCCTGGGCGTTGTCGCTGACCGGCCCGAAGGTGTCCATCGCGACGATCACGCCGACGGTGGTCAGCAGGCCACAGCCGGCGAGGGCGATGGTGAACAGGCCCGTCACGCCGACCCCGCCGAGCAGGAACGCGCCGAGCACGCCGGCCGCGATCACGAGCGCGGTGTAGACGGCCGACGACAGCCCGAGCGAGATGCCGGACAGCACGACCGTGGCGGCGCCGGTGAGCGAGGTCTTGCCGACGTCACGGACCGGGCGCTTGTCGGTGCCGGTGTAGTAGCCGGTCAGCGCCAGAATCACCACGGCCAGCAAGATCCCGATCAGCACGGCGCCGAAGGCGACGACCCGCGGGTCGTCGATCGGCCCGGCGAACTCGGTCACGCCGAGATCGGCGAAGCGCGCCGGCAGATAGGTCCAACAGGCGATCGCGGTGAGGGCGGCCGAGACCAGCGCCGAGAGGTAGAAGGCGCGGTTGATGGTGGTCAGGCCGCTGACTCCCTGCCGCGGCCGGGTCAGGAAGACGCCGATCAGCGCGGTGATCACGCCGATCGCCGGGATGATCAGCGGGAAGACCAGACCCTCGGAGCCGAAGGCCGCCCGGCCGAGGATCAGCGAGGCGACCAGGGTCACGGCATAGGACTCGAACAGGTCGGCCGCCATGCCCGCACAGTCGCCGACGTTGTCGCCGACGTTGTCGGCGATGGTCGCGGCATTGCGCGGGTCGTCCTCGGGGATGTTCTGCTCGACCTTGCCGACCAGGTCGGCGCCGACATCGGCGGCCTTGGTGAAGATGCCGCCGCCGACGCGCATGAACATCGCGACCAGTGCCGCGCCGAAGCCGAAGCCCTCGAGCACGATCGGCGCATCGCCCCGGAAGATCAACACGACGAGCGCGGCCCCGAGCAGGCCGAAGCCGACGGTCGCCATCCCGACGCAGGCTCCGGTGCGGAAGGCGACCCGCATGGCGTCGGCCGGCTTGTCGGTACGCGCGGCCTCGGCGACCCGGACGTTGGCCCTGACGGCGAGCCACATGCCGAGATAGCCGATCATGGCCGAGGCGAAACCGCCGACCAGGAAGGCCGCGGAGCGCGAGATCCGCAACACCCACTGCATCCCCGGATCCTCGGCCTCGGCGGGCAGCGCCAGCAGCAGTACGAATGCCACCACCGCGAAGACGCCGAGGGTGCGGAACTGCCGGGCCAGGTACGCCGCCGCGCCCTCCTGCACCGCGGTGGCGATGGCGCGCATGCCCGGTGTGCCGTCGGGGGCGCGAAGCACCTGCCCGCGGAACACCAGGGCCATCGCGATGGCGATACAGGCGATCACCGCCACGACGACCACGATGGTCAGGTTGGCGCCCTCGAGGACTGCGATTCCCGGCTCCACGTCGACCTCCCCTGGCCGGCCACGTTGCCGGCGTTGGTGTTGAGCTGTCTCCTGGCCCCCAATGACTGGTCCGGAGTATAGGAGTCACAGCCTGCCGCCGCTGTGACCGAAGTCACGCGGCGGCAGGCACGCAGTCTGGCGCATGGCGCGGCCGGCCACAAGCTGGGTCGCCGCGTGCCGTCACGGTGGCGCGGAGGCGGTCTCCAGCCGGCCGGCGTGGGCGGTGGCGACGATCTCTCGCGGCAGGCCGGCGAACGGTGCGCGGACCGCGACCGCGACCCGCACCGAGACGACGTGGTCGACCGAGTCGCCGGCCATCGAGCAGTCGAGCAGTCGAACCGCATTGACGCTCGCCGCCCGCTGGGCGGCCGCGCAGGCGTCGCCGCCGGCCCGGACGGCGATGGCGCCGGACAGCGCGACCGCGTCCGCGGCGGCCCGGGCGCGCGCCTGCGGGATGCGGTAGCCCGTCGCCACCGCGAGGGCGGCGGCGAGCATCAGCGCGACGATCGTGGCGGCCAGCAGCAGCATCGTCCCGGAGCCGCGCTCGTCGCCCGCGCGACCCGGCCGGCCCCTCATTCGCCGGGCTCCAGCAGCACGACCGAGCGCGCCCGCAACGAGACTGCCGGCGCCGCTTCCAGCGGCCGGTAGTCCAGTCGCACCGTGGTGACGACCTGGCCTCCCTCGCGCACCGTCTCCACGCTGGCCCCGCGCGGCGCCCGGCCGCGCGCCCGGTCGGCGGCGGCGCGGTCGCCGCGGGCCTCCTGCCGGGCCACCTCCGAGGCCACGTCCGCACACCGCACCTGCTGGGTGAGGCCGCCGATCAGCCACGCAATGGCGACCGCGACCAGGATCACCGCGAGCGTGCCCAGCGCGATCTCCGCGGTGACCATGCCCCGCTCGCCACGAGCGGGCGGGCACGACCCGGACGAAAGCGGTGTCGCATTGCCTCGGTGCGGGATCATCTCGCTGCCTTCCGTCGTGGTGGAACGTCGCGCGCCGGTGTGGGCGCCGCGACGAGTTGCCGCGGGGTCGCCGTCGTCGGCGCCCCGCGGCTTCGCTCGCTCAGGGACGGGTCGTCGGCGGCGCACCCGTGCCGAACGGATCGAGGCCCGTGAAGAGCCCGATCAGCCAGATGATGAACTCGACGAGCAGCCGCTGCACATTGGGATCGGTGAGCACCTTCAACAGCACCCCGGCGAACGAGACAGCCGCCACCGTGCCCACCGCGTACTCCGCCGTGCTCATGCCACGCTCGTCGCGCTGCGGGCGCGGGTGGACGGCCACCAGCTCCCCTCCGGCCGCGGGACGCTCACCGACGACGTCGGCGACGCCGTCGGCCCCGCGGTTGATCTTCTCCGCTTCGTTGATCATGATCTTCCTTCCCTGATGTCCCCGGACCCCGGGCGCCATCGCCGCGCCCGGCGCCTGACCCGATCGGGTCGTTCAGACAGTCGGATCCGGGCGGGGTGTTTTGTCGCCGGTGGGTGAATCTGTGGATGACCGGGGGCGGTTGCCGACCTGTGGACAACGCCGCGGTCGGTGCGGACATCGCGATCGGTGGCTGACGGGAGCGGGTGATCATCCGCACGGTCGCAACGCCGGGCCGGCCGATCTCCGGCGCCGCCCGATCAGGCGGGCAGCAGCATCATCACGGCACCGGCCACGATGGGCACGACACCGATCAGGAAGAACGCCGGCAGGAAGCACAGCGCCACCGGCAGGACCGCGCGCACGCCGGCCGTGCGTGCCCGCTCCTCGAGCGCCGCCCGGCGATCGGCGCGGGCATCGTGGGCGTGCTGGCCGAACAGCTCGGCGAGCGGTGCGCCGGACTCGGCCGAACGAGCGGCATCGCGGGCCAACCGCCCGAGCTGATCATGGTCGGCCAGCGCGCGCCAGGCGGCGGCATCGCCCTCGCCCAGCTCCAGCCGGGCGGTGACCCGGCCGAGCTCGCGGCCCAGCGGCCCCGGCAGCAGTGCCGTCACCCTCGGCAAGGCGCGGCGCAGCGGCAGCCCGGCCGCCAGGCAGCTCGCGAGCAGGTCGAGCGCGACGGGCAACTCCAGCACGATGCGATGACGTTCGCGCGCCAGGAAGGCCGGTTCGAGGCGGCCGAGGGCGACGATGACGGCGGCGGCCACCAGGCCGCCGACCGCCAGTCCGGGAGCCGCGCCGAAGCCCGACGCGAGCCAGGCCGCGACCGTGCCCGCTCCGACACCGGCCGCGAGCCTGGTCGGCAGGACGATCCGCGGCCCGCCGGCCGCCGTGGCGTCCGAGACCGCCGGTCGCAACCGGCCGCGTGCCCGGTCGGGGGCCGGGACGCCGAGCCACAAGAACGCACCGACGGCAGCGGCGGCGACCAGCCAGCTCGCACTCATGTGCCCTCGCCCCCACCTGTCGGCGCCTCGTCCTCCCCGGTGCCGGCAATCCGTTCGCTCCACAGCACGCCCGCCACGGCGAGGATCACCCCGGCGAGCAGGCACGCCTGCCCGGCCAGCGTCCCGGTCAGGAAGCCGAGCGGGTCGCCACCGACCGCGAAGCCGATGGCCAGCCCGGCCGCCGGAAGCACCGCCAACAGCCGGCCGGTCAGCCGGGGCGCGGCCAGTTCCGAGCGCACGGACCGGTCGAGGTCTCGCGCCTGCCGGACATTCTCCGCGATCCGCTCCAACAACGGCCCGGCGGGCGCACCCAGGCTCGTGATCAGCGACCACGCGCGTGCCAGATCGGCCAACCCGGCCGCCCCCGGCGCGCGGGCCGCCGCGAACAACACCCGAACCGGATCGCCGCCGAGCCGCGCGGTCGCCGCGGCGGGCCCGAGCACCGCGTACTCCGCCGCGGCGTCCTCCAGTGCGCTGCCCGGCATGGCGCCGCTGCGCAGATGCTGCGCGATCACCTGACAGGCCTCCGCCACCTGGTCGCGACGGGCGGCGGCACGCCGGGCACGAAACTGAGCGCGCGCCACCAGCACGACCGCCGCCACCACCAGCACCGCCGACAGCGACAGCAGCACCGCGCCGGGGCCGGCGGCGGCGTACCCGGCAACCATGATCACGGGTGCTGCGATCCCCAACCACCGCCAGCGGCCCGCTCGCCGCACGCGGCCCGGCAGCGGTGCCGTGAGCCGATCGGTCGGCGCCCGCGCGCCGCACCAGCCGATGGCTGCGAGCGCGGCCGCGAGCGCCGCGAGACCGACCAGCACCGGGCTCATCGGCCGAGCACCCGCTCCAGCCGGGCGCAGCCCGGGCCGCGCCGCGCGCCGGTGTCGTCGAACAGCAGCGCCGGCTCGGCGCGGACGAACTCGCCGTCTCGCCGCGCCACGCTGATCTGGGCCACCTGCCGGTGTCCGCTCGGCCCGCGGCGGATGTGCACGAACACCTCGACCGCGGAGGCCAGCTGCGCGTGCACCGCATTGCGGTCCAGGCCACCCAGGGCGGCCAGCGCCTCGATCCGGGCCGGCACGTCGTCGGCGGAGTTGGCGTGCACGGTGCCACAACCGCCCTCGTGGCCGGTGTTCAGGGCGGTCAGCAGATCGCAGATCTCGGCACCGCGGGCCTCGCCGAGCACGACCCGGTCGGGCCGCATCCGCAGCGCCTGGCGGACCAGGACGGCGAGCTCGACGGCACCGATCCCCTCGCCGTTCGGTGGCCGGGCCTCGAGCCGCACACAGTGGGGATGGTCGGGGGCCAGCTCGCGGGAGTCCTCGACGATCAGCAACCGCTCGCGGTGCGGCACCAGTCCGAGCAGTGCGGCGAGGAGGGTCGTCTTCCCCGTACCGGTGCCGCCGCTGACCAGATACGCCACACGCACCGCGACGACCTGCCGCAAGACATCGGCCGCCACGGGATGCAGCGAGCCGCGCTCGACCCACTCGTCGAGGGACAGGTGGATCCGGGACGGCACGCGCAGGGACAGGCAGGTGCCCGGCGCGGCGAGCGAACCAAGCACGGCGTGCACCCGGACCCCGTCGCTCATCCGCGCGTCCACGTACGGGCTCGCGTCGTCGAGCCGGCGCCCTGCGGATGCGGCGAGTCGGGCCGCCAGGCGCCGGACGTCGGCATCGGAACCGAACCGGATGGCGGTCTGCTCCAGCCCCGATCCGCGGTCGACGAACACCTGATCCGGACCGTTGACCAGCACATCGGTCACGCCCGGCTCGCGGAGCAGGGCATCGAGCGGGCCGGCACCGAGGGTGTCGCGGCGCAGCTCGGCGACGGTCTCCAACACCGCGCTGTCGGTGACCGCCATCCCGCAGCGCCGCATCGCCGAGGCGACGTCGGCGGCCGTGGGGGCACGCCCCAGCGTGGCCAGATCAGGCCGGAGTCGATCAAGATCAACGGCGCTCACGGGACCGCCCCGATACCGGCGGCGAGTTGCTCGACCCGCCGCCGCCAGCGCCGCCCGGCAGCGCCGAGCGGCCCGGCGCCGTGCTCGATCCCCGGCCCGAGCTGACGGTCCTCCGGCACCGACCCCAGCCACGGCGCACCCAGCAGTTCGGCCACCTGGCGACCCCCGAGATCGCTCCACGGCCGCTCACGGGTGATCACACGCACCGCGGCCGATCGCCCGAGCCGCTCGCCGGCGCGCCGCGCCGCGGCGACGGACCAGACATCGCAGCCGGCCAGCAGCCACACCTCACCCGCGTGACGCAACACCTGCTCGGCCAGCGGCCCGCCCCCGCGACCAAGATCGACGATCACCGCGTCGTGTCCGCGAGCGGCGGAGCGCAGGACCGCGGAAACCGCCGCGCCGTCGGGCTCGCCCGCGCCCGACCGACTGGCGGCCAGCACACCGACGCCCTCACGGCGCGGCAGCTCCCGACCAAGATCGGCAACGAAGCCGCGCGCCGTCGCAAGCCGGTCCCAGCGCCAGCCGGGCTCCTGCTCCACACCGAGGACAAGATCAAGACCGCCACCGTCCGGGTCGGCGTCGATCACGATCACCGATCCGCGCGCGGCCAGACCCTGCGCCAGCCCGACGGCCAGGGTGGACGCGCCAACCCCGCCGGAGCCGCCCGCGATGGCGAGCACCGAGGCGCCGCCGGACTCGACGACGCCGTCTCCGGCGAGCACCGAGCTCAGCCACTCCACCCCCGCGGGCAGGGCCAGCGTGGTGGCCCCCAGAGGCTGTGACCACCCGCACAGTGCGGCGCGATCCGCCTCGTGGCCGAGCAACACCACACCGGGCCGCCGGGGCAGCAACTGCTCGGTCACCCCGCGCGCCTGGTCCAGCCCCACCAGCACCGACGGGCTGGCGTGCCACAGGCGCCGCGCCGCGCCCGGCTCGTCGACGACGGCCGGCTCGACACCGGCCACGGCCGCGGACGCCAGGACTTGATCAAGCAACAGCGGATCGGCGGTGATCACCAGCGGATCGGCCTCGGCAACACCCATGTGACCACGCTGCGGCGCCCGTCAACCGGGCACCAGACCCGCCGCCCGATCTGTGGACAATTCGACGCAATCCGTTGCCTGTGGACAATTCACAGCGATCGGGGTCTTCCCTTCCGGGCGGCGGAGGGGTACAACTGGTGCAAGGCCTTCACAACGGAACAGGTACCCACGCGGCGACCAGAACCATCCATGGGTTGCTGAGTTCCGAGGCTTGCCTCGGCCAGCATTGATGAACTGCACGCATGGTCACCTCGGTTCCCATGTGCGGGGCGGCGCCCGTCGTGAGACGGGCGCCGTTTCTTGCGCGAGCCCGGCTTGACCTCCCGTGACACGCCAGCTCCGGCGTACCGATGAATCAGCTCCGGTGAGTCAGTTCTGGCGTACCGGCGACACCTCGACCCCGTGGGCGAACGCGTCCGCGCAGTGCAGGATCCACGCGCGTACCCCGGTCCCGCCGGCCGCATAGCCGGCCAGCGCCGCGTGGTAGCTCGCGCCCGCGGCCAGATGCCCGGCCTCGGGGACCAGCACCCCCGCGGGGTCGAGGCCCGACCCGATCTGCACCAGCCGCTCGGCGGCGCGCGCCACCAGGCCACTGCCCGGCCCGAACGCGCGCGTGCCGGCGATCTCGGCGTGGACCACCGCGCCGAGCACCAGGGCGGGGGCGGCGGTGCGCCCGGCGATCAGCGCGTACAGGTCGGCCATCCGGCCGGCCGCGGGACGTTGCAGGCGCCCGAGGGCATCGTCGTCCAGCACCCCACGCGCGGCGAGGGTGTGCAGCCGTGCCAGCACCCGGCCGGGCTCGCCGCGAAACTCCGCGGCCAGCCCGACCAGTTCCGTGCTCAACCGGACCGATCCCGCCGTCCAGTCGCGGCCGTCGTCGGCCTCGATCGCGGCCGACGCGCGGGCCGCAGCCAACAGCGCGCGCGCCGAGACCTCCGGCGAGATCGCGCGCAGGCCGCGGTCCCGCAACACGGCGTCGGCGGCGTCGCGGGCGGACGCGACCGCGGACGGTACGCCCTCCGCGCGCGCGAGCCGCCCGAGCGGGTCGTCGGTCGTCGGGCCATCGGTGTGAGCCATCGCGCCGAGTCTGCCAGCCCGCCTCCGGGGTCGGCGGACGACTAGGGTTTCGGCATGAGCACCCGGCCTACCCCCTTCGGAGCCGACAGCGTCCGTTGGGCCCTTCCGCACGAGGGGATGCGGGTGCTCGCGCTGGGCCGGCTCGGCGGCCTGGCAGAACTCGCGTCGGCTGCCGGTTGCCTGGTCACCGCGCTCGAGGGGACCGCCGCCGAGGCCCAGCGGATGGCCGGACGGGTGAACGGCGGGGCGGTCCGGGCCAGCGACGAGGACCTGCCCTTCGCCCCCCACACCTTCGACCGGGTGCTCATCGGCGAGGGTTTCGCCGCCGGCCGTTCCCGCGCCCGCGCGCTGCCGGAGATCGCCCGGGTGCTGCGCGCCGGCGGCCGGGTCGTGCTGGCGCTGAACAGCCGCGACGACACCGTGCCCTGGGTGAAGCGGTTGGCGCGACTGGTCCAGCAACTCGACTCCACCGCGATGCGCGGCGACTACGGCACGGACGCGATCGAGGCGATCGAACGCAGCGAGCATTTCGCCCCGGCCGAGCACCGGACCTGGCGCAACTGGGTGCCGATCGACCGCCGCGGCCTGCTGGACATGGTCGCCAGCCGGCCGACGGTGCAGCGCCAGCCCGAGGCCGAGCGGGACCGCGTGCTCGGCGAGATCGCGGCGCTCTACGACAGCAGCGCCCGCGTACCCGATCCCCTCCTACTCCCCTTCCAGACCGTCGCCTGGGCGGCCACCGTCGACCATTCGCGGCTGGATCTCAGCCACGTCACCGAGAGCGTGCAGATCCGGATCGACCACTGAGCGGCTCGGCGACGGCGGGTACGCGACCCAGGTAACGGAATCACAACGAACCCGCGAGCCGACATACCGACCGCCGATCGGGGCATGCGATGCTGCCCGGGGCCGACAGGGCTTCCCCGGGGCCGACAGGAGGGTCGACGATGACTGATCCGGCATACGAGGCGGAGAGCCCGCGCGAGCATCAGGCGTACCAACGCATCGCCGAGAGCGCGGAGTTTGCCACTCTGCGCAAGCGATATCTGTCCTTCGTCGTACCGGCCACGGTGGTGTTCATGGCCTGGTACATCCTCTACGTGATCTGCAACAACTGGGCCCGCGGCTTCATGAACACGCCGGTGATCGGTCACATCAACGTCGCGGTGGTCTGGGGCCTGCTGCAGTTCGTCTCGACCTTCGCCATCGCGGCGCTGTACGCCAACTACACCAAGAAGAAGCTCGATCCGCTGGCCACCGAGCTGCGCGAGGGCTTCGAGCGGGAGGTCGAGCGGTGAACACCAGCAGCATGCTGACGATCGGGCTGTTCCTCGCCGTCGTCGCCCTGACCATCGGGATCACGATCTGGGCCTCGCGCAACACCAAGGGCGCTGCGGACTACTACGCCGGCGGTCGCGGCTTCTCCGGATTCCAGAACGGCCTGGCCATCGGCGGCGACTACATGTCCGCGGCGTCGTTCCTGGGCATCTCCGGCGCGATCGCGCTCTACGGCTACGACGGCTTCCTCTACTCGATCGGCTTCCTGGTTGCCTGGCTGGTGGCGCTGCTGCTGATCGCCGAGCTGTTGCGCAACTCCGGGCGCTACACGATGGGTGACCAGCTCGCCTACCGGATGCGGCAGGTGCCGGTGCGTACCGCCGCGTCCGCCTCCACGATCGTGGTGTCGATCTTCTATCTGCTGGCCCAGATGGTCGGCGCCGGATCGCTCGTCGCCCTGCTGCTCGGCGTGACCGGCAACCAACTCCTGCAGAACATCGTGATCGTGATCGTCGGCGCACTGATGATCATCTATGTCACCTTCGGCGGGATGAAGGGCACCACCTGGGTGCAGATCGTCAAGGCCGTGCTGCTGATGATCGGCTCTTTGTTGATCACGATCCTGGTGCTGGCGATGTTCCGGTTCAACATCTCCGACCTGCTCGCCGCCGGCGCGGAGAATGCCGGCAAGGGCGAGGCCTTCCTGCAGCCCGGCCAGCTCTACGGCAAGGACCTGGTCGGACAGTTCGACTTCTTGTCGCTCGGCCTGGCCCTGGTGCTCGGCACCGCCGGCCTGCCGCACATCCTGATCCGCTTCTACACCACGCCGACGGCAGCCGCGGCGCGCAAATCGGTGCTGTGGGCGATCGGTCTGATCGGGGCCTTCTACCTGATGACCCTGGTGCTCGGCTTCGGCGCCGCCGCGCTGCTCGACACCGGTGACGGATCGGCGGTACGCAAGTCCAGCGGCAATGTGGCATCCCCGCTGCTCGCCGAGGCCGTCGGTGGTGGCCCCGGCAGCATCGGCGGCGCGGTGCTGCTGGCCCTGATCTCCGCGGTCGCCTTCGCGACCATCCTGGCGGTCGTGGCCGGCCTGACGCTGACCTCGGCGACCTCGGTCGCCCACGACCTGTACGCGACGGTGATCAAGAAGGGCCGGGTCAGCGAGGGCCAGGAGGTACGCGTGGCGCGGATCGCCGCCATCGTGATCGGCGCGATCGCGATCGGTCTGGCGCTGCTCGCCCAGGGCCTGAACATCGCCTTCCTGGTGGCGCTGGCCTTCGCGGTCGCCGCGTCGGCGAACCTACCCGCCCTGCTCTACAACCTGTTCTGGAAGCGGTTCAACACGCTCGGCGCGGTGTGCAGCATCTACGGCGGGTTGATCATCACCGTCGGCCTGGTGATCTTCTCCCCGGTCGTCTCGGGCTCGGAGAAGTCGCTGATCCCGTGGGCGGACTTCGCCTGGTTCCCGTTGAACAACCCGGGTCTGGTGTCGATCCCCGCGGGCTTCCTGCTCGGTTTCATCGGCACGATGCTCGGCAAGGAGTCCGCCAGCGAGGAGGGTTACGCCGAGCTGTCGGTGCGCTCTCTCACCGGCGCCGGTGCCGAGAAGGCCGTCAAGCACTGACCGTCCCGCCCCGTCCCGGCCCCGCCGGGCCGGGACGGACTCAGCGGATCCGCTCTCCGGACCGGGAATCGAAGAGGTGTACGCGGTCCGGGCGCGCCCCGAAGCGCACGGTGTCCCCGGGCCGCCAGTCGACCTCCGGCGGGGTCTGTACCAGCAGCGGCTGTTCCACTCCCCTGACCCGGACCGACGCCTGACCGAACTCGAGCAGGTCCTCGAAGTTGATCACGGCACCGCCGAGGCCGCCCGTGGCGTCGTCCCCGAGGACCTGGGTGTCCTGGGGACGCAGGCCGACCATCACGGTGTCGCCGAGCCGGGCATCGACCGCCGCGGTCTCCAGCACCCCGTCGCCGACCCGGACGGCGAGCCCGCCGTCTGCCCTGACCACCTCGCCGGCGAACATGTTGATCGCCGGCTCGCCGACGAACTCGGCGACGAAACGGTTGGCGGGGTCGTCGAAGACCTCGTCCGGCGTACCGAACTGCTGGATCACGCCCGCGTCCATCACCGCCATCCGGTCGGCCAGGCTCAGCGCCTCCAACTGATCATGGGTGACGACGATCGTCGTGTAGCCGAACTCCCGCTGCAGGAGCTTCAGCTCTCGCCGCACCCGCTGCCGGGCCGAGGCATCGAGGTGCCCGAGCGGCTCGTCGAGCAGCAGGACCGGGGGCTTGCGGATCAGCGCCCGGGCCAGCGCGACTCGCTGCTTCTGCCCGCTGGACAGCCCGGCCGGGCGTTGGTCGAGCAACTCGGTCATGTCCAGCCGCTTCGCGATCTCGTCGACCCGCGCGTCGGCATCGGCGACCTTGCGCGCCCGGAGCCCGTAGGCGAGATTCTCCCGCACCGTCAGGGGCGGATACAGCGCGTAGCTCTCGAATCCCACGCCGACATTGCGCTTCCCCGGTGGCAGGTCACCGACCGAACGCTCGCCGATCAGGATCTCGCCCGACGTCACCGTCTCCAGCCCGGCGATCATCCGCAGCGTGGTGGTCTTTCCGCAGCCGGACGGGCCGAGCAGGGCGATCAGCTCGCCCGGCGCGATCTCCAGATCGATCGACTTGACGGCCTCGAACGACTCGCGACCGCGGCTGGCATAGATCTTGCGCAGCTTGTTCAGCACCAGCCGCTGCGGCGCGACACCCGATCCGGTCGCCCGCGACGTGACCGCCGTGCTCATCGTGCCTCCTTCGCCGGTCGCGGCGCCGCCGCCCCCAGCCGCTCGGTCTCCTCGCCGTCCCCGCCGGCGGCGAAGACGTGTACCTGGTGCAGCGGGACGCGCAGGCGTACCTGATCTCCCTCGGCGGGCCGCAACTCCGCGGCGTCGACGACGATCAGGTCGGTACCCGCGACATCGACGGTCAGTTCGATCTGCCGGCCGAGCCGCTCGGCCAGGCGTACCCGACCGGTCAGCTCGAGCGCCTCGCCAGGGCCCTGCTCGCCATGATCGACCTGAATCTCGCTCGGACGGAGCCCGAGCCGCACCCGATCACCCCGGCCGAGATCAAGATCGGCACCGGGCGTGAAGCTCGAACCCAGGGTCGAGATCCGACCGTCGCTGACCTCGGCGTCGACGATGTTGATCTCCGGCTGGCCGAGGGCCTTGGCGACGAAGGTGTCCGCCGGCGTGCGCCAGACCTCGGCCGGGCTGCCGATCTGTACCAGCCGTCCCGACCGCAGCACCGCGATCCGGTCCCCGAGCGCCAACGCCTCCTGGTAGTCGTGGGTGACATACAAGGTGGTGGTGTCGGACATCTGGCCGAGCGACTTCAGCTCAGCCCGCATCGCGGCCCGCAGCTTGGCGTCGAGGTGGGACAGCGGCTCGTCCAGCAGATAGATGTCGGCCGGCCGGACCAGCACCCGGCCGAGCGCCGTGCGCTGCCGCTGACCGTTGGACAGCTCGCGCGGCAACCGTTCCAGCAGGTGATCGATGCCCAGGGTCTGGGTCACCGCGGCGATCCGGTCGCGCTGTTCGGATTCGGAATAGCGACCGGTACGCCCGGAGCGCAGCGGCGAGGCGAGGTTCTGCGCCACGGTTCGCTGCGGGTAGAGGGCATAGGACTCGAACGCCATCGCCACATTGCGGTGGTAGGGCTCGATCCCGGTCATGTCCCGGCCCGCGATCTCGACCGTGCCCTCGTCGGTCTCGACGAGGCCGGCGATGCCCTTCAGGGTCGTCGTCTTGCCCGCCCCGGAGGGCCCCAGGATGACGAAGAACTCGCCGTCGCCGACGGAGAAGTCCACCCCGTCCACCGCGGCCGTCTTCCCGTAGTGCTTGCGCAGTCCGCGCACCTGCAAGGTTGCCATCAGCTCTTCACCGCCCCGAAGGAGAGTCCGCGAACCAGGTAGCGCTGGATCGTCAGTGCGAGGATCAGCGGCGGGAGCGCCCCGAGCAGGGCCGCGGCCGCCGTGAGGTTGTAGTACGCCTGACCGCCGCCGCCGAGATAGCTGGTGATGGCCACGGTGACCGTCGATGCGGCGGAGTCGGCGAGGATCAGCGGGAACATGTAGTTGTTCCAGGCGAAGATGAAGGCCAGCAGCGCCGCGGCGGCGATGCCGGGCCGCACCATCGGCAGCGCGATCATCCAGAACGCCCGCAGCCGGGTGTAGCCGTCCAGCAGGGCCGCCTGCTCCAGATCCTCGGGCAGGTCGGCGAAGTAGGACCGCAGGATCCACACCACCAGCGGCATGGTGACGAGCTGCAGCACCCAGATCATGCCGACCGAGGTGTCGAACAGCCCGATCTGGTTGTAGATCACGAACAGCGGCACGATCACCATCAGCTCGGGCGCGAACCGGAAGGACAACATCGTGAACATCAGGTCGTCGCTGCCGCGGAACTTCCAGCGCCCGGCCGCATAGGCCGCCGGAATGCCGATCAACAGCGACACCAGTACCGCGCCGCCGCAGTTCAGCAGGCTGGTCAGGATCGCGGTCTTGAAGTCGACGCTGGTCAGTTCGGTGCCGCGGTCGGTGAGCACGGTGACGAAGTTCTCCAGCGTCGGGGAGAACACGAAGTAGGTCGATGTCTGTTCCGCGGGCGTCTTCAGCGCCAGCAAGATCATCCACAGGATCGGGAACAGCGCGAAGACGAACCAGGCGATGATCGCCAGGTCGGCGACGATCCCGCCGCCGGTGATCCGACGCTGGCCGGGTTTGAGCTCTCGGGTTGCCATGATCACTCCTCCGCCCCGGCCGCGCGGCGCTGGGCCTTGCCGAGCACCGACACCAGGTAGCGCGCGGTGATGAAGACGATCACCCACAACAACAGCATGTAGGTGCTGCCGCGGGAGTAGTTCTGGAAGATGATCGAGTCCTCATAGGCCCCGATCTGCAGGGTACGCGTGGCGATGCCCGGGCCGCCCGCGGTGAGGACGTAGATGTGGTCGAAGACCTTCAGGCAGTCCATGAAGCGGAAGATCACGGCGACCAGGATGTAGGGCCACATCATCGGCAGCATGAGCCGGCGGAAGGAGTACCACCAGCCCGCACCGTCCACGTCCGAGGCCTCGAACGGTTCGCGTGGCAGCGACCGGATCCCAGCCAGCACGAGGATCGCGACGAACGGCGTGAAGATCCAGACATCGACGATGATCGAGGACCACAGCGCCATGTCGCGGCTCAACCAGTCGAAGGACGAACCGAGCCCCAGCACGTAGTTCAGGACGCCGAACTGCGGGTTGAACATCAGCTTCCAGATCACGCCGGCGATCACCGGGGCGATCATCAGCGGCAGGATCAGTACCCGCTCGAAGATCCGCCCGACCAGCGAGGACCGGTTCAGCAGCAGCGCGATGATCACGCCGAGCACGGTCTCGACGACGGTGGCCACCACCGCGTAGGTCAGGGTGATCCGGACCGACGCCCAGAAGTCGGTGTCGCCGAGCACGGAGACGAAGTTGGCGAATCCGATGAACCGTGGGTCGGGGTTGGCCGCCGAGTAGTTCAGGAACGCATAGATGGCCCCGAGCACGAACGGGTAGAGGATGCCGATGACGACCAGCACGGCCGGCACAGACAGCAGGTAGGGGCGCATCCGGCGGCGCCAGCCGGGGACCGGCGTACCGGAATCGCCGGCACGGCCGGATCCGGCCCGATGATCATCGGGCGATCCGGTGTCGGGCTTTTCGCCCGCGGGGGCAGTCATCGTCGACTCCCTTCCATGGTTGGGTCGGCGCGCGGCCGCTCAGACGTTGACCTTGGAGGCGGCGGTCCGGGCGAACGACTCCAGCCGTTCGACCGGATCGCTGCCGGAGTAGATGTCCTGGAGGGCGACCGCCCAGCCCTGGGTGGTCTCGAAGAACTTGGTCTGCGGGGTGAACTGGATGGTCGAGGAGTCGATCACGGTCTCGAACGCCTCCAGATAGCCGGGGAACGCGCCGAGGGTCTGCTTGAAGGCGCCGTCGAAGACCGAGGCCCGGGTCGGGTCGGCGAAGGCGGAGCGGGTGGCGGCCGACATCGCCTCCTTCCCGGTGGCCCACTGGATGAACAACCAGGAGGCCAGCTTGTTCGGCGAGGCCGAGTTCATCGCCAGCGACCAGGTCCACAGGTTGGTGGCGTAGCTGCCGCCGGGGCCGGCCGGCCCCGGGTGCCAGGCCAGGTTGCCCGCCTCGGCGCTCGCGCCGGGCAGGTTCTGCGGGTAGGTCGCGCTGTCGGCGTCGTAGACCATCATGGCGCTGCCGTTGCCGAGGTCGCGGGTGCAGTCGGGGTACTCATAGGTCGTCCAGGACACGGGCCCGGCGAGCTGGGCCAGCTCGACCCACTGCTTCTGGAACTCGATCGCCTCGGGCGTCGCCATTCCGGGCCGCAGCGTGCCGTCGACCACCTCGTAGTCCTTGGCGCCCATCCGCGAGTACTGGGTCATGAAACCCGGGTGGATGGTCGCCCACGACTTCGAGCCGCGGAACGAGACCCCGTAGTGGCCGTTGGCCCGATCGGTCAGGTCGACCGCGAGCTGCCGGAAGTTGTCCCAGTCGTCGGCGGGCTTGATCCCACGGGAGTCGAAGAAGGCTTTGTTGTAGCAGATCACATTGTTCTCGAAGCCCCACGGGATGGCCCACTGGCCGCCCGTGCCGAGCGGTGAGCCGAGCCGGAAGTCCCACGACGTGGCGCGGCGCAGTCCCTCGTAGATGTCTTCGAAGTCGTACTCCGCACTGGTCGCGGCGCTGTTGTCGATCCAGGGGCGCAGATCCTCCAGCCACCCCGGCGGCCCGTACTGCCAGATGAAGTAGGCACCCAGCATGAACACGTCGGGGTTGCCGGCGCCGCCGGCGAGGGCGGTGTTCAGCTTGGTGAAGTACGCCGACTCCGGCACCAACGTGACCTCGACCTCGATGCCGGTCAGCTCGGTGAACTCCGCGAGCAGCGGCTGGAAGGCCTGCTGGTAGGGGTGCGGGGTCTGCAGCAGGCGGATGGTCTGGCCGCTGACCTTCTTCCAGTCGAATCCGCCGGTGACGGCGGCGGCGCCGTTGGGATGGTCGACGCTACCGCCGATGCCGCAGCCGGCGAGCGCGCCGGGCAGCGCCGCCCCCAGCCCGGCGAGCCCCGCGGCCCGCAGCACATTGCGGCGGGTGATGGTCACGGCTGACCGCCCGGGATCAGGCTGACCTTGATCGACTCGCGTCCGGAGTCGACCAGGTCGATGCCGCGCTTGAACTCGGTGATCGGCAACTGGTGGGTGACGATGTCGTCCAGCGGCAGTCGGCCCTGCTCCACCATCCGGATCGCCGCGGGCCAGCAGCGCGGACCGAGATGGGCGCCGAGAACGTCGAGCTCCTTGTCGTCGGAGATGATTGACCAGTCGACGCTGACGTCGTCCTTGAACACCGAGTACTCGACGAATCGGCCGAGCTTGCGCAGCAGGTTCAGGCCCTGCGGCACCGCCGACGGGTGTCCGGTGCCCTCCAGATAGACGTCGGCGCCGTAGCCGTCGGTCAGCTCCTTGATCTTCGCGACGGCGTCCTCCTCGGCGATGTTGATCGTCATCGTCGCACCGGTACGCTTCGCCAGCTCGAGCTTGCGCTCGTCCATGTCCAGGGCGATGATCTCCGCCGGGAACTTCGCGGCGGCACCGGCGATCATGCCCAGGCCGATCGGGCCGGCGCCGGCAACCACCACCACGTCGTCGAAGGTGATCTGGGCCCGCTCCACCGCGTGCAGGGCGCAGGAGAGTGGTTCGGTGAAGGCGGCATGCGCCGCCGGCAGATCGGAGCTGATCTTGTGCACGATCGACCGCTGCGGGTAGACCATGTACTCGGCCATGGCGCCGTTGAAGTGGCGGAATCCGAACATGTCGTGCACCTGGCACATGTGGTAGTTGCCCGTCGTGCAGTAGCGGCACTCCCAGCAGGGGACGATCTGCTCGCCGACGACGCGGTCGCCGACCTCGACCCCCCAGTGCTCGCGCGCGGCATCGTCCAGCTCGACGACGGTCCCGGTGAACTCGTGGCCGGGAACGACCGGGGTGACGATCCACTGCTCGCGGTTGGCGTCGCCCCAGAACTTCGCGGCGCCGTGGTAGCACTTCAGGTCCGAGGCGCAGATGCCGACTGCTTCCACCTTGACCAGGAGCTCGCCCGGTCCGCGGGTCGGGACCTCGATCTCCTCCAGCCGGTAGTCCTCCGGCCCGTAGCAGACGACCGCCTGCATGGTCTTCGGCAGGGTCGCCGTCTGCTGCTCCTGCGCGCTGACTCCGTTGTCCATCCGAGAACTCCCTCGACGCTGGGTGGGTTGATCAGACCGTAGCCAGGCTCCTGCACCAATGTCCAGAACATTGGTTCAGGCAATCTTGCCGGCGGAACGGATGTTCACACCGAGCGGTACGCTCCGCCCATGGCGCAGCGTCACAAGCCCCATGCGCGGCACGTCCCCACCGAGCGGCAGCCGACGCGCTTCTCGCCGTCGCAGCTCTACGAGGCGGCCCGGCTGTACTGGAACGAGGACGCGACCCAGGCCGAGATCGCCGAGGCGCTCGGCACCAGCCGCCCGACGGTGAGCCGCCTGCTGGCCGAGGCCAGGGAGGCCGGCATCGTGCACATCGAGATCCGCAAGCCGAGTGCCACCGGCCTCAGCGCGCTCGCCCGCGAGCTGACCCGCTGCCTCGGCATCCGCTCGGTCCGGATCACCCCGCCCGGCAAGGGCCTGCCCGCGGGCCGCGTACTCGCCGGCGCCGTCGGGGAGGCGCTGCGCGATGCCGGCCTCGGTCGCGGCGACGCCCTGCTCGTCTCCTCCGGCTCGACCGTCCACGGCGTCTCCCAGGAGGCCCTGCCGAACCTGCCGGGCGTACTCGTCGCACCCACCGTCGGCGGCCAGAACGAGATCGACTCCTCCTACCAGACCAACGAGATCACGCGACGGGTCGCGGTCAAGATCGGCGGCACACCGGTGCTGCTGCACGCGCCCGCGCTGCCCGGCCCGGAGCTACGGGAATGGTTGATCAAGGACCCGCAGGTACGCCAGGTGCTCCGGCTGTGGAAGACGGCCAAGTGCGCATTGTTGGGCGTCGGGGCGCCGCCGCTGACGCGCACCTCGCTGCCCTCGGTGCTGCCGACCGATCCCGTCACCCTGCGCAATGCCGTCGGTGACATCTGCGTACGCCCCTACGACTCCCAAGGCACCCCGATCCCCTTCCCCGGTTCGGATCGACTGATCGCGATGGACCTGGCGGCGTTGACCAAGATCCAGCACACCATCGCCATCGCGATCGGCGAGAACAAGATCACCAGCATCCGGGCGGCGGCCCGGGCGGGTTATTTCAACACCCTCGTCACCGACGTCGACACCGCCAATGCGCTGCTCGGCTCGTGCCCCGAACCGGACTGACGTCGCCGATCAGTCGTCGAAGGCCGACTCCTGGTGGCGGGCCAACACGTGCACCAGGTCGCGGGTCGCGGGATAGAGCTCGGTGTAGATGTCGAACAGCTCGGCATAGGTCTCCCGATTGGCCGGATCGGGTTCGATCAGCGAGCCGATCCGGGTCCAGTCGGTCTCCGGCGGCACGATCTGCGTCCCGATAGCCGCCAGCAGCGCGTCGCCATAGCTCGCGCCGATCGTCTGCTCCGGAAGCTCCTGCGGCCGGCCGAGCACATCGCTGACGATCTGCGTCCACAGCCCGCCCTGGGTGCCTCCGCCGACGGCGACCAGCCGCCCGATCGGGCGCACCGGGTCGTCGAGGAAGTCGACGATCTGACGGATCCCGTAGGCGATCCCCTCGTAGGCGGCGCGAAAGAGATGTCCGCGGGTGTGCCGCAGGGTGAGCCCCGCGATCACCCCGCGGGCACGGGAGTCGAAGATCGGCGTCCGCTCGCCCGCGAAGTAGGGGAGCATGATCAATCCGTCGGCGCCGGGCGGTACGGCGGCCGCCTCCGCGACGAGCTGCTCGAACGGCACGCCACCGGTCAGCTCGGCAAGCCAGCCGGTGAGCGAGCCGGAGGTGGCCATGCCCGCGGCCA
Source organism: Naumannella cuiyingiana (assembly GCF_013408305.1). Classification (NCBI taxonomy): domain Bacteria; kingdom Bacillati; phylum Actinomycetota; class Actinomycetes; order Propionibacteriales; family Propionibacteriaceae; genus Naumannella; species Naumannella cuiyingiana. The sequence continues at coordinate 2,105,746 of NZ_JACBZS010000001.1, read as the reverse complement.
GGGTGTACTGGCCCGGGTCCACGCCAGCGGTCGTCCACAACATCGGGTGCACCGATCGTTCGGGCAGCACCTGCACGAAGAACATCGTCGAGCCGTACATCAACATCAGGTCGCCGGGATGGCGTACCCCCACCGAGAACGCCTCGGACCAGGCGTCGATGGTCCCGGCGGAGACGGGCACGCCGGCGGGAACCCCGGTCGCCCGCGCCGCCTCGTCGGTGACCGTGCCGACGACCTCGTGCGGCCAGACCAGTCGCGGCGGGGTCAGGTGGCCGATGATCTCTGCGGACCAGTCGTCGGCCCAGGCGTGCGCGGCCAGGTCGTAGAGCGGATCGTTCTGGCTGGCGGTGTGGTGATCGAGCACGTAGGCGCCGGTCAGCCTGGCCGCGGCCCAACTGGAGGAGTTGTACCAGCGCCGGGCCCGGGCGAACGTCTCCGGCTCGTGCCGCGCGACCCAGGCGATCTTGGGCCCGACGGCCTGGGTGCTGAGCGCCTTGCCGGCACGCTCGACGATCGCGTCGGCACCGAACCGCTCGGTCAGTTCCTCGATCTCGGCGGTCGCGCGCATGTCGATGCCGTAGAGGATCGCCGGCCGGACCGGGCGATCGTCGGCATCGGTCAGCAGCAGACACGGCCCGACGCCCGAGACACACATGCCGGCGATCCGGGCCGGGTCGACGCCGGCGACGAGCTCGCGGCACACCTCGACCAGATCACCCCACCAGACGGTCTCCGCATCGACCTCGGCCCAGCCGGGCCGCGGGAGCTGCATCGCGTGCCGCCGGGACGCCGTCGCCACGATCTCGCCGTCGGGAGTGGTGAGCACCCCCTTGGTGCTCGCCGTGCCCATGTCGACGCCCAGTAGCAACTTGTCCACGTCCAGCATTATCGCGGCAACCGATCCCCGTGTGGCGTCTCGTCGCCGACACGGCTCACCGGGTTGGGGTGACCGAGCGGTCGATCAGCCCCGACGGTCGGCGCGGTAGCGGTCGGCCCAGCCGGTCAGATCGGCGCCACGGATGGCCGCGGCGAGCAGATCGGGGAAGGCGTCGGGCGTACACGCGAATGCCGGTACGCCGAGCGCGGCCAGTTCCGCGGCGAGATCATGATCATAGGCGGGCGCGCCGGAATCCGCGAGCGCCAGCAGGGCCACGCACTGCACGCCCGAATCCCGCAGCTCGCGCATCCGGGCCAGCAACTCGGCCTCGTTGCCGCCCTCGAACAGATCGCTGATCAGCACGAAGATCGCGCCGCGCGGGTTGGTGATCAACTCCGAGCAGTACGCGACGGCGCGGTTGATGTCCGTGCCGCCGCCGAGCTGGGTACCGAACAGCACGTCCACCGGATCGTCCAGCAGCTCGGTCAGGTCGACGATCTCGGTGTCGAAGGCGACCACCGAGGTCCGCACCGAGCGGATCGAGGCGAGCACGGAGCCGAGGATCGACGCATGGACGACCGATTCGGCCATCGATCCCGACTGGTCGATGGCCAACACCACCTCCCGCTGCACCGCGAGCGAGCGCCGCCCGTAGCCGATCAACCGCTCGGGGATGATCGTCGCGTGCTCCGGCTGGTAGTGGCGCAGGTTCGCCCGGACTGTGCGATTCCAGTCGATGTCGGCGTGCCGCGGCCGCCTGGTACGCGAGGAGCGGTCCAGCGAGCCGCGTACCGCCGCCCGGGTCCGCTCCCCGAGCCGCTTCTCCACCTCCTCGACGACCCGGCGTACCACCTGCCGCGCGGTCGCCCGCGACTCCTCCGGCAGCGCGTCCGACAGCGAGACCAGCGTGGCGACCAGGTTCACGTCGGGCGTGATCGAGTCCAGCATCTCGGGCTCCAGCAGCAGCCGGCGCAGGTTCAACCGCTCGATCGCATCGCGTTGCAGCACCTGCACGACGGTGTTCGGGAAGTAGCCGCGGATGTCGCCCAGCCAGCGCGCGACCCGCGGTGCCGACGACCCCAGACCGGCCTGGCGCCGCTGACCCGCCTCCACCGGCTCACGCGCGTCGTAGAGCTGCCCGAGCGCGGCGTCGAGCCCGCCGTCGGCGCCCGCCAGCTCACCGTCGCCCCCGGTCACCAGTCGCCAGCGGCGCCGCCGCTCGGCATCGGCGTCGCTCACGGTCCACCCCCGATGATCATCTTCACCGTTGCCAACACGCCTCCGGCGTGATCAGGATCGACCTCCGTGTCGGCGCGGGCCGCGGCCGGCTCGGCCAGCCGGTCCGCGACGCGGTTCAGCTCGCGCCGCTCGGCCGGCGCGAACCGCCCGAAGGTACGCCGAAGCATCGGCAGGGTCTCGACGAAGTCGTCCTCGCCCAGCTCGGCCAGCCACGCATCCAGCACCCGCAACAGCCGCTCGTCGTGGATCAGCAGCAGCGGCCCGCCGGCCAGGAAACCCTCGGCCCACAACGCCTTCTCGGCCGCCGGCGTACCGATCGACAGCGCCGCGTGCAGCCGCCTCGCCGCCTCCTCGCCGTCGATCCGCCCGCCGTCCAGCAGCATCCGCACCACCCGCCCCGCGATCCCGGCGGGCAGGTCGGCGCGGCCGAGCAGGGCGGCCAGGGCGGCGTACCACTCGACGTCCGCGCCGGGCAGCAGCGCGACGACGCGATGCACCCGGTCGATACGTTCCCGGGCGTCGGCGGCCGCGTCCTCGGCCAGGCCGGCGAGCGCGGCGCCCAGGCCCGCGCACGCCCGCGACAGCAGCGCGCGCGCCACCCGCGCCAGCTCGGCGGTGTCGGTGCCGCGGACCGTCCCGTAGCGCTGCGCCTCGGCGAGGGGGACCACCGCGTCCAGCAGGTCGGCCACGTCGTTGGTCCGCGCGGCGCGCGCGTCCAGCTCGCGCAGCAGGGGCGGCAACACCTCGGGCAGCTCGGCCGTCAGCGCCGCCGCGATGGCGCCGGTGATCGACGCGAGGGTGTCGGTCCGCCGCAGCAGCCGCGCACCGGCCGCGCCGGCCACGGTCGTCCCCCACAGCGACGCCTCGACCAGCCGTACGGACAGCTCGGGCCGCCAGGCGATCAGCCAACCCTCCTTGAAGGTGCCGAGGCCCCCGGTCGCGATCGGCTCGCCCCAGTCGATGCCGAGCACCACCAGGCGGTGCAGCAGCACCGAGCGGCGCCGGTCGAGGTCGCCGCGCAGGTCGAGCACGATCTCGCGCTCCTCCGCGGCCGGCTTCAGCCGGGCGGCGCGCGCGGCGGCCCGGAAATCGGCCTCCAGCGGCACCGTCGGCGCCCCGTCGGGCACCGTTCCGAGCTGTTCGCCGATCACCGCCTCGCGAAGCACGATCCCGGCCGCCACCTCGCTGCCCTCGCAGAGCACCGAGCGGACCGCGTCGCCGACCTCGGCGAGCCCCGCCAGCGGCCGGCCGCGCAGGGCGGCGAGCGAGTCGGCCAGGCGTACCGCCTCGATCACGTGCGCGCTGGAGGTGGGCAGGTCATGATCACGCAGTACGCCGGCCGCGCGGGTCATCCACCGCTCAACGACCCGGTCGGGGGCGGTGAACAGGTGGTGGTACCAGCCCGGCGACTCCACCCCGGCGCCGTAACCGGAGTACAGGCCGAGGCGCGAATGGGTCCACGGCACCCAGGCCAACGTGACCTTGGCCTTCGGCATCCCGCGCAGCAGTTGGTTGTCGCGGGTGGCCGGCGGCAGCTTCCCGCTCAGCGCCGGCGCGTGCCAGGCCCCGCAGACCACCGCGATCGGGTCGTGTCCCTCCTTGATCACCGCACGCAACATCTTGCGCATGTGCGCCTCGCGGCGGTCCTCGGTGAGCTGGTCCTCGGGATCGCGCTCCGGTGGCGCTGCCTCCCGGACCGCGGCCATCGCCTCGGCCACCGCATCGAACGGGTCGCCGTCGGCGCGGGACTCGATCACGTCGTCCCACCAGCGTTCGGGATCGTCGTAGCCGCCGGCCCGGGCGAGCACCGCGATCGGGTCGGTACGCCAACCGCTGCGCCGATGATCATCCACACCATGATCATCACCGGGTTGATCATCACCGGGTTGATCATCAACGGGCAACGCTTCCGGTCCCGGCGCGGGATCGGCCAGCACGTTCGCGGCGGGCAGGTCCATGAACCGCACACCGGCGCCGTTGCGGACCGCCCAGGACAGGGCCTGCCACTCCGGGGAGAAGACCGCCAGCGGCCAGAACGCCGCCTTCGACGGGTCGTCATTGCGGTAGCCGAGCAGCGCCACCGGCGGCCGCAGCTCCTCATCGGCGACGAACCGGACCAGCGCATCGGCCTCCGGCGGGCCCTCGATCAGCACCACCCGGGGCTGCAGCTCCGCCAGGGCGGCCCGCACGGCGCGCGCGGACCCGGGCCCGTGGTGGCGTACCCCCAGGACCCGGATCCGCGGACCGGACTCGGCCATCAGCCCACCTCGCGGCAGGCCCAGTAGAAGTCCTTCCAGCCCTGACGGTCCCTGACCACCGTCTCCAGGTATTCCGACCAGGCCACCGCATCGGCGACCGGGTCCTTGATCACCGCGCCGACGATGCCGCCCGCGACATCGGCCGGGCCCAGCCGACCGTCGCCGAAGTGCGCGGCCAGCGCGAGGCCGTTGGTGATCACCGAGATCGCCTCGGCGGTGGACAGCCCGCCCGACGGCACCTTCAGGCTGGTCCGGCCGTCCTCGGTCAGGCCGCCGCGCAGCTCGCGGAAGACCGTCACCACGCGGGCGATCTCCTCGCTGGCATCGGTCTGCGGCAGGTCCAGCGTCCGGCCGAGATCGGTCACCCGGCGCGCCACGATGCCCACCTCGGACTCGGCATCGGACGGGAGCGGCAACACGACGGTGTTGAACCGGCGGCGCAGCGCGGAGGACAGCTCGTTCACGCCGCGGTCGCGGTCGTTGGCGGTGGCGATCACGTTGAATCCCTGTACCGCCTGGACCTCGGTGCCCAGCTCGGGCACGGGCAGCGTCTTCTCGCTGAGCACGGTGATCAGCGCGTCCTGCACATCGGACGGGATCCGGGTCAGTTCCTCCACCCGCGCCAGCCTCCCCTCGCGCATCCCCGTCATGATCGGCGAGGCGACCATCGCCTGCTCGGTCGGGCCCTCGGCGAGCAGCCGCGCATAGTTCCAGCCGTAGCGGATCGCCTCCTCCGCGGTGCCCGCCGTGCCCTGCACCAGCAGGGTCGAGTCGCCGCTGATCGCGGCGGCCAGGTGTTCGGACACCCAGGACTTGGCGGTGCCCGGTACGCCGAGCAGCAGCAGCGCGCGGTCGGTGGCGAGGGTCGCCACGGCGATCTCCATCAGCCGGCGCGAGCCGACGTACTTGGGCGTGATCACCGTGCCGTCGGCCAGCTCGGTGCCCATCAGGTAGTCGACCACCGCCCACGGGGACAGCCGCCACCCGGCGGGCCGTTCCCGGTCGTCGGCGCCGGCGAGGGCGGCGAGCTCGTCGGCGTAGGCCTGCTCGGCATGCGGCCGCAGGATGTCGGTCACGGGTTCCCTCCGGGTGGCTGGGGTTGCTCGAACGATGTCGTGGGATCGGGCCGCGCGAGCTGGCGCTCGATCGTGCCGCGCAGGGTGAGCCGCTCGGCGGCGCGACCCCACGCGCTGCGGCCGGCCGGCCCGGGCGCGTCGAAGGACTGGCCGCGGGCGAAATCGGCCGCTTGGCCGATGTCCTCGCCCGGCAGCCGCAGCGCCCACAACTCCCAGGCCGCGGCGGGCACCGGCCGGCTGCCGCGGGAGCGCTCGGCGAGCCAGGCCGCGACCCGGCGGGACAGGTCGCCCGGCCACCACGCGGGCCAGTCGGCGAGCGCCTCCAGCGCCTGGGCCGCCGGCAGCGTGGCGAGCGCCCGGAGCACCCGGTCGGCGCGCTCGTCCTCGGGCAGGAAGCGCCACAGCCGCCAGGTCTCGGGCAGCGTGTTGGCCCGCGGCGTCTCGGCGGCCAGTTCCGCGCGGGCCGCCGCGGCCGCGCGCTCGGCATGGCCGGGTTCGAGCCGGGCGAGCAGCTCGCGCGCGCCCTCGGCGACGGCCCGGCTGCGGTCCTGCGCGGCGGCCTGCACCAGCTCGCGATCGCCCGGCCCCAGCCCGTCGGCGAGCGCGTCGATCAGGCCGGCGCGGTGCCGCGGCGAGAAGTCCGCCAGGCTGGTCGCCAGCAGTTCGCGGGCCGCGGCGGGTTCCGCTGCTCGGCGACGGGCGAACCAGGCCAGCGCCTCGGCCGGCTGGGCGCCGGCGGGCCACCCGTCGGCGAGCGGCGCGACGAGCCGGCGCCAGTCCGGATGCTGCCGGGCCAGCCACCGACCGCCCTCGCCGAGGACCGGTTCGAGCGCCGCGGCGAGCTCGGCATCCGGCGCCCCGGCGCGCGGCGTCCGCGCCCGCTCCAGCAGGTCCGGTACGCGCACCGAGGGCAGCACGCGCCCGCTGCGGGCCACGGCCGCGAGCGCGATCAGCAGCAGGCCGCGGTCGTCGGCGACCCGCTGCAGGACCTGATCGGCGGCGGGCGGAATCACCGGCCGCGTCTCGGCCGCGGGCGGTGCCGGCGGCGTCACCCGCGCGATCACCGGCGCCGCCCTGCGCGCGGTGTCCAACATCGCCGCGGCATCGAGCAGCCGCTCGGCCACCTCGCCGGTGCCGGGGCGTACCTCCTCGGGAAGGTCGTCCAGACCCGGATCGCGGGCGGCGACACCCAGCGTCGCCGCGGCGGCCAGGTCGGCGTACCCCGTCACGGTGCCGCCCGTCACAGCGGACGCACCCGGCCGTCGACGATGCTGCCCGGCGCCAGCCCCGCATCGGACCATTCGCCGAAGAGCGTGACCCCGACGCCGGGCGCGAGCGCCAGCAGCCGCCACAGCACCTCCTCCGGCCCGGTCAGCGGCACCGCCGCCCCGGTCTCGTCCACGAGCGCGAAGCGGCGATCCTCGACGCCGACCAGGCCGGTGACCAGCGCCGGGTGCTGCCGGGTCCACGGGTCGGCGGCAAGCGCGTCGGCGTAGGCGCGGGCGGCGCCGGCCGCGTCGTCGCCGCCGATCCGCCAGCCCTGCACCGGCTCGGCGCTGCCGTGCGATTCGCCGAGCAGCGCCCGCAGCGGCGGTCGGCCCGGATAGAAGTGCAGGTCGGCGTCGAGCGCGGTGCCGGGCAGCAGCGGCATCTCCCACGGGGCGCCGTTGGCGGAGAACAGCAGCACCACTGCCCAGCGATCGGTGCGCTGGCCGCGCAGCCAGACCCGGCGGGTGGAGACCTGTTCCTCCTCGAGATCGCGCACGCCGAGCGCGACCCAGCGATCGCGGACCGGCTCGGTGGCGAGCACGTCGGCGCGCGGCACGGTGAACCCGATCCGGGCGCGGACGGTGGCGGCGAGATCGTCGGGCAGCTCGTCGATCCGGGCCCAAGCGCGGGCCAGCAGGTGCAGACCGGCCAGCTCGCCGAGCAGGCGCTCGGGCCAGCCGGGGCCGGAGGCGATCACCCCGGGCAGCCGGCGCAGCCAGTTGGCGACGCCGCTGGCCTGGGCGTCGATCATCCGCGCGGCGACGGGTTCGGCCCAGCCATAGGGGTCGGTCGCCGCGCGGGCCAGTCCGCCGCGAATCTGGTCGGCGAGCCAGCGGTCGAGCTCGATCAGCCCGCCGGTGACGCGGTCGGCGCGGCGCTCGGCGCGCTGCCGGGCCGCGGCGAGTTGTTCCGGGGTACGCCCGGACGCCTCGGCTTCCGGGCCCGTGGCTCGTTCGGCGAATCCCGCGCCGGCGGGCGGGCGTACCGATCCGTCGGGATTCACCTGACCCTGCGCCCACAGGAACAACAGCCCGAGCGCGTGCTTGCAGGGGAACTTCCGCGACGGGCAACTGCACTTGTAGCGCGGCCCGGCGGTGTCCACGCTCACCCGATACGGGGTACGCCCGGAGCCGCGGCACTCACCCCAGAGCAGGTCCTCGTCCACGCCCACGCCCTGCCAAGGTCCCGGGCTGGCGAGCCGTCGACCGGCGACCTCGGAGGCGGAATCCGGCGCGGCGGCGACCACCCGGTCCACACTCCACCGCTGCGCCACGGCGCCCAGCGTAGGCGAGCCGACCGACGCCACGGAGCGGTGAGCCGAACGCCGGCGGGCCCGGCCACCAGGTGGCCGGGCCCGCCGGTTCGTGCGGTGAGCTGCTCAGGAACCGTAGACCGCGCGCACGCCCTGGCCGTCGAGGCTGGTGAACGACAAGGTGTTGCTGGTGCCGTTGCACTGCGGGTAGTGCATCACCGAGTCCGAGTCGTACGGCGTCAGCGGGCGCCAGTTGTTGTCCTCGAAGCACACGCCGGACTCCGGGCGGGTGTGCTCGTGCCGGAAGCCGAGGATGTGGCCGAACTCGTGGCCGAGGATGTTGCCCGGCGAGGGCACGGTGGAGCGGAAGGTGTCGGACGCGACCAGCACGTTGCGCTGCGACTTCGGCGAGCTGGGGAAGAACGCCCGGGCCAGGTACTGGTTGGTCTGCACCGGCTCGATCGAGAACACCACGTTGGAGTTCGCGGTGGTGCAGTTGCCGTCCTGGGATGAGACGTAGCGGAAGTCGATCGCGGAGGAGGCGTTCTCCCACATCGCTGCGCCGGCTGCGGCGGCGGCGACTGCCTTCGACTTGTTGGTCCCGAAGCGGTCGCTGACGCAGTAGGTCAGGTTGCCGACCTGCGTGCTGCTCCACTTGTCGTCCACGCCGTTGACGGTGTTGATCACCAGGTCACCCGGCTCGCCACCCTCGCCCTCGGCGACCATCCGGTCGTAGTAGCGCTTCAGCTCGCCGAGGTTGCGGATGGACTCGTCGCCGTTCACGACATAAGCGCCGTCGACGTCCTGGTAGGTGCTCGCCCGGAACTCGCGGAACGTGGGGACATCGGTGTCCTCGGCCTGCGCGATCGGAGCGGCGAGCGCCAGCGAACTGGCGACGGCGGCCGCACCGACGAACACTGCCTTCATCCTGCCCTTCATGTTTCCTCCTGATGGGGGGTTCAGTTGGCTGGGCGTCAGTCAACAACGGATCATCCCCGCGGTCAGAAGATCAACTAGGACGATTCCTGCCAGTCAGGTTCCTGCAACGCCGGTATTGATCGATTTGTACGCCGAGCCGGGCGCGGGCGTACCGATCACTGCGCAGAATGCAGCGATCGGCGCGCACTGATCATCGCCGGCGGGCGGGCGCACTCAGCGCAGCAGGGCGAAGTTCTTCACGTCGGCGGCCATCCCGGCCACCAGGATGTCGTCACCGCGACGGATGATCGTGTCCGGCACGGCGTACTCGATGTCGCCGTGCGCGGGCTTCACCGCGATCACCGTCACGTGATAGCGGGTCCGCGGCGCCGACTCGGCCAGCGGCCGATCCCAGGTGAACTCCGGGGCGGCGGTGCGTGCGATCGCCATCCCGTCGTCGAACTCCAT